>JAQXEH010000070.1 GCA_029250925.1 Hellea sp.
ATTAATATGGTCTGTAAATGAAATTATATCTTATTTGAAAAACGATATGGACTTAAAGCCAGGCGACCTTATCTACACAGGAACCCCAGCAGGCGTGGGGGCGGTGTTGCCAGGAGATACTCTTTTAGGTCAAATAGATGGACTTACGGAAATAAATGTCGAATTTGTATAACTTTTAACCATAGATTATCAACAATACATAAATTAACGACCCTGAAAATAAAGAAACTATTGTCTTTTTCCTGTAAATTTTCGACATTAAGCCAACTAGAATTCCTCCAAAAACAACGATAAAGAGTAAGAGAGCAACTAACTTGTGATAACTACGTAATATCTTAGGCCCATGACCTTTATGAATTTCCATCATTGCTTTTTGAAAATTAGGAGTAACTAAATCAGCTGATAGTTTACTATTTGACTTTTTAAAGGATATATAAGGCCTAGAAGTTGGTCGTGTTTGCGCAGATGTTCCTCTATTCTTCAGATATTCAAAGTCGTGATCAACTCCATTAGACTTCAACAAAACTCTAACATCTTCTTCAATTGTTTCACTGCTGAAATCTAAATTTGAGCTCTCAGTGAGTGTTATGGGCTTAATTTGCTGTTTTTCTCCCCCTCCTACCATATGGAGTCCACCAGTGACAGCGACTAAAATAAAAGCGGGCGCCATAAAACCAGCTACTAGCAAATGAAATAATATCAGGATTTTTCTAATTTTTAAATTATCCATTTTGTACTCCTAAAAAACAATTTCATACTCATAATTTAAAACAAGTCATTATTATTAGTAAATACTAGTCGAAAAAAACTATCAAACCAGAAAAATAGTAATAAAATAAAATTTTAAGCCATTAGTGCTTGCTACCCAACGCTCTTTTCGCTAATCCCGCCGACGGAGACGTGGCCGAGTGGTTGAAGGCGCTCCCCTGCTAAGGGAGTATGGGTCATAAGCCCATCGAGGGTTCGAATCCCTTCGTCTCCGCCATAAACCAAATTAAAGTTTCTTATTTATATAACAAATTTACTAATAAGAATTTTTCAACTAAATTAGTCTCTTATTCTTTTGGGCACATAAATTGCATGCCGGGCAAATCCCGGCAATCTATATTTATTTGGGTTCTTTAAAATTTTTAATTCACTGTCCAACCATTTTCTATGCCCCTGTATACATTCCAACAAGCTAATATCCGCTTCTGGACTGCATAAAACATCCTCTATCCAATAGTCCAAAATACTAGCCTGACTTTCAAGCCATTCAAGCGTAGATAGTTTTGATTTTTGTTTAAGCATAGAACGCTCCTTATAACTGAGAATGATTTGCATTTGCATTATATATCACCACTATTCTATTTGCGAATGACTTGCAACAATTAAAATAATAATTTCACTTAATCAGAGATCAATATTTATTATATATGTAAAAATGTATTACTTAAGCATCATAAGGTACTAAATTAATTAGATATTTTATGATATAATTCTATATTTTTTCAAATTTTTAGTCATATACAATATGATACCATTATGTATATGTTATATACATATGAAAAATACATTTAAAAAAATAACTAAAAGACAGTTATCGCGAGCCGTTGTTGCTAACGCAGGATTAGAATTAGCTAAAGATAAAGGCTTCGATTACCTGACCATGAAAGCTTTAGCCGACAAGCTAAATGTTACGCCCATGGCTATTTATCGTCATGTTTCAAATAAGTCCGATCTTATTAATTCAGTATTAGATGCATTTGTTTGCGATGTAGATGTGTGCAACCACGAAATTTCAAATTTAGATTGGAAAGAGTGGCTAAGAGCAACCTACACTAATATGTATATCTCCCTCAAAAACATGCCTAGTCTACACCCATACCTAGGGAATGCCCCGCGCTTTGGACCTAATGCCATGGAAGTACTAAGTAAAATACTTAGCGTTTTGAGGACAGCTGGGTTTAACCAGCAGCAAACAATAAATGCCACGAGTTCATTGACAGGCTTCATGATTGGCTGCTCTATAATGGATATAGCATTTCATCAGTCACTATCAAAATCTCAACAAAACTCATATATTCCTTCTACTATAGATTCTGGATTAGATCATATTTTTACCGCCCTCTCCTTAGAGCTAGAGGCAAACAATAAAGCTATAGCAGTCTCGTAATGTCAGAAATTCATTACAGAACTTGTCATCTTTGCGAAACCATGTGCGGTATTTCTGTAGAGCACGAGGGGGGCAAGATACTTTCAATCAAAGGTGATCCAAAACATGTTTTGAGTAAGGGTGAAATTTGCCCAAAAGCAATTGGGTTGCAAGACATACACATTGACCCGGATAGACTACGTAAACCAATGAAAAAGGTAAATGGTAAGTTTATAGAAATATCCTGGAACGAAGCCTTTAATGAAACTACATCTAAGCTGGCAGCCATTCAAAGAAAATATGGAAATAATGCAGTAGCAACTTACCAAGGGCGAAGTACAGCTCATAATATAGGAGCTCTTTTAACCGTGCACCCTTTACGTCAGGTAGCAAACACTCAAAATACTTATACCGGCTCAACAGTTGATCAGCAGCCACACAACTTCGTCTGGTATTTTATGCTTGGCCATCAATTTATGGCAACAGTACCAAATATAGATCAAACGGATTATTTCTTGTTATTAGGTTCAAATCCAAAGATTTCTAATGGGGCTATGATGTCTACAGGAGCAAATCCCCATAAAAAATTCGCAAGCATCCAAGAACGAGGAGGAAAAGTTGTTTTAATCGATCCTCGACGAACAGAAAGTGCGAGGTTCTGTGATGAGCACCACTTCATAAAACCAGCAACTGATGCCTTATTTCTAATTGGACTTATAAAAACAATATTTTCAAAAGGGTTAGCAAAAAAAGGTAGGCTTGGCCCTCACATAAAAAACTGGGAGAAAATACAACCTGCATTAAGCAATTTTGACTTACCAACAATCGCTAAAGTAACAGGAATTTCGCAGCATGATATCGAACGCATTGCTTGTGAATTTGCAACCTCTAAAACTGCGGTGTGTTATGGGAGAACAGGCTTATCTATGCAAAAATTTGGTGGTCTTTGTAATTGGTTGATGATGGTTATAAACCTAGTAACAGCTAATTTTGATGAGCCTGGAGGTATGATGTTTCCCACCACCGCTATTGATACATTTACAGCAATAGAAGGTTCAATAGGAAGTTATGATACTTACCGAAGTCGTGTAAGCAATCGCCCAGAATTCGCGATGGAACTACCTGTAGCGGTACTGGCAGAAGAAATTATGACACCCGGAAAAGGAAAAATTCGTGGACTAGTAGCCGTAGCGGGAAATGGTGCTTTATCTATGCCCAATGGGAAGCTGTTTGAGAAGGCTTTAGGTCAACTTGACTTTATGGTTGCAATAGATCCGTATATTAATGAAACAACAAGACATGCCCATATTATATTGCCACCAGTAAGTCCTTTTGAAAAAAGTCATTATGACTTATTCTATCATACTTACGATACAATTAATTGGGCGGCCTATAACCCAAGACTATTTAAACCAGAAAAACCTGGATATACGGATTTTGAAATAATAGGTGAGGTTGTAAGGCGCTGGGCAGTTACGAAGGCAAGTAACCCCTTCAAAAAAATAAAGGCCCTCGCTCTTAGTGCTTTAAGTAAACTTATCACAGTTGAATTTATTATCGCTATGGGGCTAAGGTTTGGACCTTACGGACCCGGATTAAACCCCTTTAAAAAGGGCCTCACGCTCAACACATTGAAAGACAATCCGCATGGTGTCTTTCTTGGAAATCCAGAATGCATTTTGCCCGAAGGCTTATTTACGGATGATAAGAAGATTGATGCTGCACCCGAATTAATACTCGCCGATTTGCCTCGTCTGAAAACACGCTGGTTTGATGGAGTGGCAGGTTATGATGAAGAAAAATACGACTTATTAATAATCTCGCGTTTAACTGAGCGCACGTTAGGCTGGATGCACCATAGTCAGCGCCTAGTCAAAGGCCCGCCCACTTGCACACTTTTTGTAAATCCCAAGGATGCTGAGCCTCGGAAATTAAAAGAAGGTGATATTGCGTGCATCACTTCAGCTGTCGGCAGTATTAAGGTTCCCGTGGTTATTACCGATGACGTCATGCCAGGTGTTATCTGTTTGCCCCACGCGTGGGGTCATACTCGCAAAGGAACCCGGCAACGAATCGCGAATGCCCATCCAGGCGCAAGCCTTAATGATATTACTGATCATAACGTCATGGACGAACTGACAGGTAATGCGGTTGTTCACGGTGTGCCTGTAAAACTAGAAAAAGTAATGAAAAAAGTACGAGTATGAAAAAACGTTATTTAATACCAGCCATCATTTTGGGTGCAAGCGTGCTCTATGCTGTGTGGACGAAAATACCAAAAAATGATGTCCCTAGCACGATGGGTAATGCAGTAGCAGCTAGGCCCTTACCGCCTACTGATACTCCGTTTCATCCTCTACTGACGGAGCCCCAGCGTAGCGGCATGCATTCAGGGAGTTATAACACAGATGTGAGTGATTATGGCGGGCCACTAGGGAATAAAACAATTTCTAAGCATAGGTCTTTTGGCAAAATCGTCGGCGTCGCACCCAACATTTCTTTTGATGATAAAGGCCGTCTCATTACTGTTGCGCTTAATCTTAATAAGGTAACATTGCATTTGTTGGATCCAGAAACTTTGGAAACATTGGCTAAATACGAGATGCCTAGAAAGGACAATCAAGATAATAGCGGCGGAGCTTATTTCCATTTGGACAATCAAAATCGTGCAATTCTCGCCCCGAATGATAACTCAATCAAAATTGTTGAGGTCATAGAAAAGGGTGAGACGTTAACTTGGAAGGTAGTTGAGAATTACCCACTGGGTGATCTCTTGCCCAAAGGAGCAAACATTCATGATGTTATGCCAGATTGGAGCGGAAACCTGTGGTTTGTTACTACTGGCGGAGTGATCGGTTACCGCGACCAAGCAGATGGAAAATTTTATTTGTTCAATCTACCCGAATCTGGTGAGGTTGTGCAGAACTCTTTCGCAGTTGACGAGAAAGGCGTTTATATGGTTTCGACCCATGCGCTTTATATGTTTGGTATAAATAAACAAACCCGCAAGCCAGAGCCGATCTGGCGAGAAGCTTATGAGCGTGGCACCGAGCAAAAGATTGGTACGTTGTCTCATGGGTCAGGTACTTCGCCGACACTGATAGGTGATGATCTTGTGTCAATTGCTGATGATGGTAGCCCCTCTACCAATATAATGGTTTATAAACGCAAGGCTGATATAGAAGGCTCGCGAGTTATCTGTAAGGAACCGATTTTTAAACCAGGAGCTAGCGCAACGGAGAACTCGCTTGTTTCGTATAAAAATGCTCTGATTGTTCAAAATGACTTTGGTCATGATTATATGGGCAATGCTCTTGAAACTGCACCAGGGGTCACGCGGGTTGATATCAATGAGGACCGCTTAGGCTGCAAAACTATCTGGGCAAGCCAGATGCAGTCTCACTCTTTGCCAAGGTTATCCACAACGACTGGCCTGATTTATATTTATACATTCAAGCTGCCATTTGAAGGGGCTAAAACCGGTGGATGGTACTTGACCGCCATGGATTATGAAACAGGTGACATTTTATGGGACCGCCTCATCGGAAAAGGGGCTGGCGGGTTTTGGGATAAATACTCATCCGTAACGGCACCTGTTGTTTTGGGCCCTAATAAAGCGGCTTATGTAGGTATTCGTACAGGGATCATTATGGCGAAGGATCAATAGCATTACTAAAAAATTTCTCAATAGAAAAACCCGGAGTCTGACATGAAAAAGTCAAAGGTAATTATAATATTGGTCTTGGCTGTGACAGTAGCCATCTCTCTAAAGTTTTGCCGTCAAGAGCAAGTTCCGCGCGCAGATTTAGACTTACCACTTGCGCATCAGATGACGGAGGTAATTGGTGTTAATTTGACACCAAATTTACCGCCAAAGAACACCTTCCTGGCTGAAGGCGTTAATCCGATGCCGCATGGTGAACCTGCGCAACAGGATGCCACTGCAATTTCTGGCCCCATTGATACCTCAAAAAGGCTGAGCTCAGATGACATAACATATATTCACCTTGGTCCAGGTTATTTTGGAGCCTTTACATCTAATATATATCCGAATGGGAAGCGTATTTTATGGGCTAATGGGGTAAATGGTTTGTACAAACTTGATGATGAAACATATGAAATCTATGACCATTTTGAAACGCCAGTATCTGGAACTTACAACGAGGAATGGGCTAACGAATTCACCGCCAAACTTAATAAAAATAATGGTGCCACTGGAATTCCTACAGCCATCAAAGCAATGTCACCGCTTAAAGACTTATCTGGAGTCTATATAATGGTAGGCAAAAATAATTGGGTTTATGTCGCTGATAATGACGGTCTAATAACGGCTTATGGAGACGCAGTTAAAAATGATCCATCATCAAAGATTGTTATTAAAGCCACCTTTCAGCTACCTCCAGAAGCTTCCGGTCCTAGCGTTGGTATGAATATGACATTTGACGGCTGGATTATTATTCCAGCAGAGAACGGTTATCTTGCTGCAGTGTCAAGCGATCTCACTGAGTACAGGATGATACGCCTTAAACATGCTGATACTGAGGATATTACCACGCAAGGGGTTGGATACGGGTGGGTACGAAATTCGGCTGCTATAGATAACGCGGGCGGCATTTACCTCGCATCGCGCAATCACATGCATAAAGTCGTTTGGACCGGTGATAGGTTTTCTGTTGATGAGAATGACGGTGCCTGGACGGCCAAATACCGCAACGGAACGGGTAATGGCACAGGCGCAACTCCAAGTCTTATGGGGTTTGATGAAGAAGACAAATTCGTTGTCATAACAGATGGTGATATTCGTATGAATGTCACTTTGTTTTGGCGTGACGAAATTCCTGAAAACTGGCATTCATTACCCGATGCACCCTCTCGCCGTATAGCTGGGCAAGCTCCTGTGAATATGGGTGAACTAAACATCGAGGACATTCAAACAGAGCAATCTGTTGTAGTTGCAGGCTACGGCGCGATGGTGGTCAATAACCGCCCCCGCAATGTACCATTCTTCTTTCCCAAAAAAGGCCGTGCCTTAAGTGTGTTAATTGGACCGTTCGGGAATAACCCGAAATTCCAACCTTTTGGAGTTCAAAAATTTCAATGGAATCCTCAAGTACAACGCCTTGAACAAGCTTGGGTTAATACCAAGGTCAGTTCACCTAATGGAGTGCCTTGGGTCAGCTTAGGTTCCAATCATGTTTATTTCATAGGTGCACGAGATAATGAATGGACGCTTGAAGCGCTTGACTGGAGCAAAGGACAATCTACCTTTCACTACATAATTGGCGATCAAAAATATAATAGCCTCTACTCTGGCATAAACATCGATGATGAAGGCAGAATCTTTTATGGCACGCTTTGGGGCTTTGCACGCCTTAATTCATAAGGAGAAAGCATTTGGGTGAAATATTTGCGCAGAAAAGTCTGGTGATCAGCAAGCATTATTGCTCAAAAGTTTGTATAATTCGTCAAGTCTTAAAAAAAAATGTGTACGTCTCGCGCTTGAGGACTCCAGTTTGATAAATTGAAATTTCTTGACTTTATTATGATAATTCAATTAAGACATGGAAATTTTATTCGTCATCCGGAGGAATAAACTAGACCGAATGGGAGAAAAATTATTTTTAATCAAACCGGAAACAAACCATTTTATTTTGATCAACTAAATCTATGCGAAAATATTAAAACAGCAATCAATCAACTAGAGTTACTTTATGAAATTTCAATAGATAACCTTAACAAATCTTTTTCCGTGTTTGCTAAAACGGGAAAAACTTCTAAAAATGAACACACACATTATCCCTACCTTCTTCTCCATTTACGTGAACGCAAACTAGATGGAATAAATCTATCGGGTTTTGTAAGTATTCGTGGACCTGGTTGGTATGGAACATCAATTACTCATCCAAGAATTTTTAAAAATTATCTCACTGACCAATTAGGTCATATTGAGTCTTGTTATGAAGTTGAATACTATGTTGGTTTAAGCGACGAAGAAATTCCTGTAGCCTTTGCAATAGACCCATCAAATTTTGAAATTGATAAAAAACATTCAGGGTCTATAGGGGATTTCTTTTCTCTTCCCAACTTAAAAGCAATACACGATGATTTAGCAGACGGTACATTTGAGCAATCAAATGATAGCCCCCTTCCTTTAAGCTTGTTTCCTGCTTTGAGAACAGATTATTCCCTGCAGCGCCTGAAGCATTATACTGGAACCTCTCCATCTCATTTTCAAAAATTTGTCATCTTCACTAACTACCAACGTTATGTTGACGAATTCATCGAGCATGCAAAATCAGTTGTTGGCAAGGGTATTTACAAGGGGTTTTCAAGTCCAGGTGTAGGACTTGTAAATTCAGCTGATGACTATACTCCCCCAGATGACCTCAAGCTTCCTCAGATGCCTGCATATCATCTTATGGGTGATAATAATGAAGGTATTACAATCATTAATATCGGTGTTGGGCCATCTAATGCGAAAACAATTACAGATCATATTGCTGTATTAAGGTCGCACTGCTGGTTAATGCTTGGACATTGCGGGGGTTTACGTAATACTCAAACTCTAGGGGACTTTGTACTTGCGCATGCTTATTTAAGGGATGACCAAATCTTAGACGAAGTCTTACCACCAACAATACCTTTACCAACAATAGCTGAGGTTCAAATTGCCTTAACGGAAGCCATAGGTAAAGTAATGAAACTTTCTGGGTTTGAAATGAAACAGCACGTGCGCACGGGTACTGTGGTTACTACCGATGATAGAAACTGGGAGATGCGTTATGCGAGCTTACGAAAAAGGCTGAACCAATCGCGTGCAATTGCTATTGATATGGAAAGCGCGACAATTGCAGCGAATGGATACCGTTATAGAGTTCCTTATGGAACATTATTATGTGTATCGGATAGACCATTACATGGTGAAATTAAACTTCCAGGCACTGCAGAAGAGTTTTACAGAAGCCGTGTTTCTCAACATCTCAATATTGGTCTAGAAGCAATGTCAATAATGAAACAAGCTGCGCAAACTGGCACTCTACATTCGCGCAAACTAAGAAGTTTGGATGATCCAGTTTTTCGCTAGAAGTTCTATGAAAAGTTATCAGAAGAACCTAATAGATAAGAGTAATATGTATAGATAATTAAATACAGGCAGGCATTATGGAAAACTTCTCACCTATATCCGCATCAATAGGCGGCGCAATGATTGGGTTGGCTGCAGTATGGCTCATGGCAAGTGTGGGCAGAATAGCGGGTATTAGCGGAATACTTGGCGGTATGATTCAAAAAAATGATAATAAAGCCTGGAGATTGTCTTTTTTTATAGGACTTATTATTGGGCCTCAATTTATGGCTGCTATAGACCCAAGAATATTAACTATAGAATTTCCGGTAGAAGGGCCATTTTTAATAATAGGAGCAATTCTTGTCGGGATAGGAACTCAACTTGGCAATGGGTGCACAAGTGGCCATGGTATTTGCGGAAATGCATTATCATCTCGGCGTTCAATTCTTGCGACAATAACCTTTATGACAACAGGCATAGTAACTGTCTTATTAACAAAAGTCATTGGTGGAGTATAATATGAAAATTTCAGTCTCTTGCCTTTTAGCCGGAATTTTATTCGGCTGTGGCCTTACAGTTTCGCAGATGATTAACCCCGCAAAAGTTATATCTTTTTTAGATATTTCTGGCAATTGGGACCCGAGTTTAGCTTTTGTCATGGGAGCCGCATTAACCGTAACTTTTATAGGCTATCGTACTGTTTTTAATAGAAAATTACCTTTATTTGTTGATAAATTTCAGGTACCAGCACGTAAAGATATAGATACTAAACTAATACTTGGTGCTTCAGTATTCGGGATTGGATGGGGTATTACAGGTTTATGTCCAGGACCTGCGATAGCTAGCATTAGCTTTGGTGGAAACAACTCCATAATTTTCGTTACTACCATGACGACTACTATCTTCGTATACAGATATATAAATTCTAAAGTTTAAAAATGAACTTTATTTATTAGTAAATTTTTATCTATAAAATTAAAAACTTTTATGAGTTACAATAAGTTCTCAATTATTTACCGATAGGTATAATTTTTTAATAATGAGCTTTTTATGTCGCAATCTAAGGACTTCGGATTTGGAACTCAGATAAGAAAATCTCCCTATTTTGACTCGAGCCTTAAATGGGGAGCTCAGGGCTTTTCAGTTTACAACCACATGTATATCCCCCGTGACTTTGGTGACCCTGAGCAAAATTTTTGGAATTTAGTGAATGATGCAATATTATGTGACGTGGCTGTAGAACGGCAAGTTGAAATCACTGGTCCTGACGCAGCTGAGTTTATACAAATGTTAACACCACGAGACCTATCAAAAATGAAGGTTCGGCAGTGCAAATATATATTGATCGTTAACAATGATGGCGGTCTTTTAAATGACCCAATCTTACTGCGCCTTAGTGAAAACTATTTTTGGATTTCCCTTGCAGACTCAGATATTTTATTGTGGGCACAAGGCGTCGCTATTAACTCGGGTTTAGATGTTAAAATTTGCGAACCCGATGTATCACCCTTGCAGCTTCAAGGGCCAAAGTCGGGTCTCATTATGCGAAAATTATTTGGTGAAGACATCCTAAATTTACGATATTATTGGCTTAGAGAGGTCGAGTTAGACGGTATACCACTCGTGGTCTCCAGAACAGGATGGTCAAGTGAACTTGGGTATGAAATTTATCTACGTGATAGTAAATATGGCTCTGACTTATGGGAAAAAATTATGGCTGCAGGCGCTCAATATGGTTTAAAGCCTGGTCATACCTCGACCATAAGACGTGTTGAAGGAGCTATGCTATCATATCATGCGGATGCAGATATAAATACAAATCCATTTGAATTAGGTCTTGAGCGTTTAATTAACCTTAATACAGAAAACAATTTCATTGGTAAAAAGGCTTTGAAGGATATTAAAGAAAAAGGCGTACAAAGAATTCAAGTTGGATTAATTTTAAATTGCGATCGATTAGAGGGCCCTAACACGAGTTTTTGGCCAGTGACTAAAGATAATACGCACATTGGAAAAGTAACATCTGCAGTTTACTCCCCTCGCCTTGACCAAAATATAGCATTAGCTATGGTATCTATTGAGCATTCAACAGTAGGAACAGAACTAACCGTAGAAATAAACTCTAAATTTGTGGATGCAAAAGTTGTCGAGAAACCTTTTTATGATCCAAAGAAAAATATCGCATCCAAGTCTAATTTGTAAGGATAAAACCAATGTCAGATCTATCAATTACACTTGAATGGAGCCGATCAGAGTCCGAACTGATAACGGGTAAATTTTCAAATAGTCATCATGTAGTCTTTAATGACAATTATAATTTACAAGTCGATGCTGCTCCAGATTGGGGAGGAAACCCTAATAATACTAACCCAGAGCAAGCTTTAGCAGCTTCATTATCCAGCTGCCATATGATGACTTTTTTAGCCTTAGCAGCCAAAGCGGGTTGGCCAGTTTCATCTTTTAAGGATCATGCTGTTGCACATCTTGGAAAAAATCCAAAAGGGCGAATGTCCGTTACGCAAATTGATTTGCATCCTGTTGTAAAGTTTGATGCTGGGTTTTCCGTAGAAAAAGACAAACTTGCTGAGATGCAGGAAAGAGCTCATCGCTATTGCTTCGTAGCAAATACACTTGCAGATAATGTAAAAGTGAATATCCTCTAAGCTCATAAATGTATAAAATATGTCAGGAATTATGTCCGGTAGTGATAATTTAATTATTAATAATGTTATCGATGGTGTTAAGCGCATTACACTCGACGACATTCCGCGCCGGAATGCTTTATCTGAAAGTATGATTGTTCAACTTATTTCTTCACTAGACCAAGCTGCTTTAAACCCATCTGTAAGAGTTATAGTAATTTCCTCAAAAGGATCAGTGTTTTGTTCGGGCCACGATCTTAAAGAAATCACAAATGCTAGGGAAGAGGCCGATCACGGCAAAGCCTTTTTTACAAAGCTCATGACTCTATGTTCAAACTTGATGCAAACTATAGTAGCATGTCCTAAACCGGTCATTGCTGAAGTATCAGGCGTGGCAACTGCAGCTGGGTGCCAGTTAGTTGCAAGTTGTGATCTTGCTTATGCCGCGGAAGAAGCTAAATTTTGCACACCTGGTGTTAATATTGGATTGTTTTGCTCAACACCCATGGTAGCAGTTTCGAGAAGTATATCACAAAAAAATAGTATGGAAATGCTTTTAACAGGCGACATGATCTCTGCAGATCGTGCGGAAGAAATAGGACTTGTAAATCGTTCCACTCCTATGAAAGACTTAGAAGCAACCGTTACGTTAATAGCCAAAAAGATTGCGTCTAAATCTAGCCCAACAGTAAAAATAGGTAAAAAGGCTTTTTATGCCCAAAAAGAAATGGACCTAGCAAAGGCCTATGAACATACATCTAAAGTTATGGTTGAAAATTTATTTTTTGAGGATGCTAAAGAAGGCATTAGCGCATTTTTAGAAAAACGAGATCCCGATTGGAATGATCGATAGAAAATGGCTAATCCCTATAATATAGATCTCGACCAAAATCCTGCTAATTTTCAGCCACTTACACCTCTAACGTTTCTCGACCGAGCCGCATCTGTTTTCCCAAAACATACAGCCATTGTTCACGGGAAATTGAAATATAATTACAGAGAATTTTATGATCGTTCTCGTCAGATAGCTTCAGCATTAAGTAAGAATAACATAGTTTCCGGCGATACCGTTTCAGTTCTTTTAACCAATACTCCCGCAATGCTTGAGTGCCACTATGGAATACCAATGACCGGTGCGGTTATACACTCTATAAACACTAGGCTTGATGCTAAAACAATCGCTTTTCAGTTAGATCACGCTAATGCAAAAGTTTTCATCTTTGATAGTGAATTTAAAGTTCTAGCTGAAAAAGCCCTAAATTTATCAAAGAAAAAACCTCTGATTATTGCATATAATGATCCCGAATACAGTCATGAAACAAAAGCAAAAAATTTTCAAGATTATGAGGAATTTCTAAAAAAAGGAGATCCGAATTTTAAATGGCTAATGCCATCAGATGAGTGGAATGCTATTTCTATTAATTATACATCAGGCACAACGGGAAACCCAAAAGGCGTTGTTTCTCATCACCGCGGTGCATATCTGTTAGCGCAAGGCAATGCCTTAACAACGTCCATGCAAAAACACTCAAACTATTTATGGACCTTGCCAATGTTTCATTGCAACGGTTGGTGTTTTCCTTGGACTATGTCTGCAATAATTGGAACACATATCTGCCTAAGAGATGTAAAATCAGGGCCAATATGGAAAGCGCTTTATGATCATAAAGTTACTCATCTTTGCGGGGCGCCCATTGTTATGTCGCTTATTATAAATGCACCAGAAAATGAAAAATATGACTTAGAGCATAAAGTACAGTTTTTTACAGCCGCTGCCCCTCCCCCGGCTAAGGTACTAGAGGCAATGCAGAAAGAAAAGTTTGATGTAACTCACCTTTATGGCCTAACTGAAACCTATGGCCCTGCAGTTGTAAATGATTGGCACAGCGAATGGGACAATCTTTCCCTAGAAAAACAAGCAATATTAAAATCACGTCAAGGCGTGAGGTATCTACCCCTCGAAGACCTTAAGGTATTAGACCCAGACAATATGGAACCTGTACCTCATGATGGTAAAACAATTGGTGAGGTAATGTTTCGCGGAAATGTTGTTATGAAAGGCTACTTTAAAAACAAAAAAGCCACTTTAGAGGCTTTTCAAGGGGGTTGGTTTCACTCAGGAGATCTTGGGGTTACTTATCCTGATGGTTATATTCAACTCAAAGACCGTTCAAAAGATATTATCATTTCAGGAGGTGAAAACATATCCTCTATTGAGATAGAAGAAGTACTCTACACCCACCCATCTGTGAGCATAGCTGCCGTAGTAGCTATGAAGCATAAAAAATGGGGAGAAACGCCATGTGCTTTTATAGAGATAAAATCTGGAAAAAAGCTTGATGAAGATGAAATTATTAAATGGTGTCGACAGTCACTCGCATCTTATAAAGTTCCTAAAAAAATAATATTCAAAACAATCCCAAGAACCTCTACAGGGAAAATCCAAAAATATATATTACGGGACTTAATCCGATAATTTATTAGTGACTTTTACCTTTAAGCCGAAGGTTAATCATAAAATTTTGCGATATCATCAAGGTTAGCTCTATCCGCATATAAAGCATTAACGGGGTGCTCTGGATTACCGTAACCTAAAGCCATTCCAACTAGAACCTCTTCTTCTTCTGGAATATCCAAAAGATCATGTGAAACAGAAGTCCAATTTCTCCACCAACCTTGAGGAGCCGTATGTAAGCCCTCTTCTCTTGCAAGTAACATCAAACTTTGTAGATAAATACCGATATCCATGTATTGCGGCTGATCCAACCTTTTGTCACCCGTTATAATAATACCAACCGGTGCACCAAAAAATTTTCCGTTTTGAGCCAACCAAGCTAGCCGGCCCATTTTATTATCTTTTTCAATACCCATAAGCGCATACATGTCTTCGCCAAGTTTATAACGCCACGATCTTTGCGGCTCCCATAATGGTGATGGGTAAGCAGGGTAAGTGGGTTCCTCAACTTTTCCAGCCATCATTCTATCAACACATGTTTTTTTAAACTTCTCTAATGTCTCGCCTTGAATGATATGTATTTTCCATGGCTGAAGGTTTCCGCCAGATGCACTTCGTAATGAAGTTTGCAAAATTCTTTTCAGAATTTCGTCAGATACAGGTTTATCTAAAAAATCCCTGCACGTGATGCGCGTTTCTAATGCTTCTGTAACACTTGGGGTATTGTTAGTATTAAAACTCATTATTTTTTTCCTTTTTTAAAACCGTGCACCCAAACTAGAAAGAAGTAGTCAGCCACTGCTACAACCAGACCTAATAATACAGAAAAAAAGATATTCTTTTGAGCTTCGTACATAAAATATGCGAAACCAAATCCAATTACTAATGCCCCAAAGGCAGGACCTTCTTGTAATTTCATATTCTTCATTCCTTAATTTAGCTAATATAAATAGCCCTAACTAATTCAGAAAGTGTTCAAGTACTTTAGAGCCCCAACTTTTCACGGAGCAATTGATTTACAACTTGAGGGTTAGCCTTACCCTGTGAAGCTTTCATAACTTGACCCACAAAGAAACCAAGCAATTTAGGGTTTTCTACTGCCTTTTGAGCTTGTTCATTGTTATTGGCGATAACCTCATCGACAATAGCAGTAATTGCGCCTACATCTGTTACTTGTTTTAAGCCTTGAGCTTCTATAATTTCATCAGCATTGCCTTCACCGTTAAACATTCTTTCGAAAACGCTCTTAGCAATTTTTCCGGAAATAGTGTTGTCAGAAATTCTATCAATAAGCTCACCTAACATTTTTGCTGATACAGGTGTTTCATTTAACTCTAACCCAGATTTGTTGAGCGCCCCAAATAAATCACCCATTGTCCAATTAGCAGCTATTTTTGCATCACGTCCATTTGCTACGAGTTCGTAAAAGTCACTTTTTATTTTATCCGCTGTCAAAATACGTGCATCATATTCAGATAGATTATAATCGCTCATGAACCTATTCTTAATCGCGTCAGGCAACTCTGGTAGTTTAGCCTTTAAATCATCAACATAAGATTGTTCGATATTCAAAGGTAAAAGATCAGGATCTGGAAAGTATCTATAATCATGGGCATCCTCTTTTGACCTCATGGTACGTGTTTCACCCTTTATACTATCAAACAAACGCGTTTCTTGGTCAATGGATCCACCTGCTTCTATAATTTCAATATGCCTTCGAGCTTCATAATTGATAGCTTGGCGTATAAATCTCATGGAATTTACATTCTTAATCTCACATCGAGTTCCTAGCTCCCCTCCGGGTTTTCTAACAGAAACATTGACATCAGCCCTTAAATTTCCCTTTTCCATATCACCATCACAGGTGCCCAAAGCCCTTACAATCCCTCTTAGTTTATCAACATAGGCTGAAGCTTCCTCTGGAGAGCGCATATCAGGTTTTGAAACAATTTCCATCAGAGCAACGCCGCAACGGTTTAAGTCCACATAAGTTTCGTCAGGTGAGAGATCATGCACTGACTTTCCGGCATCTTGCTCAAGATGCAATCTTTCAATGCCGACTGTAACGAGATCCATAGTATTACCATCGGAATCAATTGGTAGAACTTCAATATTACCTTCTCCAACAATGGGATGTTCAAATTGGGAAATTTGGTATCCCTGCGGCAGGTCAACGTAAAAATAGTTCTTTCGATCAAATCGTGAGTACAAATTAATTTTCGCATTTAAACCTAAGCCCGTCTTAATGGCTTGCTCAATGCAATATTCATTAACAACTGGAAGCATTCCCGGCATGCCCGCATCAACTAAACTCACCTGACTGTTGGGCTCTGCACCATATTTAGTTGAGGAGCCTGAAAAAAGTTTAGAATTACTTGATACCTGAGCATGGACCTCGAGACCTATGATAACTTCCCAGTCACCAGTCTCACCTTTAATCCAGTCTTTTTCGTCAGCAACGCGTTCAGCAGTAAACATTTTATTCTCTTACCTTAATTGTAACCAAAATATTTTTAATCACTTGATCCACCATTTCGCTGGCTTTGAATTAAAATCAGCTGCACTTTCAAGTGCACTAGCTGTAGCAAATACAGTGTCTTCGTCCAATGCCTTACCTATTATTTGCAATCCCAAAGGTAAACCGTCTGCATTTAAACCGGCGGGAATTGAAATTCCGGGAAGACCAGCCAGATTTGTGGTAACGGTAAAAATATCATTCAAATACATTTCAACTGGATCCACTACTTTACGACCCAAAGCAAACGGAGCAGAGGGGGCCGTTGGCGTAAGTATAGTATCGCATTTATACCAAGCATTTTCGAAATCTTCGACAATCCTTGCTCTTACTTTTTGGGCTCTCAAATAATAGGCATCATAATACCCAGCCGATAATACATATGTACCTATCATAATTCGGCGCTTAACTTCATCTCCAAAACCCATCGTTCGGGTTCTCGCATAAGTATCATTCAAATCGGAACCATTTGTTCGCAAGCCGTAACGCATCCCATCGTAACGAGCCAAATTAGAAGACGCTTCAGCGGGCGCAACTACATAATAAGCTGGCAAGGCATATTTAGTATGCGGTAAACTAATTGGAACAATTTCAGCGCCTGAGTCCTTTAACCATTCAATTCCATTATCCCAAAGTTTCTTTATATCGTCAGGCATTCCATCTATCATATACTCCTTTGGTATACCAATTTTTTGGCCTTTAATCGATTTACCACAGCTTGCTTTCCAATCGGGTACGGGAACATTTAATGAAGTTGAGTCCTTTTCGTCGTACCCTGCCATTGATTGAAGAAGTATAGCTGCATCTTTTACTGTTTTAGCAATTGGTCCCGCTTGATCCAACGAACTAGCGAAGGCGACAGTACCCCATCTAGAACATCTACCATAAGTGGGTTTTATTCCGACTGTACCTGTAAAACTTGCTGGTTGACGTATTGATCCCCCAGTATCAGTTGCTGTAGCACCCAAGCACAGATCAGCTGCAACAGCTGCTGCTGATCCCCCTGATGAACCCCCGGGAACTAAGTTTTCTTCTTTTCTCCATGGGTTAATCACTGGTCCATAAGCTGATGTTTCATTGGATGAACCCATCGCGAATTCATCTAAGTTTAACTTTCCTAGCATTACCATGCCCTGTGCATTCATATTTGCGGTGACTGCGCTTTCATAAGTAGGTTCAAATTGATCAAGAATATTCGAACCAGCAGTTGTTTTAACTCCATCCGTACAAAAAAGATCTTTTACCCCAAGAGGTGCTCCCTCAATGATACCTATTTCACCCTTTGCTCGCCGTAAGTCTGAATTTTTAGCAGCTTCAAGAGCTTGCTCAAATGAAGTTGTAACAAAGGCATTAAGCTCAGTAGCACTCTCACAAGCGCTAATATGAGCCTGTGTAAGCTCTACCGAGGTAAAGTCGCCCTTGTTCATGCCTCCGAGAGCTTCATCAAGTGTATATTTAGTTAAATCTGTCAATGAACTTACTCCACGCTTCTCGGCACAACAAAAAATCCATCATCTTCTTTCGGTGCATTCTTTAAAATTTGATCACGTTTGCCGCCATCAGAAACAATATCTTTTCGCATTGGGGACTTCATCGCAACAGCGGAAGTCATAGGTTTAACCTTGTCCACATCAACTTCATTTAGTTGTTCTATCCAACCTAGTATTCCACTTAAGTCATCCGCAAGTGATTGCAATTCTGTATCTTCAACGTGCAGCCTTGATAGTCTTGCTATTTTTTTAACATCTTCCACGTTGACAACATTTTTTTGATTGCTCACGAAAAACTCCATTATTACTTATGCGCGGGTTAGCAGGGGCAGAAGCGCCCTGCAAGTCATGGATTGCAGTTATAGACAAATTTCGCTATCTGAGCACAAAAAGGAGCGCCAAATGACTAAAAAAGATCATCCAGCAATGAATGTGCATGTTCCTCGTAAGGGAACTAAGATTGGAAGTATCATTGGAACTTTTATTCTTAAAATTATGGGATGGAAAATTACAGGCCAATTTCCACATGAAAAAAAAATTATTATTATTGGCGCCCCGCATACATCGAATTGGGACTTCATAATTGCAATGAGTGCCGTGATGTCTTTGAGGTTAAAATTTAAATTCATGATGAAAAAACAAGCTTTTTTCTGGCCGTTTTCATATTTCTGGAAATACTTAGGAGGCGTTCCGATCGACCGAAGTAAAAAAAATGATATCACCATCCAAATGTCAGAATGGTTTAATTCTCAAGATAATGCATACTTAGGTTTGACGCCTGAAGGCACTCGTTCGAAAGTCCTTGGTTACAAGAAAGGGTACTTACGAATTGCTTATGCATCAAAAGTACCTATTTTTTTAATAGGAATTGATGCCGAGAATAAAGAGATTGCACTCGATAGAATTTGGCCTTTGAGTAATGATATAAAAAAAGATAATGATGCTATTAAAGCTTATTTTGATAAGACTTACAAAGGCATACGACCAGAATTTGGATAAATAGAAAAATTGTAACCTGTCAATGAAATGAATTTACCCCAAACATTACGCGTGATTAACTTGACGCTAACCACCATAAGAAGGATACCTAGATATATGAATAAAGGGCACTTAAAGTGATTTGTAGATTAAAAAATTTATTACTAATTATTTTAAGCTCTTTATTCTTAGTATTGATAAATCACACCTCGGCTTTTTCACAATCTCTATTGCGTGATACGGAGATTGAAGAGACAATGATAGATTATACAAAACCTATACTACTGGCTGCAGGCCTGAGCCCGAGTAGTGTGGACCTTTACCTTGTAAATGACCCAAGCTTGAATGCATTTGTTACCCGGGGTCAGAATATTTTTCTTCATAGCGGTATCATTTTGCAGTCTGATACACCTAATCAATTAAAAGGCGTAATAGCTCACGAAGCTGGACATATTGCTGGAGGGCATATTGTACGAAGTGATTACGGAAACAGGTCTGCTTATGGGGCTATGTTAATTGCGGCTGGCATAGGTATTGCTGCAATCCTAGCAGGAGAAGCAGAGGCAGGAGCGATGGTCTTGGGCGGCTCCCAACAGTTTGGTCAATTAGAAGCTCTCGCGTACTCCAGAACAAATGAATCAGCAGCTGACCAGTATGCAGCACAGTATATGGAAGCAACTAAACAATCTGGGCAAGGGCTTATAGATTTTTTTGATAGGTTTAGGGCTCAAGAGGTGCTTTCAAATGCCAGAAGATATCCTTATTTCAGGGGTCATCCCCTATCGTCTGACAGAATAGATGCTTTAAGAGAGGTCGTAGATGAAAGTGAATACACAGACGTAAAGGATACAGAAGAAGAGCAGAATAGACTAGAAATGGCAAAAGCAAAACTAAGGGGTTTCCTTGAGGGCCCACAAGTAGTCTTTTCAAAGTATCCCCCATCTGATCAATCGCAGCCTGCTCGTTATGCTCGATCCGTTGCGCATTTCAAAGCAGCTGATTTAAAAAATGCTTTAAAAGAAATCGATAGTTTGATTTCAGAAAATAACAAAAATCCATATTTTTTCGAATTAAAAGCTCAAATACTCTATGAAAGTGGACAAGGCCAAGCATCTCTCAAACCAGCTCGCAAGGCACTAGAGTTAAAACCAAATGCTCCCTTATTAAAATTAGCGCTTGCGCAATCGCTACTCGAGGAAGGTAATAACTTATCAACTTTAGAAGCTATTGAGCTCTTAAAATCAGCACTAAATATAGAGAGAGAAAATAGCTATGCTTGGTATACTCTCTCAAGAGCTTATGGCGAGGTTGGTATGAAGGCAGAAGCCAAGTATGCTACTGCCGAACAAGCTTACGCAATTGGAGATCTTGCAAGAGCTAGATCATTCGCAAAAAGGGCACAAACTGATTTAGAACGCGGAAACCCTCTTTGGCGCCGAGCATCAGACATTATAGTTGTATCTGATGCGCAGCTCGCAAAAAAAAATAGACGAAATAGAGGTCCCAAACCTTAAATTAATAATGACATTGTAATGTTTTTGCCTTAGTCGCAAAAACTTAAAATAAAGAACTAATTATGAAATCAACGTTAATCTCTGCAGTTTTCCTTTCAAGCGTAGCATTTTTTGGCTGCGCTCAAGCCAATTCAGATATAGATTTAAGAACCTCTGAAGTTGAAGCAATAATTAAGAACTACTTGTTAAAAAATCCTGAAGTACTGAGGGATGCCTTCATCGAACTTGATAAAAAACAAGATAGGCTAGCTTTAGCAGAAATCTCCGATGCGCTGTATGAAGACGCAAGAGATTCATCTATTGGACAAAAGAATGCAAAAGTAACAATAGTAGAATTTTTTGATTACAATTGTGGGTTTTGTAAAAAGTCCGCTGGTTGGGTTGAAAAAGTTATTGAAACCTACCCTAAAGACGTGAAAATTATTTTTAAAGAACTACCCATTTTAGACTCCAGGACAAAAACTTCAAAAATTGCAGCTAAGGCGGCTATAGCTGCAAATAAGCAAGGTAAATTTGCTGAGATTCATTTTGCATTAATGAATGAACGCAGTATTTCTGAGGATAGGATCTATAAAATTGCAGAAAAAGTAGGGCTTAATATAACAAAACTAAAAAATGACATGAATGACCCAGATGTTGACCTATATCTAGCCGACACCTTATCCCTTGCCACCCGCATACCTTCATTATCAGGAACACCTTTCTTTATAATAGGGGACAATCTTATACCTGGAGCCGACGAAGAAAGGTTAGACTCTGTATTGCGAGATGTTCTCAGTAAATCTTAAATTAAATTATACAAATAAATTAATACATAAGTCTAAATTTTACCATCAAAATCAGCTGAGCTATGTCGTTCCTTTATACCTTTTTCTAAATCCCAAGCACGATTTACAATTTGCCCTCTTTTGAATGCTGACCTTTCCGAGAGTTGCTTTGTCCACCGCATTAGATGTGTGTAAGACTCCACTTCCAAAAAATCTTTAGCATCATACAAAAGACCACGAACCATAGCGCCATACCAAGGGTAAATCGCAAAATCAGCAATTGTTAATTCGCCACCAACAATGAACTCATTTTCTTCAAGACGTTTATCTAATACATCAAGTTGGCGTTTTACTTCCATAGAGAAACGGTCAATGGCATATTCTATTTTATAAGGAGCATAGGCATAAAAGTGACCAAATCCGCCTCCGAGAAAAGGTCCACTGCCCATCTGCCACATTAACCAAGACATAGTGTCAGCCCGCTCTTTTCTTTTCTTAGGAAGAAAGCAATCAAATTTTTCTGCTAGGTAAAAAAGTATTGAGCCACTTTCAAAAACTTTTTGAGGTTCATTTTCAATACTAAAATCAACAAGAGCAGGTATTTTCGAGTTAGGGTTAACATCAACAAATCCGCTCGTGAATTGATCACCCTCCAATATATTGATCAACCACGCATCATATTCTGCATCACCGCACCCGGATTCAAGTAACTCTTCCAACATAATTGTAACTTTTACTCCATTAGGTGTACCTACTGAATAAAGTTGAATAGGGTGAATACCCCTTGGTAAAACTTTATTAGAGGTAGCACCTGATAATGGGCGGTTAATGTTGGAGAAACGATTTATATTATTTTCTTTATCCCATTTCCATACTTTGGGAGGAATATATTCAGATAGTTTTTGCATTGATTATTACCCTATTAAAAAAAATACCTAGCACACAGTATGGATTATGAAACAATAGATTTCTGTTTTTACAACCAACCTTGACGACTCATCTAAAATATAGGATACGAATTTTGGGCCACATCTCCCCACTGAGGTGAACCACATATCTTCGTACAAAAAATCGAAGTAATGGAGGAATATTATGGCAATAGCCACAAAACCAACGGTTCGTCCCGTTGATCCCCGCTTTAGTGCGGGCCCTACAAAAAAACGACCTGGATGGTCTCTTGATGCACTCCAAGGCGCAGCTCTTGGTCGATCACACAGGTCAGATCTAGGAAAAGCAAAACTAAAAGAAGTTATTGATCTAACACGTGAAGTCTTGGAGGTCCCTGAAAACTATAAAATAGCTATAGTACCGGCATCGGATACAGGAGCTGTTGAAATGGCAATGTGGTCGATGCTTGGCCCAAGGGGAGTTGATGTAGCTGCTTGGGAAAATTTTGGTAATGCTTGGATAACAGATGCAAAAAACCAGTTACCCCTAAAGGACTTAAGAATACTCGAAGCAGATTATGGAAAACTACCTCCCTTAGACCTTTACACTGGCGATCGCGATTTAGTTTTTACTTGGAATGGCACAACGGCTGGAGTTAGAGTTCCCAATGCCGACTTTATTCCCGATGATCGAGAGGGAATCACAATATGTGATGCGACTTCTGCAGTATTCGCTCAACAGCTAGAATGGAAAAAATTAGATGTAGTCACCTACAGCTGGCAAAAAAACATGGGTGGTGAAGCTGCCCATGGAATGATTATCCTAAGTCCTAAAGCAGTAAACCGGCTTGAAAGCTACACACCCCCCTGGCCTTTACCAAAGATATTCCGAATGACTAGCAAAGGTAAGATCAACGAAGCACTATTTGAAGGTGCCACAATTAATACACCATCTCTACTTTGTACCGAAGACCACTTAGATGCACTTAAGTGGGTTAAAAACAATGGTGGCCTACAATTCATGCATGACCGAGCCGACGCAAATGCTGAAGTGCTCTACAGCTGGATTGAGAGAACAGATTGGATTGCTAATCTTGCACAAAAAGATACGGAAAGATCAAACACCGGTGTTTGTTTAAAAATTGTAGATCCGAAAATTACATCACTACCAAAAGAACAACAAGCTGCCTTCGCAAAATCTATTGTTAAAATACTTGGCGATGAAAATGTCGCTTTAGATTTTGGATCTTATAAAACTGCCCCAGCAGGTTTTAGGATCTGGGCGTCAGGCCTGATTGAAAAATCGGATATAGAGGCCCTTATCCCTTGGTTGGACTGGGCTTATAACATAAAAATTCAGGAGCTACAGAATGCCTAGAGTACTTATATCCGATAAAATGTCTCCAGCAGCCACAGAAGTTTTTAAAAATCGCGGAATTGATGTAGATGTCATAACTGAACTGAAAAAAAATGAACTTATTAGAATAATATCTGACTATGACGGTTTAGCCGTGCGTTCATCGACGAGACCAGATGCAGAAATAATTGCGGCAGCAAATAAACTAAAAGTTATTGGCAGGGCTGGAATTGGAGTAGATAATATAGATATAAAGGCTGCTACAGATAAGGGTATAGTTGTTATGAACACGCCATTTGGCAACGCTATAACAACAGCTGAACATGCTATAGCGATGTTGTTTTCTGCAGCACGGCAAATCCCTTCAGCTTCAATGCGCACGCAAAATGGTGAGTGGCCTAAAAGTGAGTTTAAAGGTGTTGAGCTATTTAATAAAACCCTTGGTTTAATTGGCTGTGGGAATATTGGAGCACTTGTCGCTGAAAGAGCATTAGGTTTGCGCATGAAAGTAATTGCGTTTGACCCATACTTAACCGAAGAGCGCGCAGTAAAAATAGGTGTTGAAAAAGTAGATCTTGAGGTCTTATTTCAAAGGTCAGATGCTATAACACTTCACACTCCCCTAGTCGAGAGTACAAAGAATATAGTGAATCGCGAACGGCTTGGAATGACAAAGAAAGGGGTTATAATTGTTAACTGTGCTCGAGGAGGCTTAATTGATGAGGAGGCTTTGAAAGATGCCTTAAAAGCAGGACATGTTAGAGCAGCAGCACTTGATGTTTTTAACGTAGAGCCTGCTAAAGATAACGCCCTTTTTGGAGTTAGAAATTTTATCGCCACACCTCATTTAGGCGCATCAACTCTTGAAGCTCAGGAGAATGTAGCTGTTCAAGTGGCTGAACAAATGGCAGACTACCTTACCTCTGGAGCAGTTTCTAATGCATTAAACACCCCAAGTATTTCAGCCGAGGAAGCACCGCGCCTCAAACCTTGGGTGGATTTAGCTGGAAAGCTTGGAACTATGATGGGTCAACTTCTTCATTCCCCCGTAACTGCTGTAGAGATGACCTACAAAGGAGGAATAACAGATTTAAATAATAAACCTATGACAGCCGCTGCTTTGGCCGGACTTTTAAAAAATGCAATGCCAGAGGCTAATATGGTTTCGGCTCCTGTTTTAGCTAAAGAAAGAGGAATTGAGTTAACAGAGTCTTGTGTAGAGGAAGCTGAACGAGCTGAAAGTTTGATTAGAGTTACTGTGACAACGTCAGAACGCAAATTCGCAATTGTTGGCACAATTTATCGCGGAGAGCCACGAATTGTAAGGTTGTTCGGGGTGCCAATGGATGCGGCCTTCTCACAAGATATGCTATATATTCGTAATGATGATCGCCCAGGTTTTGTAGGAAAACTAGGAAAAATACTTGGCGATGCAAAAGTAAACATTGGAACTTTTTCGATGGGAAGAATAGAAGAAGGCGGTGAAGCTGTATGCCTTGTAGCAATTGATGCTTCCGTAAATGGAGCCACAATCAACTCCATCCAAGACATAGAGCAAGTCAAAATTGTTGACCTAGTTTCTTTCTAGATAACTGCAGATACGATTCGCAATTGCAAAAGAAACACTCTAAGAAAATTAGGCACGTTAGATTAAGATTCTTAGTGTGAGTAAATTATTTTACGCTTTATTATAAGGTAGTAAGCCATGGCTAATGTTGTTGTTGTTGGGTCACAATGGGGTGATGAAGGAAAAGGTAAGATAGTAGACTGGCTCTCAAACAGAGCAGATGTAGTCGTAAGGTTTCAGGGTGGCCATAATGCTGGGCACACTCTAGTTGTTGACGGTGTTACCTATAAGCTTTCTCTTTTACCATCAGGAGTGGTTCGCGGAGGAAAACTATCTGTCATAGGTAATGGAGTCGTTTTAGACCCCTGGGCTTTTTTATCGGAAGTTAAGCGTATTAAATCCCAGGGTGTTTTGGTAACTCCAGAGAATCTCATAATATCTGAGTCGGCATCATTAATACTACCCATCCACTCTGAACTCGATGGTATTCGCGAAAACCGTGTCGATGGAATAAAAATTGGTACTACTAAGCGTGGAATAGGACCAGCCTACGAGGATAAGGTTGCTAGAAGGTCAATTAGAGTATGCGATCTAGAAGATGAAAATCATCTCTATTCCAGATTACAAAACCTTCTCCACCATCATAATGCGCTTCGTAGGGGTTTAGGTCACCCAGAAACAAATGTAGATGATCTACATACAAAATTACTAGAGATAGCACCAAAAATAATACCTTTTATCTCTCCTGTATGGAATGCATTGGATGAAGCCCGTCAAAACGATAAAAAAATACTTTTTGAGGGAGCCCAAGGAGCCATGCTAGACATTGATCATGGTACTTACCCTTTTGTTACAAGTTCTAATACGATAGCTGGACAGGCAGCGGCGGGCTCAGGAGTAGGGCCAAGTGCTCTAAACTATGTATTGGGTATCACCAAAGCTTATACAACACGAGTTGGGGAGGGACCATTTCCGACAGAATTACATGATAATGTAGGTCAACGTCTTGGTGAACGAGGCCATGAGTTTGGAACCGTTACAGGACGTCAAAGAAGATGTGGCTGGTTTGATGCTGTAATGGTTAAGCAAGCAATAACCACCAGCGGAATAACAGGAATATCATTAACTAAATTAGATGTATTAGATGGGATGGAAGAACTAAAAATTTGTATTGCTTACAAACTTGATGGTGTAACTTTAAAAAGATTGCCCGCAAATGCCTCTGCGCAAGCTAGAGTCGAACCTATTTACGAAAGCCTACCTGGCTGGAACGGTTCAACTAGGGGAGCAAGATCTTGGGCTGAACTCCCTGCCGAAGCTGTAAAGTACGTTCGGCGTGTCGAAGAATTGATTGGATGCCCAGTTAGTATGGTGTCAACTTCCCCGGAAAGGGAGGATGTTATTCTAATGCGAGATCCTTTTAAAGGTTAACACCTTGTCACCCAAAGAAATAAGGCCAATTAGTAAGAATATGCTGTTTTTTATGGCATTTTTAATGGTGATTGTATGGGGTAGTGCCTTCACTCTAGTAAGCATAGGTGTGAAGTATATATCACCCTTATGGTTGGTCACATACAGGCTTATTATAGGTGCAATTCTAATAATTATTTATGTTAAATTTAAAGGCCTAAATCTACCAAACATTAAAGATAAACGATGGATATGGTACTTTGCCATGGGCTTAATTGGCATGGTTATTCCATTTTTTTTATTATCGACTGGTCAAGTCATAATTGACAGTGGTCTAACAGCGATAATGGTAGGAACTATGCCATTGATGACTGTTATCTTGGCTCACTTTTTTACAAATGAAAAGTTGTCTATTACGAAAATTATAGGATTTATCTTTGGGTTTATAGGCATAGTTATACTTTTTTTACCATCTGACTTTAGCATTGAGTTAACAGAAAACTGGTCTTCACAACTAATAATTATTATTGCTGCATTTTGTTATGCAGTAACTACGATTATAGCTAAAAGAGCACCTGACACACCAGCCACTGTAGGGGCTTGTATGATGTTAATATGCGCCGCTACTGCATGCTTATTCGTAGCTTTATTAACAGGTTTCCCCTCGAGCATTCCGCCATTGCTCGGTATTTTAACAGCCTTTGGGTTGGGAGTGGGTTCAACTGCTTTTGCATCAATACTTTTATTATATATAATTGATCAAACTGGCCCCAGTACAATTGCTAAAATTAATTATTTTGTTCCCCTGGCCTCAGTTATATTTGGTGTGATTATTTTAGATGAAATTTTAAGTATGAGGATATTTATAGCATTTGTTATTATTTTAATTGGAATGTTTATTTCACAAATAAAAAAATCAAAGGCTTTTTAAAACACTAAACGGATTATTTAAATCAGTGGGTTGAGAGCTTACTGAATTAGTATTCACTAAACCGTGATTAAGTGGCCCATTCCCTCGCCCGAGTTTAGGTGCGGACTTAATTGCTTCATAAACAAATTCACGAGAACTAATGACAGCCTCTTCAATCGAAGCACCCAGAGCAATGCAAGATGCTATTCCACTAGATAAAGTGCACCCCGTCCCATGGGTATGACGAGAATTTAAGCGAGGCCCAGACATTATGTTAGCGCCTTCGTTTGTTACTAGGACATCAAAAACTGATTTTCCTTTCAAATGTCCTCCCTTCATTAAGGCTGAATAAGAATTCTGTGATAGTAGAAACTCACCTGACCTCACTAAGTCATCAACATCATTAATTATATTACCAGTAAGTAATTCAGCTTCAGGAACATTTGGTGTTATCAAATCAGCTAGAGGTAAAAGTTTAGACTTCAAACAATCAATAGAACCTTTTTCCAGTAAGACCGAACCTGTCGATGCAACCATAACTGGATCAAGTATAATGAAGGCATTTGACTCTTCTATTTCTTCCGCAACAGCTTCAATAATATTAGAATCTCCAAGCATTCCAATTTTAATGACATCTGCTCCCACATCCGAAAGTACGCTCTTAATTTGCTCCCGCACTAGCTTAGCTGGAACATTCATTATGTCTTGAACACCGACTGAATTTTGAGCAGTAATTGCTGTAATTGCAGTAGAGGAATAAACTCCAAATGCTGCACAGGTCTTTATATCCGCTTGGATGCCCGCACCCCCGGAAGAGTCAGAGCCAGCTATAATTAATACCTTTGGAATATTAGCCTTATCCATTAATTTTAACTCCCATGTGCATGAAGTTGTATAAAGGCGACTTCATATCTTTTAAATAAGTAATAATGATCTAATAGCGCTATCAATTGGACGATGCAATCTGTGTCCAAACACGAATAGCCTGAATGGTTTCTTTCACATCATGCACACGCAAAATCTCTACTCCTTTATTTATAGACCATAATGCAGAAGCAATGCTACCGCCCAAACGATCCTCTGATTTTGATGCATCAATATTACCAATAAAGCTTTTTCTAGATGCACCAACTAAGATTGGACAGCCAAAATCTTTAAATGAATTTAAGTTTTTTAATATAGATAAATTATCAATCTGTCTTTTACCAAACCCTAAACCAGGATCGATAGTGATTTTGTTAAGATGAATTCCCTTTTTTTCAAAAGTCTCAATTCTTTTCTGAAACCAATTTTTAATTTCTTTGACTACGTCTTCATAATTTGGATTATTTTGCATGTTTATAGGTAATCCCTTCGAATGCATAATTATTAAAGGGCACTCTAAATCAGCAGCAACATCTACTGACGAGTCATCAAAAGTTAAGCCCGAAACATCATTCCATATGTCAGCACCTGCATTTATAGCTGCATTCGCAACCAAAGACTTTCTTGTATCAATTGAAATAGAAGCCTCATCATAAGACCCTTTGATAGTATCTCTCAGGGCGATTATGACAGGTAATACCCGAGCTATTTCTTCATCAGTGCTAATTTCTGATGCACCAGGTCTAGTACTCTCTCCGCCAATATCTATAATATCAGCTCCTTCATCGAGTAGCTTCAATGATTGCTTAATTGCTAAGTCGTGAGAATAAAAACTGCCTCCATCTGAAAATGAGTCAGGCGTTACGTTTACAATTCCCATTACTTTCGGACGCTTGAATGTCATTAACAGGGCCTTATCTGCATTTTTAACCTCAAATATACCCAGTTAATGATACAAAACATACATTAATGACTATGACTCAGGTTGTGGACTCCCGATTGATCCTTTTTTAGTTGATGGCACAGCCGGCACTGCTGGCTTAGTAGCAAATTGACCATCAGAACGTTTCGGCTTTATCCCATCAGACAAAAGAACAGTAATCTCATCTCCTGATAAGGTTTCGTATTCTAAAAGCGCTTCGGCAAGAGCAGTCCAGTCTTTCTTTTTCTTTTTCAGTATTTTTAAGGCGGTTTCGTGAGCTTCTGTAACAAAACGTCTAATCTCAGATTCAATTAGTTTAGCTGTCTCAGGTGATATCGCAGAACCCCTACCTATTCCAGGGTGGAAGCTTTGCTGGTCGGTATCTTTAAATGCTATAGGACCAATTGCATCTGACAGTCCCCATTCTGTGACCATAGCTGTGGCTATCCGAGTAACTTGCTCTATATCAGAACTAGCACCCGAAGTTACTTTATCATACCCAAACTTAATCTCTTCTGCAGCACGTCCACCCATTGCCATTGCCATCCTTGCAATCATTTCCTCTCTAGACTGAGAAATTTGATCTCTCTCTGGCATGTATTGCACCATACCTAACGCGCGTCCTCTTGGTATTATCGTTGCTTTGTGGATTGGCAGGCTTCCTTTCATATTTAGGCCAACTATCGCGTGACCCGCTTCATGATAAGCAGTATTTTGTCTTTCTTGATCAGTCATAGATAATGATCTGCGCTCTGCACCCATGAGTACTTTGTCACGTGCGTCTTCAAATTCACGCATTGTAATCTTTAGTTTATTTCTTCGCGCAGATAAAAGAGCTGCTTCATTAACCAAATTCATGAGGTCCGCCCCAGAAAAACCTGGTGTGCCGCGTGCTATATATTTTACATCGAGATCCGCAGCTATCGGTTTACCTTTCATGTGAACTTCAAGAATCTTTTCTCTACCAAGGATGTCGGGATAAGGAACCTCAATTTGCCTATCAAAACGTCCCGGGCGCAACAAGGCTTTGTCCAAAACATCTGGTCTATTTGTTGCAGCTATTATAATGACCCCTTCATCACCTTGAAATCCATCCATTTCAACGAGAAGCTGATTAAGTGTTTGTTCGCGCTCTTCGTGCCCACCAGAAGTTCCCACGCCTCTGTGTCGCCCTACAGCATCTATTTCATCTATAAAAATTATGCATGGAGCGTTTTTTCTGGCATCTGCAAACATGTCTCTAACTCTCGAAGCCCCAACACCTACAAACATCTCCACGAAGTCAGAGCCAGAGATAGTAAAGAATGGGACCCCAGCTTCGCCAGCGACAGCTCTTGCTAGTAGAGTTTTACCTGTGCCTGGTGGTCCAACTAATAGTGCACCCGTGGGTATCCTTGCACCCAAACGGGTAAATCTTGAGGGATCTTCTAGGAATTCAACAACTTCTACTAGATCCTCCTTGGCAGCTTCAACTCCAGCAACATCTTCAAATGTAACGCGGTTAGTGTTTTCTGTCAGCATCTTTGCCCTTGATTTTCCGAAACTCATGGCACCACCTCGTCCCCCTCCCTGCATTGAACGAAAAATTAGCATCGAAACACCAATTATCAATAACAATGGAAGAACATTTATAAACATGGCTGCTAGGGTATTAGTTCCTTTAACTTTTGAATATTCATAGGGCACATTATATTCGTCGAAAAGCTCTCCAGCCCTGTCATCTATTCTGGATGTATTTGCTCTAAAGCGTTTTCCATCTGCAGTCTCTCCTGTAATAAGACCTTCAGCTTCGTTTATTTCTGCCTCAACAATCTTACTACTCGCAACTTCATTTTCTAATTGAGAGAAAGTGTATTCATTGGGGGCGGAAGAGGACTTTATGGTATTTGATGACACCTGCATCATTATTAAAAACATAGTTAAGACTAGGCCCCAAACGACTATATTTTTACTATTTTTTTTCATAATTACTTACCAAGTTTTTATATTTGTTATACTTGAATAACAAATAGTGATTGTTGACTAAAAAATAAAGTCTCATGTGCAACAAAATATATACGCTATAACAAATTAAATCGTTTTATCCAAACTTCCACCAAGACAATATTCAAGCCTTTTTTTTACCAGGGGTTGTATGCCTGGAACTAAATTATTACCACCAATCATCATTTCTGCATTAAAGTTATCTTTAACAACCGGTAAAGATATCCGTAAATTAAATGGTATGTTCTTTAATAGTTTAGACTGCTCTTTTGACAGTAAATCTAAATTATCGTGAAGTGCTGCTATTTTCATTTCTTTTCCCGCAGTTCCAAATACAAAACGACCATCCCACACCTGTGGCTGACCATCTGAGGTCATTTCAAGCTCGGAAGAATAATTTTTTCTTTTATGGCGGCTATCCTTTCTTCCTTTAACAGCTGAGGGGTCTCTACCTATAACATAGCTTTGATTAAACTTTAGAACCATAGAACCTGCAAGGGTGCTCGCTTGAAAGTCATCGATTTTCATTCGTTTAAGTAAATTTCTGATTTTAGTTCTATCAATCATACGCCCTTGTCCGCTGGTAGCGCGTAAACAATGGAACATCAGTTCAGGATATGGAATCTCAGTCAAATAGATATTTCCAAACTGGTCAATTTTTCCAATTTTCCTAAACTGATCGAGTAAAATTTTATTTTCTTTGACTATGCACTCCCTCATATCTTTGCTCGTTTGTAGCAGTAATTCAACTATATCCGGTCGTTCCCGTAGGTAATTTCTTGCCTTAATTCTAGAGTATTTTATGTCTTTATTTGAAGGATCTTCAGACCATTTAATATTATTACTAATATTGTAGTCCCTTAGCAACTTTCTGGATACACTGAGCAGAGGACGAACGATACTAACAAGTGATAATTCTGGCCATACGGGTGCATAAGTTATTGAACTCATTCCAGCGGCTCCGCGCCAATCAGTCTTGCGGTCATACCGCATCATAAGCGTCTCAACATTGTCTTCAAAATTATGAGCTGTCAGAAGGTATTTGATACCTTCTGCTCGGCATTTATTACCCATTAAACCATAACGTGCTATTCGTGCTTTCTCTTGAACGCCTGTTTTTACTGAACCATGATCCCATTTCAGAACTTCAACATTATAACCAAAACTCTCAGCAAAATATTTTGCAGACTGAGCTTCTACATGCGAACCACTTCTTAAATTATGGTCAACTATATAAACAAATTCAGATTGCGGATGGTCTTTGAGAGCATGAACCAAAGCGGTACTATCTCCTCCACCAGAGAAGGCGATTGCAAATTTTTCCCCATATGGAATTAATTTACTAATTTCTTCATTTACGTGTTTTAGTAACATGCCTATGATTAACACAGCATAGCGATAGGTTCCATCTGTTTAACAACCTACTTTTTTTGCCTCTTTGTTTGCTTTGGCTTTTTCAAGTTCTGTAGCATTTGGATATTGAGTTTCGAATGCATTGAAAATTTTACAGGATTCTGGATTATTTAGTTTTGCAAAACTAGTGGCTAATTTTATCATCGAAGAGGATGCTTTTATTCCCCTGGGATCTATGCTTAATGAAGCAATGTATGCATTTGCTGCTTTTTGAAATCCATTTCGAACAAAATAACTTTCACCAAGCCAGTAATTGACAATAGCTATATCGTCAGCATCGGGTCTTTCTAAAATATATTTTTCAAAATCCAATTGAGCCCCGAGATAATCTCCTTCTCTCAATTTGACTTTTCCTTTTTCCGGTAATTTTAGTAGATCACTATAGGCTGCCTGAACATCAATGGTTTTCTCTTTAAAAACAGGGGCAGAGGGAATTTGCGATAATGTTTCATCAGTGTTTCTGTCTAATTTTTCTGAATTATCTTCATTATTTGTGTTTTCAAATGGGTCACCACCAGGGCTGGTTCCCAAAGGGGCGTTACCGGAAATAAAAGAGTTTTCTGAATTTTCGAAAGCTGAGTTTAATTCCTCTAGTTGATGCTCTAATCTAATAATTCTTTGTAAATTGATGTCTATATCACCATACAGGGCATCAATCTTTTTATTCGACTGACCTAACTCATACATTAATTGTTCAACCTCACCCCTAAGACTCCTCACGGTTACTTCAAGGGCATAATTTCTCTTAATTAACTGCTCAGCAGCCGGGTCCCCAGTAAGAAATCGAGACTCTAATTGTGAAAGTCGTTCTTCTAGCTGCAAGTCTTTAGCGGCAAGTTCTTTTTTACTTACAGCATAAGATGGATTAGCTAACAGTATCGGTAATATTGATAAATAAAGTAGTATTGCTCTTAACATTGTTTCACCGCGCCTTGTATGACCCAATTATAAAAGACTAATAATTAGTAGTTTAGATCAAAGTTGGATTCATAAATATCAATAAATTCATATATTATAAAAATTTAGTTTAATTAATTTTTAAACTCAAGATACGCACCTTCTATCTCAGCCTTGTGTTAGCATTTCTATTAAGCGCCCATCCGTCTTCATTGGACCTTGCATCAATAGGTCTTTCCTTACCGTAGGATACAGCAGTAATCTGCGTTGGGCTAACACCTTGACTGACCATAAAAGCACTTACAGAGGCCGCTCGTCTTGCCCCTAATGCTAAGTTGTATTCTCGCGTTCCGCGTTCATCAGCATTACCTTCGATAACAATTTTGACATTAGAATAAGATTTCAACCAACTTGATTGAGCACGAAGAGAGGCCATTGCTATATCAGTTAATGAGTATTGATCATAATCGAAATAAACCCGAGTATCTCCACCAGAACTCAAAATGAAATCTTCAAGCGAACCAGGACTTGGCAGTTGTGGAAGAATTTGTTCTTCAACTACAGGTTCTTGTATTACTGGCGCTGGGGCTTCTTCAATAACAGCTGGAGCCTCAACTACGGGTGGAGGCGGCGGCGGGGCAGGCTGTACTTGTGGCTGGCTGGCGCATGCACTGAGTGCTAATATAGAAAATGAAATAGCAATTGGTTTAATATTCATGTTTAAGTCCTTCCATAGGCGAATAACTCATCCAGTAAAGCCGCAGATTAACAATCAATCAAGAAAAAAATTATCTAGTGAGCTTTAAAAAGTATATTTTAAGAATAAACAACGGGAAAATTATTCCTATAATGTTTTCTTAAGGCAACAATGGTGACCAGGCTGGATCGGACGCTTTGCCAGGCGTATTTATTTTTTGCAAGTTACGGCCTGATAAATCAATCGACCAAATAGAGTTAGATCCATATCGACCTCTCGTTTCCCTGGAGAAAACAATAACCCGTCCATTTGGAGACCAAGTAGGGCCTTCATCCATAAAACTGTCAGTTAGAAGTCTCTCATCACTACCATCTGGATTTATGACGCCTATGGAAAACCTACCTTTTAAGCTTTTAACAAATGCAATTTTATCTCCTCGCGGAGACCATACAGGAGATGAATATCTGCCCTCACCATAACTTATTCTTTTTTTATCTGTTCCATCTGATTTCATAACATAGAGATGAGGATTACCTCCCCTATCTGAATTAAAAACAATATGTCCGCCATCAGGAGAATAACTACCAGAGACATCTATTGATGAGTCATTAGTCAAACGAATTGATAACCCACTATCCAGATCGAGAGAATATATATCACTGTTACCATCTTTAATCATTGATAAGACTAATTTATTACCATCGGCTGAAAACCGCGGCGCAAAAGTCATTCCAGGAAACGATCCTAGCCTTGTACGTTTTCCTGTTTCTATTTCTAAAAGATAAACGCTTGGAGTAATGTTTTCATAACTCATATAAACTATTTTTTGTGCTGATGGAGAAAACCTAGGGGTAATAATAAGTTGGGACCCATCGGTAAGTAATTTCGTTCCATAACCATCTTGATCCATAATAGCTAAACTTTTTTTGCGGTTAAGTTTTGTGCCTTTTTCATCAATAAAGACTATTCTACTATCAAAATAACCAATTTCCCCCGTAAGCGCCTTATATATTTCATCTGAGGCTTTGTGAGCAGCTCTTCTCCATTGATCTTTTATAGTGATGAATCTTATTCCGATTAATTGCTTGCCAGCAAATATATCCCATAAACGAAATTCAACTCTTAGTTTATTTGTACCCTCCGGCACTATCCGTCCAGAAACCAACGCTTGAGCATTTATAACACGCCATGAAGAAAAATTAGGCTGATAATCGATATTTGCTTGGGTCTCTAAAAAACCTTCAGGGTTTAAAGACACAAAAAGTCCAGATCGTTGCAAATTGCTTCTTATAACAGACGCCATATCACCTCCAAGTTGAGATAATTCAGCACTCGCAGCCAAAAAATTTGGAACAGCCACTGGGGTTGGGTCAATATTTCCCTTTGTTATATCAATCGTGAGCTGGGCTCCAGCGGAAACTGAATTCATCACCACTAGAAAAAAATATAAACTGATATGATTAAAAATACTTTTTAAAGCGTTAAGTTTTTTCATGGCTTCTTTCTATAGCTCAGGTCTAAAATTAAGAGTAATTTTTTTCCATTGGTTATATTTTTTTTCTGGCAAAAAACTATAAGGAGCACATTGTGAAACTGCCCTAACAGCTCTTTGTTCAGCCACATCCCAAAAAGTATTTCCTGGATCCAGTTGCCTTTGCTCCGATCGGTTGATGACTTGAACATTTTGAACAAAACCTCCTGGGAGCATTTCTACCTCAAGTTTTACAATTAAATTTTCTGGGTTCACAGCATCAACTGGTATTCTCCAACAACGGTACATTGCTGACTGCAATGCATTTACTTCACTAACAGTCATTTTATTGCCCTCGCCTTTAGATAACTTTTCAATTGTATCATTGTCGTTATGCAATGAAGAGGAGCTATTTAGTCTTTGCATGCTATTTTCTTGGTTTTTATCGACCATTAATGCTAATTTTTCTAAATCAAATATATATTTTCCAGAGGCATCACTATTTAAATCAAATTCATTAGCAGAGTCATTAAAATCTCTTTTGTTATTTAATAAAGAAGACTTTGTATCATTTTGCCTAATACGTGTTTTAGCTACTACAGGGGATTTTTCAATGTATGTGCCTTTAATGTTCGTATTATCTGAAATTGTAACTAAATTTATGGGGACAATTGTAGATTTTGGTAAATTTTCTAGCTTTGTTTCAAATAGAAACACCCCCCCAACCAGTGCAGTCATATGACATAAAAGTGATATCAAAAAACCAAAGCGCATCTATTGATTAATTGGGTCGGTTACCAATCCGATATTTTCGAAACCCGCTGTATTTATTCGCGCCATGACTTTCAAAATCTTTCCATAATCAGCTGAACGGTCTCCCCTAATGTAAATTTTTTCTTTATATCCGTTTTCACTAATTGCATTTAGCTTCGCGGCCAATTGATCAAATGCAATCTCCTTCTCTTGAATAAAAACTTTGCCATTAGAGTCTATTGTTACTGTTAAGGGGTCTTTTTGAGACGATAAACTTTTAGCCTCAGTTTTTGGTAAATTCACAGGAACCCCAACACTTAATAGTGGAGCAGCAATCATAAAAACAATTAAAAGAACCAGCATAACATCAACCAAAGGAGTAATGTTAATTTCAGATTTTAATCTAGAATTAAGCCGATGACTTTTCCGATATTTGTTTCTTTCACGAAAATTAGTCAATTTTTTCTCCAGTTATGTATTCTTAGAAATTTTCCTAGATAAAATAGCAGATAGTTCATCAGCATACCCCTCAAGGCGTCCACCATACTTGTTCAAATCAGCGGTATACTTATTATAAAAAATAACGGCTGGGATTGCAGCTATAAGGCCTAAAGCAGTAGCAAAAAGTGCCTCAGCTATACCTGGAGCCACCACAGTTAAACTTGTATTTTGCGATACTGCAATAGCGCGGAAAGAGTTCATAATTCCCCAAACTGTACCAAACAAACCTATGAAAACTGATGAGGATCCTATCGTTGCCAATATAGTCATACCTCTCTCTAGCTTTGACAACTCCCTATTCACAATTAAATTCATGATGCTATCTATTCGGTACTGAGATGACATAGATGCGTTAGATTTAATTTTTAAAGAACTATATTCATCATATTCTTTAATAGCTGCAGAAAAAACACGAGACATTGGATCACTTAAACTATCTTTTAACTCAACCTTAAGCTCATCAAGGGTTTTACCTGACCAAAAAATATCCTCAAATATTTTTGCATGCTTATTTAAAGAAAAAATCATAATCCCTTTTTCAACCGCTATGGCCCAAGACCAAATAGACGCCGCTATTAGGATAAGCATCACTCCCCTAACAGCCCAGTCTGCTCGCAAAAATAAAGAACCAAAAGAAAAATCACTGGTAACAATTGCATCTAAGGAATTGCTTTGTAAAAATAACTCAAATAACTGCATAGAATATGCTCCATTTTTTCTCTTACTAGTATGTATATATAACAAACAAAGCTTAATAAATTACCTACTAAGTAAATAAGTTTTTGATATTTAGTAACAACTTAACAAATTATTTGTAATATCCAGAGGAAAATTTAACACTAATTAGCTTAATTTATAATAATATGCTAAGTTGATTTCACAGGAGTTATCAATGAAATTCAGCATCAAAAATTTAAGTATCTTACCCTTTATTGGGTTATTGTCATGCGAGACACTACCTGAAAATCAAAATGTGACTAATCCTAATGTTGCCCCCATGGAAACATGTATTGCCATATCTGAGTTAAGAAAAGTAGAGCTTCCTGCAGAGACAAAGATACAATACGCCATCACAATTATAGATAACCCGCCATACGAGCCAATTGAAAATAAAGTAAAAAGAGAAATTGTTACCAAGCAAGCCAGTATTTATTATCAAGACTCAAATGGAAATAAAGTTCTAGATATATGTGATAAAGAAAATATTATAATTGGCGGCATTGGCCCTGAAATCGGAGAAACAATTAATTAAAAAAGTTAATCCAGATAATAAAAGTTCACGCGCCTCTTGGATAAGATGTTCCAAATCGCTGACTATAATAACGGCCAATATCGCGAACATTATTTAAAAAATGGTATCCATTAACTGATAAAAGTCCGCAATTCTTATAAATTGGACTTATATCACTTAGTATCAAAGTAGGGCAATTTTGATTTTCGTAACCGATCATATCTTCTAACTGTTCTCTTGGCTTTTCAATTGAGGTGTAAATAATCTCTAAACTAGGCTTAATAATTGGGAAGTAATTTATAATACCCCACATTTCCGCACACTCAGGGCAATATTCTTGCCTGCCATTGTCAAAGAAATCATTAGGGAGTAAAAAAAGCTGATCTTTATATAAAATGGTATTGCCCCTTATATTGATACAAAGTTAGTAGAATTATATCCTAATATATTTAGTATTTAATCAGTTAGTAAATATTGCGACAGCTGAGTAGTCATCCAGCTTGGTGCTCTTTTAGGCTTGCCTTCAGGTGAGATACATGCTGCTTCACTGAAAGCAGTAACAAGTAATTCATCACCCCTATAACACGATTGACTCACCCAAAGTCGAGCACCTTTAATTTTATCATAAGTAGTAACAATATTTAAATCATCATCTATTTTTGCAGACTTTTTATACTCAAGCTGAATGCTTCTGATTGCAAAAGCAATTGGTTCCTCAGAATTCCATAGCTCAGCGTGCTTAAATCCAACTAACCTAAAAAAACTACTTCTAGCTCTTTCAAAAAACCTTAAATAGTTTGCATAATATACTATACCAGTGAAATCAGTATCTTCATAGAATACACGTATTGGGTAATAATGTTCTCTACCTTTAAATTCACCCGTCGTAGAAATTAAATCCATCTATTTATCGCCGTCAATCTCAGTGGTCATATTATTTTTAGGTATCGGCAACCCTAGGTGCGTATATGCTCTTGGAGTTGCAATTCTACCTCTAGGAGTTCGTTGTAAAAAACCTAATTGTATTAAATAAGGCTCAATTACGTCCTCAATAGCATCACGAGCTTCAGATAATGCTGCAGCTAAAGTATCGACTCCAACAGGACCCCCATAAAACATCTCGCATATTGCCTTTAAATAACTGTTATCTTGCTGATCTAAGCCAGTTGCATCAACGCCCAACCTCAAAAGAGCTTCATTTGCAGCCTTATGATTAACCTCAACATAACCACTATCTTCGGCTAAGTCTCTCACTCGCCGAAGTAGGCGGCCTGCAACTCTGGGTGTACCACGTGAACGGTTTGCAATTTCTTTAGCTCCGTCCTCTGTTAAAGTCATATTAAGTTTTTTGGAACTTCGGAGTATAATCGCAGTCAACTCTTGAGCTGAATAAAACTCTAAACGAATCGGTATGCCGAAACGGTCTCTCAACGGGGTGGCCAAAAGTCCGGCTCTAGTTGTAGCTCCTATTAATGTGAACGGAGATAAATCAATTTTAATTGACCTAGCAGCAGGCCCATCACCAATAATCAGATCTAGTTCAAAATCCTCCATAGCTGGATATAAAACCTCTTCAACACTTGGATTTAAGCGATGTATTTCATCAATAAATAAAACGTCGCGAGGCTCTAAGTTTGTCAGTAATGCCGCCAGATCACTAGCTTTGCTAATTACAGGACCAGATGTAGATCGAAAATTAACGCCTAACTCCCTTGAAACAATCTGCGCAAGTGTAGTCTTACCCAATCCTGGGGGGCCAGATAACAATATGTGATCTAAAGATTCTTCTCTGCGCCTGGCGGCATCCACATAAACCTTGAGATTCTTTATTACTTCTTTTTGACCTGTAAAGTCACTGAAAGACAATGGCCTCAAAGCGCGGTCATAACCGTCACCAGATTGGTTATCAGCATCAATAATTCTATTTTGATCTTCCAACTACTTACCCAGTTCTTTTAGTGCCAACTTAATCAGGTCATCTAACAAAGGTGCACCATCTATTATATTGTAGGCTCTTGCAACCGCTCGCAATGCATCAGATTGCCCAACACCTAAATTTTCAAGGGCCGATATTGCATCATTTCTTAGGGTTAATTCCGTATTTTCAATTTTTTTGCTGTCTGAGTGTGATAAATGACTATCTAAATTAGAGGCATTTGAACCTAATAAACCTCTTGTTCTAGGTAGGGGTTTTGATGCTAGCTCGCTGGCTATTCTACTTGCAGACTTTGGCCCTATCCCCTTTGCTTGTGCAAAAGCATTTTTATCACCTAGGCTAGCAGATGAAAGAATTTGGCTTGGACTCAAAATATCAAGAATTGCCAATGCAGCTTTAGGACCTACTCCTTGAACTGATTGCAAATGCACAAACCATGACCGCTCATCTTCAGTCTCAAAAGCATATAACGTTATTGCTTGTTCTCGAACATGTGTTTCTACATGCATACACACTGTTTCCCCAACCGTAATATCTGCGCTAGCTTTGGAGGCACATTGAACTAAATATCCGACACCATTTACATCGACAATAATTTCACCCTCACCTTTTACAAGACAAGTTCCGGTCAGCATGCCTATCATGACGCCTTCCCATATATATTTTTTAAAGAATTCATGTTTTGCGAATGGCATATTGCAACAGCCAGCGCATCTGCCGCATCACCTGCCACAACTTTACTAGAAGGCAATAAAACATTTATCATATGCGCAACCTGTGACTTATCGGCAGCGCCCGTACCAACAACAGATTTTTTAACAGAACGTGGCGAATATTCTCCAACATCGAGGCCTGCTAAACTTGAAGGTATTAAACAAGCTGCCCGAGCATGGCCTAGTTTAATTGCACTAGCAGGATTATTTTTCATGAAAGCCTCCTCAACTGCTGCTGCTTCTGGGGAGTAATCCTTAATGATTTCAGTAATAGCTACAAAGAGTTCCCGAAGACGAATATGCAGGTTATTTCTAGATACGGGCTTAATAACTCCGTGGGCGACATGCTTTATTTTCATACCATGAGCATCAATTATACCCCACCCACAAGATACTAAGGATGGATCAAAACCTATAACACGGGATTTCATCATAAAAGAACAGTAGGGGAACATTGAACAAATGCCAAGCTTTATTGAATTAATAAAGTATTACCTGAGGGATAAAATGACTTAAAAGAAATCTTTGCACCAAGCATTGCTTAACATGAACTCTTTTCATGGCGTGTTATCCCCGTTTTTCACATGATTGTTTGTGGATAAAATTTTTTAGTGACTTTCAAAGTTAAAATAATAATTTTAAGGCTATGAGACTTAGTAATCTTGGAATAAAGAATGATATGGCAGTAAATTCAAATTATCAAGAATCACCAAAATCTGATCTAGACTCAACACCTCAAAGTCAAGAAGCTGAGCAAGCACTTCTTGGTGCCCTTTTGTATGACAATGAGGTCTATCATCGTGTTTCGGGCATTGTGAAAGCTAAACATTTTTACAATCCAATTCACATTAGAATTTTTGATTCAATAGCTGTCTTGATAGAGCGCGGAAACCTAGCAGATGCCATTGTTCTCAAAAATAGGTTTTCACAAGACGAAACGTTAGTCGACATAGGGGGCGTGGAATACCTTGCACTACTTTTGGATAACGCACCATCAAGCTCCGCTGCGCCAGAATACGCAAAACTTATTTTTGATCTGGCGATAAGACGCGAACTTATCCGTTTAGGAGACGAAATTAAAAATGAGGCTACAGACCCTGATAATGAAGCAGATGCTCATAAACAAATAATCAATGCTGAGGGCCAACTTTATAACTTAGCGGAACTTGGCGGAACACAAAACGGATTTATTGATTTTCAAAAAGCTCTGATTAAGTCTATTGAAATGGCATCAGCTGCTTTCACGCGCGATGGTCATTTATCTGGAACTTCAACAGGTTTTATCGACCTTGATAGGCAGCTAGGCGGAATGCACAGATCTGATCTGATCATTCTTGCGGGTCGCCCATCAATGGGTAAAACCTCACTAGCCACAAACATAGCATTTAATATAGCTAAAAAATACAAATCTGAAAAAGATGATAATGGAATAGAGAAAACATCTGAGGGTGGCATTGTAGGCTTTTTCTCTCTGGAGATGAGCTCTGAACAACTTGCGACAAGACTTTTATCTGAACATTCTCAGGTGCCATCTCACAAAATACGTAGAGGAGATATTACTGTAGAACAGTATGAGCACATGCGAGATAGTGCGGATGAAATATCTAGCTTGCCATTACACATAGATGACACAGGGGGTATCTCTATTGGAGCACTTTCAGCTCGAGCTCGCAGACTTAAACGAATGATAGGTCTAGATATGATAGTAGTAGACTATCTACAACTTTTGACTGGTGGGGCAGGAATGAATAACTCCACAAATAGGGTTCAAGAGGTCTCAATGATCACACAGGGACTTAAATCTCTTGCTAAAGAACTGGATATTCCAATATTAGCTCTAGCGCAGCTGTCCAGACAAGTTGAACAGCGAGAGGATAAACGCCCTCAATTGTCTGATTTAAG
>JAQXEH010000019.1 GCA_029250925.1 Hellea sp.
AAGAAGCTCCACCAGAAGAAGCTCCAGCAGAAGAAGCTCCAGCAGAAGAAGCTCCAGCAGAAGAAGCTCCAGCAGAAGAAGCTCCAGCAGAAGAAGAGCCAAAGCCTTAAGAGTGGCTCTTACATTCTAGTTAGTATTTTAACCGAGGTGTTATGCGCCTCGGTTTTTTTATTCTTTTTGTTATTTGAATTAGAAAAGAGCACCTTTAATTCCATCAAGAACAAATTGTGCAGCTAAGGTTGCCAGCAGAACACCCAAGACACGAGTAAGGATATTTGTAAAAGTTTCCCCCATTAATCTTATTAGTGGCCCTGAGATTAAAAAAGCAATTAAGCTAATTAGAAGTACGCTAGCAAGTGCGATCATAATAGTTAATTCTTGTTGCCAATTGTTTGCCCGGCCCATTAAAATTAATAGAGATGCCATTGTTCCTGGACCTGCTATCATGGGGATCCCCATTGGAAAAACCGAGATATCTTCAGGGTCTTTAGTAGTTTCAAGAACCTCTTCTGCTCTATCTTTTCTTTTTTCCGTTCGCTTTTCAAAGACCATATTCAAGCCAATAATAAATAGCATTATACCGCCTGCAATTCTCAAGGAATCCAAGCTGATACCTAGTTTTGTGAATATAAATTCACCGGCATAAGCAAAGCCTGACAATATAATTGCGGCTATAAATACTGATTTAAAAGCCATCTCTACTTGATGTTTGCGGGATGTACCTCTTGTAAGTGTTGCGAAAATAGGGGCACAACCAGGCGGGTCTATAATAACAAATAGAACTGCAAATGCTGATAAAAATAATTCTAATTCTAACATAGTGGCTTCTTATATTTTAAAGAATACCTTTTCAAGATAGGCAATTAAACTTTTCGATACTGTAAATTACTTTTTTAATAAATTGTACGGAAATAATATTAGTTTTAAAATGTAGCTAATCAAAAACATATGCTTTTGATGTTTGGGTTTATAATCTGGAGTTAAGTAATTGTAAAAAACTTTACTTACTGCGTCCCAGCTATATTTTTCTGCATGAGCAATAGCATCTTTTCGGTCAAGTTCTAAACATGCAAGGCAAGCAGCTCGTATGTCCTCATTAATGCTGCCGGCCTTGCTATTTGGAATAATATCTACCGGCCCCGTGACAGGATATGCAGCTACGGGCGTTCCTGTTGCCATTGCTTCAATTATAACCAAACCAAAAGTATCAGTTTTCGATGGAAAAACAAAAACATCTGCATCCGCAAAATGCCTCGATAAGTCGTTACCAAATTTAGCCCCTAAAAAATAAGTGTCTGGATACTTTTCCTTAAGGTGGTTTAATTGAGGCCCATCACCCACTACTACTTTAGACCCTGGAAGGTCTATTTTCAAAAAGGCCTCTATATTTTTTTCTACGGCCACTCTTCCAACATTCACAAATATAGGCCTGTCTATGCCTTCATATACGTCCTTAGGCTTAAACCTTTTTTCTGGGTGAAATTGAGATGTATCTACACCGCGTGCCCAAGCAGAAAGATTATTAAACCCCTTATCCTTTAGAAAATCTACCATAGACTCAGTGGTAACCATCGTGCGTCCCCCAGAGTTATGAAAGTTACGCATAAATTTATAGCTTAACCTTATAGGGATAAATGGAAATCTGGCCTTAATATACTCAGGAAACTTTGTGTGGTAACTGGTTGTAAACGGCTTCCCCCATTTGATACAAAGTGACCTAGCAGACAAACCTAGCGGCCCTTCAGTAGCTATGTGTATAGCATCCGGCTGAAAGGCCAGTATCCGTTTTTTCATGTCAGACTTGGCGAAGGGTGCTAGTTTTATATCTGGGTAGGTCGGAAGTGGTATAGTCCAGTAACCATCAGAAGGAGATATTACTTCAATAATATGCCCAGATTTCTTTAAGGAGTTTATCGTCATTTCTAGTGTCCGAACAACGCCGTTCATTTGAGGTTTCCAAGCATCCGTGACTATGACTATTTTCATTCTTTATCCAGCTTGTTGAAGAGTGTTACTACCAGACTACTCTTTAGCGGTTATACTTATCACCTTTTTCACACTGTTAAAAGGCTCATAAGCTCTGTAAGGTAAAGAAAAATTGGAATTGACAATGCAGAAAGTAAAAAACATTCGCTGTGAATGCCCATGTGGCAAGACGAAATTTTATCTAAAGAAACCGCCCTTCGTAAGGTTTTATTGTCACTGTGAGATATGCCAAAAACTTTATAATTCTGCGTACAACGATGTAGTCGTAATAAAGTCCAAGAACGTTGTGCTTAAACAAAATGGAGTTCAATTTAACAAATATAGAAGACCTCCAGCACTAGACCGAGGGATATGCGAGCAGTGCAAAAAACCTGTTGCGGGATTTTTTAGGGGTATTCCTGGATTGGGATTGGCTTTTATAAATGCTGATAATATACAAGATAAAAGTTTATTAACGCGACCGCTTGGCCATATTTTCTATCACCGAAAAAAAGAATATATTGGAGATGAATTACCTAAATTTAAAGGGTATTGGAGAAGCCAAATTAAAGTATGTCATTGGATTATGATTAAACTCTTAATAAGTTAATTTATCTATCAT
>JAQXEH010000087.1 GCA_029250925.1 Hellea sp.
TCATTTGTATAAATTTGGTGGGGTGCCAGTTACTTGATGGTGGCAAAAAAGCTGCTAAAATCCCTTTTCAAGGGGTGTTTAAAACTGGTGAGATAGCAGGAAAGACAGTATATAAAACCGGTGAGATAGCAGGAAAGTCTGTATATTATACTGGAAAATATACAGCTAATGGCACTTATAAAGTAGGAAAATTTACTGGGAACAGGGTATTAGATACAGGAAAAGGTTTATATTACATTGGTTCAATACCGGTAAAAATTACTAATGAAGCACTCAATACTTCAGTAAAAGTCTTAACCGTAACAACAAAAACTGTTGGACTGGGTGGAAAAGTCATCACAACAACCAGAAAAATTCAAGCAAATGAATTAGAAGCAGAGTTGATGGCGATTAGAGGTGCAGGAAATGTGCTAAATGTATTAGTAAAAGCCGCAATGTAATATTCTATATTTATGGGTATTTAAAAATTATATTTAATTATAAGATAAATTGTGCTATCTGTATAAATGGAGGTATCATGCATAAATTCTTATTACCCGCTATTATAGCATTTTCATTAATCTCTTTTAGCTCAAGTTATGCGGCGAATAAAAAATTCACAAACACCATAAACTCATCATTAATATCTCCCATTAAATTAGAGGTGAACCTTAGTGAAGAAATGCTATATAGGGCACAAAATCTTCCTAAGAAATTAAGAGATAGAAACGGAGCTAGATTAAACTCGGGATTTGCAGGTAATGGCTTTTATGGTGATAAAGAGTTGAAGAAGCTTATTTCAAAGTTGGAAGTAAATATTAAAAATGAATTCAGCAAATATGATATTAAAATCTCTGACGATGCAAAAACTGTTCTGGACGTAACATTAGTTGATGCTATACCCAATCGTCCAACTTTCTCGCAATTGGCTAAAGAACCAAATTTATCTCATCAGAGCTTTGCAACAGGCGGTGCAGAAATACAAGCAAAGCTATTATCTCCTGACGGTAGAGTAATCGGAAACCTAAATTATAAGAACTATGAATCTGATATAAAAAATTCACGCTACGGTAGTACTTGGAAAGATTCTAAAAAGGCGTTTTATTGGTTTGCAGTGAAGTCTGCCAAAGCTCTAAAACAATAAAGTTTACGCAATACCAAGGTATTTGTGTGATTGTATACTCAGTCGCCATTTAGGGTTTTTTAAACAAAAATCTATAACGGCTTTCTCATGAGAAATTTTCCCTTTTCCGAGATAAGAGTCATCTCGTGGCTGAAGACAGAAAAAATCAAAATCCATATTTTCATATTTACGTGGTTCATTTTCTGACTGAGGGTAAACTAATTTTAGTTCATTTCCGAAATTTTGTTTTATTTCAGTATTTGCTTTGGGCGAAACACAGATCCAATCCAGTCCTTTAGGGGCTTTTATCGTTCCATTAGTTTCTACAGCAATCTTAAAACTTTTCGAATGTAGCGCATGAATTAGAGCAGTATCTAACTGTAAAAGAGGCTCGCCCCCAGTGCAAACAACCCATTTCTGAGCGCTTTTTACCCCAATTTTCTCCACAACCGATGCAAGTTCATCAGCAGTATTGAACTTGCCACCGTTCACGCCATTGATACCTATGAAATCTGTATCACAAAACTTGCATATTGCTTCCTTTCTATCAACTTCCCTTCCACTCCATAAGTTGCATCCACTAAATCTCAAAAATACAGCAGGAACTCCGGTTTGGACACCCTCGCCTTGAATTGTAAGGTATATTTCTTTTACAGTATATGTCATGCGGTGTAACTCGACCAACCCTTTGCCCTTAAGTCACAAGCAGGACAGGAATTACAGCCATATCCCCACTCATATCTGTGATTTCGATAACCTCTGTAACACGAATGACTATCTTCAATTATAATATCAATAAGTCTTTTTCCACCAAGCTCTTCTGCTTTTTTCCAAGCCTCAGATTTTGACAAATACATTAACGGAGTTTCTAAAATAAACTCTTTATCCAACCCTAATGATATTGCTCTCATTTGTGCATCAAGTGTTTCTTTTCTGCAATCAGGGTAACCAGAAAAATCGGACTCACACATGCCGCCAATAAGATTATTTATTCCTCGCCTGTATGCAATTGCTGCCGTGAAATTAATAAAAATTAAGTTCCTGCCTGGAACAAATGTTGACGGAAGTCCTTCTTCGTTCAATGTAATTTCCATATCACGCGTTAAAGAAGTATCACTAATTTTACCCAAAGAACTAAGATCTATAACATGATCATCGAAAAGTTTTTTATTCCACTCTGGAAAAGTTAACCGAACTTTACCAAGCACTGTTTTACGACATTCCATTTCTACTGAGTGTCTTTGGTCATAATTAAAACCAACGGTTTCAACATGATCATACTTTTCAAGTGCCCAAGCAAGACAAGTGGCTGAATCTTGCCCACCAGAGAACATAATCAAAGCTTTATTTTCTTGTTTCATAAAGGGGCATATACCGATTAAATTTTGATCTGACCAGTGGTCTAATACTTACTCATATACTATTTTTTACTTTAAAAAAAAATTTAATAACCCCTTTCAGAAAGTAATTTACGGGTTAAAAAGAATTATGAGCTCGCAAAATGAAAATATAAATGTTGCATCAGAAAGTGATATTGATAAACGTGCTAAAGCAAAGAATGTTAAACCGTTAAGACAACTTTGGCCATTTATTGCCAATTACCCAGTTACGATTTCGAGTTTTTTATTATTTTTAATGCTAGCAGCTATTTTAAATCTTGGGATAACGGAGGCCTTTCGTATAATAGTTGATTGCGGGTTTAATGAAGAAGAAATAATACCAGAAAGTTGTTCGCGTTACGCCATAGGCGATATTAATAATTTAGGTTCATATTTTAAATTTGGCATGATTATTGGCTTGGGATTAGCCATATTTAGCGCATTAAGATTTTATTTCATAAGCATATTGGGTCAAAGAGTTATCGCAGATATTCGAAAAAGTATTTATGCAAAATTAACCACCCTTTCTTCTGAATACTTTGAGAAAATTCACACTGGAGAGGTATTATCGAGACTAACAACTGATACAACTTTAATTGAAACCGTAATTGGCTCATCAATTTCATTTGCGATAAGATCCGTAGCCGTATCAATTGGAGCACTAATATGGATGTTTTTTATTAGCTGGGAATTGACCTTATTGGTAGCCGCAATTGGCCCTGTCATAGTAATTCCTGCACTAATAATAGGGCGAAAAATTCGGACTCTCTCGATTGAAAGTCAAGATAGTTTAGCAGATGCCTCCGCAAGAGCGGGGGAAAGTATCGGTGCAATTCAAACAGTACAAGCATTTAATCGTGAGATGAAAGAAATATCTAATTTCAATAAATCAGTCGAAAATACATTTGAGGCGCATAAAAAGCGAATTTTTGTCCGTAGTTTAATGACCTTTATAATATTCGGACTCGGAATTATAAGTATTATTGGAGTTATGTGGTATGGAGCAAGTTTTGCAATTAATTCAGAAGTCGCAGATGGAAAACCAAGCTTATCAAGTGGCCAGATAACACAATTTATTTTTCTAGCGTTCATGGTTGTATCAAGTACCGGATTCTTGACAAGCACATGGACTGAACTTTTGAGAGCATCTGGGGCAACGCAAAGGATCATGGAACTTCTCAAAGAAGAGCCAGTAATTAAAAGCCCTTTAAACCCTAAGATCATTACCGTTTTAGAGGGTAACATTGAATTTAAAAATGTATCCTTTAGCTATCCTACACGAAGTGATGAAAAAGCACTTGATAGTATAAATTTATCAATAAAGTCAGGTGAAAAAATTGCTTTTGTGGGTCCCTCCGGTGCAGGGAAAACTACCATCTTCCAATTATTACTAAGATTTTATGATATACAAACTGGAAGTATAACGATTGATGGAATCCCTATTAAAGAATTAACTACTAAAGACCTAAGAAAACAATTCTCAATTGTGCAACAAAGTACTCCGTTATTTTCTGGATCTGCAATAGAGAATATAACCTACGGTAGTGAAGAGGTAGATTTAAAAGAAGCCTATAAAGCAAGTAAAATGGCGTTTTCTGATAGTTTTATTAAAAAATTACCACAAGGATATGATACTGATCTTGGAGAAGCTGCTGAAAGACTTTCTGGGGGACAAAAGCAAAGGGTAGCAATAGCACGTTCAATTTTAAGGGATGCACCCATACTTTTATTAGACGAAGCAACAAGTTCTTTAGACTCAGAAAGCGAACATAAAATTCAAAAGGCAATTGAAACGATGTCAAGAACGAAAACTACATTGATTATTGCTCACCGACTAGCAACCGTAGTTAAAGCTGATAAAATTGTGGTCATGGATAAAGGTAAAATTATTGAAACTGGGTCACACAAACAGCTTTTAAGAAAGAAGGGTCTTTATTCGCGTTTGTCGGAACTTCAGTTTAATGACTCTAAAATCCTGTAATGAATTTCATTACGTCTGAACATAGGCGGGACAAATGGGGCGTCATAAAAAGCGTATTCAGGTTCCCCAGTTATGTCAATTTTTCTGGACGACAGAAACTCATCTAATTTGTTCTGGTGTTCTTTTAAATTTCTTTTACTAGCGCTTCCAGAAAATCGTATACTTACTGTTGAATAAGGTTCTGTTTCAATTATTCTTATGTCGCCATCCATGGGAACTGGTAAACTTTGCTTATTGTACTTCCCTGGCATCATGAAATTTACAATCCATTGACCTTTTTCTTTCTGTTTTTGTAGAACAGGAGAAGTCATCGCAATTTTTTCACTAACTTTTCTTTGACTCACAGGTGATGTCATTGAAATACTCTCAGAAGATATATTATCTCCAAATATAAAAGCGGCTAACTTTCTAAAACCGCGCGTACTGGCTTGGTCACGGTCTCCCATAACTGTTACTTCCGCTACTAGCATAGAGGGATATGATCTTATCTCATAGTTATTATGGGACATTTTTACTGTATAATCTGGAGTTTCAATCGCCATTGCACTTTGAAAGATAGTTAAAAAAAAGAATGTAATCAAAAAAATAGTTATTTTATTCATAATAAGCACCTCATTAATATTACGAGCTAAAGAGCTTATTAGTTTACAAAAATAGTATCAAATTAATAAATTCATAATACTACCCGAGACAAAGTCGATTTTAATGAGTACTAAGCACCATCTCAGCAGCACCATACAATGCTACAAAATGAGCTTTGATTATACGAACAGGAATTTCTTGCATAAACCATGTACCATGCCCCCTAACTCTAAATCGTTTTATAAAGTTAGACTCAGGAATGAACGGCGAAATATGTCTCGTAACTCCACCCGCGAGGACAACACCTCCAGTTGCCCCAGTTGTGAAGGCTATATTACCAGAAAAAGTTGCTAACATATTACAAAATATTATGACTGATTGCCTCGCTACTGAGTTTGGGTTTGCTTCAGCCGCTGCTACTATTTCGTTTTCTCTTGTACACAAGGCTGTCTCGCCTAATATATTACATAAAGCTGAATAAATTCGAAAAAGACCAGGTCCTGAAATTAATATTTCTGAAGATACGTAGCTAATTTGTTTTTGCCAATACTTCAAAATCAAAAGTTCCAATTCACTTTGGGGTGAAAAACTGGAGTGTCCGCCCTCAGTTGCAATAATTCTGGGGGGTCTACCAGGCAGTATACATGAAACCCCCAGACCTGTTCCTGGGCCTAATACTGCAACAGGTTTATTATAATTTACCTTTCCTGGTATTAATATTTCAAAGCCATCATCTGGTATTACCCTAGCTCCATTGGCCATTGCAACAAAATCATTGAGAACTACAGCCCTACTAAATCCAAATTCTTTAACTAAATCGTTCTCAGAAACCATCCAATCTACATTCGTCATTCTAATCTCATCATCAAATTTAGGCCCCGCAAAAGCAAATGCAGCTTGCTTTGGTTTAACTTTTTTTGAGATTAAATATTCGTGAACAACATCATGGAAATGTTTGTATTGATTAACTGAAAACCGTTCTGAGTGATGTAGCTCAATAGTTCCCAAAGCCGTCTTTTCTGCTAAAGCTAATCTGCAATTGGTGCCCCCCACATCTCCAACTAAAATCGATGATTGCATTATGGCATCCAGCTTGGTTTGCCCAAAACTGAGGCACCATCTTCTGAATTTCCAGCCACAGAGCGTAATGGCGCAAACATATTCATTCCTAGACTATTTAGATTTTTTGCCTGAGGGGCCTTAGCGCATCCTCGCGACAGCCATTTGTGTTCCGATATTACATTTACGGTTCCAGATACTGCATCAAGCCTAATGATATCACCGTTATTTATTTTACTAATGTTCCCCTCGGAAATTGCTTCCGGGTGCATATGAATCGCTGTGGGTACTTTTCCAGATGCCCCTGACATCCTTCCGTCAGTAACCATAGCTATTTTAAAACCTCGGTCTTGTAGGGAGCCTAAAATAGGTGTTAATTTATGCAGCTCAGGCATTCCATTTGCTCTTGGACCTTGAAAACGCAACACTACAATAAAATCTTTATCAAGCTCACCGGCTTTATACATTTCAACTAGGCTGTTTTGATTATCAATTACTATTGCAGGTGCCTCAATAACCCAATTTTCTTTTTTAACAGCTGAGACTTTTATAACAGACCTTCCAATATTACCCGTTAAAAGCTTGAGACCACCATTTGTTTGAAATGGTTTATCAACATTTGTTAAGACCTCACTATCAAGGCTTTTCTTAGGACCCTCTCTATATAGTACTGTATCAGGCTCAGCATGAGTATTTTTTACAGGCTCAAATGTATATTTAACAAGCCCCCCATCACCAGCAACTGTTTTGACATCGGTATGTAAGAGCTTGGTTTCAATTAATTCTCGGATAAGGTACGACATACCGCCAGCAGCATGAAAGTGGTTGATATCAGACACCCCATTTGGATATATTCTGCATATCAACGGTACCGCCTCAGCTATATCAGAAAAATCATCCCAGTTTATAATAATTCCAGCGGCAGCGGCTATGGCAATCATATGAATAGTGAGATTTGTTGAGCCGCCAGTCGCCATCAAACCAACGAGACCGTTAACAATAGCCTTTTCATCAATTATATGTCCTATTGGTGTCGACTTACCCGAGATATCTGTCATTTGGACTGCTCGTCTAGTAGTCTGTGCTGTTATAGCATCACGAAGAGGTGTATTTGGATGTACAAAAGATGCACCAGGCAATTGCAGACCCATAATTTCCATTAACATTTGATTAGTATTAGCTGTGCCATAAAATGTACACGTACCAGGCGCGTGATAAGAGGCGGACTCAACCGCTAACAATTCCTCTCGCCTTACTTTTCCCTCGGCAAATAATTGCCTAATTTTTATTTTTTCAGGATTAGGAATTCCAGATGGCATAGGACCCGCTGGAGCAAAAATTTGAGGAATATGACCATAACGCAAAGCGCCTATCAAAAGACCCGGAACAATCTTATCACAAACACCAAGATGAATTGCTGCATCAAACATATCATGAGATAAAGCTATTGCGGTAGAGTAAGCAATAATGTCTCTCGAAAAGAGCGATAATTCCATTCCATCCTGCCCCTGAGTGACCCCATCACACATAGCCGGCACTCCTCCTGCGACCTGTGCCGTGGCTCCATTCCTTCTGGCAGCATGTTTTATGAGGTCAGGAAATCCAGCGAAAGGTTGATGCGCAGATAGCATATCATTGTAGGCTGTTATGATCCCAATATTAGCCCACTTAGCTCCTAATAGTTCTGTTTTTTCCAAAATAGGACATGCAGCAGATGCATGAGCCACATTTCCTTCAGATAATCTACTTCTCCTAGGGCCAGGCCTAGTATTTTTTTGAATGGCGTTTAAGTAAGCTTTACGAGAGCGTTCTGACCGGTCCTGAATTCTCTGGGTTACTCTGGCTAACTTTGAATTTATAGTCATTTATTCATTCCCACATGTGATTACCGTAAGGCGGTCTGAAGCAGAGAGTAAAGCTTTAACCGGAGTATTAAATTTTGTATTATTAATACATAAATTAAAAACTTTTGCTTTTTCTTCTCCAGGGACTAACAACAAAACATTCCGTGATGCAACAACAGATGAAAAAGTTAAAGAAATTCTATCCGTATGTTCTCCTGCTACTTCGCATCCATAAGCATTGATTGCCACTACAGTACTTTTATTCCCTGGATCAAGAGCAGCAATTAAACCGTTCGAATCTGGAAACCACGAAGCCGTATGTCCATCTAAACCCATTCCCATAACGCATATATCAAAGGGTTTTGGTATTTTAGAAATCTGGTTTTCAATAGTTACTAAAGCGTCATATGGTGATGAGTCTTTAGTTTTTAATTTGAAAAATTTTGCATTTTTAGCTCTGTCTCTAAAGAAACAATCATTGAGAAATGTTTCATTTGATCCGGGCAGTCCTGCTTCAATCCACCGATCATCCACTAAACCGACAAAGACTTTACTCCAAGGTAAATCACAACTACTTAAAGCTTCATACACTGGCCTTGGGCTTGATCCCCCTGATAGCATGATACTAGCATAACCACGTGAAGCAATAGCTTCCGATAAAATGTCGGCAATAGATTTACTCGTATTTGTGACCATTTCTTTTATGGAGGGGTAAGAAATATATTTATATTGTTTTGTCATATGTTAACTTCAAGACCAAGAATGATTGTCTCTACTGAGCATATCCTCTGCCTTATTTGGGCCCTCAGTTCCAGCCTTGTAGTGTTCAATTGATGTATCCGAGTGTCTCCATGCATCAATAATACCATCAACCCATTGCCATGCTGACTCCACTTCACCTCTGCACATAAATAAGCTTAAATTTCCTCTTACCACATCCATCAATAGTCTTTCATACGCATCTGGATATCTAACTGTAAAATTATCTGCATAACTGAGGTTTAAAGGAAGTGTCTTAAGGCGCATACCGCCAGCTCCGGGTTCTTTTACTTCGAACCAGAGTTTTACCGCTTCATCAGGCTGAAGCCGAATGACTAGTTTATTTGGTTTTACAGGCGTTTCACCGAAAATAGAATGAGGAACTGCTTTAAATTGAATCACAATTTCTGAACGGCGAGTTGACATTCTTTTCCCAGTTCTGAGGTAAATCGGAACGCCAGCCCATCTCCAATTTTCAATTTCAGCCTTTATAGCAACATAAGTTTCAGTAGAACTCTTATTAGCATCAACATCAGTTAGATAATCAGGAAAAATAATACTCTCCTTACTCCCTGCCGCATATTGCCCGCGTACTGTTTTTTGGTTTACATCATCAATTGTGATATTTTTCAGGGCCTTCAAAACTTTTATTTTTTCAGCCCGGACATCATCTGCTTCTAAAGAAGCGGGTGCCTCCATAGCCGTAAGACAAAGGAGCTGTAATAAATGGTTTTGAACCATATCTCTAAGTGCTCCAGCATTATCGTAATAAGCACCCCTACCACCGACCCCAATGGACTCGGCAGCTGTGATTTGTATATGATCAATAGCTTGATTTGACCAAAGGGGTTCAAGCAATATATTACCAAACCGTAGAACTAATAGGTTTTGAACCGTTTCTTTACCGAGATAATGATCTATTCTGTATATATTGTTTTCATCAAAAACTTGGCCAACGCCTTCATTGATTTTCAAGGCAGATTTATAATCAGTTCCCAGTGGCTTTTCTAAAACAACACGAGAATTATCATTAACAAGTCCTCCTTCATTAAGTTTAAGACATATATCAGCAAACATAGAAGGAGGCATGGCAAGATAAAAGATTCTCACAAGTTTTTTCTCAGCGGATAAGTGAGTTTTTAGGTTGCTCCAATTTTGACTATCATGCACATCGATTTTCACATAATCAACTAGACTCAAAAATCTATTCCACAAATTCTCATCAAAAACATCATCATTAGAGAATTCATGATAGTATTTGGTAATTAATTCATGGTATTCAGTAACTGTATAAGTTGACCTCGATACACCAATAATTCTACTATCATCTGAGATTTGTCCATCACGGTATCTGTGATAAAGTGCCGGTAAAAGCTTTCTACGGGCTAAATCTCCAGTTCCGCCGAATACAATAATTTCAAAAGGCTGAACAGGAACAAAAGATGACCCAGAATTCGTATCAATTATGTTATCCATTTTTTTACTCAATTAAAAAATCTTGTATAAATCAGCTTAGAGCTGAAAATGACAGCGCTGTCAATTATCTAGTATGTTTTGATTGTCTGTAGATTTTCTGATAATAAGCTTATGATCGAGATGGTAGCTCGGCAATACATCTTCTTTAGCTGGAGGATTGATCAATAAATTTGCAGCCATCTGACCCATCTCATAAATTGGTTGTTTAACTGTAGTCAGCTGTGGAAAGAGAATTTGTGCTAGTGGTGTATCATCAAATCCACCAACAGATAACTTTGTAGGGACTTCTAAGCCCAACCGGCTTGCAACACTCACAACACCAGCAGCCATATCATCATTACTAGCAAATATAGCTGTGGGAGGTTCATTCAATCCTAATAAATTTTCTGCTGCTTCAACTCCTGATTTAAAAGAAAAGTCACCCTCAGCAATAAAGTTTTTATCAATTTTTAAATTGAATTTCTCCATTGCTAACTCATAGCCTTTATATCTTAAGGCCGTTGCGCTATGCCCTCTATGACCCTTAATAAAACCAATTTTCTTGTGACCGCGCTTAATCAAATATTCAGTCATTTCAAAAGATGCTTGAACATCATCCATCTTTACTGATGATACACCATTAATTTCTATAGTAGGAGCGACGGGAACATAAGGTATATTTAAGCTTCTTAAGATACTTAAAACATCTTTATCATCACACAAAGGCGGGGTTAATATTACTCCATCAACAGGTAGACGTTCAAGTAACTTTTCAACTTCATTACCTGCATTTGCATTCGCCATACTCAACGGCTCAATCACAAGGTAATAATTATTATCCCGACATGCTTTAATCGCTCCTTTTTGAATATTCGCAATATAATTTGGACTTGGGTTATCATAAAGCAGGGCTATGAGATAAGATTTTGAACTCGCTAAGCCCTTTGCCGCTAAATTTGGTGAATACCTTAACTCTTTTGCAGCGCTTAATACTCTTTCGCGTGTTTTCTTAGCAACATTTGGCTCATTATTTAGAACGCGAGATACTGTTTTCATAGAAACATCAGCAAGCCTGGCAACATCTGTGATTGTTGTTTTCATAAGATCATTCTTGAATTGAGTCCTTTGAGCAATAGAATGACTTAGGTAGAGGCAAAGGTCAATGAAAGCCCTGTATTTATTAAAATAAATTAGGATAGAACATATAGATTTATTGACAGCGCTGTCATTTCTATCTATCCAACATAAAATATAATTATATGCCTTAGTGGCAAAAGGGGAAAAAGTGGTTAAACCCATGATAGTTGGAGATATTGGGGGAACGAATATTCGTTTTGCCATAGCAAACACAGATAGAAACGGTCTACCTAATCTTGAACACGTTTGGAGCTCACCTTCAAAGAATTTTTGCGCATTCGGCGATGCTTTGGAACATTTTTTAACTATTGCTTCACCGAATAAAAATCCACTAAAGGGTGTATTTGCTTTAGCTGGTCCAGTTGACAAAAATACAGTAAAGCTCACTAATAATAGCTGGATTGTTAAAAGAGATGACCTAAAAACACGTTTCGGTTTTGAACGGCTTGTATTCATTAATGACTTTGCTGCTATGGCAAGATCAATTCCAGAATTGCCGTCCAAAGCATTTAAAACACTACAAACTGGAGATATCTCTTGTGTTCTATCTGCGAATTCCACGACAGCTGTAGCAGGAGCAGGTACGGGGCTAGGGCAAGCCTTACTGATACGTGATAAATCGACTAAATGGGCAGTTCTACCTGGTGAAGGTGGGCATCAACCCTATTCGCCTGTGAATAAACTTGAAAAAGAGATTCATAAATTATTACAGCATAAATTAAAATACGTATCTTTTGAGGATATCTGCTCAGGGCAAGGACTAGAAAATGTTTATGAAGCTCTTCTAAAAATAAATGGCTTAGAAAATAAAACCTTGGATGCAAAATCTATTACCGAAGAAGCAAATCGTGGTAGCTTAGTCTCAATTCAAACATGCGAGTTTACAGCGAACACACTGATGAGCTTCATCGGTAATGCTGTGCTTTCAAGTGGTTCATGGCATGGAGCTGTTTTAGCTGGTGGCGTATCTCAGCACCTAAAAGAATACCTTGGGGCTGATTCAGCGCTAGAAAAATTTAAAAATAAAGGTAAAATGACAAAAAGAATGGAAAATGTTCCACTTCGTTTACTCATTGATCCTACTGCGCCGCTGATAGGAGCTGCTTCCAGTAATTAAAATCTGAGAGCTACTAATTATCTCTCAGACTTTAATAATCTAACATTTATCAATCAATACAGATTGCATCACCTTCGTTGGACACTAATTTCACATCTGATATACTAACTGATAGTGCATCAGAAGTTTCCAGCAAGAAAGCACTATTTACATATTCCATGTCATTAGCAGCAGCAAAGCAAGATAGCTTCAATGATAATTCAGCCCACTCGCTGCTATCTAAACCTGAAGAGGCTTTATTTAAAGCTAAAGGTCTTGAGCAATCTACACCGCAATCAACTGTAAGAGATAGCTTGTCTTCAGGGTCTAAGTCATCAAATCTAACTCTCATATAGATTGCCATATCTGCAGTATTCTGCCTTGTTAAGTTAGCCGGAGGGTTTTTACTGATGGCAAATGAACCCTTCCCCTCACCATTAAAGTTAATGGTACGAATATTTTCTTGAACACCATCATCAGCCGAATAAATAGAAACTATCTTACCAGGCGAAACATCCCTAGAAGTTTTTACTACTGTCTCTCCAAATTCATCAGAGACTGTCATGGTCCATGGATACATTGCTTTACCCGCCTTAAAAAAATCACTATCGTTAATGACTTTCAAATCTATCCCTGCATTCTCAGAAAGAACGCCAACATCGCTGGGATTAGAGTAAGATAATCCGTAACCATAAGCGAAAAGCGGCTCATAGTTTTCATCATCGTAATTAAGGGATGTTTGGGCAGCGGTCTTAGGCCAAGAATATGGAAGCTTTCCTACAAAATCAAAATCAATTTCACCATCCGAATTTGTAAAGAGCAAGTCAGTAGCATAACCTCCCTCAGAGCCAGGAAGCCAAGCAGCTACAAAAGCATCACTAGAGTTAATTTCTCTGTTCATCCACAAGGGACGCCCGGTTAAAAATATAGCTACAGTCGGTATACCTTCAGATTTAAACTTCTTGAGAAGCAAGAGATCGCTATCATCACCTGGCTTGTAAGCAAGATTGTCTCTGTCTCCTTTAAACTCTGCGTATGGCTCTTCACCAAAAACAACAATAGCCGCGGAAGGTTTACCAGAATAGTTACCATCAGCATCAGCGAGTATGACCTGCCCATCAGCTTTATTAAGATGCCTTGTTATTCCATCAAGAAATGAAGTCCCACCTGGAAAATCAGAGTTTTCATTTCCTGTTCCTTGCCATGATAAAGTCCAGCCACCGGATTGTTTACCAATATTATCTGCTCCATCACCAGCAACCAAAATAGTTGACTTAGGAGACAATGGTAAAATACCATTATTTTTAATTAAAACTTGACTTTCGCGCACCGCCTGACGCGCAACCTCTTTTGAGACCGGGTCCTTCAAAACGTCATAATCAGCTGCCCCTGGTCTCTTGGAAGGCTTACCGGCACTCATTAATCCTGATCTTATCTTTACTCGCAATATTCTTCGTACAGCATCGTCAAGCCTATCAAGATCTATTTCACCGTTTTCTGCCTGCTTCAAAGTATTTTCAAACAAACCTCTCCAACTATCTGGAGCCATGTACATATCTAATCCTGCATGAAGAGCAGCTGGGCAACTTTCTACAGTGCAACCATCAAGTTGCCCATGGCCGTTCCAATCACCTACAATAAATCCATCAAATCCCATCTGGCCCTTGAGGACATCTGTTAAAAGCCCTTTATGCCCATGCAGTTTCACACCCTGCCAACTCGAAAATGATGCCATCACTGATTGAGCACCTGCATTTATAGCAACTGGGTAAGCAGCTCCGTGCCTATCCCTTAACTCTTCTTCAGTATCAGCATTGTCACCCTGGTCTATTCCTAATGTTGTTCCGCCATCACCAAGAAAGTGTTTAGCAGTAGCTATTACATTATTACCTTTTAACCAATTTTCTGAATCTGGCTCTCCCTGTATACCCTTTATTAACTCGCCAGCATAGGATACGGTGACATCTGGGTTTTCGGAGTAACCTTCATAAGTTCTTCCCCATCTATCATCGCGGACAACTGCGATAGTTGGAGCAAAAGTCCACTCCTGTCCCCCTACCCTTATTTCCTTTGCGGTAATTTCACCAATTTTTCTCATTAGAGCAGGATTTCTAGTTGCACCCAAGCCTATATTATGAGGAAAAACTGTAGCTCCCGGGACATTATTATGACCATGCACTGCATCAGTGCCCCACAGCAAAGGAATGAAAGGTACGCCCTCACCATAAGCATCTTTTGAAGCTTCATAAAATTCATCCGCTAATTTTATCCAATCAGACGCAGGAGACCTGTTATCACCGTTCGGTGCTGAGTTACCACCATTAAGAACTGAACCTAGTGGATAAACTTTTAAATCCTCAGGAGTAAGAGAACCAATGTCACCTTGAATAACCTGACCTACTTTATGCCGAAGCGTCATTCCTTCCATTATTGTTGTAATTTCATTCTCTATTTTAGGGTCTATTCCCACTGGGCTTTGAGCTGTTGGCCATATTGATGGATTCACAGCACCAGCCGTCAAACTTGAACTCTGATTTTGAACAGAACATGCCATTAATGAAGCGCTCATTAGTATGGCTGCGCCACTAGATATTAAATATTTTTTATACACAGGATTTTCCTTTACCAATCTGTATTTCATATATTTACCAGAAAGCCGCATAAAGCGCTATCAATGATAGACCTATAATGACTGACCACATATTAAAACTAGCGGATGTCTTAAAGTCTATATCTCCTAGGTTAACTGATTGCTCCTTCAGAGGGGCATTAGTAAACTTAGATACTAATACTCCCAAAACTGTACAACCAAGGAATATTGCCCAGATACGATTTACAAACTGAAAGTCAGGGAAGAAGAATGCCACTGCAGGCGACAAAACAATAGATGCAATTAACATTGCGTAGGCCCCTGATGAGTTTGCCGATTTATAAAACATACCGAGCAAGAAAACTGATACCACTCCCGGAGCCACATATCCTGTTAATTCTTGAACGGTTTGAAAGGCACTCTCCATATTTTGAAAAATTGGTTGCGCAATAATCACTGCGAATATCATAGCACTAACCGCTGTTAATCTTCCGACCATCACATAATGACTTTCAGATCGACCTGACTTAGCCATTTTATAAATGTCCATAGTAAATATAGTTGATATGGAGTTCATCATTGAAGCCAAAGAAGAAACGATCGCCGCTACTAAAGCCGCAAATATTAATCCACGAAGACCGCTAGGCATTATACGCATTACCTCAGGGTACGCTCTATCCGTTTTATCAGCTAATACTTCTGGATTTAATGCACCAAACTCAGGTGTAGCCAGCATGACTGCTGCTATGCCTGGTAAAACAATAATAAGCGGCATTAGTAACTTTAAGGCAGCAGCAAAAACTAAGCCTTTTTGAGCCTCTCTAATATCTTTAGCACCTAAAGCGCGTTGAATAATATACTGATTAAAACCCCAGTAATTAAGATGAAGTATCCAAAGTCCGCCTAGTAGTGTCCAAATACCCGGCATAGTATCATACCCGTATTGATCTTTTTCAAATATCATATCAAATTTATCAGGAAGCTCGGTGTACATTCTTTCAAAACCACCAAGAACGCCGCTGTCTCCACCGATAATTCCCATAGTTAGCCAAGCAATAATAAATCCACCAATAACGAGTATCACTACCTGAATAATATCAGTTAAAGCTACAGCCTTTAGTCCACCCCAATAAGAATAAAGAATAGCAAAACCGCCGAGAGCTGCCATGCTAGGTAATATTGAAAGACCTGTTAATGTATTTACAGCGAGTGCACCCAACCACAGAACAGTTGTCAAATTAACTGCAGTATATAGAAATATCCAATATCCTGACATTAATGTCTTAACACCGGACCCATATCGAGTTTCTAAAAACTGGGGCATTGTATAAATTTCGCGTTTTAGAAATATAGGTAAGAAGTATTTGGCAACCAATATTAATACTATTGCAGCTTGCCATTCATAGGCTGCAATTGCCAGACCAATACGAAATCCTTCACCTGACATACCAATTATTTGCTCAGCAGATATGTTGGCCGCTATCAATGAGGCGCCTATTGCCCACCAAGGAAGAGACTTTCCAGCCAAAAAATAATCTTCTGTGTTTTTTGAATGACCATCTTTTTCTCTAGATACGTATAATGCAACTCCTAGCAACATGACAGCATAAGCCCCAAGAACCCATAAGTCTAAACTCGATAATGACATTTCTTCCCCTAAACAGATTTAAATTTTTCAAATCAGGAACTTTAAAGCAGTTTTATGACAGCGCTGTCAACTCCAAGGTCATAAAAATCAAGGCAAAATTAACAAATATAAAAAAATATTTATAGTATCTATAAAATTATATGCATTGCAGACTTAAACCAACATGAGTAATTAGAACTAACAAGTAAATTGGAATATCATTTAATTAAAAATAAAATATGAGTTTAATCGATTTAAAAGAACTAAGCAGAACAACAGGATCTCTCATTGGAGTAGATCCAGGCACCAAAACACTTGGCATTGCATCCAGTGATGTAACGCGACTTATAGCAACACCGTTTACTACAATTAAAAGAACAAAGTTTTCTCAAGATGCTGAAAAATTATTTTTAATTTATGATCAATACAAAGCTTCGGCAATTGTTATGGGGTTACCAATAAATATGAACGGATCCTATGGACCCCGATCTCAATCTGTGAAAGATTTTTGTGGTAATTTAATACGCATGAGAGATATACCCATCTTTTTATGGGATGAACGATTATCTACTTTAGCAGTTAAACGCGGAATGATTGATGCAGACTTAAGCAGAGAAAAACAAAAAAAAAATGTTGATAAACTCGCTGCTGCATACATATTGCAAGGACTTCTCGACCGATTGAGAACAAAATAAGTATAAAATGAGATTGAATACTTGACAATGTACGAAATTTTCGTACACCCAGTCAATGACTTACTCAAAGAATATCATTGATAATGTTTTTGGTGGAATTCGTCCAGCTTCAAGAGCCTTAGATAAAGCCGCAACAACAATTCAAGGTTGGTATGATAGCGGTACTATTCCACAAAAACATTGGGCGGGAATAATAAGTGCAGCAAAAGCATTTGACCACTCTTTGAGTTCAGAAGACTTCTTTCCCAAGCAAACTACAAAACTAGGGGCATTCGGTTACCCTTTTAAAAAAATTCACTGTCTCTCCATTGGTGATTTTAACAGACCTGATATTGAAACACTTTTATCGCTAGGCGAACATTATCTCGACCTCAATATTCAAAAAAATCCAAATAACAGAGTATTGAAAGGCAAAACATTAGTTAATCTATTTTTTGAAAACTCCACCAGAACAGAAAAAAGCTTTGAATTGGCTGCTAAACGACTTGGGGCTGATACAATATCAATGCAAATTGCAAGTAGTTCTATTAAAAAAGGTGAAACCTTGATGGATACCGCAGCGACGCTTAATGCCATGAATCCAGATATTCTTGTAGTCCGGCATAGCGCATCAGGAGCTCCTGCCTTGCTTGCGCAAAAAGTTAGTTGCTCAGTCATCAATGCAGGAGATGGAATGCACGAACATCCCACGCAAGCTCTCCTTGATGCACTGACAATAAAATCTGTATTTAAAAAAATTTCTGGCTTAAGAATAGCAATTTGTGGTGATATACTTCATTCAAGGGTAGCAAGATCAAATGTAAAGTTATTAAACATGCTTGGCGCAGAAGTACGCTTAATTGGCCCTAAAACCCTGCTCCCTACTGAAGCTAAAACATGGGGTGTAAGTGTCTTTAATGATATGAAGGAGGGGCTAGAAGACTGCGATATAGTTATTATGTTACGCCTTCAATTAGAACGTATGTCTGATGCGTTAATTCCCTCTAAACGTGAATACTTTCACTTTTACGGTCTAGACAAAGAAAAAATTGCATATACCAAAAAGAAAACCTTCGTAATGCACCCTGGGCCTATGAACCGCGGGGTAGAGATTAGCTCTGAAATAGCAGATGATGAACAAATTAGTTTAATAAAAAAACAAGTTGAGACTGGAGTTGCTATGCGGATGGGAATATTGCACGCTTTATCTGTGTCTCAGGACAATAATAAATGAATACTGCAACCATAATAAATGCAAGAATTATAAATCCTGAGAACGGTTATGATGAATTTGGCTCCATACTTATAGAGTCAGGAACCATATCAGATTTTGGTCCCGAAGTTAAAGCCAAAGGTCAAATAATTGATGCTCAAGGCCTCATGTGTGCACCTGGCCTGATCGATATGCGAGTAAATTCTGGGGAGCCAGGGAAAGAAAATCGAGAAACTATTAATACAGCAGCCAAAGCAGCAGCAGCAGGTGGCATTACTTCAATAGTATTGATGCCTGACACTAATCCTGTGATTGATGATATTTCGTTAGTTGATTTCATAAACCGCAAAGCAGAAAATGCTCCAATTAACATCTTTGCTGCTGGGGCTCTCACTAAAAACTTAGATGGTAGCACATTAACAGAAATTGGGTTGATGTCAGAGGCTGGGGCACTAATGTTCTCAAATGGTGCATTACCAATAACAAATGCACAAACAATGCGAAGACTCTTGTCTTACTCTAGTAATTTTGATTGTTTAATATCTACTCGCCCTATAGAAAGCTCATTGAGTATTAACACAGTTGCCCATGAAAGTGATTTTTCAGCGCGGTTGGGACTTTCAGCATCCCCTGCGGTTTCAGAGCTTATCATAGTTCAGCGTGATATAGCCCTAGCAGAACTCACCGATGGAAAACTATTAATAGATTTAATTTCATCCTCGAAATCAGTAAACGCAATTAAACAAGCGAAACTCAAGCATCCCCATATTTCATGTTCGGTTAGCATTAATCATTTAAGTTTGAATGAAAACGATATTGGTGATTATAGGACTTTCGCAAAACTAGATCCCCCATTAAGAGAGGAGTCCGACAGATTAGCTTTACTTAGCGGCATAAATCAAGGAACTATCGACGTTATTGTTTCATCTCATGACCCCCGTCCAGCTGGAGAAAAACGTTTGCCTTACGCCCAAGCGGCGTCGGGAGCTATAGGTCTTGAAACTCTTCTTGCTGCAGGCCTTTCACTGGTTGCAGATAAACAACTAAACTTGATGAAATTTCTTGCAGCTTTAACTTGCAACCCTGCCAAACTGTTAGGTCTTGATAGCGGCAGAATAAGTAAATCTGCGCCGGCAGACCTAATAATATTCGATCCAAATACTCCCTGGGTATGCAAGGGTAAAGACTTTTTATCAAAATCGAAAAATACGCCGTTCGATGGAAGGTTAATGACTGGAAGAAACATGAAAACCATATGCAAAGGTAAGCTTGTATTTGACTTCAGTAATTAACGAATATACGAGCGTAAAATGCAATTTCTTATTACTTTTTTAGCCGGCTATTTACTTGGTTCAATCCCATTTGGTTTTCTTATAGTCCACCTCAATGGCAAAGGTGATATACGTGAAATTGGATCTGGAAATATAGGCGCAACCAATGTTTTAAGAACTGGCAATAAAAACATTGCACTAATAACTTTATTTTTAGATGGTTCAAAAGCCGCAATGGCTTTATTCATTTTTGAATATTTCTACGGGGTAAATCTTGGGTTAATAGCAGGTGCTTCCGCATTAATTGGGCATTGCTATCCAATATGGCTAAAATTTAGAGGTGGGAAGGGAGTGGCTACTTTTTTTGGCTTTCTTGTGGCATCATCGTGGGTAATTGCTGCACTTATAGGGTCGGTTTGGTTAGTGGTAGCTTTGATATCCAGAATGTCATCTCTTGCAGCTATATTAGCAGCAATTTTAACACCGCTCATTGCATTTTCTTTCAATGACTCAAAGCTCGCAGTAGTATCTTCAATCTTAGCAGTTATTATCGTTTTTCGTCACTCAGAAAATATTATTCGTATTGTTAAAGGAACAGAAAGTAAATTTGGAAAGTGACGTAACAAAGCTCTGCTATAGAGTATATTTTTATAATTATTCTAAACCACTTATTAAAACAATTATTGAAATGGTTGACAATTTTAAAGTCATCGCCCAAATGTTTCCGATAAATGCATATTGAAGTACGTCTTAAAAATAATACATTATAGTAATAAGAGATCTTACCCATGAATCTAGTTATTGTTGAGTCGCCCGCAAAAGCCAAAACAATAGAAAAGTACTTAGGTAAAAACTATGAGGTTCTTGCAAGCTTTGGACACATACGTGACCTTCCCAGTAAAAATGGTTCCGTAGATCCTGAGAATGAATTTAAAATGTCTTGGTCAATAGATACCCAATCAAAAAAGCGGGTGAAGGATATAGAAACTTCTCTCAAAAAGGCTGATAAACTAATATTGGCTACCGACCCAGATAGAGAGGGAGAAGCAATTTCGTGGCATCTACTTGATGTTTTATCCGGAAAGAAAGGTCTTCTCGAAGGAAAAACTATTGAGCGTGTTGTTTTCAATGCAATTACAAAAAAATCAGTTACTGAAGCCATTGCTAAACCAAGACAACTGGATATGGAACTCGTTGAGGCGTATCTAGCAAGAAGAGCTCTTGATTATCTTGTGGGGTTCACATTGTCACCCGTACTATGGAGAAAGCTTCCAGGCGCTAGATCGGCAGGAAGGGTTCAATCTGTTGCACTTCGTTTAATTTGCGAACGTGAAACTGAAATCGAGAAATTTGACTCCAGGGAATACTGGTCAATTAACGCAATGATAGAAAACTCGCAAGGACCAAATTTTCCTGCTAGGCTTGTCTATTTAGATGGAGAAAAACTAGAAAAATTTTCTCTTATAAACGCAGAACAGGCTTCAAAAGCAAAGGATACCTTAGTTTCTTCAAAACTGAATGTTATTTCAGTAGATAGCAAACCAGTGGCAAGAAACCCTCAAGCTCCCTTCATGACATCCACATTGCAGCAAGAAGCATCTCGTAAATTAGGATTTTCTGCAACTCAAACAATGCGCACGGCTCAAATGTTATATGAAGGAGTAGATATAGGTGGAGAAACAACTGGTCTGATTACTTATATGCGTACCGATGGTATCTCGATGATTGGTGAAGCAATAAGTGATTGCAGAGCAGCTATAGAAGCGAATTTCGGAGAAAAGTATCTACCTGGCCAACATAGAGTGTATAAAACAAAAGCAAAAAATGCTCAAGAGGCCCACGAAGCAATACGCCCTACAAGTTTTTCAAGGACGCCACAAAACTTATCGCTGTCAGGGGATATGAAAAAACTCTATGAGTTAATTTGGAAGCGCGCTATGGCCTCTCAAATGTCAGCGGCAAAACTTGAACGCACTACAATTGAAATGGGTGACCAAAAAAAATCTGTAAGGTTAAGATCAACGGGGCAAGTAATTAAATTCGATGGATTTTTAAGGCTCTACGAAGAGGCAATGCCTTTGACCGCAGAAGAAGCAGAGAATAAATCAAATACTCTTTTACCTCAATTAACAGTAAATGATTTAATAAAAGCAAGTGATGTAAAGACTGAACAGCACTTCACCCAGCCTCCACCAAGGTACTCAGAGGCCAGCCTTGTGAAGAAAATGGAAGAACTAGGAATTGGCAGGCCATCAACCTATGCCTCAATCCTAAAAGTACTTCAAGATCGGGGATATGTAAGCTTAGATAAAAGACGTTTTACGCCAGTAGATAAAGGACGATTACTATCGGCTTTTCTTGAAAACTTTTTCGGAAAATACGTTCAATATGACTATACTGCTAAATTAGAAGAGAACCTTGATAAAGTATCTGCAGGAAATTTAAATTGGAAAACTTTTCTTAAAGAATTTTGGAGTGAATTCTCTAGTTCAATTGATGAAACTAAAGATCTCAGGGTAACAAACGTACTAGATGCATTAAATGATGCGCTTCGCTCATCAGTTTTTCCTGATAAAGAAGATGGTACAGATCCACGAAAATGTAGTTCTTGTGTAGATGGAAAACTTAGCCTTAAGCTAGGAAAATTTGGTGCATTTGTTGGGTGCTCGAACTACCCTGAATGTAAGTTTACAAGACCATTCGGAGGCGATGATACAGATACTCCTACCGAAGATAAACTCTTGGGACAGCATCCAGATAATGGATCTGATATTATTTTAAAATCTGGTCGTTATGGACCATATGTTGAAATGGAAACTGACAAAAAACCTAAACGTACAAGTTTACCAAAGAGCTGGCCTTATGATTTAATGGATCTGGAAAAAGGTTTACGGTTAATCAACTTACCTAGAAAAATCGGGGAACACCCAGAAGATGGCAACCAGATCATAACTGCTTTAGGGAGATTTGGACCATATCTTAAGCATAATAAAACCTTCGTTAGCCTAAAAGATCCGGAGGATATGTTTAATTTAGGAATGAACAGAGCTGTTGAATTAATTGCTGATAAAATTGCCAATCCAGGCCGTAGAGCAAACAGTGCTACTGTGCTAAAAGAAATAGGCAAGCATCCCAAAAGCAATGAAGTAATCTCGATTATGTCTGGACGTTATGGACCTTATGTTAAATATAAAAAAGTAAATGCCACTTTACCAAAGGATAAAAATCCAGAGGATGTCACTTTAGATATGGCGCTTGAATACATTGCGGCAAAAATAGCAAAAAGCCCAAAGAAAAAGATAGTAAAGAAAAAGGTAGCAAAGGAAAACTAGCTAAACCCATTTTAAGCCTAAGTCTCAAAGCAGGAACAGACTCTTTTACTTGAAATCAATATAGAAGTTAATTAATTTTAAAAATCAGGATCTAAGTATATTATGGAATTAAGCCGCGACAGCATATTAAAAGCCGTCAGCGAATACCCTGACAGGTATGACAACAAAACATTAGCAAGATTTCTTCAAGTTAAAGGTCCTGACAGACGACTACTCAGGCAATTATTAAGTGACATGGTGGAAAATGGTCTTTTAGAAAAATCCAAGAATAAAACGTTTAAGAAAACAGATGATTTACCAGGGGTAATGGTAATCAAAATTTTAGATATAGATGAACATGGAGATATGATAGGTAAACCTGAAATATGGAAGAAACAAACACCAGCGCCACAAATTATCGTCAAAGAGAGCTCTTCAAATGTTAGGAAAAGTGCACGAAACAAAGCCACAGTCGGTGTTGGTTCACGCGCACTCTGCCAGATAAAAAAAATAGACAGTTTAATAATCGGCCAAGTCATAAAGCGATTAGGTAGTGGCCCCTCAAAACAACTTGGAATATTGCAACAAAACGGTAGAGGTTGGTTAATACAGCCTGTGAATAAAAAATCTCGTCACGTTTACAAGCCAGTCAAAGTACCAGATGAAGCAAAATTAAATGACCTCGTATGGTTTCAAGCATCTCGTAGAAACATTAAGGAGACAAGACTTGCTGAGATTACCGAGATTATTGATTCCACACGAAAGGGAAATATTGCAACTATGATCTCATTGTATGAGCACAACGTGCCCATCGGTTTCCCTGAAGACGTGATAAGCCAAGCTGAAGCTCTTGAGTTACCCAAGTTATCAAAGAGCCATATTGATTTGAGGCATTTAGATTTAATCACGATAGATCCAGATGATGCAAAAGATTTTGATGATGCAATAACAGCAAGCCCAACTAAAGAAGGAGGCTGGGATGTTTGGGTCGCTATTGCTGACGTAGCAGCTTACGTGACACCTGATAGCCCACTGGACATAGCAGCACGTTTGAAAGGAAATTCAGTATACCTACCAGATACAGTTGAGCCTATGCTACCGCACATACTTTCTTCTAATTTATGTTCATTAAAACCAAATGAAGATAGAGCGTGCCTCGCTGTTAATATTTTATTCAATGAAAATGGGGAAAAGGTTTCCCACCGCTTTTGTAGAGGTATAATGCGCTCCATTGCTCGCCTTACATATACGCAAGCCCAAGAGTCTAGTAATAATAATTACGGCGAGCACTCGCAAACAGTCAATAGGGCTATTCAAAATATTTTTGGAGCATATGCGTCCATAAAAAATATACGGGAAAAAAGAGCACCACTAAATATTGAATTACCCGAACGCAAGGTTCATATCGATAAAAAAGGTAATGTTTCAGGCATTACCCTGAAAGAAAGATTTGATGCCCACAAATTGGTGGAAGAGTTCATGATTCAAGCGAATGTTGCAGCAGCAGAAGCTTTATCTGAAAAAAATATAGCTTCTTTATCTCGCCTTCACGAACCCCCAAAACGTGAAAAATTAGTCAGTTTGGCTGATTATTTGTCAGTATTAGGGTTAAAACTTTCTGCAGGAGAACGAGCAACTACGCAAAAACTTAATGAGTTATTAAAAAAAGCAGAAACAAAAGGCCTATCAGAAAGTGTGGGCATGGCTGTTCTTCGCAGTCAAAGTCAAGCGATCTACGATGCTGAGCGCAAAGGGCACTTCGGACTTAATTTATCTCATTACACACATTTTACCTCACCGATTAGACGGTATTCAGATTTAATTGTTCACCGGGCACTCATAAAGGCATTTGACTTAGGAGAGGACGGGTCAACAAAAAGTGAAATATCGCGCTTAAAAGAAACTGCAGAACACATATCAAGCACCGAAAGACGCGCAATGGCAGCAGAACGTGATGCAAAGGACAGGTATATTGCATCATATTTGGAAAATAAGGTTGGCGCTATATTTGATGCTCGGATCACTGGTGTCACAAAATTTGGACTATTCATTACTTTAGATGAAACTGGAGCAGACGGGTTAATACCTTCCAGGAGCCTTGGAAGAGAATACTTCATTCTTGATGAAAAAAGAAAATCTCTAATAGGAAGCGATAGCGGTAAAACATATAAGTTTGGACGAAAAATAAAAGCAAAACTAATTGAGTCAACACCAATAACTGGAGGCTTAATTTTTGAAATGCAATCCAAACCTGATAAGGGACCCATACCTAAAATTCGTAATTTTCGTCGTGACGATTACTCAAAACGAAAACGTCGGAAAAATAAAAAGTGAAAAGTCATCTTAATGCATCTCCTGAGCCTCCAAAATTGACGGATGCAGAACTCAGTAAACGTAAAAATTTAGATCGCGCCCCTCGTCCTCGATTGGCATCTACCATCGTATTAACTCACGGGCCAAAAAATAAACCTAAAATACTAATGGGAAAAAGGTCAATAAGGCATGACTTCATGCCAAGTGTTTATGTCTTTCCGGGGGGAAGAGTTGATAAATCTGATAGTTATGCAAAATATACAGGAGAGCTATCTGTGCGAACAAAAACAATATTAGAGACAGCTTATAACCCTCGCAAAGCTAGGGCTTTAGTTTTAGCCTCATTACGAGAGACATATGAGGAAACCTCTTTAATGATTGGTAGAAAAGGAAATTATAAAACAACTTCTACGTCTACTTGGAGTGAATTTCATAAAGCCGGTCTTACTCCGAGTTTAAATGGCATCGAAGTGTTTGGTAGAGCAATAACTCCTCCACACAGACATAAAAGGTTTGATGCATGGTTTTTTATAAAAAATATTGAAACACAAAGGCCACCTGATATTTCTGATACGGCTGAACTTGAAGATGTTGCTTGGTTTACCTTCGAGCAAATTTGGGAACTTAATCTTCAACGGGCAACCAAAATGATGTTAAATGCTTTAGTAGAATATTTAAATTTTCAAACACCACCTCCACACATATTTTTCTCACGCGCCGAGAGAGGTAAATTCATCACAGATACCTACCCAAAAGCATAAATTGGCGTGTTGACATAAAGCATTATCTGAACTAATTGCGCTTTTATATTAACAAGAGGTACTAGTTCAATGGCGAAGCCAACCACAATTAAAATTCGTTTAAATAGTACAGCCGGAACAGGCTACTTTTACGTCACAAAAAAGAACTCCAGAACAATGACAGAAAAAATGGTCAAAAAGAAATACGACCCTGTTGCTAGAAAGCATGTAGACTTTAAAGAAGGCAAGATTAAATAAGTATCCTTAGTTTATCTTAGCCTTATTTAACCAGATTGCCTATGGTGTCCAAAAATGTGCTTATTGAGATAGGCTTAGACAAATAAGCCTCACAACCACCATCAAGTATCCTTTCTTGATCACCCTTCATAGCAAAAGCGGTTATCGCTACTATAGGTATGTTTGATAGATTATCATCATCTTTGAGCCACTTTGCAACTTCAAGGCCTGAAACTTCAGGTAATTGAATATCCATTAATATTAAATCGGGTAAAAACTTCTTGGCAATACTTATAGCCTTGAGACCCTCACGTGTTTGTCGTGTTTCATACCCACTTGTCTCTAAAAGATCATTAAAGAGCTTCATGTTTAATTCATTGTCTTCAACTATCAGTATTTTTTTCATATACCCCTTTATCATAATAATTAATTAATTAATTATTATGATAAATTAAAACTACAAAAAAAGTCTAAGAAATATGGATGCAACATATAATCTTTGTCGTGATTGCGGCTTATATTCAAGCACTAATAAGTGCTCCGCGTGCAATTCACTCAATATTATAAGCCATGAAGAAATAAAAATTTTAAATATAGCACACATCGATTGTGATTCTTTTTTTTGCTCAGTTGAAAAAAGAGATAATCCTGAAATACGAAATAAACCTGTAATAGTCGGCGGTGGAAGACGTGGAGTAGTCTCTGCAGCTTGCTATAATGCTCGTATTTTTGGAGTTCGCTCTGCAATGCCAATGTATCAAGCGTTAAAATTATGCCCAAGTGCTGTGGTAATAACAGGGGATATTCAAAAATATAAAAAAGTAGGTTTACTAATTAAAAGTATGATGAAAGAGCTTACACCGTTGGTCGAACCACTTTCAATTGACGAGGCCTTTTTAGATTTAAAAGGAACAAAAAAAATCCATAAAATGGACCCATGCCAAGTTTTAGTAAGGCTTCAAAACAATATTATTAATGAAGTAGGAATTACTGTTTCGATAGGGCTATCTTATAATAAATTTTTAGCTAAAACTGCTTCAGATCTAAACAAACCAAATGGTTTTGCAATAATTGGAAAAAATGAAGCAATAAACTTCCTATCAGAAAAACCTGTCAGCTTTATTTATGGAGTTGGCCCATCTTTTGAAAATAAACTTAAGCTAGTAGGTATTAATAAAATATCAGATATAAGAACTTGGACTGATAAAGAAATGTTTATACAATTCGGAGAGTCTGGCTTACGTATTGCAAAACTAGCTAGAGCTGAAGACAAACGTCCCGTTAAAAGCCACAAGAAACGTAAATCTATATCTTCGGAGACGACATTTAATAATGACATCAGTTCTTTAGATACATTAAGCGATATACTTTGGAAAGTATCTTTAGCTACGGCCGATAGAAGTAAAAGTCTAAACTTAGCAGGATACACCATCACTCTTAAGTTAAAGACAAGTAACTTTAAAACCATAACCAGAAGAAGAACATTACCCCAAGTCACACAATTAGCAGATACAATATTCAATACTTGCTTACCATTGTTAGAAGGAGAAGCTAAGGGTCAGAAATTCCGGTTAATTGGAGTTTCACTCTCCAGCCTAAGCAAACCTTTAGGAGATCATGGAATTCTTCTTGACCCTATGGCTTTAAAACGTGGAAAAGCCGAAAGAGTTACTGATAGTATTCGCAGCAAATTCGGTAAAAACTCTCTAATAAAAGGCCGCCAATTTAAACTTTAAATATAATTTCTTTTCATTCTATAAATGACTTAAGGTATTCGTATTTATAGTCATCATCAATACTATGTGCGTTTCGCCAAGACACAGCAGTATCTAAATTTAAAACACTGCCATCTGAATTAATAACAAATACTGTTGGAGTTCCAAATTCGCCTTTAACACCATATTTTCTAATTAAATTTATGTTTTTATCTTTATCACCCACATCAATATAAAGGATTTCATAATTATTTTTTAAGAGTTTTTTAAATCGAAAACTATCCAAAGTAGCTGCGAATGATCGGCTGTCATGACACCAATTAGCTCCAAAAACTAACAACCCATGTTTTTGTTCATTCTTTATAATGTCTAGTAAAGAATTAATCTCAGTTTCCGCCTCACCTGTTTCATTATAAGGCGTGTACATATTATCTGATTTGTGTGTTGGGACATTATGATACTTGTTATGGTCAGAGTAAGCTGAACATGAGCCTAAAAAAGGAAGAGCGAATGATAATAATAATAAATATTTACACATAATTACACAGAATATTTTGAAGCTCTAGATTATCGGCCTTAATTAGATTAATGGTAGACTGATAAATATTGATGAATACATTTTTTTAAAGGTCTATTTTTTTTAATTTAGAAACTCAATCCATTCGTCCTCACTCATTATATTGATACCTAATTCTCTAGCTTTCTTATACTTAGAACCTGCACCCGGACCATATATTACAAAAGAAGTTTTTGCTGAAACGCTTCCTGATACTTTAGCACCCAATAGCTGGGCTTGTGATTTAGCTTCATCTCTGGAAAATTTTTCAAACTTACCGGTAAATACTATTATTTTTCCAGATATTTTAGAGTTTGTAGAAGTTTCCAATGTATCTTGGACGACTATAAAACTCAGTAAATTATTTACAATTTTAATGTTTATTGGTTCGTTAAAGAAGTTAACTAAAGATGTAGCAGCTGCATTACCCATTCCGTCTATAGAAAGTAGATCATCCCATAGCTCACCTGTGTAATCTTTGGCACCCTTTAAAGATGAAAGCATTTTTGACCAAGATAAATAATGCTTCCCTATTATAACAGAATTTCCTTCTCCAATATGACGAATACCTAATGCAAAAAGAAGTCTAGAAAATTCAATAACTCTTTTTTCATTAATAGCTAAAAAAAGATTATTTACACTGGTTGTGCCCCAGCCCTCAAAACTATTTAGACCGATTAATTTATTTCTCCCTTCTAGAGAAAAAATATCAGCAGGTTCGTTTATTAATTTATTTTTATAAAAGAATTCAATTTGCTTGGCACCTAGACCATCAATATCAAACGCTTTTCTTGATACAAAATGCTTGATTCTTTCAATAGTCTGTGCCGAACAATTAAAACCATTTGTGCACCTTCGAACTGCATCCATTTTACCTGTAACTGGGTCCGTATCTCTGTTAGCCAAAGAACCGCAAACTGGACATACTTTTGGCATATTGAATTTTGGTCCATCATTAGATTTTATTAACTTCACAACTTGAGGTATTACATCTCCGGCTCTTTGAATTTCTACAATATCACCTGGTTTCACATTTAACCGTTCCAGTTCATCCTCATTGTGTAATGTCGCATTAGACACAACCACACCACCGACTGTAATTGGTTCCAATCGTGCCACTGGTGTTAATGCTCCAGTTCGGCCTACCTGAATATCTATTTTATGAAGTGTCGTATTCGCTTTTTCCGCTGGAAATTTATGCGCAATAGCCCACCTAGGAGCTCTTGTGACATAACCCAAGCGCTTTTGCAAAAGCAAATCATTTACCTTGTACACTACACCATCAATATCATACCCTAAATCTGAACGGGTGTTTGCAATTTTCTTGTAATGATCGATCATTTTTTGTGGGTTGGAATGCAGCTTTACTTCAGGGTTAACCTGAAACCCCCATTTTGAAAATAATTTCATAAATTCAATTTGAGTATTGGCAGGTAAATAACTTAATTCACCCCATGCATAAGCAAAAAACTTCAAAGGCCTTTGGGCAGTTATTTTAGAGTCAATTTGCCTGAGAGACCCAGCTGCAGCATTACGGGGGTTTTTATATATATCTTTCCCCAAACTTAATTGTTTAGAATTCATAACTGTGAAGTCCTTATGAGAAATATATACCTCCCCTCTTACCTCTATTACATCAGGCCAATCACTGCCTTTAAGAATAAGTGGGATATTTACAATAGTTGATAAATTAGCTGTCACATCCTCGCCAATTGCTCCATCACCGCGAGTTGCACCACTAACTAATAAACCTTTTTCGTATCTTAAAGATGCTGACAGACCATCGATCTTTGGTTCCGATGTGTACGAGAGGTGAAAATCATTACTGATTGATAGAAATTTTTTTACCCTTGAACAAAAGTCAAAAACATCAGCATTACTGAAAGCATTATCCAAAGATAACATAGGTATTGAATGTTTTATTTTTCCAAATTTATTTGACGGTTTAGCTCCAACTGACTTTGTTGGACTATTCTCTGATACTAACTCGGGATTCTTTTTTTCTAGGAAAATAAGTTCTTGTCTCAGTTTGTCATAATCAGAGTCTGATAATCTAGGCATATTATTTTGATAATAATGAACATCAGCTTCTCTTATTTGTTTTGTGAGTACATCTATACGATTTTTAACAATATTATCACTCATGAGTTTATGAGCTGTCTAGCTGCGGCGCGCGCTTCATTAGTAACAGTCTTTCCTGAAAGCATGCGTGCAATTTCTTCTTCTCTGTCTTCATTCGAAATTAAACTTAAACTTGTTCTCGTTATAGTCTCACAACTTGACTTTTCTATTTTATATTGACTGTCAGCCTTTGCTGCTACTTGCGGACTATGGGTCACCACAAAAATCTGATTTGTTTTAGAAAGTTTTGATAACCTTTCACCAACTGCATTTGCAACAGCTCCCCCAATACCTTGATCAACTTCATCAAATACCATTACCGTGTCATTTGAAGTTGAAAGAGCGACTTTAATAGCTAGGGCAAAACGAGACATTTCACCTCCAGACGCTATTTTATTTAGCGGCGCTTTTGGGGCTCCAGGGTTTGTTGAAACTAAAAATTGCACTTTATCTTGGCCTGTTGAAGAAAAATCTGAAAGTTCAACCTCGGTGAAGAATTTAGCGCCATTCATTCTAAGAGGCGTCAATTCAGCTTGAACTGCAATATCTAATAATTTAGCAAATTTATGACGGGAATTACTTAGCAAGTCAGCTGATTTATTAAAAAGGGCCTTAGATTCTCTTGCTTTTTCCTGAGCCCTTTCTAAATCAATTTCAACTGACTCAATCTCCGAGATTTGCTTGCAAAAGCTCTCGTGAACTTCACTAAGTTGATTAACATTACAATTATACTTTCTAGCAGCTGCTCTTAATGCAAATAAACGCTGTTCAATTTCATCAAGCTTTTGTGGTTCAGGATGAAAAACGTCTAATGTATTATTGACCTCTGATAACGCCTCTTGCCTTTCAAGCATTGCTGACTCAAGGGCTTTTACAGCTAATTTCAGAGCAGACACTTTAAAGCTATTTTCAGTGTCTAATTTATTATACAAACTTTCGATATTATTGATAACGCTTGAAACTCTTGACTCAAACGTTGTATCTTCATCTAGCACAATTTTAACAGCGTTTAGTTCCTTCAGAACTTCCTCAGATCCTTGCAAAATTCGCCTATTTTCAGCTAATGTTTGTTCCTCGTCTATTTTCGGAGACAATTTATTTAATTCAGTAATAGAGAACTCCAGATACTCCTTGTCACGTATACTTTTAGATTTAATTTTAATTAATTTTTCTACTTTACTGTCAGTCTTTAACATTTCTAAATATGAATTTTTACACTTATCAATTAAGTTTTCATGACCAGAAAAAGTGTCAAGTAAATTAAGGTGTGTTGCTGAATTCACTAAACCCCTTTCATCATGTTGACCGTGTATTTCTAACAAAGAATTACCGATTTCAGCTAGTAACTTTCCACCAACGACTTGATCATTTATGTAAGCCCTACTCCTTCCATCTTTTGTAAGAGTCCGGCGTAAAGTCAGACCTTCATTAACATCAAAATCTATATCATTATCCAACAAAGTTTTTTGCATATTTTCTGATAAAGAAAAATTTGCTATGCATTGTGATTTATCTGAACCCGCTCGTACTAAATGACGGTCAGTGCGCGAACCTGTAGCCATACATAATGCATCAAGAATAATCGATTTTCCTGCCCCTGTTTCACCAGTTATAGCAGTTAAGCCAGAGTTAAAATCAATATCTAAAGCATCAATTAAAACAATATTACGAATAGATAAGCTATTGAGCATATGCCTTAAAAAAGACGTTCGATTAGACGATTCCAGTAACCTTTATTTCGCGGCTTTTTAATTTCGTCATCTAGGTTAACGCCATATTCCTCCAGTAAATTATAACTATCTTGATACCATTCACCTGATGGGTAGTTATATCCTAAAACTGAACCCACAAGTTTAGCTTCACTTATAATTCCTAAAGAAACATAAGCTTCAACTAATCTATGCAAGGCTTCTTCTGTCTGGGAAGTTGTCTCATAATTTTTAACAACATTTTTAAATCTTCCTATAGCAGCTAAATGTTGATTTTCCTTGAGGTAATATCGGCCAATTGTCATCTCTTTACCAGCCAAATGATCGTGTGTTAACTCTAATTTAAGGCGAGCATCTCTTGCATAATCACTATTTGGGTAGCGCCGAACCACCTGCTGCAGTGCGGCTTCTGCATTAACAGTAGTCTCTTGATCTCGGCCTACATCATATATCTGATCGTAATAGTTCATAGCAATTAAATAATATGCATAAGGTGTGCTATCGCTTCCTGGGTGTAGACCTATAAATCGTTGAGCAGAAACAATAGACTCTTCATAGTCTGTAGAACGATAATTAGCATATGCCTGCATGAGCATTGCTCTACGAGCCCATTTAGAAAAAGGATGTTGTCTTTCAACTTCTTGGAAAAAAAGTTTAGCACGGTCCCAATCATTTTTTTCTATTCGTTTAAACCCTTGGTTGTAAATTTGCTCTGCGGGTCTTTCGATATACGCAAGTTTTGCTTTCTTATTACCCCCTAAACCTAACGAAGAACAAGCAGACATAGTGAAGCTGATTGTAATAATTAAAAAATTATAAATATATTTTGAACTACTCATTGTGATGCCGTTAGAGATTAATGATTATCTAGTCTTAAAGGACATTGCTAATAGAAGGAAGACAGAAAATATACGAAAAATAAAATAATAATTTATTTTATTAAAGGTTTATAAATTTCCATGAATCCGAAGTGCCATACAAGGCAACTTGTAAAGCATGATTTAATTTATGACCGCCTTTAAATGTAGTTACACGCCCTATTACAGGACCTCCAACATATAAATCACCCATTAAATCAAGTGCTTTATGTCTAGAAAATTCATTAAAAAATCTCAAACCTTCTGGATTTAAAACTTTACCTTTGTCTACTATTATCGCATTTGATAGAGATCCACCCTTCGAAAGACCGCAAGACCGTAAAGAAGCTACGTCGTCAAATCTTGCAAAGGTACGAGCAGGAGCAAGGCAGTCGCGGAAAGTTTCCAAATCAGGGGTAATCTTAAAATTCTGGATACCAATAGCCTTATCATCATAATCTATGGTTACATCAAGTTCTATCTGATCAGAAGGTTCTATTTTAGCGTAAGCATCATCAATAGAAACCTCAACAGGCTTTAAAACTTTTACATAGCGCCTCGGTGATGATTGTTTTTTTATTTTAGCATTCTCTATCAATTTTAAAAAAGGCTCTGCACTTCCATCAACCGCAGGTATTTCATTGCCATCTATTTCGATATTTATATTGTCAATGCCACATGCAGCGAGTGCTGCAAGCAAATGCTCAACAGTTGAAACTGTGACACCGGCAATGTTTGACAAGGTCGTACAATTTAAAACACAAGATACAGAACTCGGGACAACTTTTATTATATTATTACGGTCAGCAATATCTGTTCTTATAAAATTAATTCCAGCATCAACTTCAGCCGGAAGTATTTTTAAATTAGTGAATTTTCCACCATGCAATTCTACTCCGGAAATTTCAACTGATGCGGCAATAGTAGACTGCATTGAAAAACTATTCATTATAAATATCACGCTTTAGGAACTATCGAACTTTTAAAAGCTAAATAACAGGTTATCAAGATATTTTAATTATTTATCATCCACAATTGAATAAATTATAATTTTCCGTAGCTTTAATTAGTTTGTCGTCTGAGAAAACTTGGTATTTCCAGCTCTTCATCTGCATTATCACCAAATAAATCACCACTTTCTAAAATACCTTCTTGCTGTCCAAAGTTTTTTGGCTGAACAGGTTTATTTTTTGGAGATAAATCAACTTCCCGGTTAGTGATTTTCTGTTTTTTCAGTCCAAAAAATCCGAATGGCTTCTTAACTACATTCTGGGGCTGGATCTCAGAAACTATTTCTTCTTCTATATTCTTTTCTGAGACTTCTGAATGCCTCACAATATCATTTAAGTCAGCAGCCTCTTCGGTTTTAATATCGATACTGTCTGTTTCCAGGTTGTTAAATTCTTGGTCATCAAAAGAATTTTTATTATCTCCAGTATCTATATTTTCCGTGCTTAATGCGAAACTACTTTCCTGCATTTCAAAACTCTTGGCTACTTCTTTTAAACGACGTGTTGGTACCGGATTAGAGTCCATAGCGTATTCTGTTTCAACTCCTGTGGCTACCACGGAAACCCTCACTATGCCGTCAAGATCACTCTCTAGAGCTGAACCAACAATTATATTAGCATCCTCATCAACTTGACTTCTTATAAGATTTGCTGCCTCGTCTACCTCATAAAGCGTGAGGTCGCTTCCGCCTGTAATATTTATCAATACTCCTTTTGCACCCTTTAACGACACATCATCAAGTAAAGGGTTGTTAATTGCGGCTTCAGCTGCCTCAATAGCCCTCCTGTCACCAGTTGCCTCACCAGTTCCCATCATAGCCTTACCCATTTCATCCATAACAGTGCGGACATCATTAAAGTCTAAATTGATTAAACCAGGCACAACCATTAAATCTGTTACGCCTCTTACGCCACTATGTAAAACCTCATCTGCCATTGCAAATGCATCAGTCATGGTTGTCTGGTCAGTAGCAACTCTAAAAAGATTCTGATTCGGTATAGTTATCATTGTATCAACTGAACCATATAGATTTTCAATACCTTGATCCGCCAGTTTCATTCGTCTAGTGCCCTCAAACATAAAAGGTTTAGTTACTATACCGACTGTCAGTATACCTCTTTCACGAGCAGCACGAGCAATTACAGGAGCAGCTCCTGTACCAGTCCCCCCGCCCATACCCGCTGCAACAAATAACATATGAGCCCCCTCTAGGTGCTCCAGTATCTCATCTAAACTTTCCTCAGCAGATTGTTCCCCAATTTCAGGACGCATACCAGCACCCAAACCCTGTGTTATACCCCCACCTAATTGAACTTTTCTGTCGGCCTTTGATAGAGCTAAAGCCTGAGCATCTGTATTAGCTACAACAAACTCTACCCCATCAAGACCAGAGCCGATCATGTTATTGACTGCATTTCCCCCTGCTCCGCCTACGCCTATAACAACGATACGTGGTTTTAACTCAATAGTTCTTGGTAAAGATAATGAAATTGTCATAATAGCCCCGTAATTATGTGTGCAACTATACAAACAATGCTTTCTAATTATTAAATAGAGATTAACTTAATTAAAGAATTTAGCGATTTATTAAAATTTAATTCATTTTTTTAGATTTTTTTAACTTTAAGGCTAACTAGAAGTTTTCTTTTAGCCAATATAAAGCTTTACCTAGTGGGTTACCTATATATCTTTTTTTCCGATATTTTTGACCTGACAAATCAGGTGGACCGGAAATTGCTTCCCCCGCGTCATCGAAAGCATGTTTTAAAAGCCCCACAACAACTGAGAAGTCTGGTTCTGAGATACCTTCGCTTAATCCCATCACTCCATGCGGAAGGCCAATCCTAACTTTCTTATTAAAAACATATTCGGCTAACTCCCTAACGCCATTCAACTGAGATCCGCCACCAGTGAGAACTATTCGCCGAAAATTTACCTCTTGACCTGAATTCCAAATTTTTTCTTTCAATATTTCAAATGTTTCCTCCACGCGCGAACGAATAATAGAAGTCAAGAGTTCATGGGGGTGATATGACAATTCATCTTGTGCACCCATAGGAGGGCACGGTATCATAACACTGTCATCATTAGAGCCATGCAAGGCCGACCCATAAACGCGTTTAATTCTTTCAGCTGCCTCTAGTGGTGTCGTCAACCCCCTAGCAATATCAAGAGTAACATTTTTTCCACCTATTGGTAATGCATCTACATTTATTAAGTTATTATCGTGAAATATTGATATCGTTGTAATACCCCCTCCCATGTCAATCAAAGCAACACCTAAATCTCTTTCATCTGATGTAAGCACGCCAATTCCTGCGGCATATGGAGAAACCATTACAGAACTCATACTCAAGTGACTTCGCTCTACACAATGAGCAAGGTTTCTTAGCGGTCCTATGCCAGCTGTCACACAATGCATATCAACACCTAATCTATTTCCAAACATACCTCTTGGATCTAGTATACCTCTCTCATCATCAACTGACCAATTAAGTGGGATTGCATGTAAAATAGTACTTTCAGGCTGTGATATTTCCGCAAGCGAATAATCTAATACTCTTTTACAACTACCGTCGTTAACAATGCCAGTTGCAAATTCAGTCTGAACACTTAAGCTTTTAGATTGAATTGACTTAACAGCTACATTTACATGAACTGATTGAACAGTAACGCTAGCTTTTTTTTCAGCATTAGCAACAGCAGATCTAATATCTTTTTCAGCTGCCTCCATATCGACAACAGCGCCACATTTTAACCCGTGGCTCTCTGAAATACCTGAACCAATAATCTTTATACCAAAACTAGGTTCTCTTTGAGCAATCAAACAAGCAATTTTGCTTGAACCAATGTCTACAACAGCAATTGTATCTATATTTTTTGAATTACCTTTATTAAACATAAAAACTAACTGTTATCAGTTTGCTGATGAGAAAGTGACAGTCTATCTTTCAAACGCAAATCAATTATTCCTATTTTTAAATTTAATATATCCCTTTCAGAATGTAACTCCTCCAGCATAGAGAGAGAATCCTTTAAATCATGGTGAGACAGAAGGACTCTAGTATTTCCTTCATTCATAACAATATCCCAACGTTTCTCACTTACATAAACAAAGCTATCTACGCGGGCAGCTATAGTAGGAAAATCGAGAATTATTTTGTTTATACTAGCGGCATTAATGGCCGCATCTTTACCCACAAACAAATTTAAATTCAGGTTCTCGCTCACACTTGCCCCTTCAATTACCTCACCTAAAACGTCTATAACCTTGACCCTTCCCTCATATTGCCACAAAGCAAATGGTTGTCTCTCGATAATTTGAATGACTACTTGGTTAGGCCATAAACGCCGCACTAAAACACGCTTTACCCACGGCAGAGCTTCTATTTTTTTCTGTGTTTCATTAATTTCAACATCAAAAAGATAATCACCATTTTTAAAATCTAGGATTTTTCTTATATCGTCTTCAGGTACACGCCCCTCAGAAATTACATTTATTTTTGAAATTGAAAATCCTGAAGACATTAAACTATCGCGTTTAAGTTCTTGCGAATATTTTTTTATATCTGGTAAAAAACCTCCAATCCATAGACTAAAAAAAGTAATAATAATTAATGTGAATATTATCGAGACAAATAACCTAATAAATCCAAGGCGCGAATAGCTAGCTAACCTCACTTGAGCTGATGCCCAGTTTCTTGCACCCTTGAAGTGCGGACTTGTCGATTTAAGTGGTTTTAGACTCCCTTGGCGCTTCTTCATCTTGGCCATGATGCATCCTCCACAATCCAGCGACAAAGTTTATCAAAAGAAATACCTATTTTTTCTGCCTGCTCTGGCGCTAATGAAGTGGGTGTCATCCCTGGTTGAGTGTTTAATTCCAACATAACTAGGTTATCATATTTACTTGAATTACTTTGTTTATCATCATTGAATTTAAAATCAGATCTTGTAATTCCACGACAGCCAAGTGCATTATGGGCTAAAACCGCCCAAGTTAGGCACAGATCGCTTACCTCACTATCAATTATTGCTGGTAGAATATGTTTCGAGCCATCTTTCTTATACTTTGAGTCAAAATCGTACCAACTAGATGTCGGAACAACTTCCGTTACCCCAATAGCTTTACCGTCCATGACAGTAACGGTTAGCTCTCGACCAGGACAGAACTCTTCTATTAAAACCAAGTCACCCATTTTATCTTTATTTTTAAGATCTTTGATAGGGTCATCGCCCTTTTCAACTATAAATATATCCTTACTTGAGCCCTGCCCGTTTGGCTTAATTACATATGGCCGTGTCAGGGGATGCTCTAATGAAACAGTCTCTCTAGGTACCAAGAAACCAAAAGGTACATTTATTCCCATATCTCTAAAAAGCACTTTTGACCTATGTTTATCCATTGCAAGGGCAGAAGCCATTAATCCACTATGAGTATAAGGCGCCCCAAAAAGATCAAGAACTCCTTGCACTCTTCCATCCTCACCCCAATCTCCATGGAGCGCATTAAAAACAATGTCAGGATCAGCATTAGAAAGTTGCTCCCAAAGGTTAACAGAAACATCAATTTCAATAACATCGAAACCCTGATTTATTAAAGAAGTTGCGCAGGCTTTACCACTCACAAGTGACACCTCGCGCTCTGATGAAAAACCACCTTTAAGAATAGCCACTCTCATTAAAAGTTTCCTATTTTTTGAATTTCCCACTGCAACTCTACCCCAGAGTATTTTTTGACCTTAGAAATTATTTCATTTCCCAAGCATTCAAAATCAGCAGCAGTGGCTTCGCCAATATTTATCATAAAATTACAATGCTTTTGGCTCATCTGAGCACCGCCGACTTTCAAGCCTCTGCCACCAGCCGCATCAATTAATTCCCATGCACTAAGCCCTTTAGATATTTTTTTATCTGGGTTTTTAAATGTGGATCCACCAGTTTTTTCTTTTATAGGCTGGCTAATGTTCCGATTATTCGAAATTTCTGAGATCTTATCGTGAATTGAAGATATGTCACCTGGAACTCCCTTAAATAGAGCTTCGGTATAAATTAAATCATTTGAAGCGCCCGAATGTCTGTATGAATATCTGAGTTCATTTAAGTTCAGAACCATACGGCGTCCCGATCTATCCAAGGCTACCGTACTCACCAGAACATCTTTTGTTTCACTACCATAACAACCAGCATTCATTCTTAATGCTCCGCCTACCGTTCCTGGTATGCCTGCATAGAATTCCAAACCTGATATACCGGATAAGGCTGCTTTTTTTGCTACTTTATTATCCAGAGCAGCCGCACCGGCTCGAACAAAAGGTCCTTCTATACTAACAGTGCTAAAACCTCCTCCCAACTTAATAACAACCCCTTTTACACCAGAGTCACCCACTAGTAAGTTGGATGCAGCTCCTAGCACTGTCATGGAAATGTTATCAGAGGTAGATGATAAAAAGTGAGCTAAGTCGGCCTCATCTTTAGGCATAAAAAGTACTTCGGCTTCGCCGCCGACACGTAGCCAAGTATATTTCTTTAATGGTACATTAGCAACGAGCAAACCTCTAACTTCTGGTAGACTATCAATCAGTGACATCAACTAGCACCTTTATCAACCAAGTCCGATGCCCAGTAAGTAATATCACCAGCCCCTAAACAAACTATAATATCACCTTCGTTCACGTTTTTCTTTAAATTCTCTGGAAGATTATCTTTTGTTATACAAACAGCATGTTTGTGACCATGAGCTATTATACTATCTACGAGACTTAAGGAGTTTATGTTTTCAATTGGTTTTTCACCTGCAGGATATACTTCAGAAATATAAACAAAATCTGCTTCATTAAAACAAGTAGAAAAATCATTAAAAAGTTCTTTAAGTCTTGAAAACCTATGGGGCTGCATAACCGCATGCACTTTACCTTTTGAAACCTGTCTGGCAGCTTGTAATACCGCTGATATTTCTACGGGATGGTGACCATAGTCATCTATTACACTTGCGCCTCCGAAATTACCCAAATATGTGAATCTTCTTTTAACACCGGTAAAGCTCTGAAGCCCGCCCCTAACCTCAGATTCGGATAACCCTAGCTCTCTTGAAACCACAATTGCAGACAGTGCATTTTGAACATTATGCCTCCCAGCCATTGGCAAAAATAGCCGTTCCCATTTCTTTTCCTCTCCTTCAGAGTTTGTAAAAACAACATCAAAGAAAGAACCCATCGTACTTAATTCTAGGTTTTCAGCTCGTAGATCGGCTTGAGGATTAAACCCATAAGTTACAAATCTCCTATCGGTCACTCGACTTGCTAGCGCTTGAACTTCAGGGTCATCAATACAGAGAACTGCAAAACCATAAAATGGTAAATTTTCTACAAATATATTGAAAGCATTTCGCAATCTATCAAAGCTACCATAATGTTCTAAATGTTCAGGGTCTATGTTTGTTACAACAGCTATGGTGGGAAACAATCGTAGAAATGACCCATCTGACTCATCCGCCTCAACAACCATCCAGTCACCCAATCCAAGTTTTGCATTTGAGCCATAAGCATTGATTATACCACCATTTATTACTGTAGGGTCAAGTTTCCCGCCCTCTAGCAAAGCAGAGATCATAGTGGTTGTGGTAGTTTTTCCATGAGTGCCGCCAACAGCTACGGCCCATTTTAATTTCATCAATTCAGCAAGCATTTCAGCTCGCCTAACTATTGGTATAGACCTGAGCCTGGCTTCAACTAACTCAGGGTTATCTGCGTTGATTGCAGAACTCACCACAATAGCGCCCGCCCCATGCACTTGAGATGACACTTGCCCCAAATAAATATTAGCTCCAAGCTTTTGTAGTCTTTTTGTTATTTCAGTTTCACGACTGTCAGATCCCTGAACGATATAACCTAAGTTTATCATTACCTCAGCGATACCGGACATTCCTATGCCGCCTATACCAACAAAATGAATTGGTCCGGTATTAAAAGGAACCTTACTGGCGATTTGAGCATTTCCTAAATCTGAGTTAGCCATCAAAAAACCCTTAATTCTCAATTATTGAAATCACTAAACTAGTTAATTCGGATGCTGAATTTGGTCGCGACACCGATTTTGACTGTTCCGAAGCTTTTTGTAACCAATTAGAATCATTCAACCTATTTTCAAGGGTAGTCTTTATTTTTTCAGGTGTAAATTCAGTTTCCAAGAGAATATCAGCTGCACTTTTATTAGCTAATGCATTAGCATTGAACCTTTGGTGGTCATCCATAGCAATATCTAAAGGCACTAAAAGCGATGGAACTCCCATGGCTGAAATTTCTGAAATAGATGATGCACCAGCACGACTAATTACATAATGAGCGTTTGATAAATGAACTTCTATATCTGAAAAAAAAGTATCACATATTGCATCCACGCCAGCGTCATTATATGCATTCAGTGCTCTTTCCTTACAATCTATTGTAGTTTGTTGAACAACCCTCAATTTTTTACGCATTTTTTCTGGAAGCAAAGCAATTGCTTCAGGCATTCTAATACTAAAAATTTTTGCTCCAAGACTACCACCCACGATTAAAATATTAATTTTTTCTTTTGGGGGCTTATATGTTTTTGGGATTTGCTGTATTATTTTATCTCTTAATGGATTACCGGTGCAAATATGATTAGCTTTTGGAGGGGTTTTTTGAAGCTCTTCAAAACCTGATGCAACGCATTTCGCACTCGCAGCAAAAATACGATTAACTCTTCCAAGAACAGCATTTTGTTCATGAATTATTATAGGGGTACTGAGTAATTGTGCTGCAATTAAAACTGGAAAAGAAGGATAGCCTCCAAAGCCAACAACTACATCTGGCTTCCACATTACCATAAGCTTTATGGATTGAAGAATCCCTTTAACTATTTTCAGTCCAGAAAGAAAGAAATTCACTGGATTCCGAGGAGTAATACTGGAAGACGAAATCTTCAATATTTTATTAGTAGGAATATTATTGGTATGTTGCAAACCACGTTTATCAGTCGCAAAGGTAACTAAATACCCTTTAGAAACCAAACATTCAGTTAAAGATTGAGCTGGGAAAATATGACCGCCAGTACCCCCTGCTGTTATTAATACTTTATTACCCATGACCATAAGCCCCTGGGCGCTTACGAGTAAAAGATAGAATAAGTCCCGCAGCGAAACAAAGAGCTAGCATAGAGGAGCCTCCATATGAAATGAATGGTAATGTCATTCCTTTAGAAGGCATCATATTTAAATTAACAAATAAATTTATCAAAAGTTGGACCCCAATCATAGTTGCGAGACCTGCAACAGCTAACTGACTAAAATAATCATTTAACCTTACTGCATTGCGAAAACCTCTTAGAACAAAGCTACCTAATAATATTATCAGAAAAGTAGATATCAAATAACCGAATTCCTCAACAGTCACAGCAAAAATATAATCTGTGTGACCGTCTGGAAGACTATACTTTACAGCACCCTCACCTGGCCCTCGTCCCAAAAAACCCCCGTTTGATATTGCCTCCAAAGCTTTGTCTATTTGATAAGTATCTGACGTACTAGGACTTAAGAATTTCTCAATTCGAACTCGAAAATGGTTCAATTTTAAATAAGCTAAAGAAACCAAACCCATTATAACTAAAATAAAAGTCATAGTACCTCTAATTGATATACCCCCAAAGAAACAGACAGCAGCAAAGCATACAGTAAGTAAAAATGCTTGCCCAACATCTGGCTGACCTAAAAGAAGAGAAATTATTAACAACCATATCAAAGTTACGATAAGACCTGCTTGAATACTATTATTGCTCTTTACAGCCGAAAATATCCAAGCCGCAAAAACTATAAACGCTGGCTTAACGAATTCAGATGGCTGCAGACTTAGGGACCCTAATCTTATCCACCTATAAGCACCCTTAACCTCATAGCCAATAAAAGGTAATGACATCAATAAAAGCAATGCCCCCAAAAGGACTAAAACTCCTATTCTGCGAGCATTGTTATGTGATAAGATTGATATAAATAAAGCACCTGAAAGCCCAAGAATTACAAACACGAATTGACGAAAGAAAAAATAAAATGGATCATCCAAACCCAAACGAGCACTAGCTGCAGGAGATGCGGCCAAACTAAGAATTAGCCCTGAAGCGATACTAAGCAAAAGCAAAGTCAATCCTAGCCGATCTACTGTGCGCCACCATTCAGAAAAATATGATCGATTAGTTCTGGATGAAGTAAATTTTATTGATGACAACATATTAATATGTGCTCACTTTATTTTCTTGTTGTGAGAATAAATTGATAATTTTATTTACATGGCCACGAAAAGCATCACCTCTGACTGCAAAATTTTCAAATTGGTCAAAACTAGCGCAAGAAGGAGAAAGCATAACTACAGGATTAGGGCATTCTGACTGAATTGCGTCACGAGTGGCACAAATTATCGCCTTCTCTAAAGTCCCTGAAATTTTATGATTAACTTTATGTTTTGTTAAGGTTTTGTGAAATTGAAGTGCTGACTCTCCAATTAGGTAAGACTTTGAAACATTCTTAAAATAGGGAATTAAAGGTTCGATACCATCTGATTTAGACTTACCACCTAATATCCAGAAAATATTTGAGTATGTATTTAACGCCTGCATTGAAGCGTCTGAATTAGTAGCTTTGCTATCATTTACAAACATTACAGAACTTGCAAACCCAAGATTTTCCATTCTATGCGGTAACCCCGGAAACGATAAAATAGCTTCACCAATTTCTTTAATATTTAAACCAAGAGACTGTATTGCAGCATAGGCAGCAGCAGCATTTTCATGATTGTGTCTACCAGATAAAGCTTTAGCTTTAGATAAATCACATATCTCAATGCATTTTCCAGTTATATTACTAAATAGCTTACTATTAACAACAGACACACCTCGGCCTAAAGACTTGCCAGCAGAGACTGGAATTATACGTCTTCCATTTTTGGCTGTTAGGTCAGAAAATATCAGTTTGGTTGAATCCGCACCTACTCCAATTATAGAGGTGTCCTCTTGCAACTGATTATCAAAAATTTTTTTCTTAATGCTAGAGTAATTATTAAATTCTCCATGCCGGTCCAAATGATCAGGTGATAAATTTAATAATACTGCCGCATCAGCCCGTAATGAATTTGTACGTTCAAGCTGATATGATGACAATTCTATTACATAGTGTTTACCAGCATGCATTCTTTGAAGGCTCAATATTCCTTGGCCAATATTTCCACCTACTTCGGTATCCTTTCCACAATAAGATAAAATATGTCCAATTAGTGCAGTAGTAGTTGATTTTCCATTGGTTCCAGTGATAGCTATTACTTTAGGTTTTTGCTCGAGCGGCAATAAATTTATTTCTCGGGCAAAAAGCTCAATATCGCAGATGATGGGAATATTATACTTTCGAGCCTTGATCGCCGTCCAGTGGGGTTTTGGAAGATTATCTGGAATGCCTGGCGATAAAATAAGAGCCTCAAAAATTGACCAATCTACTTTAGCTAAATTATCTACCTTTACTCCATTTTCTCGCGCCAAGATAACTGAGGCATCATTATCATCCCAAGCAAAAACATCAGCACCTCCAGAAGCTAAGGACAATGCAGCGCTAATACCAGTTAGCCCCAAACCGAAAACAGCTACCTTTTTACCCTTATATGAAGTTGACCTTATCACCAGTTTACCTAAGCTTCAGAGTTGAGAGACCAATCAAGGCAAGAATTATGGCAATTATCCAAAATCTTATAACTATCGTTGGCTCAGCCCAGCCTTTCTTTTCAAAGTGATGATGGATTGGCGCCATTCGGAAAATTCTTTTCCCTGTTAATTTAAATGAAGCAACCTGAATAATAACTGAAACAGCCTCTAAAACAAATAAACCACCAATAATAGCTAGAACTATCTCATGCTTTATAGCTACTGCAGTCACACCCAGCGCACCGCCCAAAGCTAGTGATCCAGTGTCACCCATAAAAACCATGGCAGGCGGAGCATTATACCACAAAAAACCTAATGAAGCGCCTATGATTGCGCCTAAAAAGATAGTAATCTCAGCAGATCCTGATATGTATGGTATACCCAAATAATCTGAAAAAACACTATTGCCAACAAAGTATGCTATAAAGGCCAAGCTCATACAGGCTATCATAACTGGCACGATGGCCAATCCATCAAGCCCGTCAGTTAGATTTACAGCATTAGAAGCCCCCACTATAACTAAACAACCAAAAGGAAGAAAAAAAACTCCAAGGTTAATAGTGAAGTCCTTTAAAAATGGTATAGCAAGGCCTGTTTCAAACCCCTCTTTACCTGAAGGAAATATACCTGTTAGAAACCAACACGCTATTAAGGCTATAGCGAATTCAAGGACAATTTTTATTTTCCCGCTAAACCCTTTCGGACTATGCCTAGATACTTTTAGAAAATCGTCATAAAAACCTATAAGGCCATAACTTAATGTTACCAACATCACTGTCCATAAAAATGGGTTCCTTAAGTCAGACCAAAGTAATGTTGAGATTATAATACAAGTTAATATAAGCAATCCTCCCATTGTCGGGGTCCCAGCTTTTTTAATTATATGACTTTCCGGTCCATCTTTTCTTATAGGTTGTCCTTTACCTTGTTTATCGCGTAAGTATTTTATGAAATATGGACCTAAAATAAAGGCTATGAACATAGATGTCATCAATGCTCCGCCAACTCTAAATGTTATATAATTAAATAGATTAAATATATGGTTGGTTTCATCAAATAATTTCAATAACTCTAAGAACATTATATATTCCCTACTTTCAAAGCCTCTACAAGTTTTTCTAAACCGAGACTATTGGACCCCTTAACAAGTACATTGTCACCGTCTTCAATTACGTTCTTGAGCGCAATAATTGCTTGCTCCCAATTTTTTACCGTTGCTGAATGAATTTTATGAGGAATAACAGACTTCAATTCTTGCATGTTTTTTCCAATTAAAATGACTAGGTCGATTGATGCCTCTTTAATCGGTTCAGAAAGTGACAAATGTAAATTTAATTCATCTTCTCCCAACTCATTCATGTCACCAAGGATAGCTATTAGACGACCAGACTTTAACCCTAAGAGCTCTATTGAAGCCTTCATTGAAACTACGTTAGCATTGTAACTCTCATCAATAAGTATGATTTTCTTGCCATCAATATCAATTAAAGATTGCTCCCCTCTACCAGGTTGAGCGGTGATAGTACTTAGTGCAATTGCCGCTTTTCTTAGGTCAATACCTGAAGCATAAGCAACAGCCATACATGTTGCAATATTTGTTACCCAATGCTTTCCTGGTACCGCAATATACAAATCTATTAACTGATTGTTTATTTTTAAACGTATGTTACTACCATTTACCTTGCATTGATTGGCCACAATCAAAACATCCGATGTTTTAGAATAACCAAAAGTAATTACTCTTTTATCTTTTGCTTTGTCTGAAATACGACTGGAGTATTCATTGTCATTGTTAAGTATCAGTATTCCATCAGCACCCAATCCGTCGATTATTTCTGACTTAGCATCAGCTATTTCCAAAATATTATTAAATTGTGCTAAATGCGCCTCACCAACATTTGTTATAACTGCAATATCAGGCTTTAATAACGTCGAGAGGTCAGAAATCTCACCTGCATGGTTCATACCTAGTTCAAATACACCATACCTAGTGCAGACCGGCATTCTTGCCATTGTAAGCGGTAAACCCCATTTATTATTATATGACTTGAGTGACTTATGGGTGTCTCCAAAAGAAGAAAACATTCGAGCTAAAGCGTCCTTTACACTTGTTTTGCCAACGCTACCCGTAACAGCAACTCTAAGTGATTTAGAACGCTCCAATGCAGCACTTCCGAGATTGCATAAAGCATCAAAACTATTTTCAACTATAACGGTTTTATTTGAGTTTTGTTTAACTGATAGCGTTCCTCCCGCACCTTTTTTTATTGCCTCATCTATAAATTCATGGCCATCGCGAACATGGACTAGTGGAACAAAAAGGTCACCTTTTTTCAACGTTCTTGTGTCAATTGAAATGCCATAAATATTAAAATCTTCAGACTCTTTACCACCTACGGAGCAAGCAATATCTTTTGAGGTCCATAAAACTTTAGTCATGAAAAAGCTCCTCAAGTATTAGCTTGACTTGATCAATATCAGAGAAAGGTATTGTTTTTTCTCCAATAATTTGACCTTGCTCATGGCCTTTTCCCGCAATAACCAAACAGTCTTTTGGCTTTAAACTTTTTATGCCTTTAAATATTGCATTGTAACGGTCAGGGACCTCTAAAGCGCTTGGGCAACCCTCGATTATTGCACTTCTAATTGCTGATGAGCACTCAGTTCTAGGGTTATCATCAGTTACAATTACTCTATCAGCTAAATTTGCAGCAACCTTACCCATTTTAATGCGTTTACTCTTGTCTCTATCTCCCCCGCAGCCAAACACCACGACAAGGTTTCCTTCAGTATGTGGTCTTAAGGAGCGCAATAATTTGTCTAATCCATCTTCAGTATGGGCAAAATCTATGAATATAGGTGACCCACCCTCTCCATAACCAGCCAACTCCATACGACCCGGAACCCCCTTTAACTTTCTAAGTAAGTCAATAGCAGTCTCTTTTTTTACACCAGTTTTTATAGCTAAACCCAACGCCAGAATTGCGTTCAAAACCTGAAACTCCCCAACCAAAGGAAGTTCTAATTCATACCTTTCACCGAGTACAACGACCTTTATTATTTGACTTGATGCAAGAGGCATGATTTCTTCAATTCGTATATCTTTACCAGACCAGCCAATCTCCATTACATTTTTACCGGTATCCAGACACTTTTTCACTAGCCTTACACCATACTCATCATCAGTGTTTATGACTGCAGAAGTGTTACTTTTAAGTAATTCTGAGAATAGTCTTTCTTTAGCTTTAAAATAGCTCTCAGATCCTTGATGATAATCATAATGATCTTGAGTTAAATTAGTGAATCCCGCGACTTTAACAACTACTGAATCAAGTCTTCTCTGGTCTAGACCATGCGACGAAGCCTCCATGGCAACATGGGTAACACCATGATCGTTTAATTTGGACAAAATACTATGTAATTGCACCGCATCTGGTGTTGTATGATTTAATTTTTGGTTTGTCTTTTTTGAGACCACCCCAAGCGTTCCGAAGCAAGCAGCCTCTTCTCCATAAAGAGCCCAAATTTGACGTAAGAAATCAGCAGTAGAGCTTTTCCCATTTGTTCCCGTAATGGCAACTAAGTGTTCAGGCTGACCTGAATAGAACTTTCCTGCCATCTGCGCATAAATTAATCTTGGCTCTTTATTAGAAATATAAGGCACTGATATATCCATTTGACCACAAGATAATACTGCTACAGCGCCTTTATTTATTGCTTCATCTATAAAATTACGGCCATCTATATTCGAGCCCGGTAGAGCCGCAAAAATATAACCTTTTTTTACTTGGCGACTATCACAGGTTATACCATGCACATCTAAATTACCCTTAAAACCAAAATCTTTTAACTTCATGGAGACAACCCCAAACCAAAAGGACTTTTTATTAGAGCTGATACCTCTTGGGCTACACCTAACATTGGCGCTATTCGTTCAATTATTGCCCCAGTGGTCGGGGCTGCATTCCAACCCGCTCCTTTAAATCCATATGTTTCTGGCCCAGATTGCGGCTCATCATAAGTAACCATAACAAGATAAGTTGGATCATCATAAGGAAATGCCCCAACAAACGAAGTAACTAAAC
>JAQXEH010000002.1 GCA_029250925.1 Hellea sp.
GTTAATAGTAATTTAGCTTTCGGCCTAAGTGAATTCCAATCCGTTAAATCATATGCCTCTTTCAACAATTCTTCTTTAGTGCTTCTGTCTGTAACACCTAAAATGCTTGCCAACTTACTAGTGCCGCCAACTAAGTTCCACTTTTCAACTTTATCTTCGTTTGCCAGTGCCCACTTAAAGATATCATCTAAAATATATCCACTATCAGATGATAAAAACTGAATAGCTTTACATAAATCGCTATTACTATCTTCTTTTATAATTTGATAAATTTCATCTTGAGTTAATTTCTCAAGTTCTATTTTTTCTTTATCACTTAACGTCTTAAAACCAGGAAGAATTCCCGCCTCAATAGGGAAGCGTAATAAAAGATTCTCACAAAAAGAGTGTATTGTTTGTACCTTAAGTCCCTCAGGCGTTTCCAATGCAGCAGCAAAAAGGCGCCGAGCCTTTGATAAATCTTTAACTGGTTGATGTACCCCAAAGAGACTAACTAATTCTTTTTCTAATTTTTCTTCACTGCATACAGACCAATCACCAAGTGTTCTGAAAAGGCGGCTTTGCATTTCAGACGCCGCAGCTTTTGTATAAGTTAAACACAGTATTTTATTTGGCAAAGTTCCTTGCAATAGTATTCTTGATACTCGGGCTACTAAAACTCTAGTTTTTCCCGATCCTGCATTAGCTGTCACAAATCTCATATGCGATGGATCAGCTGCATTTCTTTGCGCATTTAATGCTTCGATGTAATCAGAAGATATTATATCAACCATCTACATTACTCCCCGACCGCATCCATTCCTCTCTACGGGCTAAGTGATCATAATCACTATAATCATAAGTATACTTTACTCTTGGCTGACAATAATAAATTGTCTCCTTTTTATCAAATTCGGTGATTAGTTGTTCTAAATTGTGAGCCCCATCAGCAATCATTTTATCCACGGTTATAGAACTGTTTCCACTCCCTAATTTCGTCTCAATACTATTGGCATCTAACTTAGCTTTCACGCGCACATAATTTAGCTCCGTAACCGTGGCAGTCCCTATGCCCTCAAAGACCCCTTTATTTAATAGATAACCTGATAATGGTAATTGAGGGTCGAAACCCGCTTCAACCTCTTTGGGTGAAGGGTGTATACCAGTCTTATAGTCTATAATCGCATAGCCATCCTTACTTTTCATAATAAGGTCTGCTTGAGCAGTTAAAGTAAAATCAAATTTATTAAGATATAATTCAGCGTTTATCTCAGTTGCATCAATAGACCAGCCATCATTAAATTTTCTCCTCATCCAATCTACTATATTCTTCGCAATTTTTTTAGTCCTAATTTTATTCTTATAAACTTCATTATCTTTAAAACCTGCTTCAATTTGAGCTTTATTTAATTCATCGCTTAATTGGTTTTCTGCATTTTTTGGTAATTTTTCTCTATGACGTTCAAAGAAAATTTCTAGCCCTTTATGCATTGCGGTTCCATATTCCCGGGAACCTATATCCATATCAAGTGGATCAAGAGAAGCCAAATTAAGAATATACTTAGCATATATAGAATAAGGGTCACGTATCATTGTTTTAACAGATGTAACTGATAATTTTCTTTTATTAGGCCACCGCTTTATTAATTCAGGGCTAGGAGTAGGTTTAGAAATTTGACTATCATTGTACTCATCAAGTGAAACCGCATCGAGACCGCGGGACCACTCAAGATAATGATTGGAGGTATATAATAATTCAGTCGATTTTTCTCCTAAGGCACCCTTCATCAAGGCTTGCAAACGCCATAACCAACGAGACGCAACATAAGGGGTACCTTCAGAAGTGATCGAGCGCGTTATAATAACTTCAGGACTAGTTGCCAACTCAGAAAAGTCATGGGCAGCTAATCCAAATCTTCTTTCTGGTAAGGACAAACCAATAGCACCCCTCATGCCTCGTGATAAAAAAGGGTCACTTTTTGATTTAGGCGGCCATACCCCCTCATTTAAACCACCTAAAATAATACGGTCAGCAGATAGCAGTCTAGCTTCCAAAGGGCCTAATATTGATAGCCTAGGATGTGTACCATATCTGGGCCGAACAACTTGATCTCGCATTAACTGGCTTAGAAGTTTTGAAAATTCTATGGCATTTAATTCAGATATAATTTCGCCGTAAGATATTAGGCTCTGTATTATTGACGAAAGCTTCTCACCAGGCTCACCTACCCAAAGTCTCTGATCGCCATGATTCTCAGGTGTGCTACTAATATTTTCTAAAACCTGAGCTAAAGTTATTGACCACACATTAGCTGCCGATTTATCAATATTTATCAAAGGAAGTATGTATTCATGAAGTGTTTGAACACATGAAATATCATAAATATTTTTATCTATCCTGCGACCGCGTATTTTCCTCTCTGAAGTACACCATTCATCAAATACTTTTCCTACAGGTTCACCTAACGTACTTAATCTATGTTTAAAAAAAGTTGCTAACGCTACAGGGTGGTACGGATCAGTAATAATTGTCAAAAGGGATGAAACCCAGCTACCAATTTCTGTCTCCTCCAATGGTTCGCCTAATGAGCTATCTAAATCTACGCCCCAACGTCTTAACTTTGATTTTACGCGTCGCGCCAGAGCAGTATCTGGAGTGACTAGAGAAGCTGTTTGTTTCGGATTTTCTAAAGTCTCTCTTAAAATAAGTGCAATACATGAAGCTTCTTCTTCATCATTTTCAGCTTCTAATATTGACAGTTTCTTTATAGCCTCTTCAAAAGTTTTGCTTCCAGCAGGTTCAGTCTTTCTAATTGCTGCTATTCGACCAGGCCAGTCTCCCGTCTCTTGAACAGGAATAAGTGCTTCTGAGATAATTATTCTTCTCGCAACTAATCCATCATTCTTTTCGATATACGGCCAGGTTTTGATCTCTTTTGGATTAACACCTATTATTTGAGTAAGTTTTTTTAATGAATATTGAGGGTGTTGTAACCCAATATTCTCCCAAGATTTATCTTCATGGTTTTGTAAACCAGGTAATACAACTAATCCTTCGTCAAGATAAGATACGCATTTAATAAGTTCTGCTGTAGCTTTCAAAGTACCTGTTGAGCCGGCGATAATAACAGGATATTTTGGTGGATTTTTATCCCATACAGAACGCAAAGCTTTTAGTAATGAAACTCTCCTTGCCATAGGCCCCATTAAATTTAATTCGGCAAGTCTCTTTGGCCAATAATCTTGAATTATTTTGTAGATCGCTATTGAATTTTGGTAATGTTCTGCTGAGAAATTTCTTATTTCATCTAAGTTTGTAATCTTTAAGCTATCGATCTCTTCCATATCTGCATCATCTAAAATACTTATAAGTGGTTCTGACATCGCCAAAGCCGCAGTCATGTCCATAGGTACTGTAGAAATTTTATTTTGATAATACAAAAGTAGTTTAGCTATTTCAAAGCGTCGCTGCATGTTGTCAATAGAAGGTTTGACCATTCCTGATAACTCTCCTAGTTCAAATGGTGGTTCATCAGGGTTGATATCGGCCAAAGGTCTCATCCTCGGAAGAATAGCAGTGCCACTTTGAGAAGCAAAAGTTTCACCTAAAGCTCGGACTGCCCTTCGCGTGGGCAATAGTATTAATGCCTCTTCAAGGCGGTCACCAAAAATATCTTTAAGACCTCGAGCCAATGCTGGTAAAAATGTAGTTCCAGATGGCATATTAAATATATTAGGACTTCTCATTGCATCCTTTTAATTTTACCTGATTAATCACCGCCTCTGCCGCTATTAAAGATTTGGGGTCCCCTACATGCATCCAATAGCCTGGCAATTGAATACCATAGATTGTCTTTCTTTTGAGACTTTCATTCCATATCTTATTACGCGAAAATTTTTCTACTTTGTAAGATTTGGCTAAATCAGGTTTAAATATTTGAACTCCAGCATAAATGTAATCAGATTTCTGATTTGATCGTCTAGTCAAACTATTATTTTTACCAAAATCAAAATCACCCTTACCGCTATAACCAAGCGACCATTCTGCCTTTGCGCACAATAAAAGTTCATCCATATGGTCTGGTTTCCAAGCGTTTATAAGCTTTTCAAGTACTGGTTCAAATTCAATCCAAATAGAATCAATATTACATATTAGGATAGGTTTTTTACCTAACATTGGTAACGCTTTAACAACTCCCCCACCTGTTTCTAAAAGTAAATCAGTCTCATCAGAAATAGCTATTTTAAGGTCTATATTTAGACTCTTTAAATGTGATATTATATGAGATGAAAATGCGTGTACATTAACTACGACTTTTTTTATGCCTACATTTACTAGCCTTTGTAGCATATGATCAATTAATGGTTTTCCATCAAGTTTCACCATCGCCTTTGAAATATTGTTTGTGAGTGGTTGCATTCTGGTCCCGTAACCCGCTGCCATAATCATTGCCGTTTTAATCATAAAAAATCTCAGGTATATTTTGCTCCAACCATTGCTTTAACTCTTCACAGCAAGGTGAATTTAGATTTCTCATAAGGTGCTCTTTGACACGAGGTATGTAATCCAAATATTGCAGTTTTTTATCTCGGTTAGCCAGTCTTACGAAGATACCTAAAATTTTTGCATTACGTTGTGCTCCCATTATAGCATATGCTGATCGGAACTTTTCATCATTTTTAATCCCTGATTTCTTGCAGAACCTATCGATTAACATTTCTGTAATTTCAGGCGAGACGTCACGCCGAGCATCTTCGACTAAACTAACTAAATCATAAGAGGGATGAACGAAAAGTGCATCTTGAAAGTCGATTAAACCAATTTTTTCTGTCCCTTCACGCTCATTGAGCCAAAAGATATTTTCAGCATGAAAGTCCCTTAACCCCAAACCCCGCGCAACAGCTTCAAAATTAATAAAAAGTTTCTTCCAAATTGAGTGCCATATTTGCTTTTTCTGATTATCTATTTGATGTCCAAGATCTTTTGCATACCAATCTAAAAGTAAATCCACCTCAGCAAGCATAGCCACATCATCATATACCTCTAAATCCCAAAAAGAATTTCCATAGGTTAAGTTTTTTGAAAAAGTAGATCTGTAAATAGCGGCAAGGCAATCGATGGCAGCTAAGTATAATTTTTTTTCTTGATTTGCATTACCTTGAATAAATTTTGAAAACAAATTATCACCCAAGTCCTCCAATAATAACAGCCCTTTACTCAAATCAGATGCAAAGATTTTAGGTGCTGAAAAACCTCTTATACTCAGTTCCTTTGAAATACATATAAATGCCTCAACTTTATTTCCAGCAAGCCTTGCAAGTGAGTAATATCCCATATTTTCTCGAGTATTAGTTTTTCCACTAGGAATTTTATAATTTTCGCTCTCCAATTGAGGGGTAATCATCAATATAGCATTTTGATTGTGACTAGTTACTCTTTCGTACCTGCGCGATGAAGCATCTCCCTTTATTCTGGTGCGATCAAAATTTTTCCATCCACTTTTTTTGAGGAATACCTCTATATCTAATGAAGTAGTCATATATCTTCTTTGAAACCTTCAAGATATGCTGTACGTCCTTCATTGTTGAACTTTAGATCAATTTTATAAATTTTTTTAGGTAACAATGAACCAAGTTTTTCTGGCCACTCAATTACGCATACAGCATCTTGGAAGGCGTCAAATAGCCCTAGTTCATAGGCATCTTCAGGAGTTTCTAGTCTATACATATCGCAGTGCCATAATTCAAAATTTTCCATATCATATGTTTGTACTAAAGTATAAGTAGGAGAAGGAACTTCTATTTCCCCGTTCTCCGATTGTATAATTCCTCTAGCAAGCGTAGTTTTTCCTGCGCCCAATTCTCCTGTTATCGCCAAGACATCACCTTTGGTGAGAACTTTTATAAGTTTAGAACCAAGGTCTAATGTATCATTTTCACTCAATAATTGTACAACTTGCATGCGGCATTGATACGCTCTTGCAAATTGATGGCAAGCCTCTAAATAGTAAAAAATAAACAATCCATAAGGTTAAAATATGCCAAAAATTAATTTCGTAGACTCTGATGG
>JAQXEH010000031.1 GCA_029250925.1 Hellea sp.
TAGCGAATGCTATGATAGGAATGAACCGTAAAATAACATCAAAACCGTATTTATTTAATTGGTACCCAAGAAACAAAACAGGCGGAGATGAAATTATCAGATTCAAAGCTAACGCTGAATTTTTATTCAGTTTAAGTCTGCATAAATCCCTAGTTCCAAGAATGGCTATTTTTAAATCATTATGAAAGTAGATCATTACAGCAAATAAAGTTCCAAAATGAGCCATTAAATCAAATATAGGGCCCTGATCCTTTTCCCAACCTAATAATTCTGGAGCCACGACTAAATGCGCTGAGCTAGAAACCGGAAGAAACTCAGTTAGGCCCTGAATTATGGCTAAAATAATAATTTGCAATAATGACATAATTAACAACTAAACCTGTAAGGTTACTGTTTTATTTATTTTTTAAAGAATTGAACAGAAAAATATTTAAAAGTCACTTTATAATATATTTTTAATGTTTTTCATAAAAATAAAAACTACATGTATTTATCTGAATATAAAAAACTGTTTATTAACAATAAGTTATATTATAATTATTTTATTTTTTTGTCCTTTTTTGACAAATTGTCGCACAATAGACTTTAGACTCACGAAAATGTGCCGCCGCGTATATAGTATCATCTCCGGAAGTCCTTAATGAAATATATGGAATAAAGTATGTCCCAAAAAATGTTACAATTTGTAGATACAGAAAGAGACATGCCACAAAAAAGGCTATCAACTGAAAGAAAGGAGGACTTCTTAGAGATCTATGGCGATTATATAGACCACAAAGCCAAAGAACAGGCGTCGCGTTGCTCTCAATGTGGGGTTCCTTTTTGTCAAAACCATTGTCCTCTTGAGAACAACATCCCTGATTGGCTAAAATTAACAGCTGAAGGGCGCATTGAAGAAGCCTATGCTGCATCTGCGGCTACTAACAATATGCCAGAAATATGTGGCCGTATTTGCCCTCAGGATAGGCTTTGTGAAGGTTCATGCGTTATAGAGCAATCAGGTCATGGAACCGTCACAATTGGCTCCATTGAACGCTATTTATCAGATACTGCTTGGAAGGAGGGCTGGGTTAAACCTATAATTCCACAAAGGGAATATGCTCTTTCAGTGGGCATAATTGGTGCAGGGCCAGCTGGCCTGGCTGCAGCGGAGGAGCTTCGAAATAAAGGGTGGCAAGTTACTGTCTATGACCGACATGATAGAGCAGGAGGCTTATTAATATATGGTATTCCAAACTTCAAGCTAGATAAAAAAATCGTACAAAGGCGCACGAAAAGACTTGAAGATAGCGGCATAAAATTTGTTTTAAACTGTGATGTAGGAGCTGACATCACATTTGATAAATTAAGGGAAAAGCATCAAGCCGTCTTGATTGCTACTGGAGTTTACAAAGCCAGAGACCTTCAGTGTCCAGGTGCGAATGCTGAAGGAGTCACACCAGCGCTGCCATTCTTAATAAACTCAAACAAACGAGGACTTGGGGATAAAATAAAATCAGAAACAGCCGAAGGAAAAAATGTTGTTGTTATAGGAGGGGGCGACACAGCTATGGACTGCGTGCGAACCGCGGTTAGGCAGGGTGCTAAATCAGTAACCTGTTTGTATAGACGGGATCAGATTAACATGCCTGGGTCAAGAAGAGAAACAGCCAACGCAAAAGAAGAGGGTGTGGATTTCAGATACCTCGCAAATCCAAAAGCTATATATGACAACGAAGGTAAAGTTTCTTCAGTCCTCGCAAATAATATGAGAATTGGTCAAAAAGATCAATCTGGAAGAGACGGCGTAGAAGCCATAAAAGACTCAAGTTTTGATGTTCCTGCCGACTTAGTTATAAAGGCTCTTGGCTTTAATCCAGAAAGCATGAAAAGCCTTGTAGACGAAATCGCTGTTACGCGCTGGGGAACTTTAAAAGTTAATCCTGTCACTTTTGAAACAAATTTATCTAATGTGTTCGCAGCAGGAGACATAACCAGAGGGGCAAGTTTGGTTGT
>JAQXEH010000032.1 GCA_029250925.1 Hellea sp.
TCAGTTCTATTACAAATGGTGAGGCCTATTTTTTGACTTTCTTTTTTAGCCATTTTAGCAAGCTTTTGCATCAGTAATTTTTTATCAATTTCATTTTCCAGCTTATTGAGTTTCTTGAATTTACTTAATGCCTTGATAGTTTTCCTTCCTGAAATACCATCAATTTTATTTATATCATAACCGTTATCACTCAGTAAACGTTGAATGCCCGCAGTTCTTGCTTTGCTCTTAAAGTTTTCATTTTCGATAAAATAACTTATACTTTCTGAAGGTTCAATGGATCTAAAAAACTTGGATTCGTGGTTTGTTTCTTGGCAGTTTTTTGAAATACCCTTTGATTCTGAAACAATATTATTGCAAACTTGGAAGTTGCCTCGCCACTCTCTAATGCCACCTTGATGAATAGATTTACTCTTTGCATATATATACCGTAGGTATATATTTAGAACTTCTTTGTTTATACATTCACCCGGATAAATCTCGGTATTATCATTTATTTTATATTCTTCTGTTTCTTCACTTTCATAAGCAGTTGATACATTTAATATGAAGCTTGTTTCATTACAAATTTGCCAATTTTGAGAAATATTATTTTGAGATATATCTTGTTGAGCTATTTCAGAGAGTGCTTGGAGTGAGAAGGTCAGACTAAAGAAAATAGAAATAAAAGTTTTCATTTAATCAAAGTTCCAGCACCTTGGTCTGTAAATAACTCCACCAATAGGCCATGAGGTTTGCGGCCATCCAAGATTACAACTGCTTTAACGCCCCTAGCAATAGAATTAATTGCTGTTTCAAGTTTAGGTATCATTCCTCCTTTGGCGACACCCTTTTCGATTAAAGTTTCAGCATCATTAATAGTTAAGTCTGTGAGCAGTTGCTTTTCATTGTCCATTACTCCTTCGACATCTGTAAGTAGCATTAAGCGCGATGCTTTTAAGGCACCGGCTAGTACTCCGGCTGCTGTATCGGCATTAACATTATAAGAATTACCGTCATTACCACTACTGATTGGCGATATTACTGGAATAAAACCAGGTTCTGCTGAAGTTAAAACATTCAGAACTGATATATCAGTTGTCACAGGGGTTCCTGTGAACCCTAAACTACTATCTTTTTGTGTTGCGGTGATAAGGTTTGCATCACGTCCGGATAGTCCAACAGCGCGTCCACCTGCATCGTTTATAGCTTGTACTATTGACTTATTTATTGCCCCAGAAAGAACCATTTCAGCTATTCCTACAGTTTCAATGTCTGATACCCGTAAGCCATCCACAAACTCTGTCTTAATGTTAAGCTTTTTTAGCATAGAACCAATTTGAGGACCTCCGCCGTGAACAATAATTGGACACAGACCAAATTGCTTCAGGAGAACTACATCACGTGCAAATTGCATTGTAAGTTCTTTATCGCCCATTGCATGGCCACCAAACTTAATAACTATAGTTTGGCCGGAGTACCTTTGTATAAATGGCAAAGCTTCTGAAAGCTCTTTTGCACTTTTCCAGCCTGTTTGATTTTCTTGCCGTTTCAACATTACCGCCTCTGTTTATGTTATCGAATAGCTTTAAGTATATCTTTAAAAAAATAATATTACACTAGTTTTATAATATCTACGGTATTGCTATACTGGCTATTGTTGAACGTAATTCATCTAGGCCACTTTTTTTCTCAGAAGATGTAAGTATTATTTTAGGATATGCCGCTGGACGTTTGGCAATTAAAGCCGTCGTTTTTGTCTGAACTTTATCAATCTCATTTTTTTTTATTTTATCAATCTTTGTCAAAACTATCTGATATGTAACAGCTGTCTCATCCAGCATATTCATAAGCTCTATATCATTTTCTTTAGTCCCATGACGACTATCGATTAACAAAAAAACGCGGCGCAATGATGCTCTTCCAAATAAAAATTCCCTTGTTAGTTTAGTCCATTTGGCTATGTCGGACTTAGATGCTTTTGCATATCCATAACCCGGTAAGTCAACGACAAATAACCTTTCGTCAATATTGAAATAGTTTAACTCTCTGGTACGGCCAGGAGTATTTGAAGCCCGTGCCAATCCTTTTCTATTTGTAAGTGCATTAATTAAACTTGATTTTCCAACATTAGACCTTCCTGCGAAGCATATTTCAGGAAGCCGTGCCGAGGGGAGAGTATCAAGGCTGACTGCACTAAGCATGAAAGTTACATCTCTAGCAAATAACAGGCGCCCTTTTTCAATACTATTTTTTGAAATGGATGATTGGTTATCATTTTTCACCATTATTCGTTACCGGATGTATTTTTACCTGTTATTTTTCTCCAGAATTCATCTACAGGAGTGTCGACTTTAAACTTCCTAGTTATGTAATACTGCTGACCAAAAGATAAAATATTATTCCAGACCCAGTATATTAAAAGACCGGCTGCAAAAGGCGAGAGAATAAACATAAAGATCCAGGGCATGAATTTAAATATTTTGGCTTGCATCGGGTCACCTGCAGGCGGGGTTAAAGTGTACATGAGGCTCATTGATATGCCGTATAAAATTGCTAGTGGTCCAATCGCAAGAATCGATGGTATGGGCCCGGGAACAGCTTCCCATGGTAAAACACCAAAGCCATTTAAAATCGAGAGTGGGTCTTTGGCAGATAGATCACGTATCCAGCCGAAGAAAGGCTCATGGCGTAAATCAATATTAATAAAAACAGCTTTGTAAAGTGAGAAGAATACAAAAATAGTAGGTATTATAGGTAAGCAACCTGCTGCAGGGTTTACGCCTTCTTTCCTGTAAAGGCCCATCATTTCTTGTTGCATTTTCATTCTATCATCTTTGTAGAGTTCTTGCAGCCTTTTTACTTTTGGCTGTACTTTTTTCATTTTCGCTTGGCTCTCGTATTGCTTATTAAATAAAGGAAACATGAATAGCTTTATGAAAAATGTTAGAACGAGTATTCCAACTCCGTAATTGCCTAGCTTTGAACCCAGAAAACTTAGTGTCCAGCTTATAGGCCTAACGATTAATCGCATCGCTCCCCAGTCAATTGCCCTTTCCATTTCTGCTATCCCTTGTGATTCATAATTTACTAAGGTTGAACGTTCTTTGGGGCCAACATACAGGTGGCTTATAGACTCAACAGAAGAACCTGAAGTTAGTGTTAAGGGACTCAAAGCGTAGGAGGTCTCATAAACGTCTTGAGTATTTATGGTTTTGAAATCATAATTTACTTTGATAGTCTGACCTTGTGGTGCAATATTGGCGATGAACCAGTATTTATCAGTTAATCCTGCCCATCCAGCCTTTCCAGTTTCATTCCAATTGCTTTTTTTCTTAAGGCCTTTGTACTTTTGATCATGATACTTGCCATCTACCAATGAAATGGGACCCTCTTGGACAATAAAAAAGTTAGTTAAGTCGTCAGGTAGATTATGTTGACGACTTACCCCAACTCGAGTGATAGTTTTTTCACTGGTACTTAAATTTACCACTTTATCAGATAGTGTAATTAAAAACTTATCGTCGATGGTTACTTTTCTTTGAACTAGTAGTTCATCCTTTAAATACTCAAGAAATACAGGTGAAGTCTCAGTGAGAGTCTCTCCTGAGACTAATGTCCAATTTGTATCTGACCCATTACCACCATTAATATTTGTCCAGTTGTCCATTAAATAAGCTGATTTTTCTTTTCCTTCTTGAGCTAAGAGAATGACTGAACCATCCTCCTCATCTAAGGTTTTATTGTAGTTCTTTAATGCAATATCATCAAATCTTGAGCCTTCTGTATTGAACGACCCAGAAATAGAGGCAGTTTCTATATTAACCCTTTGGCCAGT
>JAQXEH010000053.1 GCA_029250925.1 Hellea sp.
GCCGTATTGTTGATACGGGCCGCTTTGCGGGAAAAGATAACTTTATAGGAGTTGAGGCTGCTATTATTCACAATAACCTCTGGGCAAGCGGTGAATATGCAGCCTTGAATGCTAAAGCAGGCGGCTTAAATGAAAACGCCGATTTCGCTGGTTTCTATGGTGAGCTTGGCATGTTTTTTGGAGGCAAAAAGACCTATAAGGGGGGAAAGTTTAACCGCCCTAAGGTTAACAACCCTTTAGGCGAAGGTGGTATGGGAGCCGTCTCTTTGGTGGCACGCTATGACAGCTTAGATCTTGAGGACGGGCCTTATACTGGAGAACTTAGAACACTTGCAATTGGCGCCGATTGGTGGCCAACAAAATATACCCGCCTAGGGGTAAACTATTTTGATGCTGATGCTGATAATGGCACGGCCGAAAGCGCAAGCGGACTAGTTGCCCGTCTACAGTTTGATTTTTAATTAAATAGGAAAGCAATACAGTGTTTAAAAAAATTTTATTACTATCTTTAATAACCCTCGGACTTGCTGCTTGTGGGGGCGGAGACATAAAACCTGAAGTGGCAGCTTCTTCTGAATCGAGAGATCAAATAAAAATCGTAGGATCTTCAACAGTTTACCCTTTTGCAACAACTGTTGCAGAAAATTTTGGTCGGTCTACATTATTTAAAACACCAATAGTCGAAAGCACAGGGTCAGGCGGCGGACTGAAACTTTTTTGTTCTGGTCTTGGCGACAATCACCCTGATATAACTAATGCATCTCGGCGTATTAAGGCATCAGAAGTGGAGCGTTGCGCTGAAAATGGAATTGACGATATAGTTGAGGTTAAAGTGGGTTACGACGGTATTGTCATGGCCAACTCGCGCAAATCAAACCAGATGAACCTAAGCCTTAAAGATGTGTTTTTAGCCTTAGCTAAAGATGTTCCTGACGGCAGCGGCGGCTTAAAGCCCAACAATTATAAAACCTGGAAGGATGTAAATCCTAATTTGATAAACAATAAGATTGAAGTTATGGGACCCCCTCCTACTTCTGGAACGCGAGACGCTTTTGTGGAACTTGCAATGGAGGGAGGGTGTAAAACTTTTGACTGGATTAAAGCTTTAAAAAAGACAGATAAACAAGCCTATAAGTCCCTTTGCCACACAATCCGTGAAGATGAGCACTTCATAGAGGCGGGTGAAAATGACAACTTAATTGTTCAAAAACTCAATGCAAACCCAAATGCTTTAGGTATCTTTGGCTTCAGCTTTCTAGAACAAAATGCTGATAGTGTTCAAGGCAGCACAATCAATGCCATGCCGCCTACATTTGATAATATTGCTGAGGGATCTTATCCTGTATCTCGGTCTCTCTATTTTTATGTTAAAAAAGATAACGTAAATAAAGTCCCTGGAATAAATGAGTATTTAGTGGAGTTCATGAGCGAACGGGCGAGTGGGCCAGATGGTTATTTAGCAGAAAAGGGACTTATTCCAATGAACCCAGACGAACATTTAAAATGGAAATCTAGTGTGCTTAGCTTAGAGCCTCTAATGTTAAACTAATGAGTTTACCCACCGAAAATGGGTTGCGGCGTAAAAACCGCAGCAATCAAATTAAAGAGCTTGTTATACAGGGTGTCCTTATAGCAAGTTCTTTTGTTGCTATATTAACTACGATTGGAATTGTGGCCTCTTTAGTTTTCGAGGCTTTTCGTTTTTTTGATAAAATTCCTCTAACAGAGTTTTTATTTAGTCTTGAATGGAGCCCCCAAACAGCGATACGCGCCGATCAAGTTGGGGCAAGTGGAAAATTTGGTGTTATCCCCCTTCTAGCAGGAACGCTATTAATTAGTTTTATTGCGATGCTGGTTGCGACCCCTTTGGGGCTCTTATCAGCTGTATACTTAGCAGAGTTTGCTAAGGCTAAAACACGAGATGTGGTTAAGCCTTTACTCGAGTTGTTGGCGGGGATCCCCACAGTTGTTTATGGGTTTTTCGCTGCTTTAGTGGTGGCTCCTATTATCAGGGCTACGGGTTCAGGAGTTGGATTTGATATTTCTTCCGAAAGCGCACTGGCAGCGGGATTGGTTATGGGCATAATGCTTGTACCATTTATTTCATCTCTATCTGACGATGTTATAAATGCAGTTCCTCAGGCATTAAGAGATGCCTCTTTTGGAATGGGTGCAACACATGAAGAAACCGTAACGAAAGTCGTTATACCTGCTGCCACACCAGGAATTATTGGTAGTTTGTTACTTGCGATATCGCGTGCAATTGGGGAGACTATGATTGTTGTAATGGCGGCCGGCTTAGCGGCTAATTTAACACTTAATCCGTTTGAGGCTGTAACAACTATGACGGTTCAGATTGTTACCTTACTTACAGGCGATCAGGAATTTGATAGTGCTAAAACTTTAGCAGCTTTTGCTATTGCATTGTTTTTACTCATTCTCACTTTAGGTTTAAATATTATAGCCCTCCGTATTGTAGATAAATATAAGAAAAAATATGCCTGACTATATTCTCAGCACATCTAATAGGATGGCAAAACGACATGCTCGCGAGAAGCGTTTTAAGTGGTATGGAAGAATGGCTATATTTATATCAATTGCTTTTTTGGTATTCATGTTTTCTGCTATAATATTTAGAGGGGCCAGTGCTTTTCAACAAACTAAGATCGCTCTCGATATAAATTTTTCAGAAGCGATTATTGACCCCTCATCATCTCGCGACCCCGAACTTTTAAAAAGAGCAAACTATAAACCAATTGTACTACAAAGTTTATCTAATGTAATTCCGGGAATAACCGAGCGAAGAGACAGAAACCGTGTTTATAAATTATTAAGTGCAGGAGCTGTCTTCGACCTAGGCGAGCAAGTTGCTGAAGAGCCTAATATTTTAGGCAAAAGCAAAAAGGTCTGGCTGCTAGCATCCTCTGAGGTTGATTTATTTATGAAGGGCAAGATTGATCCGAATATCAGTGAAGATTTAAGGCGCTTAAAAGACCGGGATATAAAGTGGATAAAAATACTTCAATCAGAAGGAAGAATTAAAAAAAAGTTTAATACAACCCTATTTAGTAGTGGTGACTCCCGAGAACCAGAAATGGCGGGAATTTTAGGCGCTGCAATTGGCTCTTTTTTTAGTTTACTCGTGTGTTTTCTAATTGCTTTTCCTTTGGGTATTCTAACAGCTGTATATTTGGAAGAATATGCTAAGAAAAACTTTTTAACTGACTTTATAGAAGTTAATATTAACAACCTTGCCGCGGTCCCTTCAATTGTATTTGGGCTTCTGGGTCTCTCAATTTTTTTAAATTTCTTTAACCTTCCGCGCTCTACCCCGCTTGTGGGAGGAATTGTATTATCGCTTATGACTCTGCCAACAATCATTATAGCTTCGAGGTCTATTTTGCGTTCCATACCTCAAAGCATAAGAGATGCTGCACTGGGCCTAGGCGCTTCTAAAACACAAACTACATTTCACCATGTTGTACCTCTAGCTATGCCTGGAATGCTAACAGGAACAATATTAGGTATGGCGCGGGCTTTAGGAGAAACAGCCCCGTTACTTATGATTGGAATGGTGGCATTTATTGTCGATATCCCTAAGGGTATTACTGATGTGGCTACATCTCTACCAGTACAGATTTTCTTATGGGCAGATAGTCCTGAGAAGGGTTTTGTTGAACGAACCTCAGCGGCTATAATTGTTTTACTCGCTTTCTTGATACTAATGAATTTATGTGCTGTATACTTACGCAAGCGATTAGAAAGACGTTGGTGATATAGCTATTATGATTAATAAAACAGAGATTACACAAGAGGCACTCTCCATTTTGCCTCCAATTATGACAGCTAACAATGTTGATGTTTTCTATGGAAAAAAACAAGCCATCTCTAATGTAAGTTTAGATATTCCTGAAAACCAGATTACAGCATTAATCGGGCCATCAGGCTGTGGTAAGTCAACATTTTTACGCTGCTTTAATCGTATGAATGATACTATAAATATATGCCGTGTTAACGGCGAAATAAAATTTTCTGGACAAGATATTTATGATCCTAAAGTTGATGTTGTGGCTCTTCGGTCTCGAATTGGAATGGTCTTCCAAAAGGCAAACCCTTTTCCTAAGTCTATTTTTGAAAATGTCGCTTACGGCCCACGTATTCACGGACTTGCAGAAACTAAAGACGATCTGGAAAGCATTGTTATTCAATCACTAAAACGTGCCGGATTATATGATGAAGTTTCTGATCGATTAAGTGAGCCGGGCACCAGTCTTTCAGGCGGTCAACAACAACGCTTATGCATTGCAAGGGCGATCGCAGTTGACCCACAAGTTATTTTAATGGACGAGCCATGCTCTGCCCTTGACCCAATAGCAACAGCGATCATTGAGGACCTGATGGAAACAATGAAAGAAAAATATACTATTGTTATTGTTACGCATTCAATGCAGCAGGCTGCTAGAGTTTCACAGCAAACAGCTTTTTTTCATTTGGGCGAATTGGTGGAAAGTGGAGATACCCAAGCTATCTTTACAAACCCTATTCAAGAAAGAACTCAAAACTACATATCAGGACGGATTGGATAAATAATGAGTGAAGACCATATTGTAACATCTTTTGATAATGATATGAGAGAGCTCGAATCTCTTTTTGAGGAGATGGGAAGTATAGTTTTGTTACAACTCAAAGATGCCACCCGAGCACTCCGTAAGGAAGATCGTAAACTTGCTAAAAAAGTTGTTAAGGGAGACAAGCAGCTTAATGAGCTTGAAAGAGAGCTCAATGATTTAGCGATTAAAATTTTAGCCTTGCGGCAGCCATTTGCATTAGACTTACGTTATGTGCTTACCACCCTAAAGAGCGCAGGGTATTTAGAGAGAATGGGCGATTTAACAAGAAATATGGCCCAGAGAACAAGTACAATTGCAAAGGCTGAAGCCGAAACCGGTCCAATCGAAACTTTAATTCGCATGAGCGAACTTGTTCAAGCCATGACAGAAGATATTCTAAAGGCGTATAAATCCCGTGATAGCGAACTCGCAAAAATTGTGCGTGATCAGGACGAAAAAGTAGATATGGCCCATAACTCACTTTTCCGTGAACTTCTTACATATATGATGGAGGATACAAGTAATATATCGGCATGTATGCATGTACTATTTATTGCAAAGAATATTGAGAGGATGGGGGATAATATTGCCGATATTGGCCAAGAGATAGTATATATGGCAACGGGTGAGTGGCCTGATAGCAAGCGCATTAAAGGTGACAAAACCAGTAGTATTATTCTTAGCTAGTAGTTTTAGTAGCTTCACTAATGCCCTTGAAATGTCCAGTAATTACACTCTAACTAAGTTAGGGACATGCCCTAGTAAAATTACAGAGAGCCGGAGACAATGGAACAGAGAGAAGCACAAAAAAAGCTGGTTAAAGAATGGTATAGAGCCTTAGAGGCTGGCGATGCCGATGCAATGCTTGCTGTGCAGCGTGACGATGTTATTTATAATGTTCATGGAACAACCCCTGTTTCAGGCCGGTTTCAAGGAAAAGATACTTTAGTTAACGATATCTTTCCTAAAGTCATGGGCATGCTGCAGATGGATACTTTCAAGTTTTGTACGAAACTAAAAATTGTATGCGATGATGAACACAGAGTTGTAACTATCATGCAAGCAGACGGGCAAGCATTAAATGGTGTACGCTATAATCAAACGTATTGTCATATGTTTGGGTTTAAAGACGGTTTAATTTCAGAGGTGTGGGAATTTTTTGACTCAGTGCTAGCTGAAGCGGCTTTAAATAATAACCCATTAACTAAACCTACCAAAGCACCAGCTAACGTATTTGAGTTTTAACATACTAAAAGCTATTATCTTTAATAGACTCCATCGCTACAAAAGTAGAAGTGCTTGATACATTTGGAAGAGACGAAATTGCTTCCCCCAAAATATACCTGTATGACACTATATCTTTGGTCCTTGTTTTTAATAAGTAATCAAAAGAGCCTGCTATCATATGGCATTGCTCGATTTCTGGTATTTCAATAACGGCACGGTTAAATTCATTAAGAGATTTTTCCCTAGTATCTAAAAGTTTAACTTCGGTAAAAGCGATGTGTTCTTTTTTAAGTTTTTTTGGATTTAAAATTGCGCGAAACCCTAAAATATATTCTTGTTTAAGCAGTCTTTTTAATCTTACTTGTACGGGTGTTTTGGACGCTCCTATGCGCCTAGCTATATTAGCAACGGATAAGCGCCCATCAAATGATAGAAGCCTAATTATCTCTTTATCAACACGGTCTATTTTATATTCTTTATTATCATTTATATCCATAAGACCTATTACATTAATAAAAGAAAGTTTATAAGTCTAATATTTATATTATTTAAGTCTAAAGGCCTTTTTCAACAATGCTATAAAAACTTAGAATTGATCGTTTAGGCTAGATATGACTGATCTATTAAATCTGAGACAAAGGATTCCTCATCTTGCAAGGAGTGAGGAAAGACTTGTTTTAAACCAACTACGTAAAAGGTTTAAAATAACTGATCTTCAGAGAGAAAATTCTAAGGCCTGTGCTCATCAGTTAGTTAATTACTTGAGGACCGATGGAACGATGGGATTAATGGAAATCCTTTTAAGTGAATATGGTCTATCAAATGATGAAGGATTAGCTTTAATGTGCCTGGCAGAAGCACTGCTAAGAGTTCCAGATAAAACGACAATCGATGAGCTTATAAGAGATAAAATTGCACCTACCGACTGGGAAAAACACTTATGGAATTCTAACTCATTAGCTCTTAACGCCTCTTCATTTGCATTGATGCTTTCTGGAAAAATTCTGAATGGAGGGCAATCACCTGATCTAATGAATTTGCTCAAAACAGCAGTTAGTCGGTTGGGCGAACCAGTAATTCGCGTTGCTATATTAAAAGCCATGAAATTAATGGGAAAACAATTCGTACTTGGCGAAAGCATTGAAAAGGCTATCAATAGTTCTGCGTCTAACCAGCCCAAAGGAACGTTGTATTCATTTGATATGCTTGGCGAAGCAGCAATAACTGAGGAGGACGCCAGGAAGTATTTCAATAGCTATAAAGCAGCAATAGAAAGGATAGGCCTAGAGGCTAAAAGTGAGGATATTCTGCTAAACCCTGGAATTTCTTTAAAGCTATCAGCTCTTCATCCCCGCTATGAGGCTCGTAAGTCACAAAGGGTAATGAATGAGCTTATGGGACGAGTTCTAGCTTTAGTGTTAATAGCAAAAGATTTAAATATCAGCGTTACGATTGATGCAGAGGAGGCTGATAGATTAGAGCTTTCATTAGACATAATTGAACAACTAGTAATACACCCTAAACTCGCAAGATGGGCTGGGCTGGGCGTAGTTGTGCAATCTTATAATAAATCTGCATCGGCGGTAATTGACTGGCTCTCAGCTTTATCATGTAAGTGCAATAGAAAAATAATGGTTAGACTAGTGAAAGGAGCTTATTGGGACACAGAAATTAAAACAGCCCAAGTTAACGGGACTAGTTATTATCCTGTATTTACAACTAAGGCCGCAACAGACGTATCCTACATATGTTGCGCCAAACAATTGCTCGATGATGGACAACACTTATTTCCACAATTTGCAACGCATAACGCGCATACAATGGCGAGTGTTTTAGAGTTATGTGAAAATAGAAAATCCTTTGAATTTCAAAGGTTGCACGGGATGGGTGCCGCGCTTCATAAAAAAGTCATGTCAACAAATCAAACGTCATGCAGGGTTTATGCACCAGTGGGTAAGCATGAAGATTTATTGGCGTACCTTGTAAGAAGACTTTTAGAAAATGGAGCAAACTCTTCTTTTGTTAATCAGGTGTTAGATAAGAACAACCTAGTCGATGATATTATAAGAGACCCTTTTGACGAGCTAGACGGCTTAGAAGGCTTGTCACCAAGTATACAGCTACCTGTAAATATATATTCACCAAATAGGAAGAATGCAAAAGGGTGGAATCTAAATGATTTTACTGACCTTTCTATTATTGATAATGAAAGAGCTCCATTTAATGCAATTGAGTGGAATGTACGCTCTTTTATAGATGGGACGGTTAAGGGTAAAAATATATATAATATATATAATCCCTCTAATCCAAGCGAACGAGTGGGAAGGGCTGTAGAAGCATCAATGGAAGATGTAAGCTTAGCTATAGAGAACGCTAAACCGTGGCAAAGTTGTCCCGCTGAAAAAAGATCTAAAATTTTAAATAAAGCTGCTGATCTTTATGAAGAAAATGCAGGCCAAATAATTGCTATATTAACCCGTGAGGCGGGAAAGGTTATTTTAGACGCTGTTGCAGAGTTACGGGAAGCAGTAGATTTTCTACGTTATTATGCTTCAGAGTGTGTGAGAATAAACCAAAAGGAAAAGAGGTTAGCAAGAGGTATAATAACATGCATTTCCCCCTGGAATTTTCCTTTAGCGATTTTTACAGGACAAATTTCTGGGGCCCTTTCTGCTGGTAACGCTGTTCTTGCTAAACCAGCAGAACAAACGCCTATAATTGCACATTTTGCAGTTAATTTATTGTATAAAGCAGGTGTACCAAAAAGCACACTTCAGCTTTTGCTAGGCAGAGGAGAAATTGTTGGAAAGAAGTTAGTGTCTAATATAAATATAGCAGGCGTTTGCTTTACAGGATCAACTCCGACGGCTTGTGCAATAAATAAAACCATAGCTAATTGCCTTTCACCGGATGCTCCGTTTATTGCTGAAACCGGCGGCATTAATGCAATGATTATAGATTCAACTGCACTTTTAGAGCACGCGGTAAAAGATGTTATTACCTCAGCGTTTCATAGTGCAGGGCAGAGGTGCTCTGCACTTAGAGTTTTGTATTTGCAAGAAGATATAGAACAGAAATTTACACATATGCTAATGGCAGCAATTAAAGAGCAATTACTTGGATGCTCTTGGAAAATCGAAACCGATATAGGTCCAATTATAGATAAAAAATCCTATGATGTTATTTCTAGGTATGTTCAAGCCGCAAAAAAAGACGGACGCTTAGTTTTTTCACACGAGGCCCCAAATGTTGGTTACTTCATAGGACCCAAAATAATATCCGTTGACGGCATTAATAATTTAAAGTCTGAAATATTTGGGCCAATTTTGCATATTGCAAAGTTTAGGCCAGAGCAGATACCTTCAATTATAGATGATATAAATGGTGCTGGTTATGGTTTAACTTTTGGATTGCATACCAGGCTTGATAATAGAGTAGAATTAATCTCACGGCGTGTGAAAGTAGGAAATATATATATAAATAGAAATCAGACTGGAGCAGTTGTTGAATCCCAGCCTTTTGGCGGCGAGGGCCTATCAGGAACTGGACCAAAAGCGGGCGGGCCGCGATACGTTAAGCGTTTTACTACTTCAGAGAACTCCTCAGTAAAACA
>JAQXEH010000061.1 GCA_029250925.1 Hellea sp.
CATAGTTTTAATTAAAATAGAAAAATATTTGACAATTTGCCCTAATATGATGAATTGTATATTCAGAATGTAGGGGAGAACATCATGAAAAATATAATATTAACGCTATCTGCTGTTGCCATATCAAGTCCGGTTTTAGCTGGACACCATGAAGCAGGTGAAGAGCACACAGGAAACTCCAGCGGTTGGCAAATCAAGGCTTATACCTCAGCGGCACCATCTCATATTGGGGATTATGCATCTGTTATTGGAACCTCTGGGGACGTACTAAGAGTAGGTACTAATGGCTGGACCTGCCAAAGCGGTAACCCCCGGCCCATACCAAAAAAAGGATGGGAAAGCGCACATCAAGCCATGGCTGTATGTCATGATAACGAAGGCATGAAATGGATGATGGCATATATGTCAGGCACTAAGCCAAAAATGGACAGAGATAGTTATATGTGGATGCTCAATGGGGATATGGGAGAAGATAATACGACACCTGGAGTTTTCAATAAAGAAGACTCAACACCCGGCGAATGGATTGAGTCTGGCCCGCACCTTATGTTGATGCCAAAAGACCCGGCAAATCTTGAGAATTTTTCAACAGATTTTTCAACAGGCGCACCCTACGTTATGTTTGCAGGAACCGATTACGCTCACCTGATGATACCTGTAGAAGGCTATTATAAGTATCAGCCTGATTCATCACCAAAGAAATAACTCTATAAGACAAAGGAACATGATATGAAAAATCTTATATTAGCCATAGTTATGCTAGCATTTTCTAGTACTGCATACGCAGGTCATCATAAAAATGATGATGCCTTAAAACTTACAAAACGTCAGGACGATGCGATCATGACGATTACTAATGTGGGTCTTGGAGATAAGGTCACCACCATAAGCGCAACAGGTAAAATGGGAGTCTACGGAACCGTGTATGCTACTTATAATTTAAGTTACGTTACGAGTACAAGTGGTTTTGTTACGGGAGTTGGGCGCGGTGCTATAGATGCGGATAGCGTAGTTGGAGGGGCGTTCAGAGGGGTATGGACCCGTGAGGGTTCCACGGTAAAAATCCGTCAAATTGTTCAAATTAGTGACGGTAGCCAGAACCTGGATGTGATTGATATTGATATGCTTAAAGATACTTTTGTAATTAAAGCATATACCTTAAAATAAAAGCTAAACACCTTAAGGATTTGTGCTAATGGCTATAGACTTTAAAAATAAAAGTTTTTTTAAATTAAAACAAAATGATGAGTATGCATCAAAGGTTTCTCACATTCTTATTGATGGTGAAAGCATTCTAGATTCTTATAAGTCCATGCGCGACGGGGTTGTGTTCACAAGTAAAAGAATAATCTCTGTGAATGTTCAAGGAATAACTGGCAGTAAAAAAGATTTTACATCATTGCCCTACAAGAATATTATTGCATTCTCTATAGAAACGGCCGGAACATTTGACTTGGATGCTGAACTTGAGGTCTGGTTTTCACAGCTCGGAAAATGTAGGTTTGAGTTTAAAGGAAAAACAGACCTTCCTACAATATCAAAATATATTGCTGAAAATACTCTTTAAGTTTATCTGCCGTTATTGCTAAGCTGGGTTATTATCTTTTTCCGTTAGCCCTTATCCTCTTGACTGCCTTCATGTGAGTGATCGTCTCTTAGTGAATGGGAGTTTAAATCTTCTCCATTGTTTTTTGAGAATCTATCAATAAATTTTGTTTGAAAGAAATAACCTGACAGTAAACTTAAGATGGCCCATGTAAGCATAACAAAACCTAAGTTGGTAGAAATACCGAACAGCCCAATTTTATACAAAACACCTATTACAAATGCGCCTAACCCAGTGGCCACAAAATAGCCAAAACCAGTACCCGCGACTGTAAAAAGGGTTATTTCACATATAAACAAAAAGACACCTAAAGCTATCCATCCAGTAGAACCAAGGTTTGAGATAAAATCAGGGATCACTTACTTTTGCTTCCTCTGACTGACTCCGCCAACAACTCAATTCCCCCAAGAACTTTCGTTATCTCTGAAGGCATTATTAGCGTTTTGGTTTGGCCTGAAGAAGCAAGTTCAGTTAGACCATCCACTTGCCTTTTCATTATTTCAAAGTTAACGGCTGCTTGCCCGTGCTTCTTTATGGCATCACCAACAACTTTAGTTTGCTCTGCCTCAGCATCTGCTAAAAGTTTTACTTTATAGGCCTCAGCATCAGCTTTTACCTTAATTGCATCAGCTTCTTTTTCAGCTTTATATAAATTCGCATCAGCGTTTAGTTCAATAGTCTCTTTCTGGCCCTCAGCCTCAGCTACAGTAGCTCTTCTTTTCCTTTCAGCATTTAGCTGTTGCCTCTGAGCTTCTTTCGTTTCTTCGTCGAGCTGTACATCTAATATCTCGGCTCTAGTTACCTCAATACCCCATATCTCTGCTGCCTTTTTTAACTGCTCATATACTTGTATATTCATTGAATCTCTGGAGGATTGCAATGCATCCAAATCTAATTTTCCGCCCTCCGATCGTATTATAGATTTAGAGGTTTGTTCAATTGCATTAGCCACATTGTCAATTCTATATACCGATTTTTCTGCATTTGTTACTCGGTAGAAAACAGCAGAAATTAGGTCAACCTCTACGTTATCTTTTGTTACAACGGATATTCGTAATTCATCTAATTGTGTTTCTAGAATATCTACTTTACTGGACACTTTATCTATGATGGGGACAATAAAATTTAGGCCTGTTTTAAGTGTTTTGGTATATTTACCAAACCTCTCAACTACGTATTCTCGAGTTTGGGGTACAATTTGAATTCCACTTTTTATAAAAAAAGCAATTAAGATTGCCAAAGCAATGAATGTAAATGAGGGCATGGTTGTCTCCTTAACTTTGTGTATCTTTGTTGACTATCTATGCAGGAAAAGTACTAAAAATCAAATATTTTACTTATTTAAAATGGCTCCCTAAAGGAATTACATCTCATCAAAAGCCTTTTCCATTTCGTTTAAGCCTTCTTCCATTTCTTTTATTCCCTCAAGCATATTGCTCACGCAACCAACATAATCATTTTCAACCGCAAATTCTTCCATATCTGCTGCGGTCATACCATTAAAAGGTTCTCTTACTAAAGCAGCGATTTCTTCCTTAGTTTTATCAAGATTTGCAAACCCCACCTTCATGCCATTACAAAGAAGCGCATCAATTGCTGGGGGTATATCGACTCCCTCTGGTAAGTTGTCATCATCAAAAGAAATATCTGGAAACATTGCTTGAAGTGAAGCTTCAGCTGTTTCTTCAGAAGTACTATCAAACGTGGGCTCACTAACCGAGCAACCGCCAATTAACGTTATCATTAGTATATTACTTGTTAATTTTTTAAACATGAATTTTTTCCTAAATTTACGACTAATGAAAAATAACTAAATTATTATTACTCTTATTGCCATGAATAAATTGACAGAGTGTTAAATATCTTTAACATATGTTAAAAATATTTAACAGGAGTTTACTATGAACTTATCTTATAAAGAAAAAACTTTAATAGCGTCGATAATAACAACAATCATATTTTTTGGATCTTATCTTTATATCGGTTTCAAAAATTTGACTGATTGGTCAACTCAGTTTGGTGAATTATTTGCTTTAGTAATCTTATTTATAGTTTTTGAAATTATTATTCAATCTGCATTAAAATTAGGAAGCAAATTAAGTATTGAAGATGAAAGGGATAAATTAATAGAATTAACTTCATATAAGTACAGCTACTGGACTCTAACGGCCGCTATATGGTTTGTAATTTTTCAGCTTTTATTAAATACCCCATTCACCAAATTCTTTAATACTCCTCAAGGGCTTTTCTATACGTTGCTTTTATTTGTTATTTTAGCTGAACTCATTAGTTTTATCTCCCAACTTTATCTTTCGCTCAAAGGAAAATAATGTGAAAAAAGTAATATTTAACAACATTAAAATTCTTAGGGAAAATAATGGAGAGATGTCGCAGCAAAAATTGGCGAAGGCCATTGGAGTAACCCGGCAAACGATAATTGCAATTGAGAAAAATAAATATTCCCCGTCGCTAGAAGTTGCATTCAAAATAGCGCTTGAATTTGACGTTCCTTTAGACGAAGTCTTCGTTTATAAGTGAAGCATAGCCCAGGAAAGACTATGATAGAAAATAAGAGCACTATTGATGAATGAGGCTTTATTATTCATAATAATTATAGGCGCTATAATTACGAAGCCAGGAAGGGCCTTAATTAAAGGTTTATTCAGCGCCGCGTTAATAATTATTGGTACAATCTTTGTTAGTTTTTGGATGTTTCTGGTCGTCTTGCTACTCATTATAGCTATAATTGCTATTATAGCACTGGGCGTAGTTTGATGTTAGGTAAAAACATGAAATTCAAACATCTGTTTCAAAGTGCTGGCATTACTGTAGGGGGGTTAGCAATAATGTCCTGCAGCGGAGGCAAGAGCACAGAAACCACATCACCGCCTACAGAGACACTGCCGCCCAATCACATACAATCGACCGAACTTATTCAGAGGGGGGAGGCCTTTTATGAAAAGTTTTCCGATACGCCCTTCACAGGTAAAGTCATAGGACGTGAACAGGGTGCTATGAAAAATGGTATCAGAGAAGGCAACTGGTTGTTTTATTACGATTCAGGCCAGCTTCTGCTCAAGGCACAGTACATCAACGGAAGAAAAAACGGTGAAGAAATAACCTATTACGAAGATGGTACAATTCTATCCAAAGGTGAATATCAAGACGATAAAAGAGTATTACCCACCTGGAAAATATATGATGAAAATGGAAAACCCATTTTATGAATAAATTTAAATTACTTGATATTATCTTAACTATTGTTGGAATTTATTTCTTACTAATGTCTAATATGTTGGGAGGGATAGTATTTTTTATAATTGGATTGCTGCATTTATATCAAGCAGCGACTGAAGAACGAACATCTTCAAATCATAAACTTAATTTATGGGTTGGTATGTTCTTAGTTATAGTAACTTTCAGCGGGTTTGCTGCAGAGAGTTATATTACGCAATCTCTCCAGAAATCTTATGAGCATAATGAAAGTAGTACATAGCCTGCGTAAATATTAAAGATCGATAGGAAATTGCATCAATCTTAGGTCATTTCTTTTTTTAGATGAATTAATGAGACAGTTGCTAATAAAGCCACCATCATAATAGCGAACTGTTTTTCTTGGACTATTGAAACAACCAATATCGCTGCCGCCCACATTATTGATTGGGAGATAACTACTTTTTTACCCATATTAAAGGTCTCCATATGTGATTATTACTAGGCTTAAATAGGACTAATTTATTTACGTTTATACCCATCAATAAGAGTTCGATGATCATCCGTAAAGTCCACCATAGCAAGTTTTAATTCTTCACTAGATTCTCCTAGAACTTGGAAATTGGTAATTTCAAAAGTGCCTAAAAACTCGTCCCGGTGAACTGCTTTTAAAAAACTTTTTACGTGAAACAACGCAGACGCGTCATCCTGATAGACCTCCAATAATGAAATTTTAGTTTTATCATTAGAAATAAAGTATTTATAGTAGGTGGTTCCGGGTTCTGTTCTTTCAACAGTTTCTGACAAGTATGCTACAAATTTATCTAAGTTTTCCGCTTTTTCAGGTGCCACATTCATATCGAGATAAAATATAATTGATTTATCATTATGATGGTCTGCATAACTCGAAATAGGCAATATCAACAAAACTGTCATTAGTATCAAAAATATTTTCTTCATAATTATCCTCTGCATTCGTATATAATATTCAGAAAACATAATGACCATTCATTTATAAGGTCAATAGTTTTTTAATTTGGCAATAAGAATATGTCCTCAACCTTACATTTCAAAATCTTTGATATTTTTAACGCAAGTACAGTGGAGGGAACATAAACTCCATTTTCAATAGCATTTATACTTTTGCGCGAAACGCCTGCGCGTTCAGATAAATCTTTTTGTGTTAGCCCTGCCGACCTTCTCAACTCCTCCAGGTTATTTAAAAGATTTTTGTGGTTTTTACCCATGCAGTGACTCCTTATAATCACCATAAGCAAAACAAACCAATAGGACGCCAAATATCAGCCAGGCAAAAGAAGCAATTTGATAAATCATTGTATTAGCTGTTTGAAGACTCCAATTGGCATAATCTTGTGTAGAGAAAATTAGGAAAATACCGATCCCGTTTATTGCATACCCGATTGCGCCCAGTTTATAATATCTCAAAGCAGTGTACTCATCATAGAGAGCACTATTATTTTTTTGATTTCCAAAATAATATGATATCGTTAAATACCCTGAAACTCCAAAAATGAGTACGCCTGGAAAAAACATTGCATGTGGTGGTAGGTCAATAAGATTTAAACCAAATAGTTTTAATAAAATCCATGACGCAAAGAAAATTTGAACTGCTCCGCAAGTAAAAATGAGGATCGATCTTTGTAAATGTGTCATTTTAATAACTGCTATTTTTCAAAGTTTTCTACAGCTTTTGAGATCTCTTCGCTTTCATTTGGATATATATAACCAGCTGCCAATAGTCCAATGCCAATTGAACTCACT
>JAQXEH010000083.1 GCA_029250925.1 Hellea sp.
TCTGCTCCTCGTGAAACTTGCGCCAGTAAGTCTGTCCGGCCTATAATTTCATCAATTCTTTCAACGCCAAGTTCTGCAAGTATTTCTCTAACCTCCTCAGCTATGAAAGTCATTAAACTAATGACTTTTTCAGGGGTTCCTGTAAATTTTTCTCGAAGCCGCGGATCTTGAACGCAAACACCTACGGGGCATGTATTTGAATGGCACTGGCGTACCATTATGCATCCCATCGCGACGAGGCTCAATGTTCCAATGCCATACTCTTCTGCTCCCAGCATAGCTGCAATCACTATGTCCCGGCCCGTTTTTAATCCACCATCAGTCCTTAAAGTAACCGAGTCACGTAGATTATTAAGTGTTAGAACCTGATGTGCTTCTGAAAGCCCCAGCTCCCAAGGTATCCCTGCATATTTCAGGGAAGTATTTGGTGATGCTCCTGTACCGCCGTTATGGCCAGCAATTAATATTGTGTCAGCTTTGGCTTTAGCAACACCAGCGGCGATGGTACCCACTCCCGAGGAAGCAACTAACTTTACGGCAACCCCTGCAACGGGATTGATTTGCTTAAGATCATATATTAATTGCGCAAGGTCTTCGATTGAATAAATGTCGTGGTGAGGGGGTGGTGATATCAAGGTAACCCCTGGTGTAGCGTTTCTGAATTTAGCAATCATTTCAGTAACTTTAAAGCCAGGAAGCTGACCGCCTTCTCCAGGTTTTGCTCCTTGAGCAACTTTAATCTCAATTTCACGACATTGATTTAAATACTCGGCGTTTACACCAAATCGCCCGGAAGCAATTTGTTTGACGGCTGAATTAGGGTTGTCGCCATTTGGCAGTGGTACATACCTAGAGCGGTCTTCGCCGCCTTCGCCTGATACAGATTTTGCCCCAATTCTATTCATGGCTATATTGAGAGTACCATGTGCTTCAGGGGACAATGCGCCTAGGGACATGCCCGGGGTGCAAAAGCGCCTTCGGATTTCATTAATGCTCTGCACTCTTTTAATGGGAAGGGGTTTTTTATTAGGTCGAAAGTCTAGTAAATCCCGAATTTGAATTGGATTTTGATTATTTACTATGTTTGAGTATTTTTTATAGAGTTCATAATTATCTGATCCAACTGCCTCTTGAAGCATATGTATCATTTCGGCTTTATATGCGTGCCTCTCACCTTTTGCTCTTACTCTGTAGAGGCCCCCAACGGGCAAATATATTACCGAGGGTTCATAAGCTTTTTCATGTGCCTCTATAGCTTTAACTTCTAGACCAGCGAGGCCAATACCAGAAATTCTTGACATCATACCAGGGAAATTCTCTCCCACTAAAGCCCGTGATAAACCCATTGCTTCAAAATTATTACCACCCCGGTATGAGGAAATAACAGATATGCCCATTTTAGAGATAATCTTTAATAGACCACCTTCTATTGCATTTTTATACTGCATTACAGCTTGATCAGGCGTGCAAGACTGTAGACCACGTGCAGCTCGATCAGCCAGGCTGTCTTGAGACATATAGGCATTAACTGCAGTGGCACCCGCGCCAATTAAAACTGCGAAATAGTGTGTATCTAAGCATTCTGCAGACTTAACAATTATTGAGCAAGACGAGCGTAGACCTTTGCTGACAAGGTGTGTTTGAACAGCGCCTGTGCAAAGAATAATTGGTGCCGAAATATTATTTGCATCTGTGAATTCATCCGACAATATAATATTTTCTATGCCTTGACGGACTGCATTCTCGGCTTCTTCTTTTATTCGTGCTAAAGTTAATTTCAAGGATGTCCCGCTGGGCTCAGAGCCAATCTCCTTAATTGAGAATGTGCAATCAATGGTGCGTACTTTTTTAGGTCCAACTAGAATTTTAAATTTTTCAAGCATGCCTGAAGTCATTACCGGACTGTCTAAAACTAACATCTCATTTGTTTGGGAGCTATCTTCTGCGAGAATGTTTCTAAGATTTTTGAACCTGGTTTTAAGTCCCATAACACGGGTTTCCCTTAAAGGATCAATGGGCGGATTAGTTACCTGGCTAAAATTTTGCCTAAAAAAGTGTGATAAAGGTCTGTAGATATCAGATAGAACAGCTAGAGGAGTGTCATCGCCCATTGACCCTATAGTTTCTTTACCTGTTTCAGCCATTGGGCCTAGTATGAGTTCAAGGTCCTCCTGTGTTTGACCACATGACATCTGTCTTCTTGTTAGGTCCTCGCCTTTAAGTAAGGGAGCGGGCTCATTTCCTGAAAGCTTCTCATCAAGATTAACGACTTTCTTTAACCATTTCTTGTAGGGCCTTTTTTCGGCTAGCTCATTTATAATATCAGTAGATCTGTAGAATTTACCTTCTTCAAGGTCCACTGCGATCATGCGCCCAGGCTTCAGGGCCCCCTTTTGCACAATATCAGATTCATTCATTGGGCACATTCCTGTTTCTGATCCAACAGCTAGGATGCCTTCCGATGAGATAGAATAACGAAGTGGACGTAATCCATTTCTGTCAAGACCGGCCATAACCCATCTCCCATCATATGCAGCTAATGCAGCAGGTCCATCCCATGGTTCCATAACTCCATTGCAATATTCATAAAGCGCTCTCCAACTGTCCGGCATTAAATCCCCTCTTTTGGAGTAAGCTTCTGGTATAAGGAGTGTTTTTGCCATTGGCGCTGTTCGGCCAGCCCTTACAAGTAACTCAAAAACCGAGTCTAAAGCTGCTGAATCTGAACTCCCTTTTTGGATCACTGGCTTAACATCATCTGCTCGCTCGCCGAAGGCCGCGCTAGCCATTTTTATTTCATGACTTTTCATGTGATTAGAGTTTGCTTTCAGTGTGTTAATCTCACCATTGTGAGCGAGCATTCTGAAAGGCTGAGCGAGCCACCATTGCGGAAACGTATTAGTAGAATACCGCTGGTGATATATCGCTGCTCGTGAAACGAATCTTTCGTCTTTGAGGTCGGGGTAGAAATTATCTATGTCTTCGGCTAAAAACATTCCCTTATAAATGATTGTTTGCACTGACAATGAACACGCATAAAAGCTTGGAATAGCTGCTTCGATTGCTCTTTTTTCTATTCGCCTTCTTACAATATAGAGTTCTCTTTCGAGTTTGTTGCCTTTTCGTCCTTTGGGGTCTCGAAACATTACTTGCTCAATTGCTGGTCTTGTAGCTTTGGCCTTTTCGCCAATTACGGAGATGTCTATTGGCACCTGTCGCCAGCCATATATATAAAAGCCCTCTTTCAGGAGTTCTGTTTCCACTATGGTTCTTGCTGTTTCTTGGCTGTTAAAGTCTGTTCTTGGAAGAAAAAACATTCCTACAGCAATTTTAGCCGCCGTGGGTTTATGCCCTGTTCCTTCAACTTGGGCCCTGAAAAAACTTTGAGGAATATCTAAGCGTATGCCTGCGCCGTCACCCGTTTTACCATCTGCATCTACAGCTCCTCTGTGCCAGACATTTTTGAGGGCCTGTATGGACATTTCAACTACATCCCTGCGTGGTGCCCCATCAATTGACGCAACGAGGCCCACTCCGCAGTTAGCATGTTCATGCTCAGGTGAGTAAGAGTGCGATGCGATCAATTTATCTCTGTTAGTTGTATATTTATCAAGCCAATTAGTCATATTTTACTCTGCTGCAATTTTTTCATCATTAATCATTTGAGATTTTAGGTTTTTATGAATGTGCTCCGCCGCATCCCTACCTTCACGGATAGCCCACACAACCAAACTTGCCCCTCTGGTTATGTCTCCTGCTGCGAACACATTAGATAAATTTGTTTCAAAAGTGACAGGATTAACTTTTAAAGTTCCCCAGCGCGTAACAGCGATTTCGTCTAC
>JAQXEH010000086.1 GCA_029250925.1 Hellea sp.
AAAACAACCCGGGAACGTAGATTAATATGATCAAGGGCTGCCTCCAGGATGGGGCCGCCTACGTTATCGAAGAATACGTCCCACTTGTTAGGGCAGTGATGAGCAATTTGCGCTTTAACATCCTCATTTTTATAATCGATTACGGCGTCGAAGCCAGCGGTCTCTTTTAACCAGCGACATTTATCTGGACCACCAGCAATGCCTACAACTCGGCAACCTTTAATTTTTGCGATCTGACCAACAAATGAGCCAGTAGAGCCAGCAGCGCCAGAAACGAGGACCGTTTCACCGGCTTTAGGCTGACCAACCTCCAGCAAACCAAAATAAGCCGTGAGGCCTGTTATACCGAGCGCAGACAACATCATTTCAGGCGATACCCCGTCTGGTAATTTTACCAATCCCATCGGACCTTTGCCGGGGGCTGCAACCACATAATCTTGCCAATAACCCGTTGTTTGCACTAGGTCGTCTTCCTGAAAGTCTGGGTGGCGAGAGTTTATTACCTTCCCAACAGAACCTGCTCGCATAGGCTCTCCGATGGCCACTGGCGGTAGATAAGCCTTGCGGTCAACCATCCAGTTTCGTTGTGCTGGGTCAAATGATAAGTAAAGATTCTTTATCAGGACCTCACCACTTTTTGGTTTAGGAATCGGGGTTTCGGCGTACTTAAAATTATGCGGACCAACCATTCCAGTAGGTCTCTCGGCTAATAGCCATTGTCGATTTATGGTCACTACAATTCTCCCAGTAATATTTTTTTATTCATTTTTGTTTCCTAGAGGTGGCTCTGATTACTCGAGAAATATACAAATTATTCGTAATTTTACGTAGCAGATCACCATCTGAAATATACTTAATTTCTAATGCTAAATTGAGCCAAGAATTTTACTTATGTTTTTGCGAAATTTTTGACCAAAAGGAGGGCGTGCTCCTATTATGGGCAGTATATCAATCATAGTTTGACTGTAAACCGCACGTGCATGGCTCATGCCTTTAAACCCTTCAGGGCCATGATAGGAGCCCATGCCCGAAGCACCAATACCACCAAATGGAAGATCTTCCTGTACGTAGTGAAGCGTTATATCATTGATACAAACACCGCCGCTTTGTACATGGCTTAGTAAGTACTCCTGTTCGTGCTTGTCTTTGCCGAAGTAATACATGGCAAGTGGGTTTCGGCGAGGTTCAATCATATCCGGAACTTCAGTTACATCGGAATAGGTCATAACGGGGAGAATAGGACCAAATATTTCTTCGTGCATAACCCGCATATCTTCATTCACGTTTTGTAAAATATGTAAAGGCATACGACGATTATTTTTAGCAGCACGTGTCTTATCAGCGCCTACAATCGTAAGCTTAGCCCCTTTGGCAACTGCGTCATCAATGTAACTCTGCAATCTGGCGAAATGTCTTTCGTTGATAACACCCGCGTAATCTTCATTTTCAGTAATGTTCGGATACATTGACTGTGTTTCTCCAATTACTCGCTCTATGAGCTGCTCTTCTAGTTCACTTGGTACAACAACGTAGTCTGGCGACAGGCATAACTGGCCACCATTTAAAAGTTTACCGAATGTGAGACGTGTTCCGGCCAGATCAAGTTTTGCGCTACGACCAATAATGACAGGTGACTTGCCGCCAAGTTCTAGTGTTACAGGAACTAGATTTTTTGCAGCTGATTGCATTACTTTCGCGCCAATATTAGTGGACCCTGTAAAAAGGAGATGATCGAAAGGTAGCTCTGCAAATTTTTGACTAATGTTTGCACCTCCAGTCACTACCGCGACTTCATCTTCTGAGAAATATTTGGGTACAATATCGGCGAAGAGTGCTGCTGTTTCAGGAACGAACTCTGAAGGCTTAAGTAACGCTCGGTTGCCTGCTGCAAGCGCACTTATCAGGGGCGCAACAGTCAACCCAAAGGGTAAATTCCAAGGAGAAATAATGCCAATAACGCCCTTAGGGAAATGCCTAACTTGACTTTTTCCGCCTAAAAGATTCATAGGTTTATTGGTCTTTCGTTTTTCAGGCTTCATCCACTCCTTCAAATGTTTCATTGAATAGTCGATAGCTTCGACCTTTCCCGCAAACTCTGAGAATAAACTGAACTCATAGGACCTTGCACCGCCAAACTCTCGTTTGGTAGTTTCTGCAAATTCTGTTTTATTTTCAACGATCAGTGCCTTTAGCCTTTTTAGTCGGTCAATGCGTGTAGCATAAGTGACCTCCCCTTCAGCTCGAAAGCTACTTCTTTGTAATTCGACAAGTGCTTCAAGGTTCGAAGTATTATACTTATGGTTTTTTTTATTTTTAGCTGTAGGCATATTTTTCCTCAATTTGCATAGTATTCATTATATTTTTTATTTGATGAAAGGATTGATATATTTAAGTTTCTGTGAAGCTTTCACTTCTGATACCCTCGATGATCCGAGCAGCATTTTTGATGAAAAGTGGCTCGGAAGAAAAGCTATCGATAAGGTCCCGGACATCTTTCGGTAATTCTTCATTGTCGAGTGATGGGGCTTGGTCACCCTGGGTTGCACCAATCAGGAGAACACCCATTGTTTTTACCACCTCTATCGCCCGGGGCTTATTTAATGTGAGTGCAATGGACGTGACCTTAGCGATCGCGTCTACCTGATGTATGAAAATTTGTTTTGAACTAATAAGCCTGGGGATTGCAACATTGTGTTCAATGATATGCTCTAGTCTGATAAGCAAAGGTAAGAAGGTACCATCTGCCATAGCAGTGCTATATAGTTTTTGGGCATAGGATTTACTAGTCATGGATACGGGTAGGTCATTGATGAAAATTTGACTCCACCGTATTAAGCTTTGTTCATAAAGAGTTAGAAAAATTTCTTCTCTAGTTTCGAAGTAAAGGTAAAGCGTTCCCTTAGCCACACCAGCCCTTTTTGCGAGATGAGACATAGAAAACGCCTCATACCCAACTTCAAGGAAGTACAGTTCAGCCACTTTAAGCACTGCATTTCGGCGAAAGGTCTTTTGTTCTTCGCTTCTCGCCCTTTGGTTAATTGCAACGACTGAACCCATGAATGTCTCCATCTTGTACTTTTAGGTCGTTTGATAATAGTTCTAAGTAATTACTTAGCTATATAATTGACCAGCGGTCATTACAAGAGTTTATTTATGAGTGTTTTGTAAAGCCTAGCCATAAATAAATGTCAGATGGTGCACATAAAAGTGATATCCGTAGGCTAGCGCAGGATGGACTGAACCTTAGTTCTTGTTTTCAAAATTACCTATGTAATTTAAAGTATATTGGTTAATTCTTATCTGTGTGAACCAAAGAGCCGCCAATTGCATTTTCATAAACTGCGGGGATAAGCATAGATACAAAGGGGTACATAAGTATATACAAAAGACCACCCAAAACAGGGATTATTTGTAAAATGCCTAAAACCCCTACAATAATGGTAAGTATTAAAATTTTCCAAAAACCTACCTGGTGTACAAGCTCTCTTGATTTTTGCAGTGCGTCTAATGGAGTCATGTCTTTGTCTATGACCAAATAAAACCCAAAGGACCATGCAATTGACAAATATATGCCCGGAATGATCAATAGTATATACCCTATAGCGACCCCAATAATCATAATGAGAGAGTAAAGCAAAGTTTTCCACCACATTCCGTTTTTAAAGCCAGACGACAAAGAATCTGCAATGACCACTTCTTCCCCTCTTGTGACTTTTAATAAGAATTTACAGTAGCCAGTAATTAGTGCCGGCAGCACAAGCAGTCCTATTATAGTAATGCCTGCAAGAATCATGAGCGCGAAGTAGATAATTGTATTAAATAATATTAACCAGTATGATGTTTTTCCCAGTTGAAAACCTATTGAAACGTATTTTTCTACAGCAATGTTTTTCATGGCGGGCCCCTTTTAAGGGAAACCTAGGTGCGGGTGGAATTAAAAGCAACACGTAATAAATATGTAAATTATTGTTGATAGATGGCGGCCCCGAGAGGATTCGAACCTCCGACCTAGTGATTAGGAATCACTCGCTCTATCCAACTGAGCTACGGGACCTTTAAATATGTATGTTTCTATAAACAAATCATAATTAATTTAAATCTCTTTTTAGCTTTTCAATTTTCACATGGAGCTCATTTAGAAAGTTTGATCTATCTTTACTGGAAAAAGGTTTTGGTCCGCCTATGTTGGGCATGTCTGCCCCGGCTCTTAGGTCTGCCATTATAGCTCTTGTAGCAATTGCGCCTCCTATTGAGTCTTTAGTGAAGTTTTTCCCTGTAGGCGCGATGACTATACCGTCAGCTTTAAGGCACCGCTCAGCCAATAGTATATCTGACGTTATAGTAATTGACATATTATCTGCATTATTGGCTATATAATCGTCTGCGGCATCAAAATTATCCGAAACAATTTGAAGACTTATCCCTGGTTCTCTTGGCACTCTAATGAAAGAATTACTTACAACGATAACTTCCACATTGTGGCGGCGCGCTACTTTATAAGTCTCTTCTCTAACCGGACAAGCATCTGCATCAATATAAATCTTCAGTGGCATAAGTTACTCTTAACGTTTACATAGACATGTGTTTAAGAAAATAAATTATTTACTTATTAGCTTTTTAGCTCCCTTGATAGGTCTAATCTCATGTGCACCTAAAAATGAGCCCGTTTTAAAAGTGGCTGTAGCAACTAATTTCTTAACAACAGCTGATACACTTGTGGAAGTTTTTGAGAGATCTACAGCTATTGAGGTTCTGCTTATATCAGGTTCCTCGGGGCAATTAGCAACACAAGTTATAAACGGTGCGCCCTATGATATATTTCTTTCAGCAGATGATGTGAATCCTTCAAAATTATCCTCATTGGGATTTGCAGATGCCCAAACACAATTAACCTATGCCTTGGGGCAATTAGTTTTATACGGTGCTGGGGATGTGGAGCAAAACTTAAAATCGGGAAATTTTTTGAAGTTGGCTTTAGCAAATCCTAAGGTAGCGCCGTACGGCCTTGCTGCTGACCGTGTAATCAATAATCTTAATATTCGAAGTAATGTGGAGGGTAGAATTGTTTACGGACAAAATGTTGGCCAAGCTTATGGATTTGTAAAAACTGGAAATGCTGATTTGGCTTTTGTAGCTCTGTCACAAGTAAAAGATATTAAAAAACCGTATTGGAGAATACCGCAAAGCTTTTATAGTCCAATATTGCAAGATGCTATTTTATTAAAACCCGGCCTCACAAATAAAGCTGCTAATGATTTTTTGAACTTCTTAAGTTCAGATGAGGCCCGCAAGATAATTATAAAATCTGGATATGAGGTGCCTCAGAATGGTTGAATTTGGGCCATTAATATTAACATTAAAGTTATCTTTGGTGGTAACAGCATTGTTACTTTTTATTGGAACCCCATTGGCATGGTGGCTTTCATGCACACGTTCGAAACTTAAGCCTTTTATTGAAGCGTTAACCGCCCTCCCTTTGGTTTTACCTCCTACTGTTTTAGGGTTTTATTTGCTTATTTTATTTAACCCTACATCGCCCATAGGATCATTTTGGATAAATGTTACTGGCGAAAGCTTAAGCTTTTCCTTTTTTGGGATTGTGTTGGCTTCTGTTATTTATTCACTCCCATTCATGGTGCAGCCTTTACAGAGCGCGTTTGAAAATGTTGGCTTCGAGATAAGAGAGGCTGCAGCGAGTTTACGTGCGAGCCCGTTGGATGTGTTTATCAAAATTGTTGCCCCTTTATCAAAACGAGGCTTTCTAACAGCTTCAATTTTGACCTTTGCGCATACGCTGGGAGAGTTCGGCATTATTTTAATGGTGGGAGGAAATATTCCGGGACGCACAAAAGTAATGTCGATTGCAATTTATGAGCACGTTGAGACTTTAGATTACACTCAAGCTCATATCCTTTCTGGAATGTTATTAGTATTTTCTTTTTGTGTGTTATTTTTGATCTACACTTTTAATCGCAGGCATCCTTTAAATGTCGGATAAATTGAAAATAAATATTATAAAGAAACTTGGAAGAATAACCCTTAACGTTAACCAATCTTTGCCAAGCAAAGGCATCACCGTCATATTTGGACCAAGTGGTTCTGGGAAAACAAGTATTTTAAAATTACTATCAGGCTTCATGCGTCCAGACTCAGGTATTATTCAAATGAATGAATTATGGTATGATAGCAAAAACAGGGTAAACCTCCCAGTCTATAAAAGACCTATTGGGTACATGTTTCAAGATGGGCGTTTGTTTCCGCATTTAAATGTACTTCAGAACCTCGAATTTGCAAAAAAACGCGCACCAAAAGCGATACCTCTTGATGAAATAATTTCTGTTTTTGAACTAGAATCTTTGTTATCTGAATATCCATCTGTGTTGTCTGGCGGAGAAACTCGGCGCGTGGCTCTTGCCAGGACTGTTCTATCAGCCCCTGAAATATTATTTTTAGACGAACCATTGATAGGTTTAGACCGAGCACGAAAACGCTCCATTATACCTTTTATTGAAAACCTGGTTAAAAAATTTGATATACCCTGCATTTATGTCACGCATGATATAGAGGAAGTCTGCAGATTGGCTGACCATGTTATTTTATTGTCATCGGGTAGCGTTAAGAATTTTGGCTCACTTGATGAAATACTACCTCAATTAGATGCAGATTCATTAGATACTGAAGCTAAAATTTCTTCATTGTTTTCAGGAATGATAGTTTCTCAAGATAAAGAGTTTTCCATGGTAAGTGTTGATGTTGGCGGAGCAATAATTAAGGTTCCAGGTACATCTAAACGCTATAGCGGAAAGAAAATATTTATTAGAATTAATGCTGATGATATTTCTATTGCCTTAGTCCCACCTAAAAAAATCAGTATACAGAATTGTATAGAAGCTAAGATAGTTGGTATTAGTTTTGACGTTCAATCGCCCTACGCTTTAGTAAGAGCAAGATTTTCTGATTTAGAAATTACAGCTCGAATTACAAGGGCGGGGGTTGATTCTCTTAAACTTGCGGGAGGTAAAACTGTATACATGCTGATAAAAAGCGTTAGTTTTGATAGCCACTTATAGTAACAATCTATTTCTGTAATGGATTTGACAAAATCAAATTTGGTTTATACCAATATAAGAAAAATGCGGGAAAAATATGAACATTAAGCATCTGTTACAAAATACTGTCATTACTATAGGCGGGTTAGCAATAGCTTCCTGCGGCGGCGGCGGCGGAAACGGAAGTACAGTAACACCACCAGCGCCGCCAGCGCCTGACACCCAGGCGCCCTCATTAGAGTTTAGTCCAAGTACTTTGACTGTTGTGTCAACGGGTACCGGTTCATCTACATTATCGGCTACTGATAATGTCGGGATCACAACAGGACCTGACGTTTCTTGTACAAATGGAGGTGATTTTTCAAATGGTGTATTTACTGCACCAGCAACAAGTGAAACTTTAACGTCTGAGTGTACAGCAACAGCTAGTGATGCCGCTGGCAATGAAGGGTCTGCTATTTTAACAGTTACTGTTGAACCCGATACCACTGCACCTATTGTTAGCTTCAGCGTTGCAAGTATAACTGTAAATTCCGGTCAGACGTCAGCAGTAAGTCTTACAGCTACTGATGATGCCGCAGTGACATCTTTAACGACAACATGCACTAACGGGGGCTCTTTTTCAGATGGTGTATTCTCTGCGCCTACCGTAACCATTACAACGAATCTTGTATGTACTGCTACTGCCACTGACGCTGCTGGAAATAGTGCTAATGCGACATTGAATGTTACTGTTGAGCCTTTACCCGATGATGTGAAAATCACTGGAAAGATAACATACGACCTTGTACCTTTAAATACATCAACTAATGGATTAAATTACGGCGCTACAGTGCAAACAGCGGCGCCAGGTTTAACAGTAGAAGCTCGTGATGCTACCGGTAATATTCTAGACTCGGATGTTACAGACTCCACTGGTGATTATTTACTAACCGTGCTGCCAAATACAGATGTACAAATTGTTGCCAAAGCAGAAATGTTGCAAGCAGCAAGTGCGGGCAGTGCAAGTTGGGATGTAAAGGTTGTAGATAATACAAATTCTGGTGCGATTTATGAGTTAACGGGAAGCCTATCTACCTCAGGGGGAGGGGATTCCACCCGTAATTTAAATGCCGAATCTGGGTGGGGAGGTAGTTCATATACTTCAACAAGGGCCTCTGCTCCATTTGCAATGCTTGCCCCAACTTATGTTGCCATTCAAAAAATGATTGCGGGTGACCCAGATGCCGTGTTTCCAGTAATGAAATTTAATTGGAGCGTAAATAACCGCGCTGTTAGTGGTAATGACTCAGCAGGTGATATAGGGACTTCGTCTTACAAAGGAAATGGTAACGTTTATATTCTGGGTGATGCTGACTCTGATACAGATGAGTTTGATGATCACGTAGTAGTTCACGAGTGGGGGCATTATTTCGAAGATCAAATGTCCCGTTCAGATTCTATAGGCGGCCCGCATAGCGGGGGGCAAAAACTTGATATGCGTGTCGCTATGGGGGAGGGTTTTGGTAATGCTCTTTCAGGCATGGTGACGGATGATCCTTTTTATCGCGATAGTAGCGGCTCTGGTCAGTCGCAGGGTTTTTCAATAAATGTAGAAAGCAACGATAGTACAGGTTGGTATGATGAGCGCACCACAGCTGGTGTGCTGTATGACCTTTATGATAGCGACAGCGATGGTAACGACACTTTGTCCTTTGGGATGGGACCTATATATTCAGCTTTTACAGCTACTAGCTATTCCAATCACCCAGCGTTTAGCTCTATATTTTCATATTTAGCAGAATTAAAATCGCAGCAAACGTCTGATGCAATAGCAATTGAAACATTTGCTGCCGCGCGTGGTATTAATTCAACAGAAAATTACGGCGTTGGCGAAACAAATAATGCCGGGCTGGCCTCCAATCTTCCTATCCACAAGCCAGTCGATGTAAACGGTGCAGCCGTTGAAATTTGTTCCGTAGATGATAATGGCGAATACAACAAACTCGGAAACCGTGCATTTTTAAAGTTTACAGCTACAGCCGCAAGTCACACATTAACAATGACAAAGACTTCTGGCCCAGCCGGCAGGGACCCTGACTTTGTTGTTTATAAAAATGGCGTTCGAGTAGAGGTGTCACAAGAAGCCGGTGATACTTCAGAAACTCTCACGGCTACTTTATCAGCAGGAGATCATGTAATTGATGCGTATGATTACCCTAATGTTGGGGATCAGGGAACTTCTGGTGATTCTTGCTATAACTTTACGATAACA
>JAQXEH010000088.1 GCA_029250925.1 Hellea sp.
AATTTTTAATTTCTTGTTTTATAAAGTCTCATGAATTCAACCACTAAATCAAAAATAGACCATAGCGCAGGAGAAGCACTTGGGCTTTGGGAGCCTAAGAGAACACTTACTCTTGATTCTGCTCGCAGGCATTCTCTTTTTATAAAAATGATGCGCAGGGTGTTAATGGGCTTCTGTTTATGCTTATCGATTTTTCTTATTTATGAATTTGCAACACAAGGTACTGTTACGTTTATAGAAGACAATCCTACTGAAGCAGTAAAAATGATTAATCCTAGGTATAGTGGTAGAACAAATGATGGCTTGCCCTTTTACCTAAAAGCAGATCTAGCAACCCGTAAAATGACAGAACGGGATGTTGTTTCATTAATCAAACCGGTGCTCGAGTTTACAAGAGAAAAGGGAGCGGAAGTATCAATTTTACTGGCTGAAACTGGAACTTTTAATGATATAGAAAAAATATTAGACTTAAAATCAGGCGTCAGTTTGAAAACTGATGATGGATATGAGTGTGCAACTACACATGCCCGTATTTTCAATAAAGAAAAGCGTATTGAGGGAAAAGAATACATTGAATGTAATGGTAATTTTGGTGAGGTAACAGGAAATGCATTTGAGATTAATAATAATTATAGTCAGTTTGTATTTAAAAATGGAGTAACTGCAGCGATTGAACAAGATAGTGCGATTAGTACAATCGGAGAGAGCAGATGAGACTTACAATTTTATTTTTTCTAGTAATGCTTTATCAATTTGATGCTCTCGCACAGATATTTGGAGGTGATGATCCTATAAGGTTCAGCTCTGACAAAGCTACATATGAAGGAAATATAACTATTTTAGTGGGTAGCGTTGATGTTGTTCAGGGCCCAGCTAGGATAAAGTCTGATACAATGAAAATATTCCGCAGTAATCCTACAATTTCTGATGGAAACGATAAATTAGGTGCCATTTCCCGTATTGAGGCAGTTGGAAACTTTCATTACACAACCCCTCAAAATGATGTAAAAGGAACTAGTGGGGTTTATGAACGTGATAAGGGTACAATTACTGTTTTGGGAAACGTTAAGGTTAAGCAGCCCGGTGGTAACACTGCATCCACAGATCGTTTAGTATATAACATTGAAACTGAGACTATAAGGTTCTCTGGAGAATGTAGGGGTGAAGACTGCTCGGGTCGACCAACCATAAGATTTGGAAACTAGGATAAAATCATGAAAAATATTTTTAAGCTTTTTTGCGGGTTTTTATTGCTGAGCTTAGTGCCATCAAAAGTATTTGCTCAGTTCTCAACTGATAATAACTTACCGACAGAAGCGAGTGCTGATTTAATAATTAATTCTTCTGGAACTACAATTCTTAGTGGCCAAGTCGATGTTCGTCAGGGTGATACTAGAATATTAGCGGATAAAATGAAAATTTTTGGAGGTATTTCAGCTGGCGATGAGGGTTCCAATACAGATGATATTTCACGAATAGAGGCCACTGGAAACTTCTATTATATAACGCCAGAGCAAGAAGTTCGCGGCGATAATGGTGTTTATTTAAAATCATCTGATACATTCACAGTAACAGGCAATGTAATTTTACTTCAGGGTGAGAATGTTGTCACTGGGGATACACTTATTTACGATTTGAAAAAGGAAGAGGCTCAAGTAATAGGCACATGTAATGGACGAATTTGTGGAACACAGGGCAGAGTGAAAATTCTTCTTAAAAATTCCAATGACGATGGAAATGAAGTTAATTCGTGAATAAAGGTGATATGATGGTTAACGGCGCTAATAAAAAACAAGTAAGCTTGGGAGGTGACTTTACACCTCCGCCAACTGGACTGGCAGCCAATAATATAGGTAAGGCTTATCGTGGCCGTGAAGTTGTTAAAGATATTACTCTAACCGTTCAGCGCGGTGAGGTTGTTGCTCTTATGGGCCCAAATGGTGCTGGTAAGACTACAAGCTTTTATATGATAATGGGCCTCATAGAAGCTGATAGAGGTATGATAAGCTTAGATGGTCAAAATATAACTGATTTACCGATGTATCAACGTGCTAGGCTTGGCGTTGGTTACTTACCTCAAGAGCAATCAATATTCAGAGGTCTAACTGTTGAAGAAAATATTAAAGCTGTTGTTCAACTAACTGAAAATGACAAATCAAAATGGGATGATAATGTTGAAGCATTACTGGATGAACTAAATATTGGTCACATTAAAAAAAGTCCTGCACTCGCTCTTTCAGGCGGTGAAAGGCGTAGAGTAGAGATTGCAAGGGCACTAGCATCTAGGCCTAGTTTCATGCTACTCGATGAGCCTTTTACTGGAATAGACCCGATCGCAATAGCTGATATATCGGAGCTTGTTTTATATTTGAAAAAACGCGGGATAGGGATATTAATTACTGATCATAGGGTTAGAGAAACCCTTGATATTGTTGACCGAGCATCAATATTATTTCAAGGAGAGGCTTTATTTGAGGGTAATCCAGATGAGATAAGGTCCAATAAAGATGTTAGACGTGTTTATCTAGGAGATAAATACGCTTAAATAATTCCTAAAGAACTTTAATTAGCCTTTTGTCGAATCTAATTTTGTTCGAAGTTCTTTTCCTGTTCGAAAAAAAGGAACACTTTTTTGAGGAACAAATACGTTCTCCCCATTTCTCGGGTTGCGACCAGAGCGTGATTTGCGGTGACGCACAGAGAATGCCCCGAAGCCTCGTAATTCTACTCTGGCTCCTTTTTCGAGAGTTTGCGTTATGGTTTCTAGTATTACTCCTACAACCCGCTCTGTATCTGTTCGAGTGAGGTGTTGATTTTCAGTATGTAATTTATCTATTAGTTCTGATTTTAGCATTGAACAATAAAGCAATCATATGCTGCCTGAGTCAATAACTTTTAGTCATTAATCCATAAAAAAAGGCTCAGTTACTGTTAAAGTAGCCGAGCCTTTTTGTTTTGTATGGGCTCTAAATCAGTCGCCTTTCAAAGCAGCGCCAAGGATATCTCCGAGAGATGCACCAGAATCTGCAGATCCGTATTGTTCTACAGCTTCTTTTTCTTCCGCTATTTCCAATGCTTTTATTGAGAGAGAATACTGACCTTTGACAACACGCGTGATCATCGCATCAATTTTGTCACCTACTGCAAAGCGCTCAGGTCTTTGTTCTGATCTTTCGCGAGATAAGTCAGCTTTCCGAATAAAAGCTGTAACTTCACTATTCTCACCAAAGGTTACATCAAGACCTGCTTGCTGAACGTTTGTAATTGTGCAGGTTACTGTTTTACCTTTTGAAGCTCCTTTGGGAGCTGCTGCAGGTCCGCTATCTTTAACAAGCTGTTTAATACCCAAAGATATACGTTCTTTTTCAATGTCAACTTCAAGGATTTTGGCTTCTACGGTATCACCTTTTTTGTAGTCCTTGAGCGCTTCTTCACCCGATTTATCCCAGGAGAGATCAGATAAGTGTGCCATTCCGTCGATGTCGCCATCAAGACCAATAAATAATCCAAATTCTGTAACTGAGCGCACTTCGCCTTTAATAACGGTACCGGCTGGGAAGCGTTCAGTGAAGCTATCCCATGGATTGTCTTGTACTTGTTTGATGCCAAGTGAAATACGACGCTTTTCTTCATCAACTTCTAAGACTTCAACATCAACCTCTTGTGAACTTGCTACAATTTTCCCCGGGTGTACGTTTTTCTTTGTCCAAGACATTTCAGATACATGAACTAGTCCTTCAACACCTTCTTCAAGCTCGATAAATGCACCATAGTCGGCAATATTAGTAACTTTACCTGAGTGCCTAGTGCCAACGGTGTATTTTGCTGCTGCAGCCAGCCATGGATCTTCGTGAAGTTGTTTCATTCCTAAGCTAATTCTTTGAGTATCTGGATTTATCCTAACTATTTTAACTGTTACCGTATCACCTACAGCCATTACTTGGCTTGGGTGACTTACGCGGCGCCAGCTCATGTCTGTTACATGTAAGAGGCCGTCTATTCCGCCTAAATCAACGAAAGCTCCGTAATCAGTAATATTTTTGACCACACCATCTCTAGTTTCGCCCTCGGCTAACTGTCCTACAAGCTCAGCTCTCTGTTCGGCTCGACTTTCCTCAAGAATAGCTCTTCGCGATACAACTATGTTTCCACGTTGTCTGTCCATTTTAAGAATCATAAATGGTTGTTCTTGGTTCATTAGTGGACCAACATCCCTTACAGGACGAATATCAACCTGTGAACCAGGAAGAAATGCATTTATACCGCCAAGATCAACTGTAAACCCGCCTTTTACTCTTCCAACTATTGAACCTGTTACAGGTTCTTCGCTTTCATGATATTTTGTCATGTTGAGCCAGCTCTCTTCACGGCGAGCCTTATCTCTTGATAATATTGCATTGCCTAGAGCATTTTCGATTAGCTCAAGATAGATATCAATTTCATCACCAGCTTTAACTTTGTCTTCTTCTGCTTGTCCTGGAACATAAAATTCCCTCAGAGGAACTCTGCCTTCTGTTTTTAAGCCAACATCTATAACCACTATATCTTTTTCAATCGCTGTAACACGACCTTTTATAACGCTACCCTCTTGCATTGAATTGGTTTCAATAGAGGCTTCAAACATTGAAGCGAAATCATCAGTTGAGGGGTTCATTTTATCTTGAGCTGTGCTCATAATTTTAGTCCTTTTAGTTCTGTTTCTGGCCTACAGGATATACCCTGCGGTCTGGCCTCGCCAATCGAAGCCTACTAATTGTGCAAGTTTATGAAGGAAACAATTTTATGCAACAGCGGCCCTATAGTCCAAGCGCAAGTTGGGTGCAAGAGGTGATTGCAACTGTTTATTGGACCGTTAAAATATAATTGAATCTATTATTTCTCTAGCATTTTCAAAAACATCATTTGCTGTCATGTCTGTGGTATCTATTATATGAGCGGTAGCAGCTATTTTAAGCGGTGCATTTTTACGATTCATATCCCTGGTGTCGCGCTCTGTTAATTGTTTGAGGACAGTTTCAAAAGAAATACTCTCTTGATTAGCATTAAGTTCAAGGTGACGACGATGTGCCCTAATCTCTGATTTTGCATCTATAAATAGTTTTACTTCTGCATCTGGACATATGACAGTTCCAATATCACGCCCATCAAGTATTCCTCCTTTTTTAGCGAAATCTTTCTGGAATTTTAATAGTTCTTTGCGCACCTCTGCATGGGCTGCCACTTTTGATGCATTTACTGCTACATTTCCACTTTTCAGTTCAGGAATTTTGAGGTCTTCTGGCTTTATTTCCTTTGCTGCATTGATAGCTTCAACCAAATTTTCTGGACTATTCTTTGTTTCCATAAGTTTATATGCTACTGCTCTATAGAGCTTTCCTGTGTCTAGATAAGGCATTTTATAATGTGATGCTAATCGTTTACCTAATGTACCTTTTCCGCTTGCAAATGTTCCGTCTATAGCAATTACAGTCATTATTGAGGAACCTCAATTTTTGCGCCAATTTCTTCCATTGAAGTAAAGAATGTCGGAAAACTAGTTGCTATCATTGAACTATCATCAATTTTAATTGGATTTTTAGAATTTATTCCAAGGATTAATGCTGACATCGCTATTCGGTGGTCATGGTGCGTTAAAACTGTTCCTCCGCCTCCAACACTGCCACCCTTTACTGATAACCCGTCTGGGTATTCTTTCACATCTACACCATTGCCTATTAGTAATTCAAAAGTTGCTTTTATTCTATCACTCTCTTTTACTCGCATTTCAGAAATTCCTCGCATTGTAGTTGTACCCTTAGCATAGGCTGCGGCAACAGCTAATATAGGGTATTCGTCTATCATTGAGGGTGCTCGTTCTTCCGGAACAATGACACCATTGAGTTGGGA
>JAQXEH010000033.1 GCA_029250925.1 Hellea sp.
AGCAAATATTTTAGCAACGAGCCTTGGTATGCGGCAGGATGGACTCAGGCTGTCTGATGGGCTTGATAATTATCAGTTAAAATTATTAGAGGCGGTTGCACACAATGGTAATTTGAGTATTGCTGCATTGGATAGTTTTAAGCCGTGGTTTGCTAGTGAATTCATTACTATGGCAGCGGCTAAAAGTGCCGACTTATCATCAGAACTCTCTGCTGATGAGGCCTTAAAGTCACGCGCTATGAGAGATAAAAAAAATATCATGTATTTAGAAACTGTTGAGGAGCAAATTCTTGCCTCAGTTAATCTCTCTCATTCTACCCAAATTTCAATACTTACTGAAAGCCTTGAGGGCTTTAATAGTCTTGGTGATGATCTTAATAGTATCGCCAAGTCGTGGGCTTTAGGAAGAACGGATTATTTATCTCGTGAGTTAGTTGAAACGATGAAATATAAATCCCCAGAATTTTATAATAGCCTAATTTTGGAAAGAAATAAAAAATGGTTAGATAAGCTTATATTTTTTATAGAAGGTAGCGGAACGGGTTTTGCTGCGGTGGGGATTAGTCATTTGCTAGGAGAAGACAGCCTCATAGAAATGCTTAGGAAGCAAGGCTATGAGGTATCCAGATATTATGCATTCCAAGGGCCAAATGTCATTAGACCAATTAACCCAAGTATTGAAAAGCCGAATTAAATACTAATAATTAAAAACTTGTTTGAAACCCGGCATACAATTTTCGTCCTTGAGAAAAATAACCAATGACTTCTTGATAATCTTCATTGAGTAAATTGTCACCTCGTAGTGTAAATTTGAAATTATCGTTTACTCTATAGGAAGCATTAACTCCAACTAATGTGAAAGCATCAAGCTTTACATTCTGAAAAGTTGAAAAATCTGTATCAAGCTGACTGCCATTATGATCAAGCGAAGTTGAAATTAGTATGTCATCGTTGGGTATATATGTGATCGATGTGCTAGCTGTAAACTTAGGCCTTCGAATTTCTTCTAAATCATTTTGCTTACTTTTTTGAAAAGTTGCGGAGGATTTAACTTTTAATTTTTCTGAAATATCCCATTGAGCGTCGAATTCAACACCCTGGCGAATGCTTTTAGAGCCTAAATTGATCACAGTGGAAGTAAAGTCAGGAGCAAATATTGTAGAAATTTCATTCTTTAATTCTGATCTGAAATAATCAATAGATAGTTGTAGATTGGCAATTTTATGTTCATAGCCAATATTAAAACCTAATGAGTTTTCGGGCTTCAGGTCTTCGTTTCCAGAAAAACCAGAAGTTGGATAAAAACCAAATAGTTCGATTAGCGAAGGATTTTTTACACCAGAACCTATGGACGCACGGAATCTACCATTTATTTCGTCTAGTTTATAGCCGGCTCCTACCCTCCATGTAGTAACATTTTTGAAAAAATCATTTATATCGTGACGGCCAGAAGCTGTTATTGTCATCGGTCCAGAAGAATGAACGTAATCGCCTGCGAGTGCATATGACCAAATTTCAGGCTCAGCATCAGCTTCTGTGAAATTTGGTAAGATAGAATAAGACTCGTGCTCGGCTTCAGTTAGGAATGATATTGTATTGCCTCCGATCACTTTTTTTGTAACCCAGTTTATTCCATGCCTTGCGCCTTTTGAAAGACTTGAGAACCCTGCTTGAGTATCTGTGTCGGTGGCAACCATATGTGAGGTGATTGCATTAGAAAAACCCGCTAAATCAAATTTAGCATCTATTCTTGCTGTATCACTTTTTACGTTTGTTTCTCCATTTGTGTTATCAAGCCGGCCATTGAAATCGGTATCTTCGTCAATATCAGTGGTAATGTCAGAAAATCCGAATTTGGCACTCAAAGATATACCTGCAAAATTTACGTTGTTTAAACCAAGGTTTATATTGCTACCTTTTGAGCCATCCTTTTCGCCGCTAAGCCCAGATATATCATAGCCTTGGGACTTAAATGCTGTTCCGTTCAATGATAAGGAGGCCGATCCAACCGGAATTATTGCATGGAGATTACCTTGATAGCTTTCCTCATTACCAACACTGACAGAACCCTGAACACTTTTAGCTACTGAATTTGCTCGCGTGTTTATGCTTATAACACCTCCTATTGCATCCGAACCGTAAAGAGCTGATTGCTCTCCTTTTAAGATTTCTATTCGTATGACATCGGACGAGCGTAGACCTGCAAAATCAAATTCGCCTGTAGTGGGATTATTCATTTCTACGCCGTCAATTAATACTAAGACATGGTTTGCTTCAGAGCCTCTCACTCTTACCTGCGTTAAGCTGCCTTGTGGTCCTGAGGAGTTAACAGCAACTCCTGGTATAGTTCTCAGCAAATCTGAGACATACTGTTGCCCTCGATTAATTATTTCGGTTTCAGTGATAATTATTGCAGGCGAGGTGAGATTATTTTTATCTATGTTTCCTAGTCTTGTTCCCAAGACAATTATATCTTCATTATTTTTATTTAAATCTTGCCCATTTTGACCAAATGCATTGCTAGATAAAAAGATCATGGCACTACACAGTAAATATTTTTTCATTACACGACTCCAATTTCGCTAAAATAGCGATTTTAAATATAAAAGTGTCGTCATTGGGAAAGGCATTATTACCTTTTTTCCATGCACATCGGTCGTTCCCGCCCGCGTGCGCTGGCGACTTTATTGGCAGGTCTTCTGACTTTTGGTTCAAATGCTGCTCTTACGTCTTCCCGAAAAATCAGTGACATATGTAAGAGAAACTTACCAATTACAGCTGCGGGTGCAGTTGAAGCTTTAAACTCCATTCCCTTATTAACGCACAAGGCGACCAATAAAATTGCACTTATAACATAATATATGGGTAGGCAAGTATATGTTGTTATGTAGTGACACTATTAAAATTTTTGAAAACTAATATATTAAATCTAATAATTCTTTATTATTTCATTAAAATTAAGCTTGATAATTGCAGTAATAAGGCTCAGATAAATTTCTAGTTTTTAAGGAAGTTTTGATGCTTAAAGTCTATGAAAATACGAGTCATACAAATCTAAAGCCTGCAAAGAGTGCTATCAACGATCAAGTTTTTATTGAAGGCCTTGTGCTACAAGCCCAGATAGGTGTTTTTGAAAGTGAGCGCGGAATTGAGCAGCCTGTTAGATTTGATATAAGTGTTGATCTAGGGTTTCTTGAAAATACAATTACTGACCCGACTCAGAACATATTGCGCTATGATTACATAGTTGAAGATGTAAAAAAGTTACTATCAAAAGGTCATATTGACCTTGTTGAAACATTGGCTGAGTCTGTCGCAGAAATATGTTTGTTTTATGACCGAGCAGAGCAAGCAACCGTTTCAGTTTCTAAGTTAAGTGCTTTCGCCGAAGCCGAAGCGGTAGGTGTGCGCATAACGCGCTACCGTGATGCGTAGTTCACTAGAAAAACTACTTAAGAAAAATATTCCTTTACTAGCTGACGGTGCTACAGGAACAAGTTTTATGTCAATGGGTCTTGAGCCAGGATTTCCACCTGACTTATGGAACGTATCGCACCCAGAAAAACCTTCTTCCTTGCACAGGTCTTTTGCGGAAGCAGGCTCAGATATAATATTAACAAATACTTTTGGAGCGAACAGACCTCGATTAAAATTACACAATGCGGAAAGTGAAACTTACGCAATAAATAAAGCGGGAGCAAAAATTGCAGGACGGGTGGCTGAAAATTCAAAAAGAGAAATAGTAGTTGGGGGTTCAGTAGGCCCAACAGGTGAGCTTTTTGAGCCCATGGGTGAGTTAACTATGAAAGATTGCATAGGTTATTTTGAAGAACAAATCCAGGGACTTAAAGACGGCGGTGCAGACTTAGCTTGGATTGAAACAATGTCCTCTACCGAAGAAATAGAAGCAGCTGCGAGAGCAGCTATTAATGTTGGAATTCCCTATGTCTTTACTGCCAGCTTTGATACAGCTGGGCGTACAATGATGGGAATAAAACCTTCGAAAATACATGAAGCCACAGCCCATTTAACAATATCGCCCCTCGCTTATGGAGCCAATTGTGGGGTTGGTGCATCCGATATGGTATTATCAATTCTTGAAATGACATCAGAGATACTAGGGGCGGTTATTATAGGAAAAGCCAATTGTGGAATACCTGTAGTTAAAGGAAAAGAAACTATTTATTCAGGAACACCTGAGTTAATGGCAGAATATACAAGTCTAGCAATAAATGCTGGTGCTAAAATTATAGGCGGGTGTTGTGGTACCGCACCTGAACATATAAAGCATATGCGTAATGCAATAGATACTCACGTTGCATCGATTAGACCGTCGATGGAGCAAGTGATTGAGAAACTTGGAAGTCTCGCAAGCCCCCCAGCTAAAGAGGGCGCTAAGGGATTACGCGGAAAACGTAACAGAGGACGTAGATAGAAAATGAACAATGATTTACAAGACAAATTGGATGCTGCCGCATTTCGAGAGTTACTCTCACATCTAGACGCACGAAAGGACGTACAAAATATCGACTTAATGATTTTAGCTAACTTTTGCAGAAATTGCTTGGGAAAATGGTATAAAAGCGGCGCTGAGAAAAACGGAGTAGAAATTTCTGATGCTGAAGCTAGAAAAAGAATTTATGGGATTCCTTATGAAGACTGGAAAGAAATGTACCAAAAACCTGCTACGGAAGAGCAACTGAAAGCTATGAAAGATCGTAAAACGCTTTAAACTGAAACTTTATCTTTGGCGGGATCTCTAAGAACATAACCTCTTCCCCATACAGTTTCTATGTGATGTTCTCCCTTTGAAACTGCAACAATTTTTTTTCTTAATTTGCATATGAATACGTCAATTATTTTTAATTCTGGTTCATCCATACCGCCATAAAGGTGGTTGAGGAACATTTCTTTCGTGAGAGTAGTTCCTTTGCGTAAAGATAAAAGTTCCAGCATCTGATATTCTTTACCTGTAAGATGAACTCTTTGTTCCCCTACTTCTACTGTTTTAGCATCAAGATTAACTTTAATTTTACCAGTTGTAATAGTGGATTGACTGTGTCCTTTAGATCTTCTTACGACTGCATGAATACGTGCAACCAATTCATCTTTGTGAAACGGCTTTGTCATAAAATCATCAGCCCCTGTACCGAGACCTCTCACTTTGGATTCAATATCGCTGGTCCCAGATAATATGAAGATAGGGGTATTAATTTTTGCCAACCTTAAGGTTTTAAGGACATCAAAACCTGGCATATCTGGCAAGTTCAAGTCTAATAATATTATATCATAATCATAGAGCTTACCAAGGTCCACGCCCTCTTCCCCCAGGTCCGTAGTATACACGTTAAACCCTTCTGACTTTAGCATTAACTCTATAACTTGTGCTGTAGCACTATCATCCTCAATTAGCAGAACACGCATAATATATTCCCTTTCTTGCGAATCAAAAACCCCAAGCTAGTAATATAGTTAACGGAAATTAATGCTTTTGGGAATCCAGTTTTTTATTTGTTATTTTGAGTGCTAGGTTCAGCAGAGCATGAGATACTGAGTTTGACTAATAAAAGTGTTTATTTAAGTTTATTACGGGGGTGATGTCTAAAACGGTCATGTCTTGTTAACACCCCATCACTATTAGTATCCATTTTTAAAAAATTAGATCTTATGGATATATTATGTTCTTCAAGGGATATAAAACCATCGGAATTTAAATCACGCCCAAGTGCCGCTGGACGATTTTCTGAGGTTTTAAAATTTGATCTTTGAGAAACATTTCTTTTGAGATTAAAGTCAATTGCTTGTGATTTCCATTCATCAATACTTAGTACCCCATTCTTATCTTGATCTATTTGATTGAAATCCCTTTCTGCACGCTCGATATCTTTTTTTCGTCGGAAATTCATTATTTCTGCTTTTGATAGCTTGAGGTCGAGGTCTGTGTCAGCCAAAGAAAATATTTTATGGGCATTTAAATAAAACTGTTCAGAGGTAATAACTTTATTGTTTTCGATTTCATTTGCGACAGCTATAGAGGCGCTAGTGTTTGCAAATAATAAACTTCCGCACAGGAATGTAATTTTAAAATAATTTTTCATACTGTTTCTCACTCTTGTACTCTAGCACAAGGTTTTGGGAAAAATTACGAAAAAATGTTCACATTAGTATTATTTAATAAAACATTAATAAAGTACCATATGAGATTTTATAATCGGATTATCATGCACACTTACTATTTAATAGCCACATAAAATGTACTTCCATTACGCTCTACTGATAGCGCGAATGGACCATCTTCACCTTTTGTAAGTTTATTAAAGTTTTCGAGGTTTTGAACATCTCTCCGGTTTATCGAACGTATGACGTCTCCTTTGACAAGTCCAGCTCTTTGGGCTTTTGAGCCTATTTCTACTGCTGAAACATAGACTCCTTCGCTACCACCTCTGAGGTTTAAATCTACTGGAATATTTGTAAGAGTTGCTCCTGAAAAAGTTTTCGTTTCAGGACCATTATTCATGGCTAGGCTATCTGATTGTTCATCATTTTCGTCAATGGCCTCGACTTCTATTCTGCGTTTTATTTTTCTTCCTTCTCGCAAATAGGTAATTGTGTACCTTTCTCCGGGTTCAACGAGACCAACTGCATTTCTAATGTCTGACGCATCTTTTATTGCTCCTCCATTAAAAGAAATAATTACATCATCGCGTTTTAGACCTGCTTTTTCAGCAGGGCTGTCTTCCACCACTTGGCTTACTAAGGCGCCATCGAGCGTTGTAAGGTCTAAGGCCTCTTTGAGCGTCGGGGTTATATCTCCTATTAGCACACCAATTCTACCTCGGCGTACCTCTCCATAGGAAATCAACTGGCGCATAACAGCTTGAACTATATTTGTGGGTACAGCGAATCCAATACCTTGATTGCCACCTGATCTTGATATTATAGCTGAGTTTATTCCTATTAGTTCACCTTTTGAGTTTACTAACGCTCCGCCTGAATTTCCTGGATTTATCGATGCATCAGTCTGAATAAAATCCTGATATCCATCACCACTCCCGTTATCGCGGCCAAGTGCAGATACAATACCAGATGTTACAGAATGCGATAAGCCAAATGGGTTGCCCACTGCGATCACATAATCACCTACCCTTACTTCACTTGCTTTAGCTATTTTTAACTCAGCTAGTTTTTTGGCTGATACCTTAATCAGTGCTATGTCCGTCTTTTTATCCGTTCCGACTATTTCAGCTTCCAACTGCCTTTTGTCTTTAAGTGTTACGATTATTTCGTCTGCATCCTCTATCACATGCGCGTTAGTGATGATGAGCCCTTCATCAGCATTTACTATAACACCAGAGCCCAAGCCTCTTTTTTCTCTTGGCTCATTCGGCATGCGGCCACCAAAAAAACGCTCAAGAAGCTCTTCATTTCTATTGGATAGTTTGGGAGCTTTAGCTGTGCTTCTAACATTGATTGATACGACTGCAGGAGTAATTCTATCGAGAAGTGGCGCCATGCTTAACACTCCTCTTTCACTATCCAAACTCATTGCTGAACTTGAGTTGAGAAGTGCTTGTGAATGTCCCTCTTGTGAAATTAGGCACCCTATTAACAATGTAGTTACCAATAGTTTTTTAGGCATAGTTGCTGTCCTCATACGGCTGTCGAATATTTTGTTTATATGTAAGGAAGATTAGTTATCTATCAAGAGCTATGCGACTAACCTGTACATCTTTTAATAAAACTTTGCCTGCAATAATAGCAATACTGAAAGATAAATTAAGAGTGGTCATTTACCGATAACCCAATTGAAGTGCTTTATTATAACTTTATTTGTAAGCCCTGCCGACCCATATGGGTCATCTTTTAACCACTGAATAACTATATTTTTGTTTTTAGCCTTTACGATTAATAAACTACCTCTCATAATTTCATTTTCATCCATCCATGGTCCTGCTATAAGTAATTCGACTTCACTCTTTGTTTTTAGCCAAGCCAAGTGGTCATTGCGTGCAGACTGCCTGATGTGCAAGCTATCAGGCTTGTCCTCGCTATAAATGATAAATTCCAATTTAAATCTCCGTTGTTATTTCACGAGATAATAGTTGTTTTATGGCTTCATCAACATTTACTTTCCCAGAAAGAATATGAGACATAGCCGTGCATATTGGCATATCTACATTAAGTTTTTTTGCCATGGCCTCCAAAACGGGAGCGGTTGCAACGCCCTCTGTTACAGAATTTCGTGATGAAATTATTTCATTTAAAGTTATTCCCTTACCAAGTGATAAGCCGCATGACATATTTCGTGACTGTTCGGATGAGCAGGTTAAGACTAGATCTCCCAAACCACACAAACCGCCTAAAGTTTCCAGCTTACAGCCAAGGGCAATGCCGAATCGAGTCATTTCAGCGTAACCGCGAGCAATAACGGCTGCATGGGCTGACTTTCCAAAGCCTTTTCCGATAACTATACCGCAAGCAATAGCAAGAACGTTTTTAACTGCTCCACCTACTTCAGCACCGATCACATCTTCAGAAAGGTATGGCCGAAATGTGGGAGCGCCTATTGCTTCAACTAGTTTCTGACCAATAATTTTATTCTTACAAGCCAATGTTACCGCTGTAGGTAAGCCTCTAGCGACATCAATAGCGAAGCTTGGGCCTGATAAAACTGCTGCTACTGACTTTGGTGATACTTGATCAAGAACTTGAGACATAAAACTATGTGAAGAAATTTCGATGCCTTTAGAGCAGAGCACTATCGGCAATCCTTCTCTAATAAAGGGTGAAAATTCTTCTAAAATATTTCTCGTATGCTGGGCTGGAGCCACAGACAATATTGCATCCATATCTGCTAAATCTTTAATATCAGATGTTGCAGTTATGTTGTTGTGCAAATTTATGTCAGGCAAATATAGACTATTTTGTCTTTTTTTATTTATATCAGACACGCATTGGTCTTCATAAGCCCAAAGCAAGGTATCGCGACCTGCTAAGGCGAGTCTTTGCGCAAGTGCAGTTCCCCATGCACCCCCACCAATAACGCCTATTTTTTGATAGTTTTGACTTCTTTTTTTCATGACTTCGGCCCCTTTTTACCGTACCCACTTTTGGGCTTTTGGGTAGCTGCAATCATATCGAGTGGCCACCGAGGTCTAGCTTTTACTGAAATGCTATCAAAATTACCTATAGCATAGTGCTGTGCCCCAGCTAAAGCAATCATAGCAGCATTATCAGTACAATACTTAAGGGGAGGCGCAACAAATTTAAAATTCTCACTCTTGCATAACGCTTTAAGTGACTCCCTTATCTTAGTATTAGCTGCAACCCCGCCCGCTACTACAAAGTGGTATTTTTTATCAGAATTAATATCTGGGTCATCAATGAAAAATTTCATCGCCTTTTGGGAACGATCATTTAGCACATCACAAACTGCCTCTTGGAAGCTTGCTGCGATATTCGCTTTATCAGTTTCTGTCTTGTTGGAGGCGTTGTATGCACGAGACACTGCTGTTTTTAATCCTGCAAATGAAAAATCCGCATGGCTCTTGCCTTTTAACGGCCTGGGTAAGTCCACAGCTTTTGCGTCTCCACTTTTTGCAAGACTCTCGACTTTTGGGCCGCCTGGAAAGCCCAGCCCCATAACTTTTGCTGTTTTATCGAATGCTTCACCCGCAGCATCATCCAATGTACTTCCAATTCTTTTATAGTTACCAAGTCCTTTTACGGATAACAGCTGGGTATGCCCTCCAGAAACAAGTAATAATAAATATGGAAAAGGACAGTCTTCAGAAAGACTTGGAGAAAGCGCATGCCCCTCAAGATGATTTACGGCTATCAAAGGAATATTTAAAGACATTGAAATACCTTTGGCAGCCATGAGTCCAGTAATTACCCCGCCGATAAGTCCGGGGCCAGCAGTTGCTGCTATTGCATTCAAATCTACGTAACTTATGTCGGCTTTTTGCACTGCATTTTCAATTATACCTTCAATTTTTAAAAGATGTGCTCTTGCTGCTATTTCTGGAACAACACCGCCATAGGGAGCGTGCTCAGAGTTTTGACTTGCTATAATAGAAGATAGAATTTTTATTGGTTTGCCTTTTTCCCACAGCACCACAGAAGCAGCTGTTTCATCACAGCTACTTTCTATGCCCAGAATCAGCGCTTTCTCTTGGACAGGGTATTTTAAAGGCGTTAGAGTCACAAATATCACATAGGGAGTATTTGGCAGGGATGCAACGTAAGCTTATTATAGGAACAAGGGGTTCTCCATTGGCTCTTTATCAGGCTAATTTAGTCAAAACCCTCCTGGGGCATGAGTCTAGGATTAAAATTTTCAAAACATCTGGCGATAGAATAACTGGAGATCTAAAAGATTTTGGAGGTAAAGGGTTGTTTACAAAAGAGTTAGAAGCGGCGTTAATTAATGGAGATATTGACTTAGCTGTACACTCAATGAAAGATGTACCAACAATTAGCCAAGAGGGCTTGAGCATAGAGGCCGTCTTGAAAAGAGAAGATCCTCGAGATGCATTTATATCTTATAAAGTATCCAGGCTCATGGATTTGCCACATAAAGCTGTCGTTGGGACAGCATCAATACGTCGTCGTGCTCAGTTAAGTGCCATCCGGCCCGACATTCAATTTTCATTGCTTCGAGGTAATGTGGGCACACGTATAGATAAACTCAAGAATGGAGACTGTGATGCAACTTTCCTAGCTGTGGCAGGTTTAAACCGTCTTGGGGAGCAAGGATTAATAACAGAGGCTATAGAAGCTGATATTATGTTATCTGCGCCAGCACAGGGAGCAATAGGTATAGAAGTCCGCGAATTGGACACCAAAACAAAGAAAATAATTGCATCACTTAACCACTACGAAACAGAGATTTCCGTTGCAGCTGAGAGGTCCTTTTTACGGGCACTTGATGGCTCGTGTAAAACCCCAATTGCTGCTCTCGCAAATTATAAAGATAAAACTCTTAATTTCCGCGGAGAAGTAATCTCTAAAGATGGGACTTTGGTGTTTTCACGTGAAGTAAAACAAAAAATATTAAGCATCGATGAAGCTGTCTCTTTAGGATACGAGCTAGGAATTGATGTGCGTAAAGAAATTGGAAAAAAAATTCTTTGGGATTAGAAAAGAAATGTTAAATAGACCAAAGCCAACAGTTTGGGTGACTCGATCGCTTCCTGCTGCGAATAGAAGTTCAAAAAACTGGTCGTATGCAGGATTTAATCCGCTTATCTTTCCACTATTAGAGATATCGAGACCTTCTGAAGAGCCAAATTTACCACTAAAAAAGGGGATACTAGTCTTTACTTCGGGTAATGGGGTTAGAGCTTTTTCTGAAAAGACAACAGAGAGAGACTGGAGTGTTGTTACTGTTGGTAAAGAAACACAACGTTTGGCAAGAAAATTTGGATTTGAGTGCCCTTTAACTGCAAACGGTGACTCTGGAGATGTTGCTAATTTAATTTTAAATAACTTCAGTAAGGATAATAATATATATCATTGTGGCGGTAATAATTTACGAGGTTCTCTTGTCAAAGATTTACTGCAAAAGGGGTATAATGCTGAGAGACTAGTTTACTATAATTCTACTCCAATTAATGCTAAGCCCTCTATTAATATTAATGAGATAGATTATTTAATTCTATATTCCCCCTTGGCTGCAAGAACGCTTGTTAAATACCAATTTAATCTTTCAGGGCTTTCAGTTATCTCTATCAGCGAGGCTACAAAAGATGCTATGGGAAGTCTGAAAGGTGTGAGGCACAAAGTTTCAAAAGAACCTAATGAAATGGCAATAATAGACTTGGTTAAGGGTTTAGAGGTGATGAATGATTAGATATTTGAATATTGTTACTATCCTTTTATCAGTTTTGTCAGCTACATTTTTGATTTTAGGTGGGTTTCCAAAACTTATTTTTCAAATACCCGTTAATGAGGGGCCACCAGTATTCCAGTATATATCGATTTCACCGGAGGCCGCGGCGGGTATGTTTTTTGCCGGTTTTGCCTTCTTAGCATTAATATTTTCAATTATTCTGAATATTCGAAAATTATTATTAAACAGCCAACGATTGGAGGGTTTGGATAAAGAAAGTCAAATTAACTCTTTTAGAGCAATGTTGGTTGCAGTGGCTGAGGGAAATATAAAAACTGTAAGAAAGTATACAAAAAAGATAGGGAGTGCTTCAGTACCCAAGGGCTTAACTTACTTTATAAAGGCTAAATCGGCAGAGGCGTGTGGTGACGCTGAGGAAGCGATCGGCCACTATAAAGCTATGCTTTTGGACCGTGATTATTTAGCTATCGCACAACGAGGTTTGGCAGAGCAATTTTTTTCTATCTCTGATTATCCAAAGGCAATTAAGCACGCTAAAGATGCAATTAATAAAAATAAGAAATCCTACTGGGCATATCACATAATATTCCAATCACATGTACTCGAGGCAGACTGGTCTAAAGCACTGGAAACATTGACTGAGGTAGAGTTAAGTAAACATTTTGACCTTAAAGCCATTTATCGATATCGAGCAGCTTTGCTTTCAGCTGAAACAGCAAGGTTAAATAAGTTAAATCAAGTGGGGAAGGCTATTAATATTGCAGCTGAGAGCTTCAAATTTGCACCAAATTTTCCACCTGCAGTGGTCAATTATTCTCATTTATTAATTGCAAGCGAAGAATTTAAAAAGGCTATTAATGTTATTAAAAAATCTTGGAGAAAAGACCCGCACCCAGTTTATGCAATTATTTACCGTAACCTTCTAGAAGCTGGAAATATAAAAAATAAAGAAAAGTACTTTGATGACTTAATAAGAACTAACCCTAAACACTATGAAACTCAGATGTTTAAGGTCGAACAACTTTTGCACTCAGGAAGTGGTAATAATGCACTCAAATTATTATCCCCCTATTTATCAAATGATGGTGACAATGAAAGGGTCTGTTTACTAGCAGCAAATGCTGAAGCATTAAAACAAAATAATTTAGGGGCCTTAGAGTGGTTGCAAAAAGCAGTTACTGCTCCGAAGGATCTTAATTGGTCTGACATCAGCTCTGATGGAGTTGCTTTTGATTACACAAAAGAAGAATGGGTGCGTATTATAAACTTATTTGGAAAAAAAGCAGAACTTATGCATTCAAGGTATGAAAAAAGTAAAAAAACATTACTGCCGATTAAGGTAGTAAATTCAGCGATAATAGATAAGAAGCAAGTAATAAACGAAAAGCCGGATGCTCATAAAGGGCGAGGGCACCATCAAGAAGAAAAGTTTGAAATATTAATTCCTGATGGATTGGCGCAGAGACTTGAAAGCTTACTTGAGCCATCAAAAAAGCCTAAATAAATTGGATGGATATATAATGACGGCGATATTAGTTAAACAGGAAGAAATTACAGCTAGTGAAAATGTAATCCCAATATATGTGGTGAGGGATAACGAATGGCCTCAATTTAAATTATCCTTGTCAGAATCCCATATTAAGTTTTCTGAGATTCAAAAGTTTTCAGCAAAAAAAAATCAAAAGCTTTGCTTAACTAATTCTGATGGTGAGATTTTATCTGTAATATTTGGAGCAGGTTCAGTAAGTGCCGATGATCTTGGGGCTATGCGTGCAGGAGCGCTGTCAGCTTCTCTTCCATCGGGTTTTTATAAGTTTTCATTGCTACCTAAGGACTGGAAACAAGATTTAGCAATTATTGGTTGGGGAGCTGGTGCTTACAAGTTTGAAGAATATTTATCTACCGAAACCATTTTTCCAACTCTGGTAATAGACCAATATGATAAATTAGAAGAAATAAAATCTACCGTAGACGCCATCCATCTGTGTAGAAATTTAATCAATACCCCCGCTAATGATATGGGTCCTGATGCTCTTGGTGCAACTGTTCTAAAAATTGCTGATTTTTATGGAGCAGCTATTCAAATAACCAAAGGTAAAGATTTAATTACAGATAAATACCCCATGATTCATGCTGTTGGAAGAGCTGCGCATGAAGAGCCTAGGTTAATAGAGTTTGAATGGGGTGAGACTTCCCACCCCCGCCTTGCCATAGTTGGTAAAGGTATCACATTTGATACAGGAGGCTTAAACATCAAAAGTGCTGCAGGGGCAAAAATAATGAAAAAAGATATGGGTGGAGCTGCTCATGCGTTAGCCCTTTCAAAAATGATTATGGCAAATAACCTTCCTGTAAGGTTGCATTGTCTAATTGCGATTGCAGAAAATTCAATTTCAGCTGGGGCTTATAGGCCTGGGGATATATTGACTTCCCGTTCTGGGCTAACAATCGAAATCGATAATACTGATGCTGAAGGAAGATTAGTTTTGGCTGATGCATTGACAAAAGCATCGGAATTAGAACCTAATTTAATTATGGACTTTGCTACTTTAACAGGAGCTGCTCGCGTAGCATTAGGCCCAACTCTTCCACCATTTTATTGTAATCGGGAGGCCCCAGTTTTATCGGTTTTAGAGCATTCAAAAAAACAAAAGGATCCGATGTGGCATATGCCACTCTGGCAACAGTACAATCAAATGTTAGACTCTCCAATTGCCGATATGAAAAATGCAGGTGGAGGTTTCGCTGGTTCAATTACTGCTGCTTTATTCCTTGAAAAGTTTGTTAATGCACAACCTTGGATGCATTTTGATGTCTATGGCTGGTGTCCGACATCATACCCTGGTCATCCAAAAGGCGGTGATATGTTTGCAGTTAGAAGTTTGTATCATTGGATAAAATCTGGTGGCTTAAATAGTAATTTATCAATTTGAATAAAGATTATTCAATACTCATGATGCTATATTAAATATAAATTATCGCTAATTCTGTAATTTATTTATCATTTATCTGAAAAAATATATAAGTATTTCTGTTGCTTATCAAAATCTTGAGTCTGTCATAACAATTCTTTCTTGACCAAAGAATCATTGTTGTGCGATTCATTAATGCGTGAGTGATTTGTTTTGAGGAAGAGAGCATCAACAAATGCAAAGTTTGGTACCTATATCTAAAGCAAAACGAAGTGATGCTTTAGCTATTTGGCATAGGGTTACTTTGGAAACAGTTTTGTCGAATGGACCAGACTTATCATCTCGTCAGCTTTCCGTGTTAATGACAATCTACTTAGATAATTCAAACCAAACAGTGAAATCTCTATCTGAAAAATTAAATGTTACTAAGGCAGTTATATCTCGTGCATTAGATACTTTAACTAAATATGGATTTGTTAAAAGGGCGCCAGACCCAAGAGACCGACGCTCTATAATTGTGATGCGTACATCTGGCGGTATATTATATCTACAGCATTTTGCAGATATAATACAATCCGAGATAAAATCGAATAATTTCTCTTCAGCGGCTGCTTAGTGTCGCTTAGAAAAAAAAATACCCTAGATTCGCGCGTTAATTTAACATTTACTAATAACCAATCTTTCACTTTAAGTTCAGTTGTATCGCCGATTGCATCTTTATATAGTGAGCCTAGCGCATGTGTCTCTAAAGATACTGAGCTACTTTTTGGTCATAATTTTAAAATTTATGAAATAAAAAACGGCTTTGCATATGGTCAGGCTGCATCATTAAATGGAAACTCTCTATACCCCGGATATGTAGGTTTTATCCCGGAAAATGATTTGGGTACATTTACCACACAGGCAAATTATATTGTTACTGCTTTGAGGGCCCCTGTTTTTGATTTCGATAATATAAAAAGTCCAATTAATAAGACTCTCTCTATGGGATCTCTTATTTATTCTAAACACACTTTAGATGATTTTATCAAAACTGAAAGAGATGATTATATTCATCGCGCACATGTAATGAAAATATCTGATGCCCCAAAGATTTCAGATTTTATAACTGTTGCTGAGAAGCATTTGGGACTACCCTATATTTGGGGAGGTATTAGTACAGTTGGCCTTGATTGTTCAGGACTAGTTTTGTCCTCTTTGCGAGCAGCTGGGTCTGACAGCCCAAGAGATACTGATATGATGGAAGAAAAATTGGGGTCATTCTTGTCAATATCAAAAAATAATTATTCTAGGGGTGACCTAGTTTTTTGGAAGGGTCATGTAGGTATCATGGTTTCAAAAACTGATATCATTCATGCTAACGCATTTCATATGTCTGTTACAGTCGAGCCGCTATCTGTAGTAATTGATAGAAGCTTGGAGCGGGGAGGAGGAGAGATTACCTCAGTGAAAAGGCTTTAATGTGCCTCATCACCATGCTTTTTTTCTTTTGTTTCTAGGCTTAGGCCTTGTGAAACTGCATCTGTCTCGGGAGAAGATTCATTTTCTACAAGTTTAGGTGCTGGTTTTGAAAGTGGAGACGCAGAAGCTTGACGCAGTAATTCAATAACGGCTGCCCTATCTGTTTCTTTCTTTAAGCCAACAAAATTCATATTAGTTCCTGAAATATATTTTGTAGGCTTTGCCAAAAAACCGTCCAATTCTTCATATGTCCAAGTTTTTCCTGAGGTGACAAGTGCATTTGAATACTTAAATCCATCTTTTACACCTGCAGTTGAACCTACTACGTTCCAAAGGTTAGGTCCTGTTCCATGAGCGCCATCAATATCGGCATTGTGGCATGAAGTACATTTTTTGAAAACCTTCAACCCACGTGTGGAGTCCATAGCGTCTACCCATACTAACTGTGGGAAGGGAAGTGGTTCAGCATCATCTTTTGACGCTACTTCAAGAGGTCCTACTCTGTAAGCAGGGGTGCTTGGCATTTCTGAATGAATAAATATGTGTGGTGCTGTTCTTAGAACCATTACTCCAAGTGCTGTCGCCAATATAGCACCGGCTATCTTATTAAATCCTAGTTCATCCATCACTTAGTCCTTGGTTAGTTTCAAAGATGAAACAATTGCATGCAAATATCAGTAGTCTATTATAAGTATTAACTTCAAAAGCAAACTGAAAATAGCTTGCGGCCAAGCGTCGCAAAGGCTTTAAGAGATTAACGTTCTAGGAGAATTTTACAATGATGCCAGATATCATAGTCTATCAAGGAGAGCCCGGAGCTTTTTCACACTTAGCTTGCCAGGTGGGTTATCCAGACCTTACTCCAAGCCCTTGCACAAGTTTTTCCTCAGCTTTCGATTCTGTTAGATCCGGGGATGCGAAGCTTGCCATGATACCTGTAGAAAATACAGTGGCAGGAAGAGTTTCAGACATATACCACTTACTACCTGAGGGCGGCTTATACATTATTGGGGAGCTATACTTACCTGTGCATCATCAATTATTAGGTATTTCTGGAGCAACAATTGAAACTATTAAGACGGCGCGGTCACACCCTATGGCATTAGGGCAAGTTCGAAAAAATTTAGCTAAAATGAATATTTTACCATTAGCAGATATTGATACAGCAGGAGCGGCGCGTGCTGTTGCTCAATTGAAAGATAAATCTATATCCGCCATTGCCTCATCGCTTGCAGCAAGTATCTATGGTTTAGACATCATAGAAAAAGATATCCAGGATGAGAGCCATAATACAACACGGTTCTTAATATTAGCTAGCGAGCCTTTAAAGACAGATGTAGCTGGTGGTCCTTGGGTAACAAGTTTTGTTTTCAAAGTTCGTTCCGTTCCTTCAGCGCTCTATAAGGCTTTGGGTGGTTTTGCTACTAATAATGTTAATATCACAAAGCTTGAAAGCTATATGGTTGGAGGCTCTTTTCAAGCTGCTCAATTTTATGTTGATGTTGAGGGTCACCCTCAAGAAAAAGGAATGGCTCATGCTCTCGAGGAACTTAGTTTTTATACTGAGTCGATTAAAATATTGGGTACTTATATTGCGCATGAAACACGCATGAAATCATGAGAACCTTATTTTGCGATTATTTCACTCCACTATTTATGTTTTAGTTTCTCAGAAACTTCATCTTAACTTTCAATCCAATTCCTTAATAAGTGATGCGCTATAGTAAATTTGGGCAGTTTAAGAAAATGATCGCCTGAGTTGTCGTAAACAGCTTTAACTTGATCTTTTGTAAACCATTTGGCTTCTTCAATTTCATCTGTATTAATATTTAGGTCTTCATTGTCCGCTTCACAAACCATACCAATCATAAGCTGTGAAGGCCAAGGCCAAGGTTGACTAAATACATACTGCGCATTTTTTATTTTGATGCCTACTTCCTCATAGGTTTCCCTTTTTACAGCTTCCTCAATTGTTTCACCCGGTGATATAAAACCTGCTAGAGCTGACATCGCGCCTTCTGGCCAACCCTTGCCTCTTCCAAGTAAAACTTTATTGTTTGATATTATAAGCATAATTACCACTGGATTAACTCGAGGGAAGTGCTCTGAACTACATGAATTGCATTCACGTTTGATACCCCCACTGCTGGGTTGTGTCATTTGTCCGCATTTGGAACAGAATCTATTATTTAAGTGCCAGTCCAAAAGAGATTTTGCTCGGCCTGCAACTGACATTTCCTGAGGACTTAAAAACTTGGATGCCTTTCTTAAGTCTTCAAAGATTAAATCTTCTTTTATTTCATCGGGTTCCACTAAAGATACTGAAAATAAAGGTATGTTGTTACTAAGACCAAGAAAAATTGGCCCTGGGTCATTTATTTTTTTACCTATGAGCTTTGATGGATGTACAAGACTTAAGTTCCCATTACCATTAATAGCAATAGATCCTTTATAAAGGCATAAGCATTTGGCATTATCTTGCTTTATAAAAATTTCTAATTGTTCAGTTGCACGCTGTGTTTCTGCATGATCCAATTCATCTCCAGAAAATGGCATAATGAATTTTTTGCGTTTAGTATAAGGTTTCATAGTTTTATTTCTTTAGTTTATTTCAAATTTTCAACTAATTGATTAATTCCTGTAGTTATTAAAGCTATGCATGTTTTAATTAAACTAAATAGTTTATTTTTTAGCCTCTTGCATGCGAGTGATAATTTACGTAACTAGGTTTCCGGAAGGTTATCTTGGACAACATTCTTGTTAACCCGGTCAGGTCGGGAACGAAGCAGCCGAATATAAGTCCTTGTTGGGTCAGGCATAGCCTTCCACTTATTTAGCATATGGTAGAGCAGATTGGTTACCAAGCTCGGAAATATTATTGGCAATCTTTACATTATCTTTTATTAGAAACTAGGGTAGCATTATAAGGGTTATTCACTGGTTTAATATAACCAGCTATCATATTATAAAAGTCCATTATTCACCGTAAGGCACTATGAGCAATTTTATTCATTCTACACCCATAGTGATTTTAGCAGGGGGATCAGCAAGTCGGTTTAATGGAAGGGACAAGGGTGAAATATTAATCGGCGGCAAGAGGATAATTGATATTATTCTTGAGAGACTTCAATGTAAGACTGAGCAACTCATAATCTCGGGCCATCACGATTATGGGTTAAACGCATTAATTATATCTGATGAAATAAATGGGCCTAAGGGCCCCGTGGGAGGGATATATTCTACGTGGAAGTATTTTAGAAATAAAAGTAGCTCAAATTTAATAGGTTTTTTTACTTTACCAATTGATGTCCCTAACCCTCCCATGAATTTCTTAGAAAAAATGTACTCTAACTCAACATCTAATATATCCGCAGTTGGAACACAAAAGCATCCTGCACATGGGTGGTGGAGGATGGAAGACCTTGATTCAGTTTTTAATAACTTATCATTTGATGGTTCTATTTCATTAAATAGATTAGCTATATTAGTCGGTGCTAACCTAGTTAGCTGGTCCAAAAATAAGTATTTTATTAATTTAAACAAACAAAGCGATCTTGATGAGTATTTAGAAAATACTTAACATTGTGATTTTAGATTATGAAACCCTTGGTACTGCATTGCTTATCAAGTTTAAAGGTATGGAGTTACTTTCTTTAGTTTGTCTTAGCACTATTCGGGATTGAACATCTGAAATTAGGTCGATTGAAAGAAGAACTTCACGCAGAAAATCTTCATAAGAATGCATATCTTTAGTTACAACCCGCAGCATAAAATCAACTGCTCCAGTGACTGAAGCGCACTGAACGACCTCTGGCATATTAGCCACTGCTTTTTCAAGTTTCTCCATGTTTGCTCGATTCGGAAGAGCTAACTTAACAGCAACGAAAACTTCAAAATCAAGACCAAGCTTGGTTCTATCAAGAATAGTAACTCTATTTTTTATAATACCTAATTCTTCCATTCGTTTAATTCTTCTCCAGCAAGGAGATGAGGATAAGCCAACTTCATCTGCTATATCAGCAACAGAAATAGCTGCATCTTTTTGAATTATATTTAGTATTTTGGCATCGATACCGTCAATTTGTATGGGCATAATAATCTCTCTATTATAAGGATAATAGAAAAATATGCGCAATTCTTATTAATTCAAGACATAATTTTAGTCTCTGTATAAATTTATATTATAAGACTAGAGCTATTTGAAGCAGGTTATCGTCACGCTAGGTTTGTTGTTAGCCAAATAATAAATGATATTAGTATCTTGAGGCTTATGTTAATATTATCAAAGCCAATACTTCACTTTTAAAAATCGAAGACCCAGAGGTGTGCATTTCAAGACTATAGTTAAAATAATTGAATCCTTGATTGCAAAGCTATATATATTGAATATTAAATGGACCAAATAATATACCTCTTATTTATTTAATTTATTATCCTTATGAACACAAAGAGGCTTGTAATGAGTGTTAATTTCCCTTAAACGGCGCCTTGCTAATTGTGTGGTGGGGTAGCTCAGCTGGTTAGAGCGCAGGACTCATAATCCTGAGGTCGTGAGTTCAAGTCTCACTCTCACTACCAACGCCCAGTAGGTTTAAAATTTTTCAAACTGCGACTTGATAAAATACATTAAATCAGAATAGTATACTTCATAAATAGTTATGGAGTAGAGATTTCAGATATTTCCAATTTACTTGCTTTTCCTACATCGAGTTTGATTAGATGGGTTACGTTGATAAAGAGGGCGTCATGTCATCTATTGATTGCAACAATTACCCTTGTCTTGTTTTAAATGCCGATTATCAGCCATTAAGTTACTTGCCATTATCTCTCTGGCCCTGGCAGGAGGCAGTTAAAGCAGTTTTTCTTGATAGAGTTAATGTTGTTGATAATTATAATAAAGTTATCAGATCTGAAAATTACAAAATGATGGCGCCTTCAGTTGTATCTTTAAAAGATTATGTTTCTCAAGATAGAGCTCCTGCTTTTACTAAATTCAATTTATTTCTACGCGACGGGTTTAAGTGCGTTTATTGCTCCAATGCTGAAGAGTTAACTTTTGATCATCTCATTCCAAGACGACTAGGGGGTAAAACTACCTGGGAAAATATAGTTGCGGCTTGTACTAGATGCAATTTTAAAAAAGGGGGACGCTTACCAGGGGAAGTTGGTATGGTTCCAAAATTAAAACCTTTCCAGCCTTCCATTCATCAGCTACAAGCAAAAGGAAGAAAGTTTCCACCTAACTATTTACATACAACTTGGGCGGATTATTTATATTGGGACGTGGAATTAGAAAAATGAAATTACATCCGTACGCAGTTATTTTGGGTTTGTCTCTTGGAGTATTTGTCTTTTTGACTCTGCGTCATCCCGTTTTTTCACTTTTAACATCCATAATAAGTTTATTGGGCTTTGATTTAGGGTTTAAATCTAGGGCGAAAAATATAGAAAATAAAAAAAACGACAAGAAGAAAAAATAAAACTTCAAAAGTTCAAGCCAAAGAAGAATCCAAAAGAGTAAAATTTCCTATAAGCCGTGGGTAATAAAAGAGCATTAATGAAATGATAATTAGAAATTTTATAATAATTCTTTCGTGTATTATATTGACGAGTTGTGGTACTAATACTACCTCTTTTGATGCTCAGTATTATCTCGTGAGGCATGCGGAAAAAACTACAGAAAAATTTGATCCAGACCTTACAGAATTGGGAAGACAAAGAGCTTTGGATCTCGCAGATAGGCTAGAGGATGTGGCTTTGACACATGTTTATTCGTCTGATTTCAGGAGAACTGTAAATACAGCCAAACCAGTATCCGAAAATAAAAATCTTGAAATTATACTTTATGATCCAAAAAATCTGGAAGGTCTTTCGAAAGAACTTTTATCAAAGGACGGGATATTTTTGGTTGTTGGTCACTCAAACACTACTCCGAACCTTTCTGAGTTTATGGGCGGTATCGCTGGAGATGCTATTATAGAGGCTACGGAGTATGACCGTTTGTATATCTTAGAAAGAAAAGGAAATTCAATATTTAGTGAGATAGTGGTTTACGGAAAGTAATAATACTAATTGTAATATAAATTTTTTCTAACCTAGTTTAATGCATTTTGAGCATAATCTTTAATTTTTGCGATCATAGCTTTCAAACCATTAGCGCGCTGTAATGACAGGTGCTCGTCAAGTTCAAGTTCTCTGAGTACCTCAATCGCATTCAAACTGAGTATTTCTGAAGCTTTTCTATTTGAAAATATTTCTAGTGTTATTGCTACTAATCCTTTGACTATATACGCATCGCTATCACCACGAAAACGTATTATGGGGTCTGGACCGTCTGACATATTAGAAATGAGCCATACTTGACTAACGCATCCTTTAACTTTGTTAATATCAGTTTTTTCAGTCGCATTTAGACTTGGTAGTAATTTACCCATATCAATAACGTGCATGTAACGATCCTCCCAATCAGTTAAAAACTGGAAGTCGTTAATCATATCTTTTACATTTTCTGGATAATCCATAGTTTCTATCAAATAACTTTAGACGTTGGTGTCAACTGGACAGATAGTCTAAATTCAAAATTATAAATTAAATTTGCCTTTGGCTAAGGCTGTATCAATCTCATTTGCAAGATTTTTGGGTATAATAACAGTATTGAAAGGCATAAATGCTATTCGTATCATTTTCCAATGGCCTGTAATATTTGGTATTGTTATGATCAGAAAAAATAAGAAGAGGTTCGCTATGGAGGCTAGTAAGTGCGATAAAGCCAAAATCCAACCAAATGTAATAATCCAAAGGACATTGAGAAATCCAGCCACGGTCGTCATTGCCGAATTTTCTGTATCATTACCATTTAATTCGCGATATTTATCTAGTTTCCTTTTACTAATTACACTTTTACCAAATGGAAAAGCTGCGTAAACTGCAATTCTAAATAAAGGTAAAAATACAGGGAAAAATATTATCGCTGAAATTGAGTATAGTATAAAAAGTAACCAGCCTCCTAGTATGAACCAAATGATATTTCCTAAAAGTGCCATCTTGTACTCCTTGCTAATATGATTAGCATGAGTTGTGTGGTTCTGAAAATCAACAATTTTATTTCATAGGTTTACATTTAAAGAGCCTCAAACAAAACTCGACGCTGAATAAACTTAAGTATTATTACTGGATTTATTTAACTTTCTTACTTCGCTAGCTCTTAATCTTTCAGATTCTGATTTTAGCTGTCCGCATGCAGCAAGAATATCTCGACCTCTTGGAGTTCTAATCGGCGAAGCATACCCTGCTTTGTTCACAATATCTGCAAAGCTTTCTATTGTGGCCCAGTCAGAGCATTCGAAATCACTACCAGGCCATGGATTGAAAGGAATTAGATTAACTTTTGATGGTATACCCTTTAAAAGGTTTATCAGCTGTTTGGCATGTTTAGGTTTATCATTTACTCCTTTAAGCATTACATATTCAAAAGTAATTCTTTTAGAGTTGGATAAACCAGGGTAATCACGGCATGCTTGCATGAGCTCTTTAAGGGGGTATTTACGATTGATGGGCATTATTTTTTCACGAAGCTCATCGTTTGCAGCGTGAAGAGAGATGGCTAACATAGCTGATGTTCTCGATCCTATAGG
>JAQXEH010000034.1 GCA_029250925.1 Hellea sp.
GAAATGGTAGCAGCTGCCGCTTTAAAAAATATTGATATGATTGATGCCCCAGTTTCTGGAGGTGTAGGGGGTGCTGCTGCTGGAACTCTAACCTTTATGTGCGGTGGCTCAGAGGAAGCGTATTCCCGAGCTGAGGTTTACCTTAGGGTAATGGGCAAGAATATTTTCCATGCAGGTGATGCAGGAAATGGTCAGGTGGCTAAGATCTGCAACAATATGCTACTTGGTATTCATATGATTGGTACATGTGAAGCATTTAACCTTGCTGAAAAATTAGGATTAGATGCTCAGAAATTTTATGATATCTCTTCGACAGCAAGTGGCCAAAACTGGTCTATGACCAGTTACTGCCCTGCCCCAGGACCGGTAGAGAGCGCACCTTCAAATAAAAATTATGAACCAGGATTTACTGCCGCGATGATGCTTAAGGACTTAAGGCTTGCGCAAGATGCAGCTACTTCAGCACGTGCTTCTACACCTTTAGGAAGTCAGTCAGAAGCTATGTATTCCTTGATGGAATCAGCAAAAAAGGACTCATTAGATTTTTCCGGTATTATGAAACTTATTAACGGTTCTCTTTAATTATACTTATCATAATAAAATAGATAAGATTTTTTGGATAAATTAACTAATCAACTTTTAAGTGCTGTGTATTTTACTCTTGCATTCGAAGTCAAAAAATTATTTTGGCCACAAGTTTTTTTATAGTTAATTTATATGTTATCAGTATTAGATATATTTCGAATAGGTATAGGGCCCTCATCCAGTCATACTGTCGGTCCAATGCGCATCGGAAAGCGTTTCGTAAAGAGACTATCCAAGCAAGGCGTGCTAGAAAGCACTACGCGGGTTGAAGTTATACTCAGGGGCTCTTTGGCTTTTACTGGAGAGGGCCACGCAACACCTAAGGCAACTATTTATGGTCTGTTGGGCTATAGCCCTGAAGCATTTGACCCTGAACTAGCATCTAAAAACCTGTCAGAAATTTATAGTAAAAACCAGATTATATTAAATGGAAGTAAAAGCATAAACTTTAACCCAGTTTTAGATTTACTATTTGATTATGAGACGCCGACAAAGTTACACCCCAACGAAATGCAAATGACTGCTTTTGACTTTGAGGGCAATATACTTCTAGAGCGCATATACTATTCGACTGGAGGCGGATTCATAGCCTCTTATGATCAGTTATCCTCTCCGCTTAAGGGTGATATTATTTCCAATGGTTTTAGAGTGCCGCATGATTTTGGTTCCGCAGAGGATTTATTGCGTTTATGTGCTGATCATAAAATGTCTATAGATGAAATTATCATTACTAATGAAGATGCAATCAGGAAACGATCAAAGACAAACGCGGCTTTAGATAAAGTTGGTGCAGTAATGTTTGATTGTATTGACCGAGGTCTTAATTGCGAGGGCGTTTTACCTGGAGGCCTTGAGGTGCGCCGCCGCAGCCCAGATTTGTGGAAAAAATTAACACAAACGGAAATGTCTAATGAGCGAGAACAATTATTTGATTGGCTTAATGTTTATGCTTTGGCAGTTAATGAAGAAAATGCTGCAGGCGGACAGGTTGTAACTGCACCTACAAATGGTGCAGCTGGAATTATTCCTGCCATAATTAGGCATTATTGTTACGATGATTCTAATTCAGTAAAGAATATTCGAAAGTTTTTATTAACAGCGGGTGGTATCGGATTACTTTACAAGCAAAGAGCATCCATCTCAGGGGCAGAGATGGGGTGTCAGGGTGAAGTCGGCGTTGCATGTTCCATGGCTGCTGCAGGATTAGCGGCAATATGGGGCGGCAGTTCATTACAGATTGCACAGGCTGCTGAAATTGGTATGGAGCACAACCTTGGCTTAACTTGTGACCCAGTTGGAGGCCTTGTGCAGATACCTTGTATTGAAAGAAATGCAATTGGAGCTGTAAAGGCAGTGAATGCCGCAAGACTCTCCTTGCATTCAGAGGGCAAAATGAAAGTTTCGTTAGACCAAGTTATAGAAACGATGCGTCAAACGGGTTTGGACATGTCAACTAAGTATAAAGAAACAAGCCAAGGTGGATTGGCTGTAAATGTAGTGGAATGTTAATTAGCTAATTGAAGAGGTTTAAAGCCTCCCTTCGGAAGTTTTACTTGGAAAGTATTTTTTAAATTTTCAGCGTTTAAGACTTTTTTAGGGACACCTTTAGCGACAATTTTTCCATTTTTTAGCATCCAAATTTTACTAGAAAATTGAGATGCAAGAGATAAGTCATGAAGTGCAGTTATTACAATTTTTCCTTTTTTAGCTTCTCTTTGGAGGGCTTGCATCATGGAAATTTGGAATGCAGGGTCTAACGCAGATATTGGTTCATCAGCTAAAATAATTGGCGTGTCTACTGCTAGCGCTCTTGCAAGAAGAACTCTAGCTTGCTCCCCTCCCGATAGGTTATTAAATTTTCTATCCTTAAGGGCTTGAGTTTTTGTGCGCACCATCGCACTCTCAATAATATCTTTACCCGTTGAACTTATTTGCCCTAAAGATCCCCTGTAGGGGGCGCGACCAAGTTCAACAATTTCATAAACAGGCATGCTGGGATATGCCTCACGATTTTGTGCTAGATAAGAAATTATTTTGGCTCGTTTTCGCGATGAAAACCCTGCAAGATCTTTTCC
>JAQXEH010000054.1 GCA_029250925.1 Hellea sp.
GTGTTATTTATGCTTTTTTAGGCATCCAAATTTGTAGTAAGATCATTGATATAATAACTAAATCAAAAATAGCTACTGGTATTGGAAGTGATATTGCATCTGTTGCAAAATTAGCTAAAAATTGTTCGCTACCAGGAGTTAGCTGCATTCCGCCTTCACTCATAGCTTTCAGGCCGTTAGCTGTATTAGCCCGAATTGTTATATAAGCCATTTGCCAATATAATGCTCCATACATCACTAAGATGCCAAAAGCAGAACCTAATAGTTTGCTGATTACATTACTATCATTTGACATACGAATATTGTTTGCCACACGAAGTGCAAGCCAGATCGCCAATACGCTTCCTATTGCCCTGAGCGCAAAAGCTATACTGTATGTACCAAACATACTTAATGTTTGATATTCTAATAAATTTTCCATAATTTTCTCCAAAACTTAAGAATATAATGAGTAAATTCTCATACCATATTTAAGTATAGTTAAAATAAAATGTCAATTACTTTGCGAATGGTTCTCATTTAATGCTTTGCAATAAGAGTTCTTTTAATGTATTAAGGTAAGGGCTAGTTTAATTTTTGGAGGAAATAATGATTAATAGTATAGTTAAGTTTACTGCTTTAACATTTGCGGGAATGGTTCTTATGGGGTGCTCCGTTAATTCAAACCAGACAGCACAAGATTCAGTGAGTACACCTGATGTGGTAAGTAGTGAAAATTTAATTGCATACGCAAAGTTAGGGTATGATGCTTTTAAAGTAAATGATATGGAGGCGTGGGCGCTCACACAAGCTGATGATGCAGTATGGACTATGCCTAAAGGCTTCCCTTATGGCGGCACATATATAGGCCCAGAAGATGTTATAAAAAATGTATTTGCACCAATAGCGGAATATTGGCCAGATTTTAAGGTTGAGCCTATTTCTTATCATGCTTCTGGTAATACCGTTTTTATAAGAACTAAAATGACAACAGGCGGTGAAGTAAGCGATTCTCTTCATGTGGCAGTTATTGAAAATGGTAAGTATATAAAGTTTCAGGTTTTTGATGACACACATTTCATGATGAAAAGTGCAAAAAAAGTTTCTACAGAATAATCTTCACCTAAGCTTAGAATATAGGCCGTATAAATATATATGTCAGAGCTTAAAATGCGGATGCAGCTTTTTATAATATATGTGATTATGATAGCTGCATCTGCCAGCTTTTCCTATGCTAAAGACATTAATTCAAATCATTTAAAAGCATCTTTTAAATCCCAAAAAGCTTCTCCAGTTGCCCACCATGGACAGCTATCCGTTGATGGTACATTTATTCGTGATGTTAAAAAAGAAGTCATATCTTTGGCAGGAGTAAGTTTATTTTGGTCTAACACGGGGTGGGGGCAAGAACGATTTTATAATTCAGAAGCTATTGCTTCGTTTGCAAAAGATTGGAAGGCGGGCATAATTCGTATTGCAATGGGGGCGCAGGGCACTGGTAGCTATTTAGAGCAAAGAAAAGCTAATCTTGACCGAGTAACAAGCGTAATCGATGCGGCAATAGCTAATGAAATTTATGTCATAGTCGATTGGCATTCGCACCAAGCAGAACAAAATTTAGACGCAGCTATAGAGTTTTTTACTTTCATAGCAGAAAAGTATGGGAACACACCTAACCTAATATATGAGATTTATAATGAGCCTTTGAATGATATTTCATGGGAATTAATAGTTAAGCCCTACTCTGAGACTATTATTAATGCCATCCGCAAAATAGACCCTGATAATTTGATAATTGTTGGGACTCCAAGTTGGAGCCAAGATGTTGATCTTGCTGCTGACAACCCCATACTTGACCAGTATAATTTACTATACGCTTTGCACTTTTATGCAGCCTCCCATAAAAACGAACTTCGTGAAAAAGCAGAATACGCGATAAGTAAGGGACTGCCTCTTATTATATCAGAGTGGGGTACAGTATCCTATGATGGAGATGGTTTTATAGACGAGGAGTCAACGCTTGAGTGGATGCGATTTATTAGGAAACATAACCTAACTCATTTAAACTGGGCAGTAAGTGATAAAAATGAGGCAGCCTCTATCTTTACAAGAGGAGCTGGCTCTAGCGGACCATGGAGACCACAAGATTTAACTTCTTCTGGAAAATTTGTGCAAAAGATAATACGTGAGTGGTAGATTAATCACACGGAGTGTGGTTTTTTTAGTCCTCGTGACATGAGCAATTTAATTGCTTACAATTCTGATAATTTTTATAGTGGGCTAAAGCTATTAAAATTGATCCCGTTAAAGTTAAGCCTTTCTCAATAGTCGCGCCTAAAATTTCTTCCCCTAATACTACCGCAAAAATAATTGCCAATAATCCTAAAATGCCAGCGGGAAGATATGAAGCTGTCTTGTGGTTTTTATAACCCAATACTAAAGCATACGAACTTACAGGAACTGCAACTATAACGATTAGTTTGTGTATGAACTCGTTCCCTAAAGAAAAAGACATAAAACTTGGAGTTAAAATAATAAAAGAAGGTACAAAAAAGCAGTGCAGTACGCAAACCAAAGATAGACTAATGGCTACTTTGTCGGATGTTAATTGTGTCTTTATCATGATTACCTCTGAAGCCTACTATTTTTTTATCCCCGTGCAAATATCTATTTTACACGGGGATAAAATTATTTTCTTAAAATGCCGCTTTAATGGAGAAGCGGAAATTTCTTCCCGGTAACGGCACTACATCCTTGAGATAGGATGAATGCTGTCTGGCCTCTTCATCAAATAAATTTAGAGCCGAAAGCTTAAATTTAACGTTTTGATTAGCAGCAGGAGTCCACGTTAAGAACGCGTTCACTTGTGTAAAGCTTTCCGTAGGTAACTCCATAGCGGATAGCTTATTTTGCTTATCTGAATAATCTAATTCAGTACGTAATTTAAAGTTTTCCCATTCAGCATCTGCTCCAACTAAGAATGATAACGGCGCAATGCGTGGTAAATTCCCAGCTTGTGTTTTGGCGCGTACATACTCAACGAGACCGTCAATTGAAATGGAAACATTATTGATATCTTCAAATGTATATCCGCCTTGTATTTCTGTACCCTTGAACACTGCATCAGCGCTTAATATATTATACACATCAAGGCCGTCCATTTCTTGGTCGGTTATCATATCTTTGTAGATATAATTTTCGTAGTCCGTGATAAATGCATTAGCTGTCAAAAAGTAATTATCTGCTTTCAAACGATACGCAAATTCGACACCTATTGCAGTTTCTTTATCAAGATTTGCATCCCCAATTTCAAAGGCATCCGTAGCTAGGTGAGGGCCATTAGAAAATAACTCTTCACTTGTAGGCGCTCTTTCTGATCTAAAGGCTGTTAAACCTATTCTGTTTTGATCGTTTAAGTGGTAATCGCTTCCAGCGGAAATACTAAATAAACCATAAGATCTTTTCTCGTTTAATGCTTCTGAAATAATTCGATTATTCTCATAACGCATTGCCCCTTTTAAATGTAGTGCATCAAAAGATTTTTCTTGGAACGTGTAGATAGCCATTTCACGTGTATTGGTTTGCGGCACAAATGCTTCTTCACCAATAGCGCTGAAATCTCTTTTACGTAAATGAATACCAGAGGCACCTTTACGGCCGTTTTCTTCTTTTTGAATCAGTTCTAGGCGAGCTTCGACACCTTCATTAGTAAAAACAGTACCGATCTCATCACCTTCAAGCTCCGTGTGTTCATAATCTGCATATCCTGCAAACAACTGTACTTTTTCGAAGTATCCACCAAGTTCTCTTGCTGCATTCAGATCAACTCGAGTTTGTTTAAGGTCGATAGAGACTAATTCTTCTTCCTCTTCGTGATCCTCGTCGTGATCCTCGTCATGATCTTCGTCATGATCTTCGTCATGATCTTCACCTTCATGATGACCATGCTCATGGCCACCTGGTATACCATAGTCACTGTCAAATTGTTGCATTGATACACCAATGAAACCCTTATCAGATATGTATGATAAACCCCCTGTTAAAGAAGCAGATTTTACATATGAGTTCTCGAGACGATCTCTCATTTCTCCTTCGCGTTCTTCACCATGGTCTTCATCATGATCCTCATCGTGATCTTCGTCGTGATCTTCGTCATGATCCTCCTCACTTTCATGAAAAATTTCACTTTCAGCGAAGCCCGGTATCCTATAGTCCTTAGCTTCTCTCCAGGTTCCATCAAGATGGAGCACGAGATTATTACCAAGATTTTGCTTAATAGAGGCTGCGCCTTCTTTACCCGAGTCAACTGAGCTAAAACTTATTCGAGCTGATGCTTCAGTACCTTCTGGAATTTCATTTGGGATGCGGCCATCAATAACATTTATTACCCCACCTGAACCTGTTGAGCCAAAACGTAACATAGCTGGCCCTCTAAGCACTTCAATTGTGTTTGCTTGTGCCGGTTCTACGGCAACGGCATGATCAGGGGAGGCGGAAGAAGCGTCAATTGTACCAATACTATTGGTTAATACACGTACACGGCCGCCCCCTTGACCTCTTATAATTGGACGCGATGCACCAGCGCCAAAGAAAGAAGATGACACTCCAGGTTCATATTTTAGTGTCTCACCAATGGTTGAAGCTAAACGGTCATCTAGTGCATCACCCGTTAAAATAGTGATACCTGTGATTGCATCATCAGGCGAACCGCCTAGAATACGTGCGCTTGTGATAACGATTTCATCGTTATTATCAGTAGTTTGAGATTGTGCCGAAAAAGGCAAGGATAATAAAAGAGTAGCTAATGCTATCTTTGAAGTAGAGTTTTTAAAAGACATTTTTATTCTCACATAGTAAAATTACTGCAGCTGCAGCGAAGGATTATTTTAATTTATATGTGAGTGTAGGGGGGGTGCTCTTGGAGGTGGTCCTCGAACTTCTGTTTCTTTTACTATCCTATCATCAGAGATGGGTGCAAAAGTATCCTTTTTTAGTTTAAGAGAGTTATCAAAACCATTATTAAAGTATGATTGAATTATTTTAGAGTCAGATTTTTCAGACACCAAATGACATACAGAACATTCTATATGGTCTGTATCACCCTCTAATTCGGCGCTATGAGCTGCTGATGTCGTTTGAAGGCATAGAAAAAGGACAGCTAATAAGCTTATCAAAGCTTTGTGTGTCCATCCTTTAATCATAGGGCTATTTATCACTGTAATTTTATAAATCCAGTGTTTTTTTACTAGTAACGTAAATGAGCTACTAAACTAGACATTGAAGATATAATTTAAATTCTAGATTTTATGATATTTATATTTTTAAGCACACTTCGATTGGAGCTTTTCTTAAATTTACACTTATGTGCCTTATTGGGGCATCAAAACTCACTAGGCACTAATCTTTTAGAAAAAACTATTGAATATAATTGCATCAATGTTCACTACTTGAATATGCTAAGAATTATCATAATTTTTTTTACAATAATGCTGATCAGTTGTGATAACTATTCTGGTTCTCAGGTTGTTAATTCACAAGTTGAGCTTGCTCGCGAACGCAATGATGGTCCAGCTATCTGGGTCCTCAAAGACAGCGATACGGTGCTTTACTTATACGGCACTGTTCACCTTTTACCACCTGATCTAAACTGGCAAAAAAATGATATGAAAAAAGTTTTTTCATCCTCAGGTACTATATTTTTTGAAGTTAATTCAGGAACAGATGAGAAGGTTGAAGCAAATATTTTAGCAACGAGCCTTGGTATGCGGCAGGATGGACTCAGGCTGTCTGATGGGCTTGATAATTATCAGTTAAAATTATTAGAGGCGGTTGCACACAATGGTAATTTGAGTA
>JAQXEH010000036.1 GCA_029250925.1 Hellea sp.
TTTCCATATTTGTCTTTCCCAGTTGGAAGCATAATTTCTGCGCATAAATTTGACTGCTGAACTCTTAAGCCCTGGTCTTTCTGATGTTTAGCTAGAGCTTCATTAACTGTGTCAGAAAAGATCATGTAAGGCTCACCAGTCTGCAAACGCATCTCCAGTATTTTTTGCCATAATTTACGTGCAGATATTTCTTTTATTACCTCGCCTGTATGAGGGCTTTTCAATTCATATCCTTTTCCATCTCTAACAGCTTCCATAAAATCGTCAGTTATGTTGAGGCCGTGATGAAGATTTAAAGACTTACGGTTAAAGTCTCCTGAAGGCTTTCGTATCTCTAAAAACTCTTCAATTTCTGGGTGGTGTATATCCAAATAAACGGCAGCAGATCCACGCCGGAGCGAACCTTGAGAAATCGCTAATGTCAAAGAGTCCATCACACGTATGAAAGGAATAATTCCAGATGTTTTACCAGCCTTACCTATCCTTTCTCCGATCGATCTTACATTACCCCAATAAGTACCTATCCCGCCACCGTTTGAGGCTAGCCACACATTTTCAGTCCAAGCACCAACAATAGAGTCTAAGCTATCATCAACAGCATTTAAGAAACAGGATATAGGCAGTCCTCTTTCTGCTCCCCCATTAGACAATACAGGCGTGGCGGGCATAAACCAAAGTTTAGACATATAGTCATAAAGACGCTGAGCGTGAGCGTTGTCATCAGCATAAGCCTCGGAGACACGCGCGAACATTCCTTGATAATTTTCTTCTGGAAGTAAATATCTATCAACTAATGTTTTTTTACCGAAATCAGTAAGTAGTTCATCCCGTGAGCGATTCTGCTTTACAGAGTTAACCTTAGGCTCATTGACCACAGAACCTTTTTTTTGTGATAGCTTTACAGTTGCCGCTTGGCCTTCTTGTGTTATTTCTTCTTCTATTTCTGGTGCTAAGAACGCATTCATTGAACTCTCCGACATTTATCTCCCCTTTTACTTCCAGTTGTGACCAAGTTGGATTACAACACTACTAATTTAACACCCACATCTAGTTCATATGCCAAATGGTGGCATTAAACTAAATATTCTCTAAATGGAAATCCTCGAGTTTTACTCAAAGTGTTTCTTCACTACATATAGTGTCGATTTACTTCCACCCGTCAATACCTAGTATGATAAAAAAGAAAATTTTTAGTTAACAGAGTACAGAATTTAATAAAATAACTGTGAATTTTTTGTGACGCCTCCGAAATGAAGTAAAAAATTATTTCCTTGAAGTAAAAATTTAATTGCTATCGCTTTAATACAGAATCAGATCTTATCTAGATGATAGATAAATTAACTTATTAAGAGTTTAGCCATAATCCAGTGACACACTTTAATTTGGCTCCTCCAATACCCTCTAAATTTAGGCAATTCATCTTCAACATATTCTTTTTTTCGATGATAGAAAATATGGCCGAGCGGTCTCGTTAATGAACTTTTATCCTGTATATTGTCAGAATTTATAAAAGCCAATCTCAATCCAGGAATACCCCTAAAAAATCCTGCAACAGGTTTTTTGCACTTCTCGCATATCCCTCGGTCTAATGCCGGAGGTCTTCTATATTTGTTGAACTGAACTCCGTTTTGTTTTAGCACAACGTTCTTGGATTTTATTACGACTACATCGTTGTAAGCAGAATTATAAAGTTTTTGGCATATCTCACAGTGACAATAGAACCTTACGAAGGGGGGCTTCTTAAGGTAAAATCTCGTGCTGCCACATGGGCACTCACAGAGAATATTTTTTACTTTCTGCATCATCAATTCCAATTTTTTCTTCACCTTACAGCGCTCATGAGCCTTTTAACAATAAGAAAAAGGTGATAAGCATAACGGCTAAAGGGTAGTCTAGTAGCGACACTCTTCAACAAGCTGGATAAATAATGAAAATAGTCATAGTCACGGATGCTTGGAAACCTCAAATGAACGGCGTTGTTCGGACGCTAGAAATGACAATAAAATCCTTGAGAAAATCTGGACATATAATTGAAGTAATTTCTCCCTCAGATGGTTACTGGACTATACCACTACCAACCTATCCAGATATAAAACTAGCACCCTTCGCTAAGTCTGATATGAAAAAACGGATACTAGCCTTTCAGCCAGATGCCATACACATAGCCACTGAAGGGCCGTTAGGCTTGTCCGCTAGGTCACTCTGTATCAAATGGGGGAAGCCGTTTACAACCAGTTATCACACAAAGTTTCCCGAGTACATTAAGGCTAGGTTTCCATTTATCCCAATAGGCTTGAGTTATAAATTTATGCGTAACTTTCATAACTCTGGGGGACGCACGATGGTTACCACTGAGTCTATGGTAAATTTTCTGCAAGAAAAGAAATTTAATAACCTCTCCGCTTGGGCACGCGGTGTAGATACATCTCAATTTCACCCAGAAAAAAGGTTTAAGCCTAAGGACGTATATGAAGGCATAG
>JAQXEH010000074.1 GCA_029250925.1 Hellea sp.
TTGGATTGCCATGATGCTATGACAGCTTTTTCATATGGTGTTGTCCCCAAAAGGGGAGGTTCTGGATAAACCTCTTCGAGATAAGTTGCAATAGATGCGTTATCTTTCAAGATTTTGCCATCCTCAAGCTGTAATGCTGGAACAGTGCAATCAGGATTGATCTTACGAAAATTATCCCCCATCTGTTCATTTGTCATGAGATTAATTTCAACAGTTTTATGAGGCACGTTTTTTTCGGCTAGTAATATCCTCGTTCGTCTCGGGCTTGGAGCAGTTTTGCAATCGTAAAATATAATTGTCATGTTTTCCTTAATCACTTAGGTCTACGATAGACATGGTCATTATGGTATATATTGTTCTGGGTCGCCATCAGGTCCTATATTCATTACATAATATTCTGCAAATTCAATAGTCTGTTTGGCTAATGCAAGATTGTAGTTAAGCTCGGTTACGTCAGCCGCATAGTCACGATTAGCTTTTCCTGACAGATGATATTTTTTCCATTCTGTATCGAGCGCAATGCGTTCTAAAATTACCTGATCATAGGGTTCTATGTCTCTCTGCAAGGCAACATAAATATCACCTTTTTCTTTACCTTTTTGAGGCTTAGCTGCTCTGGCCCAAAAGGAAACGACTATGACATCATTTTTTTTAATGTCTTTTACCATATCATTTCGTGTTGCTATATCCCAGTGATTAGGTTTTTTCTTTTTCACGGTAACTCTGTATGCCTGACCGCTCGGAGCTCCTTTTGATTCCACTATTTTAACCCTTTTGTCCGGCCCAAAGGTTTCCCACTGCCCAAAATTAAGACTGCTAACTAGAAACGGGAATGATCTTTGGTCCTCTGGATTATTAATTGTATCAGCAGTGGAGACTATATTTGATCCAAACATTGTGAGGGCAAAAGCAAGTATAGTGAGAAATAGTCGGTTTAACATATCATTCCTTTATAGATTTATTTTTAATCAGGTTTCTTTTTAAGCGAGAAGGTTCTCTAAGTATTTAATTTGTGCAGTTATCTCTTTTTTTGCTTCACATTTTTTACATTTAGAGCCAATCTTTCTTAATTTTTTAAAGTGTTTGTTTGCCTCTTTCATATTATTATCTTGGTATTCCAATAAACTCAACCTGAAGTGAGCATCATACAAATTTTTTCTTAGCCCGGTGGACCTCAAAAGAGTTGCTTTGGCTTCATCTCGTTTTCCAAGTTTTAGTTGAGACATGCCCATCATGTAAATTTGGAAACCTCTATCTTCGCATGTTCGCGTCCCTTCGTTGTCTGCGCCTCTAAAGTCTGAAGAATTGAGTTGAATCTTGGGTATCACGGGTTGTGACGTCGGAGCTACAACTGCGCCGCCGAGGCCGCCCGAGGGCTGCGAAGGAACATCAATATCTGTTCCAACATCCGAACGAATAGCGCTGTCTCTTGCACCCTCAACTCCTGATATAAAGTTACGTTCAATCCTTAATGCACAAAAAGCATTTTGTTTAAATTCAATTTCAGCTGTTTCAAAATCCCCTGATCGCCATGCTGACATTGCAGGGTCCGTTTGAATACTACCTGTTGTTATTATTTCCTCTATGGAGGCGATGTCTTCACCATATGCGGGAGAGAGGCTCACCAGAATTAAAGATAAGACTAAGTAAAATTTATTCATTTTTCAACCTGTGTTAGAGATAGTGCAAAGGAGAACTATAGAAAATAAATAATGAAATTTGACAGCGCTGTCAAATACTACAACT
>JAQXEH010000039.1 GCA_029250925.1 Hellea sp.
TATATGCTGTCTATAAATTCTTCAAAACATTAAAGGAAGAATAAAATTATGCGGGGTTATTTTGGCGTTGGAATAGAGGGTATTTCTAAGTCCTATAATTTAGGGGCTATACTTAGAACTTCCAATGCATTCGGAGCAAGTTTCGCTTTTACTATAGGTGCAACGAATAGGGCGTTGGAAATAAAACGCACAGACACCTCTAAATCCGAAAACCATATGCCTTTTTACGAATGGGATAATCCTCAAAATTTAGTAATACCTAAAAATTGCAAACTTGTTGGCGTAGAACTAACTAACGACTCAATTAATTTACCAAGCTTTCGGCATCCAATGAATTGCGTTTACATATTAGGTCCTGAAAAAGGCAATCTTTCAGATGAAATTCAACAACGGTGTGATTACCTTGTGAAGATACCAACTAAATTTTGTATTAATGTAGGCTTAGCATGTGCTCTAACTTTATACGATAGATCCATCATGTTAGGAGGGCACCCCGAGCGCCCGGTAAAAGTTGGGGGGCCAAATGAAAACTGGGTTGAACCAAAAAAAAGGGGATAATAGGAAGAATTTATGCAAAGCATAGCTTTCTTTTTACAAGGGAATAAAATATAGCATGAAAATGAAAACATTTATTCTTACTTTTGTTTTAATAATAATATCTCTTCCTAAAAATGCCCAAGCCGCTAGCCCTAAACTTGAGGGATCATTTGTTGATTGGAACGTTTTCTCTATTGCGGCCGGAAACGATAAAATCTGCTGGGCCCTTTCCAAGCCCTTATCAAAATCTCCTAAATCGGTTAACCACGGAGATGTTTACTTTATGGTATCGAGTTGGAAATCAGGCTCAGCAAAAGAGCAACCCAGCTTGTATGCTGGATATGAGCTTAAAACCAATAGAACACCAATTGCACGTATTAAAAATAAAAAATTTAAAATGTTTGCCTCTAATAATGAAGGATTTATCGAAAATAACGCAGATGAACGCGCCTTAGTATCGAGTATGCGCTCAGGGGCAACCATGCAAGTCGAGGCTGTCAGCAGTAGAGGAACAAAAGTGAATTATTCATTCTCTCTTAAAGGAATAACTGCGGCGCTTAAAAAAGCACGAACAGTTTGCCGTTAAAGTAAACTTATCTTTTTATTTACTTTCAATGGCAAAAGTAAGTCCCGCTTTAGAGGATAGTCGATCTATCAGTTCTTTCCCCATAGCTGGAGCTGGAGTGTAAACTCCGCCAGGTACTTTATCGCGCGAAACATCAATTGCTAGACAAAGAGCTGCTTCGGCAATCATCTTTGAAGTTGAGCCATATCCTGGATCTCTATCTCCTTTAACAGAAGCAATAAGTCTATTGCCCTCATTGGAATCACCTACAAACATAATATCGTAATAACCCGTATCCCGCTCTTCTTTACTAGGCCCTTCACCGGGTTTAGGGGGGTTCTTGGCCATTGAATTATCACCAGCCACATGATTAGCAATAGCTTCTCCTTCTGCCCCAGGGCCTGTAAGCATCATTTCGTCATATATAAAATCTATTCCATAAAGATGCCCTAGCAATGCATTTGAACGATGAATATTCTTAGTGTTTATTGATGCCATTATAAAAGGTGCCGCCCAGCTTCCTAAATCCTCTTCTTCTATGGGTTTGTTGCCCTTAGGTTGAGAAGGCCCAGTAAAGTTTGGAACCAACGAAAACGGATCTTTAAGCCAGCCGAGTACCTCAGGTTCTCGCATAGCTCGCTTCATAGTTTCACCAAAACTTGCCGCAGTACCTCCTGAAAAAGTTCCCTTCATTTTTCTTACTCTACCGCGAACCTTCGTGCATGGACCGCCATAAATTGAAATTGCCTGCTGTTGTAAAAAGTAAACTCCTAGATCAAAAGGAATAGAATCAAATCCGCATGAATGGACAATACGTGCGCCGCTCGCTTTAGCTAAATCATTGTACTTATCAATAGTGTCTACCATCCACGGAGGCTCCCCAGATAAATCTACATAATCTGTGCCCTCTTTAACGCAGGCCTCTAGAAGAGTATCTCCATATAACTGGTAGGGCCCAACCGTTGTACAAAGAGATTTAGTGCGGGACGCCATTGCCTCCAACGATTTAGGGTCAGATGAATCTGCAACAATAAGTGTTATTTCCTTGGGTATTTTCATTTCATCACGAACTGATTCAAGCTTGGTAAAGGATCTCCCCGCCATAGCCCATGACACTTCTTGTCCATATGTATTTTGTAGATATTCTGCTACCAAACGCCCTGTGAAACCTGTGGCGCCATAGACAATTACATCAAATTCACGGTCCATATTACTCTCCTATAGTATATGCAACTTATTGCATATACTATAGGAGAAGGCAAACTTAGAAAGCCTAATTTCTGACTTAATCAGACCACATTATTGTTATTTAGAAGAACTTGATTCACTGCCCTCGAAAGACAAAAACCACTTATACAAGTCATCTCCCGAGTAAACGCGTGTCCAAGCATCATGGGCCTTATCTTCATGTACAGTAAAGCGTACGTTCTTATGGCCTAATTTTTCTAGCTTATCTAAACCAGCATAAAAGTGTTTTATATCAATCGAGCCATCTCTGCCGCCGGCAAACTGCCAAACAGGAATACTTTCAGCTGCAATAGGCTCCATTAAACTTGGGTGACCCCAACCGACCACTGGGGCTATAGCTGCAAAACGATCAGGGTGCTTACTAGCCATATACCAAGTTCCAAAGCCGCCGTAACTGAGACCTGATAGGTATGTTTGTCCTTTACTAACACGGTACGATTTCTCAATATTATCCAAAATTACTATTAAATCTTTTTCAATTTTTTCCCAGCCATAAGGTAATAATGGCTCAACTTCACTCATGTTAATCACGGACTCTGTTCGCCTTAAAGCTAACTCGGTTGCAAAGGCGTCAGGTCGTGGCGGCACTCCCTGTATTAATCTCTTAGGAATATTTTTTTTTGTTCGATTACTGATATAATCTATACCCATTTTATCGAAACCAAACATTGGTAATTGAGGGGAAATAATAATGAAAGGTAAGTCTTTTTTTTGTATCCATGCTTCATACAAGGGACCTTGCATTAAAACGAAATCAAGTTCGTCTTGTCCATTTCCTCGCTCACCGTTTCCATGTAAAAACATTAATAGTGGCCATTTCTTATCTAAATTAGAATTGTAGCCCTTTGGCAAATAAACAAAATACTCACGTTGGCTATTTCCAACCTCACTAAAAAAGGTGTCTCTCTTTAATTCAGCCTCAGAGACTGCTTTTTCTGTTAAGTCATTAGTGGGGGCATCGCAGCCCATAATTAATACAAGAAAAAAAATTGCCGCAAATAAATGAATTTTCATAAAAAACTTAATTTCAATTTATTTTTATACGGCCAAGTTTTTTGGCGGTAAGGCTGGAAACATATAAAAACCCATTTTCAGTTATAATAGCGCCTGTTGTATTGGGGTAGCCCGCTGCGGGGTCTTGCCATGTTTTTATAACACCCCCGTTGGCATCAATCTGCAATATAAGACCATAGCTCACGGCCTGCGGACGCATGAAGGATGGCAAACGCATCGCTACCTTTCTAATCAATGGATTGTTAGAATTGTTATCGAGCCACTTAGACCTTTGAGAAACCAAACCAATTAAAAAAGTCTCTCGACCATCGCTCATTAATGGGCCTCTATTTATATTATCAGGAAAGCCCGGTAAGTTTTGTAAAATAACTTCACTCTCACCGTTAGGTTGTAATTTATGAAGCTGGTACTTTCCAGTTTCTATTAAAAGAATCTCGTTCTTAGCAGTTATTGCAACGCCATTAGAAAATACATACCCTTTATTTACAACTTTAGTTTCTTTTGTCTTAGGGTTAAACGATAATAACCTTCCAGTTCCGCTGTGTTCCATTAATTCCAACAAACTAGCATCTAGTGTTGATCCAATGCTTTGAGCGCCAAATTTTGTTGATGCATCGGAAAAATATATTATGCCATCCTCAGCAATATCGAGGTCGTCTGCATATAAAATAGGGGTGCCGTCAACACTGTTTGTTAAAACATCAACCCTGCCCTCTTTAGAAATAGATAGCAGGCCTCTAAACGCATCGGCTACGATAAGGTTTCCGTCCCCATCCATTTCCATTCCTAAGGCAGACCCACCTGTATTAGCGTATTCCCTATGTGTTAGATTGACGGGGTCAATTTCAAGAATTATTCCTTCTTGTGATGACGTATAAATTTTATTTTGGTAGTAAACTATATCTTCTGGTCCGTGCGTTTCGCCAATATCAATTAATTCTAAATTAGCGAGGTCTGAATTAGGGGCATAGTCGTCAATGTAACCTGAATTTACCGAAGACTTCCAAGAAACAGGGTTGACGGGGACAGGCCATAAAATCAAATATGCTAAAGTTAAAAACAAACCCAAAACTAGTAAAAATACTTTTTGTTTCATGTAGACGACCTCAAAACAGGTTAGCTTTTTTAGCTCTTTAAGCACTTAGCTCATTATTTATTATTATTGACATACACTATAAAAATTATTTAACAAAAATAAAACCATTTAACTACGGCAGCATATAATGAAAATTTTTGGCACCTTACTTGTAGCTTTTTTATTATTTTTTTCCGAAGTATCTTTTGCTAAAGATAAGGTTTATTATGCGGGCCTATCTTTCATCGGAAACCATGCAGACAATCAAAAATCTTACCCTTATAGTTACAGGCTTGCCGAAGCTAAAAATGAAAAGGGCATTCCTCTTCTTGAGCAGCTTCTCGTTGACCGAGTTAAGAAAGTTCAGAGAAGCGATCTAGATTTTATAATAAATGATTTGGGGAATTACCAATCAGGGGACTCTGTTAGTATTGCTCTCGCTATTGATTGGGAAAATGTTGCAACGGAACAGATAGGCGGTCTTTATAAATTAGTCTTGGACATACATGCTCAGGTTCTAATCTTTGATTATGGCAAACAAAAGGTTGTTGGGAGTTACCCTATTGCTGTCCAAATAAGGGACGTTTCCCAAGATCAACCCACTGATGAAAAAATAGAGGGTTTATTCAAAACGCTATTTTATGGAAACGATAAGAATATAAATATTCTTGATGTATTCTCGAGCCGCATTCAGACTGTAAGTATTAAAAAGTCATATGGACAATATTTGCGAGTAACCGGAGTTAACATAGAGGACAAAGCAAGACCTTTTTTTCCAAACGATGGGTTAGATTTTGAGAGGTCATTTTCCGGACTATTAGCTCAAAGCTTTGGTAAGTTTTTATCCACCAATCAAGGTGTCTCGATGCTTCCTTACTCTAAAGGCGAAGCTTTGGGTAATAAAATGGCAATGAGATTTGCAAATGGCGACATCTTCAATTTAGAAATTCCAAGCACCGACTTTGGCATTAATTTAACTTTAAGAGGTTTTAAAAAGGGAAGTGTTGGCAAAACAAGCTCTAAAGAGGCTTTTGCATATGGAAGCTACATGCGTATCAAATTAGAACAACCCGATTTTGGTAAAGTTTATTTTGATAAGCCAATTAGAAATGTAGCCGTTAAGGAAGTTCCTGTAACACAAACAGAAGTAGATGATTGGGCGGCATTTCAAGAATCCCTATTTGCGTTATTTGATAAGTTTTCAAAAGAACTAAATGATACAGATAAAAAGTGGGCGCAAAAAACAACAGGTAGTAAAAAAAATGATGTCAAATTAGTTCTAAAAGAATTTGACCAATTCAAAAAAATATTGGACAAATGTCGCTAACTTAAAGGTAGATAATTATGAAATTCCTAAAAAACTTTATTATAGTATCAGTAGTTAGTTTAGCTATCCAAGCAATGGCAAGTACTAATGCGATGTCCTTTGAAAGTATAAAAGGTATGGGCGAGTATACTTACGAAGGTAAGTTCAAGAAAAAAAACTACAGTACATATCAAAAAAAGGCTAAAGAAAAGGCTATTAACTCGGCCTGGACAAGATATATAGCAAGGTTGCCTCAGGCGCGGCAAATAACTTATCAAAAATTAGACTCAGAATTTAGAATGGACCTTTCCCCATACATAGGTAATGTTGAAATTCTTGACGAAACGCATGATAAAGATCTTAAGTCTGTACAAATAATCGCAAGAGTTACTATTTTTAACGAGGCAGTTGATACAAAATTAAATATGGCATCAGCTGTTAATAGAGCAGGTGATGATGCAAGCTATTTCAGTTTCATCTTTTTAGCGCGCCAAACTACAGCTATTAAATCTTTTGATGACAAAGTCGTTTCTATAGAGGCAAAAAGTGCGTCTGCAGATCTTAATGCTCAAAGCATACAAACGAGTGAAGACAATGAAGTTGCTAAGTCGTCTGAGACCGTGGCATCTACTGAGGCTAACTTAACTACCAAAGTCACAACTGGCGGCAGCACGGAAAGAAAAGCAGACCGTATATCTTATGACGTATCAAGCCCGCAGGATATTGATGCGGCAATGGGTGATATACTTAGCACAGCTGGTTATGAGGTGGTTTCATACGATGATATCGTAAGCGAGTGCGGTGGAGTTGAACCTGATGATATAAAGTTTGAATTTAGCCAAGCGGATGATATGTCAAGACAAACAAGACGTTCCGCTATCAATGGGGCTAAGGATTGTGATGTCACATATTTCTCAGTTGGAACAATAGATATTGGCTTAAAAGATACAGACCCTGTATCAGGCAACCAGAGAGTTTATGTATCTGTAAGAACTCAGGTATGGGATATAACCAGAAGGCTGCCTAAAAAAGTAGCTTCGGTTGGACCAATTCAGTATGCAGGACTTGGACCAGATCAAATAGTAGCGCAAAGAAACGCATTAATTCTTGCAGCTAGGGAGGCCTCTAAAAGCCTCGTAGATCAAATGAATGCCAAAGGTTTATATTAATAAAAAAAGGAAAAAATTATGAAAAAACTTTTAATTGTTGCCGTATCGACGGCTTTATTAGCTTCGTCTTTGCCGGCATCCGCACAGATGGGAATGCTTAAAAAAGCTAAAAGCTTAACTTCTTCTA
>JAQXEH010000005.1 GCA_029250925.1 Hellea sp.
AGCAAAGACGTTGATCAGATTTTATCAGCTTGGTCGAATATACGTAATAGAACGGAAATAACAAATGAGTGAAGAAGTAAAAATTAAATCTAGTATTGAAAAGTCAACCGTAGATGGAGTTAGATCACTCGAGGCTGAAAAATACAAATATGGTTTTGATAGTGACATAGAACAAGAGTTTGCTCCAAAAGGATTAAATGAAGATATTGTTAAGTTTATTTCAGCAAAAAAAGATGAACCGCAGTGGCTTCTAGATTGGCGCTTAGAGGCATATAATAGGTGGTTGAACTTAAAAGAGCCTGTATGGGCTAACGTGGACTATCCAAAAATAGATTTTCAAGATGCTTATTATTATGCCGCCCCTAAGTCTGATGATGATAAACCTAAATCATTAGATGAAGTTGATCCGGAAATATTAGCTATTTATGACAAATTAGGAATTTCTCTGAAGGAACAAGAGGTTCTGGCAGGAGTAAAAGGAGCTCCAAAAGTTGCCGTAGATGCTGTTTTGGACTCGGTTTCAGTGGTTACGACGTTTAAAAAAGAATTAGCTGAGAAGGGTATTATATTTTGCTCTTTTTCTGAGGCAGTCAAAGAGCACCCAGAGCTTGTCAGAAAATATATGGGTACGGTAGTTCCTTTGACAGATAATTACTATGCAACACTAAATAACGCAGTATTTTCTGATGGGTCATTTGTCTATATTCCTGAAGGTGTTAGGTGCCCTATGGAGCTTTCCACATACTTTAGAATGAACGCCCAAGGAACTGGCCAGTTTGAGAGAACACTAATTATTGCTGATAAAGGCTCTTATGTTTCATATTTAGAGGGCTGCACAGCCCCTATGCGTGATGAGAATCAACTGCATGCCGCGATTGTAGAAATAATAGTTCACGATGATGCAGAAGTTAAGTACTCTACTGTTCAGAATTGGTGGCCCGGTGATAGTGAGGGTAAGGGGGGGGTTTATAATTTTGTTACCAAAAGAGCTGATTGCCGCGGTGAAAACTCAAAGGTAAGTTGGACGCAGGTTGAGACGGGTTCTGCTGTTACCTGGAAGTACCCTAGCTGTATTTTAAGGGGCGATAACAGCCAAGGAGAATTTTATTCGATAGCAATTACTAACGGCCATCAGCAGGCTGATACGGGAACAAAAATGATACACCTTGGTGAAAATACCAAGTCGCGAATTATTTCAAAAGGTATCAGTGCGGGAAAATCTAATAGTACTTACAGAGGCTTAGTTACTGCGCATAAAAAAGCAAAAAATTCTCGTAATTTTACCCAATGTGATAGCTTACTTATTGGCGATAAATGTGGTGCGCATACTGTACCATACATAGAAAGTGATAGCCCTTCATCCCAATTTGAACATGAAGCTACAACTAGTAAGTTATCTGAAGAGCAGCTATTTTACTGCAGACAACGAGGTCTATCCGAAGAAGATGCTGTTGCTATGCTTGTAAATGGGTTCTGTAGGGAAGTTCTGCAGGAATTACCAATGGAGTTTGCCGTTGAGGCTCAAAAGCTTGTTGCAATAAGTCTCGAAGGTAGTGTTGGTTAATGAGGTATTTTATTCCTTTTTTTTTAATATTGATATCCTGCACGGATGTGAAACCATTGGCTGTATCACAGCAATCTGTGAGTCTGATTGAAAATGAACCTCAAACCAGTGCAAATCACATATCCATTGCAATGGTAGAAAAAAAAATTCTGAATGATCGTTACTCACAAACACTAGCCAGCTTGATTGGTTTAAAACTAGGTTTAACCCGGGGGGAAGCAATTGATGTTATTAGGTTACACTTCGCTCCTAAAAGCGGGAATGGTATAGTTTCTACTGCTCAAGCTGAGTTCAAACAAAACGATGATAACATATTATTGTTTAGTGCAGCTGATAAATCAAAAATACCCGTGAGTGCGGAAGAGATTTTTATAAGCTTTAAGAATGTGGATGACCTAGAATTAGTGAATGATTTTGGTTTAAGAATTAAGTGCGTAAAAAATGAGGTAACTTCTAATTGGCAATCTGTAGATTGCTAAAAGAGTAAGATTGTATTTTTTAAAGTTTAAATAGAAAGAATAAAATGTTAAGAATCAATAATTTATCCGCTAATGTTGATGATGGTAATAAACAAATTATCAATAATTTGTCTCTGGCCGTGCCAGCCGGTGAAGTTCATGCTATTATGGGCCCAAATGGTGCTGGAAAGTCAACATTATCATATGTTTTAACAGGCAAGCCTGGTTATGAAGTTACGGGTGGTGAGGTTTTGCTCTCTGGAGAGTCTTTACTGGATTTTTCTCCAGAAGAGAGGGCCGCTAAAGGTGTATTTTTATCATTTCAATACCCGATTGAAATTCCAGGCGTTCCAACAATGACATTTCTTAAAACAGCTCTAAATGCCCAACGCCGAGCAAACGGTTTGGATGAAATGGGAGCCCCTGAATTTTTAAAGAAGTCCAGAGCACTAGCAAAGGAATTAAAAATTAAACCAGACATGCTCAAAAGACCATTGAATGTAGGTTTTTCTGGGGGAGAGAAAAAGCGTATGGAAATTTTTCAAATGATGATGCTCGAGCCTAATTTTATACTTATGGATGAAACCGACTCTGGTCTTGATGTTGATGCGTTGAGAGTTGTTGCTGAAGGCGTGAATAAATTACGAGACCCCAAAAGAGGAATCCTTATTATTACCCATTATCAAAGACTATTAGATTACATAGTCCCTGATAAGGTACATGTTTTATCTGCTGGTAGGATTGCTGCCAGTGGCAATGCTGAATTTGCTAAAAAACTAGAAATAGAGGGTTATGATGCTTACGCATGATATGAGCTTATTTCCTAGCCGACGCGATGAAAAGTGGAAATATTCAGATTTAAGAAGTTCTTTGAGTCATTTATCTGATGGCATTGAAGATGAAAATAAACCTAATTTCCTACTACCAGATGGTCTTACACTAGAAGAAGTTGATTGTGAGTTTAGTTCTGTAAAAAATATCTCAAGTACACTGGTTGAAAATTATTGTAATAAGGCTTGGAAAATTAATGTTCCTAAGAATTTTAAGTCAGACCAATCTCTAATAATTAGTAATCTAAATAGTGGTCACTCAAGAATTATTATTAATATTAATACGGGTGGATGTTTATCTTTGGTTGAATACCATGAAAGCCAATCTAATTCTTTTATTAATACAAATGTCATTATAAACATCATGGACAAAGGTGAGTTGGATAGGATCATATTTCATGATGACGTCCAAGAAACTGTAAGAATTTCAAGTGCTATAATTAATTCAGGACCCAACACAAAAATTACTCAAAATACCATCTCATTTGGCAGTGCTTTATCAAGATTTGAAACTATACTTACTGCAAGCGGTGAAAACTTAAATGCCACGATTAATGGTGCTTATTTATTAAGTGGAAATCGTCATTGTGATATGACTAGTAATATCGAGTTGTTAAAACAAAACTGCCATATAAGACAATTAGTTAAAGGTGTTGTCAAAGATAAATCTAGCGGAGTTTTTCAGGGAAAATTTCATGTACATAGACCTGCACAGCATACAAATGCTGAAATGCGGCATGATGCATTAATGCTGTCTGATACGAGCAAGATAAGATCAAAGCCTGAACTCGAAATTTACGCTGATGATGTTGCATGTGCCCATGGTAATACTATTGGTCAATTAGATGAAGATGTTCTTTTTTATCTACGTCAAAGATCTATTCCTCTTGCTAAAGCTGAGGCTATGTTGACGGAGGCTTTTGTCAGTGATGTTTTTTATTCGCTTGAGGATGATCAATTGAGAGAAAATATTTTGACTAAAATTCGGGGTAGATTGTGATGACTATCAATAATAATACTCAGAAATTTGAAGGATTTGATATCCATGCTGTAAGAAAGCAGTTCCCAATTCTTAACCGTAAAGTTAATAATTATAGCTTAGCATACCTTGATAATGCTGCTTCTGCTCAAAAGCCCCTTAGTGTGATAAATGCAATTTCCGAACAGATGAGTCATAGTTACGGTAATGTTCATAGAGGCTTACATACACTCGCTAACGAAACAACAGAAGCTTATGAAAACTCGAGAATAAAAGTCGCAAATTTTTTAGGAGCACCTAAAGCATCAAATATTATTTTTACCAAAGGCGCCTCTGAGGCCCTCAACCTAGCTGCATATGGACTAATGAATGAAATACAGCCTGGGGATGAGATAATTTTATCGCAAATGGAACATCACTCGAATATTGTACCCTGGCACTTCTTAAGAGAAAGATGCGGTGCAGTTTTAAAATATATTCCTGTTACAGAGCAAGGAAATTTGGATTTAGAAGCATATAAAGCTATCCTTGGCCCAAAAACAAAAATAGTTTCAATTGTTCATATGTCAAATGTGTTGGGTACAATTAATCCTGTAAAGGAAATTGGTCAACTTGCACATAATTCCGGAGCTGTATTTATAGTTGATGGTACTCAATCAACTGTTCACATGCCAATTGATGTGATAGGAATAGATGCTGATCTTTTTTGCATGACAGGTCATAAACTTTATGGGCCCACAGGTATAGGTGCATTGTATGCAAAAACTAGTATACAAGAAAGAATGCAACCGTTTAACGGTGGTGGGGAAATGATTGAAGATGTTTTTGAAGATCGTGTGACCTACAATGACCCCCCATTCAAATTTGAAGCGGGAACGCCGCCAATACTTCAAGCGATTGGTCTTGGTGCTGCTATAGATTGGTATTCGCAGTATGATTTGTCTGAAATCCATGCGCATGAAAATTCTGTTTACAATCATGCCGTGGAGCAATTAATGAGTATTGAAGACTTCAAACTTATTGGAAGTGCAGAAAATAAGGGGCCTGTTTTAGCTTTCAATATAAATGGTATACATGCGCATGATGTAGCTCAGATACTTGATAAATATGGTGTTGCTATTAGGGCTGGACAACATTGTACTCAGCCACTTATGAATAGCTTCGGAATACACTCAACGGCGCGAGCTAGCTTTGGTATTTATAATACAATTGAAGAAGCTGACAGATTTGTTGATGGTTTAAAGAGAGCTATTAATTTTTTATCATGAAAAAATTTAATTAAGAGATGACAATGATTGACCCAGCACATGATAGGCAAAGACGAGCAGAAGCATTGGCTAATGCTCAAATACCTGGATTTGAAAGTAAAGTTGAAAAAACTGCTAAGCCTGAGCGAGATGTAATTAATGTAATTCCTACTCATGAAAAGCCATCGGATAGTGAAATTGAACAAATTACGAATGACGTTATTTCTCAGCTTAAGTCGGTATATGATCCTGAGATACCTGTTGATATTTATGAGCTTGGCTTGATATATGGTGTGGAGCTTGAAGATGACCGCCTCCTAAAAGTTGAAATGACATTAACTGCGCCAGGTTGCCCTGTAGCTGGTGAGATGCCAGAATGGGTTAGGGAGGCTTGCGAAGTTGTTGCAGGAGTTGCTAGGGTTGAAGTCAGTATGACTTTTGATCCACCGTGGACACCAGATCGCATGAGTGATGAAGCTCGTCTTGAACTAAATATGTTGTAAGCTGATGAATGATATTAAACAAATTAGAAAACCTCGGGCCAAATTAGTAACATTAACTGATGCAGCATCAAATAGAGTTAGAGAAATTCTTAACGAAAAGGATGAAGGTTTTCTCAGAGTAGGCGTTCAGAATGGCGGTTGCGCTGGTATGGAATACCTTATGGACTATATATCAGAGCCGCAAAAATTTGATGAAGTAGTTGAGGATAATGGAGTTCAGATTGTTGTTGATGCTAAGGCAGTCCTATTTATTTTAGGTTCAGTAATAGATTATGAAGTAGATGTTTTATCTTCTAGGTTTACCTTTACTAATCCCAATCAGACCGATGCCTGTGGTTGCGGCGAAAGTGTTACAATTATTCCTGCGTCTGATACGTTATAGTTTTAGTTGAGTTCAATGCCCTTCAATAAGTCCTGAAGATTTTGCAGAATTCATCATAGCTTCCTGAAGTTTTTCGAATGCCCGAGCTTCTATTTGCCTAATTCTCTCACGTGATACGCCATAGATAATAGCTAGCTCTTCGAGAGTCATAGGTTTATCAGCTAAGCGCCTTTTGGATATTATATCTTGTTCTCGTTCATTAAGAGCAGACATGGCTGTTTTTAGCAATTCCATCTTCGCATTATGCTCCTGATCTTGACCTAAAGCCTCCTCTTGAGTTTCTGTATCATCTTGGAGCCAATCTTGCCATTCTGAGCTTCCATCTTCACCCCCTATACTCACATTTAGTGAAGCGTCGCCTCCGTGACCCATCCTTCTATTCATTGAGGTGACTTCTTCTTCTTTAACCCCAAGTTTAGTTGCTATTTTTGTGACATGTTCGGGAGTAAGGTCCCCATCCTCAATGGCCTTCATTTCGCCTTTAAGGCGCCTTAAGTTAAAGAATAGTTTTTTTTGTGCGGCTGTTGTACCCATTTTTACGAGAGACCAGGAGCGCAGTACATATTCCTGAATTGCAGCTCGTATCCACCACATTGCATAGGTTGATAGACGAAACCCTTTGTCGGGATCAAACTTTTTCACGGCTTGCATTAAGCCAACATTTCCTTCAGAAATAACTTCACCAATTGGAAGACCATACCCCCTATAACCCATAGCAATTTTAGCAACTAGGCGAAGATGTGAAGTAACCATTTTTTCTGCAGCATTTGAATCTTGTTGTTCTATCCACCGCTTCGCGAGCATAAATTCCTCGTCCCTTTCAAGCATAGGAAATTTCCGAACTTCTTGCAAATAACGGTTAAGCCCTTGCTCTGGTGATAATGTCATTGATAGGCTCATGTTTCCTGAATAGGAAGCATCAGCTTTTTTAGCATTATAATCGCGTTTTTTAGCGGGTAATTTTGTTTTACTATCAACCATTAGAGATCTCCGGTAGCACTATATAATGTTTTTCTACTATTTTAAAAGGTTTTTGGATTAAATTTATTGTTTATTAAGTTTTTCCAAAGCGACAATGAGTTCAGACATATCATTTGGTATAGGGCTTTCAAATAACATAAATTCTCTGGTTATGGGGTGCTTAAAGCCCAAACTTGCTGCATGCAGTGCTTGTCGTTTTAAATTTCCGATCGCAGTCTTTACAATGGCTTCATTGGGATCTTTACTTGTCAAGAAAGCACGTTGTTTACCGTATAGAGGATCGCCAAGTAAGGGGCATCCAATATGTGCCAAATGCACTCGTATTTGATGTGTTCTCCCTGTTTCAAGCCTGCATTCAACCATGCTAACTTGTGGTATACCAACTGCTGCATTCGGCTGCTGGCCGTAACCTTTGCAGTATTTGTAATTAGTGATGGCGTGCCTGCCATGATCAGATGATTCTATATTGTTTAATGTACCTCTTACTACCGATTGCTTTTTTCTGTCATTAGGGCTGCGGGCTATTCGAGTTGCAATTTTACCTTCTCGAGGCTTTGGCGCACTTCTAACGAGACTAATGTAAAGTCTCTCGACTGTATGTTTGGCAAATTGCTTTGATAAATACCTGTGCGCGCGATCAGTTTTTGCAACCACCAATACACCTGATGTATCTTTATCAAGTCTATGGACAATTCCTGGTCTTAAAACCCCTCCAATGCCTGATAGACTATCAGCGCAATGATGTAGCAGTGCGTTAACCAGCGTAGCTGAACGAGAACCTGGAGCAGGATGAACTGTCATGCCGGCAGACTTATTAACGACAATAAGTTGTTCATCTTCAAATAGGATATCTAGATAAATATTCTCAGGTTTAGGAGTATCATCAATGGGAGGTGGTACGAGAACAGCATATTCAACATTTTCTCTCACTTTGTTCGTGGGTTTGTTGATTATGTCACCATCTGCCCTTACTTGTTTAGCTTCTATGAGTGCGCCAATTCGTGCTCTCGATAATTTAGTCCAAGTAGCAAGCCATTTATCTACACGTATACCTATATCTTTAGGTTCAGCAACAGCCGTAAGCCACTTTTCATTCACAGTAGTTTCTGTCTCATCGTTACATAAAGAAGTCATATGAAAGCTTTATCATGTAAGTGATCATAAATGAATAAATAAAACTCTTTTAATCATACTATTATTATTTGTTTTTTTTCTCTCAAATGGGTTTAAATGCCTATATTTAATGTGTGTTAAATAAGACACAGTCATGACAAATTACCCAATAAATATTTATCTTACTTGATATAAATATTTCTACATAGTAGCGATTTGTTCATAAATACCACCTAAGAGTGGTGTATAACTTAACTTTGCATACGGGGAAACCATGCTCAAAAAAACCCTTTTACTCGGCACAACTCTTTTGGTTGCTGCCACACCAGCTCTTGCGCAAGATAGCTCAGGAGATGAAATTATAGTAACAGCGACTAAACGTGCTAAAACTCTTCAAGAAGTGCCTTTATCAGTTTCTGTAACTACTGCAGACGTAATCGAAAAAGCGCAAATTTTGGACATTAAAGACCTTCAGTCTGTTGTACCTACATTCCGTGTTTCACAACTTCAAAACTCAGCTAACACAAGTCTCGCAATTAGAGGCTTTGGTAATGGCGGTAACAATTTAGGTATTGAGCCAGCTGTTGGTGTTTTCATTGATGGTGTATACAGATCACGTGCAGCTGCACAAATTGGAGATTTGCCAAACCTAGAACGCGTCGAAGTGCTTTCTGGACCACAATCAACTCTCTTCGGTAAAAATGCGTCTGCCGGTGTTGTGAGCGTAGTAACTTCAGCCCCAAGCTATGAAACAGGTGGCTATGTTGAAGCTGGATATGGCCGGTATAATCAAATCTATGCCAAAGGCTTTGTTGAGGGCGCAGTAACAGACAATATGGCAGTTAGTTTAGGTCTTGGTTTTCAGCAACGTGATGGTTACTTCGTTAACCTTGCAGAGGCTGATGATTTTAACGAGATCGATCGTTGGAATATGCGCGGTCAAATTATGTGGGAGCCTAGTGATGATACATCTTTCCGTTTGATTTTTGACAGAAGCACTATTGATGAAAATTGTTGCGGTACAGGTGTTGCAATTGACGGACCTTTTGCTGCCGGACAGCCAAATGTTAGAAATATAATACAGGCGCTAGGTGGAAATCAGCCATCTTCTGATAATCAGTTCTCATATGAAACATATGGTAACTCAAATTCCCAGAATGAGATCAAAGACAGAGGCGTTTCGCTCGAAAGTAAATTCAAAATGGGTAACATCGATGTTACATCTATTACAGCATATCGCGCGAACGACTCCGATTACGGATCTGACTCAGATTACAACTCACTCGAATTCTTAAAAAATGTTTATCAAAATGTTGATATCAGAACATTTACACAAGAATTACGTCTAGATGTAGAAGTTTCTGATAAAGTTGACGTCATGTTGGGCGGCTACTATTTTGATGAGAGTATCGATCAGAAATCTGGTTTGCTTTATGGTGATGATACAAGAACCTATATTGACCTTCTCGCTGGCGGCGCTTCTGTTCTAGGTGGTGTTGAAGCTATATTAGGTTACGCTCCTGGTACATTCTTTGCTGATGATACCACTATTGATGAATTTGCAAAACAGAACAACGAGGCGATCAGTCTTTTCGGTAATGCTGATTTTGAAGTAACTGATAAGCTAACTCTTAGTGTGGGTTTAAACTATACTCAGGATAAGAAAAATGTATCTCTTCGCACAGACAACAATGATGTCTTTGGTAACATTGACTTCAGCGGCGCGGAAGGACGTGCTGTTCTTA
>JAQXEH010000008.1 GCA_029250925.1 Hellea sp.
TAATATTGGCGCTTTTGTTAAATTTACTGCATTCTCAACATTGGAAATATTTAAGCCACCAGCTAATGCCCATATCTTAGGTAAAGGCACTTCTGATATCATGCTCCAATCAAAAAGTAGTCCATGACCGCCCCTTTGAGGTGAGTCTAAGGGGGGCTTAGAGTCGTAAAGTATGATGTCAACAAGACCAGTGTATTGTTCGGCTGTTATAAAGTCTTTCTTGTTATCTATTGAAACAGCTTTGATGAGTTTAATCTTAAAATTATTCTTAATATTTGCTACACGCTCTATACTCTCATCCCCATGAAGCTGGATGTAACTGGGGCGCATCTCTCGGATGATGTTTTCTAGCAGATTGTTTGTGGGGTTTACAACGACTGCTACTGTTTCGCAAAACTTGCTTGCAGGAACGGCTATTTGTGAAGCCTCAACCACAGATAATTTTCTGGACGACTCCGCATTGACTATAAACCCAAGATAAGTCGCTCCATATTTTATGGCGGCATCAACATCCTTTTTGCAAGTCAAGCCGCATATTTTAACTTTTGTAATCATCACTCATAACTTAAGATATTTTTATATATAAACAATAGCTATGAGTATTATGAAGTTAGATTAATTATTTTTTGGGAAACCATGGTATAAAGCTGTTTGTTTTTTTTGTGTAGATTGCATAAGCTGTTCTTTTCTTCATCTGTCTTTCAAGTAGGTCTCGACCAGATATGCGTGTCAGGAGAAGTGTCATAAGCAGAGGCGATAAAATTGTTATCCAACCAATATTACTGTTACATGCAACTAACCATATGCCCCACCAAATGCAAGCGTTACCAAAATAATTAGGGTGCCTTGTATATTTCCAGAGGCCCAGATTTAAAACAGGCTTGTCAGCTTCATTTCCTTTGAAATTCGAATTTTTTTTCATAAATCTTGATAACTGTGCGTCACCTATAGCTTCAAACAAAAACCCTATACTCCATACTATTACACCAACATATACTAACGGACCGGTTGAAATGTCGGGGGAGTTACTAGCGTGGGCCGAAGCAAATAAAATTGGAGTACTTATGATCATTATTAATAAACCTTGACCAAAGAAGATTGTAAATAGAGTTCTCAGCCTCCAATTATTCTCTGATAATCCCTTCCTCTCAGCTCTTTTTCTCATTGCTATATATCTTTTATCTTCACCATGCCCAATATTTCGTTTTGCTAAGTATAAAGTTAGCCTAGCCCCCCAAAGTATAGGAAGAAGGATTAATATTGTTGTGTAAGGGGTCTTGTCCTGTGACAGCATAAAACAAGCCACTGCCACCAATAAAAACCCAAAGCCCCAGAATATATCTACCAAACTTGCATCTTTTAATTTCAGACTTAGGGCCCACAGTAAAATGAGTGAACCGAAAACTAAACTACCGGCGTGGGTTAAGTTTATAAAGAAACTATGTTGCATGCTATTTCCCTCACTAAATTTATAGAATATCTACGTTTCAAATCTAAAAGAGATTACAATTATACAAAACAGAACTCTAAATTTATCTCAACGTCGAGTTTCATACAAAGCAATTGCTGCCGCAGTAGCCACGTTTAAGCTTT
>JAQXEH010000026.1 GCA_029250925.1 Hellea sp.
CGTCACATAACTGACAGAAAATTGCCAGATAAGGCAATCGATATAATTGATGAGGCTGGGGCAAGAACTAAACTTGTTGAAGAAAAGAGTAGGAAAAAGAAAATTGACATCAAAGAGATTGAATCTGTTGTTGCCAAAATAGCTCGAATTCCTCCAAAATCCATATCCCGAGATGATGAAAAAGCCCTTAAGTCCCTACCAATAGATCTGAAACGCGTAGTTTTTGGTCAAGATAAGGCAATCGAGCAGGTTAGCTCAGCTGTTAAATTAGCTCGTGCAGGGTTAAGAGAACCAAACAAGCCAATTGGATCCTATCTTTTTGCTGGACCTACTGGTGTTGGCAAAACTGAAGTTGCTAAACAATTGGCTATGACGCAAGGACTTGAACTACTAAGGTTTGATATGTCTGAATACATGGAAAGACACACTGTCAGTAGACTCATAGGAGCCCCTCCCGGATATGTAGGATACGACCAAGGAGGCCTTCTAACTGATGCTGTAAATCAAAATCCACATAGCATTCTTTTACTTGACGAAATAGAAAAGGCTCACCCTGACATATATAATATCTTATTACAGGTAATGGACAACGGCTTCCTTACAGACTCTAATGGCAGAAAAGTTGATTTTAGAAATGTTATAATAATAATGACAACAAATGCTGGCGCTGCCGATGCTAGCAAAGCTGAAATTGGCTTCGGCCGAGGCTATAAGAGCGATGAACAAGGTATTGCCATAAAAAGACGGTTTTCTCCTGAGTTTCGCAATCGTCTGGATGCTATCATATCTTTTGGCGCACTCACTCCCTCAGACATCGCTAAAGTAGTTGATAAATTCATTATCCAACTTGAAGCTCAGCTCTCGGATAGAAAAATTGAATTTGAAGTAACTAAAGCAGCTAACCTTTGGTTGGCTAATAAAGGGTATGATAAAAGGTATGGAGCCCGTCCCCTTGGGAGGACTATACAGGAGTTTATAAAAAAACCACTTGCCGATGAAATCTTATTTGGAAAACTTAAAAGTGGAGGATTGGTAAAAATAAGTGTAGATAGTAAAAAAGAAAATCTTTCATTTAAAATCATACCTCCAGCAAAGCTAAAAATTGAAGGTCGAAAAGGTGGAAAAGGGTTGCCTGCTCCAAAACCAACAGAAGACGCATAAATATTACCTACTATAGTTAAGATATTTTCAGGGCATATATATAAAAACCGCTTGCACCTACATTCTATTTATATATAAGCCGCCCAAACGGATATGGTCTATATGCTAGATCTCAGCGCGGTGTTGAGACATACATCTAGAGCCATCGTTCTAGTCGGCCTTCACTGACAAAAACGCCATATCCATAACAATGAAGGAATTATTATGTCTCTTTATGAGCATGTAGTCATCACGCGCCCGGACATTTCTACTACACAAGTTGAAGAGTTTGTTCAAAATCTCGCCTCTAAAATTGAAAATATGGGTGGATCTGTAGAGGGTGCTGAGTATTGGGGTCTAAGAAACTTAGCCTATAGAATGAAAAAAAACAGGAAAGCTCATTATAGTCTTCTAAAGATAAATGCACTACCTGAAACAATCCACGAGATAGAACGTCAGCATCGGATTAATGAAGACATACTCAGATACTTGTCCATACGTGTGGATGAGTTCTTAGATGAACCATCACCAATCCTAAAAAAGCGCGAAGAACGCAAACGTCGCGAAAGCAAGGAGTAGTCTAATGTCAAAAAGAGATTCCATTAAAATAGAAAACCTTCCCTCAAGAACATCATTCCGTAGAAGGCGAAAAGTGTGTCCATTTTCGGGGGAAAATGGATTAATTATAGACTACAAAGATCCAAAAATGTTACTGCGCTACATGTCAGAAAAGGGTAAAATAGCTCCATCTCGTATCACTGCAGTTACTCATAAAAAACAACGTGAACTGGCCAAGGCAATAAAGCGTGCAAGATATCTGGGCCTTTTGCCCTATGAAGTTAAATAGGAGCGCATAATGGAAATTATATTATTAGAGCGCATAGAAAAACTTGGTGACATGGGCGACGTTGTAAATGTGAAGCCTGGATTTGCAAGGAACTACTTATTGCCGCAAGACAAAGCATTGAGAGCTACTAAGTCAAACTTAGCACGATTTGAGGCAGAACGTGAGTACCTAGAAGCAAGGAATGCAGAAAATAGAGAAAAGGCTGGTACATCAGGAAAAGCTGTTGATGGACATTCAATCGTTTGTATAAGAAACGCAGGTGATACTGGGCAACTTTATGGGTCTGTATCTGCTAGAGATATCGCCGAACTTTTAAACAATAAAGAAGTTAAAAGAAATATGGTAATTCTTGAGCAACCCATCAAAGCACTGGGCATTCATGAAGTTAAAGTTCGTTTGCACCCTGAAGTTACAGTATCTATAAAGGTGAATGTTGCTAGAACAGAAGACGAAGCTATTCGTCAAGAAAAAGGTGAAGATGTTATCGCCACTCAGGCCGCTGAAGAAGCTGCTGATGCAAAGGAAGCTAATGATGAAAGAGCAGCCAATGCGGTCTCTATGTTTGAGGGCGATGCTCCTGATGAATTTATTGCACCAGAAAAATCATCTGAAGATAAAACAGAAACTTCTGAATAAAAAACTTGAGATAATAAATATAATTTACCCCGCTTAATGCGGGGTTTTTTGTATTATGATTACTTCGTTAAACGAGAAGACATTTTTGATATTAATTCTTGTTGATTAGATTTTAAATCAGAAAATGCTTTAAGTAATATATTAATGTCCGCTTCAGTATGAGCGGCAGACAAGCTAATTCTAAGTAAACTAGAACTCTGCGGCGTACCCGGCGGTACAGCTAAATTTACGTATACACCATTTTCTATAAGCCAGTTCCACTCCATAGCTGCGACTGCCTCATTAGCTCTACGTACAGCAATAACGGGACTTGCATCTGCGCATATATCGTAGCCCATCTCACTGAGTCCAGAATGCAACTGGATAGAACGTTTTTTTAGATTATTACGTAAATTTTGACCCTCTTTTACTTTTTCAACCGCCATTAATGCCGCGCAAATATTTGAGGGAGTCGCAGAGGCAGTAAACATGTAAGGCCTCATTACTTTTCTAAGTATCTCAAACTCTTTATGCCTTGAAGCACAAAAACCTCCAACAGATGCAAGCGATTTAGAAAATGTACCAGAAATAAAATCTATTTTATCTAACACACCCTGATCTTCAGCAATACCGCATCCAGTGGGACCAAAAACACCATAAGAATGCGCCTCATCTATATACAAATAACCGCCATGTCTGTGGGTAACATCTACAAACTCATCAACAGGTGCTATATCCCCAAACATTGAATACATACCCTCAATTACAACCAAAGCATTTCCATTAGATATATCTCCTTGACGCTTAAGTCTCTTATCTAGATCTTCGGGGTTATTGTGCCTGAAACGTATTGTAGAAGAAGACGTGAGTCTTGTACCATCGATTACGCAAGCATGAGCGTCTGCATCCATGAATATTACATCATTATCACCAGCCAAACCAGATATGGCAGCTAAATTTGTCTGATAACCTGTTGTAAAAACCACACAACTTTCCATTCCCAAATGATCGGCCAATATTTTTTCAAGCTGGATGTGCTCATCATAACTTCCGTTAGCCACACGGGAACCTGTTGTGCCAGTACCATGCCTATCAACAGCATTTTTTGCTGCTGTCATACAGTCATTATCAAAAGTCAAACCAAGATAATTATTTGTACCAGCCAACAATATTTCACGACCATCAATTTTTCCTCTTGTGGCACTGATAATATCGTCAAATTTTAAGCCTAAAGCATCTTTACCTATCTTCATCATCAAATCTACCCGCGACTGTAAGGGCGCATATTTATCAAAAATTGATAAAGGAGTGTTTTTCAAAACGTTATTCATTTTCAAACCTATTATTCAGTTAGTTCTTTTACAGCAATTGATAACTCACCAACAGTCCTTATGTCAGAAATCAACTCCATAGGTATGGATACGTCATAAAAATCCTCCAAGCCCATAACTAGATCAAAAACAGCCACAGAATCGACCTCTAAATCAGTCATTATCCCGCTATTTTCTTTAATAGGATGATTCTTAGGATTGTACGGCTTTAGTAGCTCGCAAATTTTATCATGTATTTCTTTGCGTGTTGGCTTAGACATTTTTTTCTTTCTGATAGTAGCTAGATGTAATACGTAACGCTTCAGTAAACGGGGTTGAATTTTTTATAATATCCTCACTTGACCAATCCACATATAGGAATTCTCGCAATTTGCCTATAGACAAATGACCTATTCCAAAGAAACGTAAGCTAAGTGAATTCATGGCAGCGAAAACCCACAATATAGATAAAGGAATTGGAAAAATTTTAATTTTTTTGCCTAATGCTAATCGTGAGTAATTTGCAAAATCCTCCCAAGAAACCCCTTTTACAGTCGACGGGGTAACAATCTTATCGTCATAGTTACCAGTAATAGCATTATCCATTACATCTTTTACCAAATCAGATACAAACACCATTGCAGTTTTACGATTGCGCCAATTTCTTCCTCCAGCCACTGGCAATATGCCTTTTTCTATAAAATCAAAAAATGGCTTAGTAGCTAAGTCACCCGGCCCAAAAACAGCAGGTGCACGAATTATAGCGATGTTATTTGCAAAATTTTCTTTTACCACATTTTCACCATGAAGCTTCGAGACAGCATAACTAGAGAGATGAGGCTGACAAGCAACTTGTGAGGACAATAAAACCAATCTATTTACGCCCTCTTCGTTAGCAAATCTAGCTAAGGTACTGTTAAAATGACAATTTATTTTCATTAGCTCAGAAAAGCTTCGACCCTTCACTGCACCTGCAAAAGACAGGAGAACATCTGAACCACTAACCAGAGCTGACCCATTATTAGCAAGATTACCTTCTAATACTTCTAATTTTGGGTGCTTTAAATGCTCTATTTTTTTCTTATTTCTTACAAGAACTCTAACTTTATATCCGCTAGTCAATAGAGCAGATATCATGTGCTGACCAATAAAACCAGAACCACCAGTCATTGCTATTATTGGTTTAGTCATTTTATTAAGCAGTCTCATTTCCAATAACAGCTACTGGCCGGTCTGCTTGTATATCAATTATTTCTCCCTTAAGGAATTTCGCCTTCACACGTGCTCGTGACAATTTTCCAGAAGACGTTATTACCATAGTACTTTTGGGGACTAACTGTAGCCGCACAGGAACTCCCACTTCTAATCTAATAGCTGTCATGACCGAACTGTATATTTCATCTAATAATTTTTGATCTCTAGTTCTACATTCCAATAAAAGCATAATATCTTTTTGATCACCTGCACCGCCCATCGCAAAAGAGCATGCCCTGCCGATCCTGTGAGGGGCTGCTGCTTGTGCCGCCCATTCAATATCCTGTGGCCAAATATTTCTACCATGCCATAATATGAGATCTTTAAATCTTCCAGTAACAACTAATTGATTATCAAGCCAATAACCTAAATCCCCTGTGTCTAACCATCCGTCAGATGAAAAACTTGCTTCAGTTGCTTGGGTATTACGAAAATATCCTGGTGAGACACTAGGCCCTCTCAAACAAATTTTTCCTACTTTATTACCCCCCAAAACATTACCCTCAAAATCTCTAATTTCTACTTCATGACCTGGAAGAACAAGTCCACATGCAACAAACGTTCGTTTGTGCTCAGCACTAGTAATCTCATTTGCTTCTACGGCCTCAGAGGTGCGTTCATATCTATCCATATCAATAGTATGCTTTAACAACCCTTGCCCAGGGGGTGAAAAAGTTGCGGCAAGTGTGGTCTCTGCCAAACCATAACTAGGCTTAAAAGTCCCCTCAGAAAAACCCATTTTTGAAAATAAATTTGAAAATTCAGTTAATGGCTCAGGCCGTACCATATCCCCACCAATGCCTGCTGCCTTCCAACTGGAGAGATCTAAATCTCTGTCATTTCTCCAGCGGCGTACACATAATTCATAACCAAATGTAGGTGAAAATGAGAAGGTGCCTTTGTGATCGTTGATTAATTGCAACCAAGTAATAGGCCTGCGTGTAAAGTCTTGAGGGTCAATATAATCAACTGTCATTTGGCTCATTATAGGAGCCAACATGAATCCAATTAAACCCATATCATGATAAAGAGGCAGCCAACTCGTTCCTCTATCATTATCGTCCATTTCCATTCCAAATTTTGTGATAGCGTGACAATTAGCAGAGACAGAAGCCTGAGTGCCTATAATCCCTTTGGGTGAACTAGAAGATCCTGATGAATATTGAATGTAACATAAATCATTTTTGTTAAAGGGTCTTAATTTATTTCCGTTAGGAAGGGCTACTAAGTCTTCGAATGATATCACTGGAATAGCCCTATCATTCAATGCTGACCCCATAATTTGTTTCATTGAATCAGGGCAGAATAAGGCATGAAAATCACCTGTATCTGCCAATCTTTGAAGTTGCCTCTCATATGAATTTCTTCCACCAAGAGTAACCGGGAGTGGCAAAGGAGCAGGTACAAGTCCTGCATATTGGCAAGCCATGAAAATGATAGCAAAATCCGGCGTTGAAACTGCGGCTAAACCAATTCGGGAGTTTTTTGCCGCAAATGGAACTAACCGTTTTGCAAGTGCTAATGCTTTTAATCTTAATTCTTTATAAGTGAGTGATTGCTTAAGCTTTGCTCTTCCGTCAAAAAAATTGAAACCCGTCTCACATAAGGCCGCATAATCAAGTGCATCACAAAGTGTATCAAAATCACCATGTCGTATGGGCCTGCCGCGATTTGTTGGGGTAGGTTGATTCATTAATCTTGCCTATGATTTTCCCACTTTATTGTGTTTTTTTGATTATATTACATTAATTAGTAAATATACCTCTAACACATAAAATATATATCAATTCTCACGAGTTGATACAGTTTGCAACATTTCCCCGACTATCTCAACATCTCCCTCGCCATACTATCAGCAACTTCATTAGTTGGAGTCCTTGATCTTGCTGACTTTTCGAATACTTCTTTTAAATTACTTCTAATTTTATCTATTTTACCATCCACCCAAGTTAGATCATAACATCCTGAAATTTCTGAAGCCACATTAATTATACCACCCGCGTTAATCACGTAATCGGGGCAATATAATATGCCTTGCTTAAGTAGTTTTAAGCCAACTGAGTTATCGAAAAGCTGATTATTAGCTGCACCAGCTATAATATAAGCCTGAATGTCAGGCAATGTATCTGAGTTTATGGACCCACCCAAAGCACACGGAGAAAAAATATCGGCTTCTTGCGCGTGAATTTTCTCTGTAGAGACAATAGTGGCATTAAATTCTTCTTTTGCTTTTTTAGTTAAGTATTTGTTTAAATCTGATACTATTAGGTGTGCACCCACATTATGTAAACGCCTAGCTAAATCATACCCTACATGACCCAAGCCTTGGATAGCAACAGTAATCCCACCAAGGCCTTCAACACCAATCTTATACTTAACAGCCTCTTCCATACCACGAAGAATTCCATCTGCTGTATGCGGTGATGGATCACCTGAAGCAGCAATGCCTTCCTCTAATCCAGCTACGTAGTGAGTCTCCGCCTTTATTGTTTGCATATCTTCCGGACTAACACCAACATCCTCTGCCGTTATATATCTACCACCAACCTTATCAATTGCTTTACCGTAGGCTGTAAATAAATCCTTCCTGTTAAAACTTTCTTCAGGCCTCATAATTACCCCCTTTCCACCTCCCAAAGGTATTCCAGCCAAAGCATTTTTATAACTCATAGCTTTGGACAGGCGCAGGGCATCAGTTAAGGCCTCTTCATCACTGACGTAAGTCCAGAAACGAGTACCTCCACTCGCAGGGCCCATTTTAGTACTGTGAACAGCTATAAAACAACGCATTAAGCTACTTGGATCCGAAAATGAATAAACACCTTCGTGATTATCAAATTCTTGGTTTGAAAAAATAGACATAAAGTAATCCGCAATATTATTTTTCAATAATTGTTGATAGAGCTTCGCAATTAAGCCTCATCGTATTGAGTGCAAAAGCCGCTCCAGTTCCATCCCCAATACCAATACCCATATCATGAATTGGAATTAGACTAAGCCTTTCTAATAGAGCTCTATGCCCCCGCTCAGTTGTTACATGCCCTGCAAAGCAATGAGAAATGGAGTCTTCGTTAATACTATGCAGAACAGCAGCAGCTATACAAACAGAAAAACCATCTAATATCACAGGTATACATTGATGCCTTGCTGCAATTATGGCTCCCA
>JAQXEH010000035.1 GCA_029250925.1 Hellea sp.
TATGATAATAGGTTTTATTTTTGCATTTTCTCTAGCTTTGATTTCTTACATCTGGTTTCAAGATACAAAACTCTCCGTAGTTGCTTTTGTTGCTATGATAATTAATCATATATTTGCCGGTCTTGCAGGTATTTTAGTTCCTTTGGGACTCAAAAAATTTGGTGCTGACCCGGCAGTGTCTTCGTCGGTATTCGTTACTACAGTTACAGATATAATAGGTTTTTTTGTATTTTTAGGTCTAGCTGTTTTTATATTACTTTAGGAAAAAATTTAAGATCATCATTAACTAACGTTTATGCGTATTTACACCATGACAATACATTTACAAAAATTATCTGTTGGATCTGAGACTGTTTCAACTCTTAGAGATTGGCAAAAATTAGTTGTTCGCCGCCGGGTTCAGCGAGGGCTTTCTCCGCATCACGAACATCGCACACGGATGTTCCCAAAAAATAAAGAAGAATTATTACAGGGAGGTTCTATTTACTGGGTAATAAAAGGTTTTATCCAATGTAGAAATGAAATTGTTGCACTGGAGGAAACAAAAACAAGAGATGGGAGACGTGCATGTTCTATACTCATGAAACCTAAAATAATTCTTGTAAACCCAAGCCCTAGGCGCGCTTTTCAAGGCTGGCGTTATTTGAAACCTGAGGATACTCCAAAAGATATAAGCGCTGATAAGCAATCTATAAGTATGCCCCCTGAATTAAGAGCTAAACTATTAAGTTTAGGCGTTTGGTGAAAGTTTTATAATTTTAGCTCCTGTTTAGCATCCAAAAAAAAAGCCTTGGTCGAAACCAAGGCTTAAGTTTTTTATTCTTACTCGCTTAGAATGTATAACGAGCTTTGATGTAGTATTGACCACCAGCAAAACCAGTAGGTGAAGCTTCAGGATAAAGTTGACCAGAGCCGCCTTTTCCTGGGTTTTCATCAGGGTAGTTATCAAAGATGTTATTTGCACCAATCATAAGTTCAACACCCTCATAAACTTCAGCACCGATTTCTGCATCGATCATAATTTCTGAGCTAACGCCGTCTACGCCGTTACCAGTGTCATCCCATTTGCCATAGTAGTTAGCCCGTAGCATACCATTCCATATTCCTTTAGAATGAAGAAGTGTTGCTGAACCTTTTACGTTTGGTAGAAGATCTTCAAGTGACTGAACGCGACCAGCTGAGATTGGACCCTGACGGGTAACCTCTGTGTCTGTCCAGTTAGCAGCTACTATAATTGTAGAGTCACCACCTGCCATCTCAAAGTTATAATCACCTTTGATATCAATACCTTGAGTTTTAGTATCAAATGCATTTGAGAAGAAACGGAACTGAGCTAAATCATCAAGACCTACGAAGTCTGTACGGCTTATTGTTCCAGCGGCATCAAGTTCTGTTAACGCACCGCCAATTGTTCCAGCCGTTGCACCAGCTGCTTGAAGAGCATCTAAGAAGTCAACATTTGCGCCTAATGCTACACGATCTTTAACATCAATATTAAAGTAATCCACTGTCCAATTAATACCGCCTGTGTTGAAGGCCATTCCTAAAGAGATGTTACGAGCATCTTCAGCAGTAAGTGTTGGACGTTCACCAGTGGTTGATTGAATAAAGTCTGCTGCTAGTTGACCAGCTGCTGTATTCAAAGGAAGTGTTCCTTGGTCGACAAGCTGACCATTCACGTTTTGAGTAGTAACGTTTGTGATGTTAGCCTGACCACCTGTTGGTGCGTGGAAGCCTGTAGAGTATGTACCACGAAGACGAACATTATCATTTACTTTATATAATGCTGCTATCTTGTAGTTCAAAGTGTCACCAAAGTTAGAATAATCTTCGTAACGTACTGCAGCGCCTAATGTAAGAGCGTCTGTAATGTCACCCTCTAAATCCACATATCCCGCGAATGCATCTTGTGAATTAGATGAGCTGTTAGGAAAACCACCAAAACCGTTTGAGCTTGATGAGAAACCTTGGTCGGCTAAAGGACCTAAAGCGTATGAGTTAGCGCCGCCAGCAAACAGGTCGAAAGTTTCTTTTCGATATTCACCACCAAAACCAATATTTAGGTCTGAAGCCCACTCGGCCATTGGTACTGAGTAACCAAAGTCAGCATTTAAAACTGTCTCGATTTGCTCTTGACCACCAGGGATGAAATCACGAACAACTTCTCTGTTTCCTGAACCAGCTATTGGTCCCAATGAAGCATTCACTGTGTTTGTGATAAAGAATTCTACTTTAGACGTTCCGTGTGTCACAGATAAATCATAAGAAAGTCCATTTCCTAGATCCATGTCGCCACGAACACCAGCACTTATACCCATATCACGTAGATCACCACCAAAACGAGGAACAAATCCTCCTGGAATAGCTTCTACGAATGAGAAACAGTTATCGTCTGCAACTACTTGAGCCAACACTGTTGGATCTGGGAGAAGCCCATCTAGTGGGATACCAGCAGGACATGATCCGCCAGCGCCAAGTCCATCTAAGTCACCAACACGAATTGATGCAACACCGTTTGGATCAAGAGCTCCAGTAGTAGCGTCAACTAGATCGCCGCGATATACACCGCCGCGGTTGGTAGGATTACGATAGAAGAAACCGCCAGTAGTTGTTCTTTCAGCATATGTACCAAAAGCATAAAGCTCAGTATTTGCGTTAAGTTCCATGCCACTGTTGAATGCTAACTTGATATCATCTTCAACATCAGGTTGACCCCAATACTGAGTAAACTCATCTGTGTAGCTGTTAATTGTAAGGTTGTCGCCAGCTGCTGTGTTACCTGCAGCAACAAGAGCAGTCACGTCATTACGCGGCGCTGCACGGACAGTACCGTTAGTATCGCCATATTCACCAGAAATATTGATGAAGCCATTATCACCAAGAGGTAAACCTACGTTACCAGCGATTGAATATGTGTCTCCGTCACCTTCGTATGTTGAGCCGTACTTAACTTCTAAAGATCCACCTTCTGATGAGTCTTTTAAATCAAACCCGATAACACCAGCGATTGCATCAGAACCATACTGAGATGACGCGCCGTCACGTAAGATTTGAACTTGCTTTAATCCGATTGCAGGAAGTGAGGAAACGTCAACGCCTTGAGCGCCATCAGCAATACCACCGCCCAAGAAGGAAATCACAGCACCACGATGACGACGTTTGCCGTTGACTAGTACTAATGTATTATCTGGTGATAGTCCGCGAAGGTTAGCTGGACGAACGATTGAAGCAGCATCTGAAATTGGCTGCGTGTTAACGTTGTATGATGGAACTGATGTGCGAAGTAAGTCTTGAACATCATTTGCTGCGTTCTGGGTGAACTCAACACCTGAAATAACGTCTACAGGTGCTGGTGTATCAGCAGCTGAGCGAGCTTTTCTTCGTGTACCAATTGAAACAACTTCATCTTCGGCAGATATACCGTCTGATGATTGAGAATAAGCCGGAACGGCCATAGCACCTGCTAGCATTGCGGCTGATGCCGAAAGAGCTAACGCGGATTTTAATGAAAAACGTTGCATGTGTATCCTTTACATAATAGCAAACTAAAGACCTAATACGATCAGTGGCGATAACTAGTTTTTTGTGAGGTTTCATTCAAGCTTTTTGATAGACTATATTGAATTTGATTGACCTTAGTGATATATATGACACTAATTATGCTTGAATAATTCTTTTTTCACTTAAATCTCAGTTATTGTTGGAATAATTCAAGAAAATATAAAGGTTTTGTTAACATGTTTCGTCTGCGTTTAGCAAATATGAGTGATAAAATTGATATCAAAGAGCTAATGAAGCTGTCCATTGGCGAGCTTCAAAAAGAATATTTGACAGATGAGCAAATAACGGCCTCATTTTCGATAATGGGAATAGATACCCAACTAATTAAAGATAAAACTTATTTTTGCGTAAAAACAAAAGATACGCTGGTTGGTTGCGGGGGGTGGTCTATGAGGTCAACTCTTTACGGAGGTAATCACAGTAAAAATCGAGATAAAAAACTTTTAGACCCAAAGAAAGATAGAGGCAGAATAAGAGCTATGTATACGCATCCCAATTATGTTAGGCAGGGAGTTGGTAGTATCATATTAAAAAAAGCTGAGAAATCTGCTAAAAATTCCGGTTTTAATCAACTCGAGATGGCAGCCACGTTGTCCGGCCGTAAATTCTATGAAAAATGTGGTTACAGTGTTGAAAGTTCATGGAACGACGTTAGTGCCGTTCCGATACCTATGTTTACAATGGTAAAGTCAATATAAATAATTTAATGAACTATTTATTTTATGAAACTAACTAATAGGGTAATTATCTATTAATCTTACATCTTGGCAGTGCGCAGCTACTAAAAGCCGTGCAGGACTAGAAAGTACTCCGCCTTCAAGAACAGTTAATGAATTAGGACTTCTAACTTCTATATAGTCAACTGAACTAAATCCTGATTTTAATAACTGAGCTTTTGCGGTTTGAGTGGCTTCGTCAACGTTCGTACCTTTGCTCATGCTGTTTGCACATGAAATCATAATTTTATTCAGTTTTCTAGCGATTACTAAACCATTTCGGTCTAAGTATTTATTTCTAGATGATAATGCCAGACCATGGTTATCCCTTGCTATTTCTGCTCCTATAACTTTAACAGGAATGTCTAGATCATCAACCAAGCGACGAATAGTTGCTAACTGTTGATAATCTTTTTCTCCAAATATCGCATAATCTGGCCGTGTTCTGTTTAGTAATTTTGTAACTATCAGAGCGACTCCTTCAAAAAAGGTAGGTCGGTGGTCTGTTTCCAGTCCTTCAGCAACACCGCCTACAACAATTTTTGTGGCATGGTGTGCATCGTACATTGATCTAGGGTTTGGAATGTAAATAATATCGACATTTTCGTTCGTGAGCAAATTTATATCACTACTCTCGGAACGAGGATATGATTCAAAATCCTCACCTGGCGCAAATTGAGTTGGATTAACGTAAATTGAGACTATTGTTCTATCTGATTTTAGTTTTGCTAGTTTTACAAGTTTGAGGTGACCGTCATGAAGAGCTCCCATTGTCGGAACAAGAGATATAGTCTCATTATTTTCCCGGAATTGTGAAATACCAGCATTTAGCTCAGATTTGTTTCGGGCAATAATAATCTTGTTCATCATCAAGTTAATTCCTTCAGTCTTAGTATTCAAGCATTATGGACGATTTTCATCAAGAGTGTATATGTATCCCAATTACTACACAAACTATCCTGATTTATTCTGCTGCACCCCAAACTTCGGAGCGTTGAATCCAGCCTTGAATTTTTTTATAACTAACTTTGCACCAATTTTTTCTACACTCTTCTAGTCTTAGCAAAGTATCTTTTTCTGTTAACGCCATGGTTTCTGCTTTAACGGAAGCATTTTTGTGAATAGTTGCTTCTTCTGTAGTGATCACATTTCTGATACCCGATAATGCAGGCCTATGAACCCAGCTTTCATCCCCTTTCATATCCCGTACCTTACGCCAATTATCTGTTTCAGCTACAACTATTAATGGAAGCCCTTTGCGTCGATACTGCCATAATATTTTATGCTTTGTGGATGGCCCAACCCTGCCATTTGCCTTGCCAACCTTTAAGCTGACATACCTCGGTACAGCAAACCCACTTCGAGTTTTTTCTGGGGGAACACGATATATATTTTCAAGTTCTAAATTTTTTTGCGTCATTTTTTTTGGGTTTTCGGATTGAATATATTGTTTGCCAACTTCACTCGCAAAGGCATCAGGTGCTATCACCAAGCCCCCCCAAATTATTAAGTATATTTTAAAAACTTTAATCATAATCTTGCTTATGGCGTTAAATGTTTAAACCAAAGGTAAATATTATTAAATATTATTATCTTTGAGCTTGAGAAAATGTGATAAATTCGTTTATTATACGGCATGAGCCAATCTAGTAATTATAAACCAAGCGTGAGTGTTACAAAACAATTACCAAAAGAGGTCGAAGAGAGAATGGTAAAACTCTTTGATACGACTTTAAGACATGATTCAAGCCCAATGACGCAAGATGAGTTAAAGTCTGCAATAGCAAATTGCGAAGTGTTTGTGCCTACAGTTACCGATATTATAAATTCAGATATAATATCAGCTGCCTCAGATAAGCTTCGGCTTATTGCTAATTTCGGAGCGGGAACAGATCATATTGATATTAACTTTGCCCATCAGCGTGGAATTATAGTTACAAACACACCGGGTGTTCTAACTGAAGATACAGCTGATTTGACGATGGCTCTTATTTTAGCAGTTCCGAGACGGTTAGTTGAGGGTGACCGTAGGGCGCGGTCTGGTAAGTTTGAGGGATGGACACCTACATTCATGTTGGGTCACCGCATTAAGGGAAAAAGATTGGGTATAATTGGTATGGGGCGTATAGGTCAGGCAGTGGCTAGGCGGGCTAAGGCTTTTGGTCTAGAGGTTCATTATCATAATCGTAGTAGGTTGCCAGCTGGTATTGAGGATACACTTGATGCAACTTATTGGCCAACATTAGATCCGATGCTTCCTTCAATCGATATAATAGTTATTACATGCCCTAGTACACCTGAGACTTATCATTTAATAAATAAAAAGCGTTTAAAATTACTCTCGCCGACCAGCTACATTGTTAATACATCTAGGGGAGAGGTTATAGATGAAGGGGCTCTTGCGAGTGCATTATCAAATGGTGAATTAAGTGGTGCGGGTTTAGATGTTTATGAGGATGAGCCTCAAATACACCCAGATTTAATTAAATTACAAAATGTTATACTGTCCCCGCACATAGGGTCGGCGACACACGAGAGCAGACAGGAAATGGGAGAAAAGGTAATGATTAACATCAGAGCTATGATGGATGGTCATGCATACCCAGACAGAGTACTGCCGCGCAGCAAATAGCTTTTAATAAGTTAATTAATTCTCCTTGTTATACGACTGTTCTTTAGTTTAAACATGTTTGCAATTCGCTTTTCGCTGTAAAGAGATTGTGAGGGATTGTTTTCAAATTTAAACCTATCTGAGTAATATAAGTTTTTGCTTTGATTGGCCGGACAAACTCCATTTTCTCTATATGATAAAGCGGTTCTGAGCATATTTTCATTAGTGTTGCCAAGCTGATTAGTAAAATCATCACCGGCAACACAGCCAGGAATAAATTCCCCAACCCCTCCTGTTGTGACACTATTCTCTGGTGCGAAACCATCGGAGTAGTCTCCAAAGTTTTTATAATTCACGCCTCGAAACTGAATAGTAAAATAGGTCTCTCCGCAGTTATCTGTACCATAAAATCCATAGGGCTTCCCACATGTTCTTGAGCCAATCAGTATAACCTCAACATCTATACCCCTTAAGCCATTTATGACGGCTTCACTAGCGCTACAAGTCCTACCTGTTGAAATAATGAATACTCGCTCAAGGTCGACTGTATTTAACGGCTGACCACCAGGAAAGTTATCGTTAAAACCAAGACTTGTGGTATAAAAGGGTGTAGGCTCTAATGCTGTATTAGTGACTGGGTTAGTAACGGGATGTTTATCATTGAACTGAAGCTCTTCAAAAAATGCTCCTTGGGTTTGACTCTCCCCTGCAATCATATAGCTGAGTTGACTAGCTATCGCCAAAAACCCTCCGCCGTTGTACCTTAGATCAAGAACTAGGTCGCTAATATTTGCGTTACTCATTTCAGTAAAAGCGTCAGCAATTTGCTCTTCGGCCGTTGATGTACCAAATGTTGTAAATGCTATATAACCAACTTTTCCTGTAGGAGTATCAATTATAGCTGTAGTATTTACAGGCTGTTCTGCAACTACGGCTGAAGTTAATGAGACGGAGCGCGTTGCTTCGGACCCAGCATCTTTTACAAGAAAAGTATGAGTTTCGCCTGGTTCTGAGGGGAAGAGACCAGCGTTAAGTGCATTTGTATCGTTTCCATTCACTACATCCTCTCCATCAACTTCTAAAATTTCAGTTCCTCTGAGAAGAGAGTTATCAGTGGATGCGGGTGAATTAGGCTGGACAAGCGAAACTCGAACATCTCTAGGGGGGGATCCTGCTAGAATAACAAAATCTGCGCCGTAACCTGCAGACGCACCTGTTGCAACTCTTTCTTCATATTCGTTTGTGGGAATTGTAAAGTGAAATTGATCTTTTTGTGTGCCGTTTGTTGTAGTCGCTGTAGTTCTGAGTCGTTCAAAATACTCTAATCGATCGTCGTTATTATCTGGATTAATATCTGTGATCTCGTTATACCACAAGTAAAGTTCATCAGACCATGATCTTAACCAAAATTTTTCTTTTAAAGTGGAGCCTTGTTCATCGGGGTATGCGTTTCCATCAATATCAGTAGTGGTTCTCGGAGCTGCGCATTGGTTCTTGAATGTAGATGATGTTGGATAAGTGCCTTGTGTCCAGGTTGGTTCTGATGAACCTGTTGTCGGAGGGGTAGGGGGTGCCGGTGTGGGGGTGCTATTCTCATTACTCCCACCACAAGCGATCATTGAGGTCGCTGAGAGTAACAATAAAAACTTCAATGAATGTTTCATAAAATTGTCCAATTTAAGCGTTTTTGTTGTTTTGACTAACCCAATGGTTCAGTGCTTGTTTCAGAGTTATCTTCAATCTCAGGGTTTTCTTTTGCTGCTTTTGCTGCTTGCCTAGTTCTTGCTTTTGTGAGTGTTTCTAATATTAATTCTATCGCTGACCCTTTGTCAGTTTTTTCTATGGCTGCCACTTCTCTGACCATTCTATCGGTTGCACGCTCATAAAGCTGACGTTCGGAATAGCTTTGCTCTGGCTGTGCTTCTGTTCGATGCAAATCACGTACTACTTCAGCCACTAATATTAGATCCCCAGAATTTATCTTAGCTTCATATTCTTGGGCTCTTCTACTCCACATTGTTCGTTTAACGCGCGCGCGGCCTTTTAGAGTAGTGAATGCATCCTTCAATATTAACTCGTTTGATAAAGCGCGCATTCCTGAGCTACCAACTTTTGCTGTAGGTACCCTTAATGTCATTTTGTCTTGTTCAAAATGAACAACATAAGTTTCGATGTCAAAGCCAGCTATGACTTCTTGTTCAATTCCTGTAACTTTTCCAACACCGTGGGCGGGATAAACTATGTGCTGTCCTGCCTTAAAGGCTTTTTTCTTTGATTTTTTAGGTATATTTTTATCAATATTTTTTTTAGTACCTGCCATAGTAAAAGTGCCTTTTGGGGTTAATTTCGAATGAAGTGAAGGAATATAAATTTTTGTTAAGCAGTTCACCTATAGCATAAATTATGACTAGATGCGAGTCGTCGGAAGATGTTTTATAAATAAATTAGCTATTCATCACCAGTACCTGGGGTTTCACTGAAGTATTTTTCGAATTTACCGATTTCAGACTCATATTTTTCCCTGTCAATTGGGGGCTCTTTTTTAATTGTGATGACAGGCCATAATTCTGCATATTTTGAGTTTATCTCAAGCCACTTCCCATCAGGAGTATCTTCAGTATCGGGCACTATTGCATCAACTGGACATTCGGGCTCACAAACACCACAGTCGATACATTCGTCTGGATGGATGACTAGCATATTTTCACCTTCATAAAAGCAATCAACTGGGCAAACTTCGACGCAGTCCATAAATTTGCATTTAATACATTCATCTTTGACTATGTAGGTCATAAAAAATCCTCAATAAGTGCGGGATTTGGCAACCCGCGGCATGAATGTCAAGACGACTCATGGTCTATGTATAAAGATTTTGCTTTGACTGCTGATACGCGCTTGGTGGGAGATGCAACCATTTCCACCTGAATCAGCCTATTGCAATGAATAAAAGAGACCTGGTCACCACAATTTATTGTAGTGCTAGGTTTTTTAATTCTTTTAGTTATCCCGTTTCTAGTTATTCTAATTTTTCCACTAATAATAATGGCTGTTGCTGCAGTTCTGGTTTTGACCAGTCTAGTTCGGTACAGCCAGGCATCCAAACGGACCGTGTTTATGATTGAACCATTTAAGTTTTGTATTTGTTTTGCCTTTTTCAAATTAGTCTTCGGAATTCCTCTTTAAAGCTTCAAGTATTGCGAACGGAGAGTTTTTAGCTTTCGCATTTTTTTTATAATATTGTTCTCGATTACTTTGATTATTTGTAGTTTTTTTTCTTATTGTATTGGATTTTTTATTTTTAAATTTTGTTTTGCCGGTATTATTATCTCTATAATTTCTTTTAGTTACAAACCAATATTCCGTATTCAGAACTTCTTCAGTTATTCCATCTTTATTTAATACTCTATGGTGATAAATATTCAATTTTTTACCATCTTCATTACGACTTATATCTACCGTTTCTGATGGATTTTCTTTATTTTTGCCTTTTTCATATTTTACCGAATTAGTTGTGTTGGTGATTTTGTTTTCTATTATTTCAGCATCAGTATTTTTTGTATCCATCTGAGTAGTATCGATAACTTTAGAGTGAAATCCTAGGTTTTGAAGTACGCCTTGGAGCTCAATGTAGGTACAACCCATAATGGCAAGCATTTCCTGCATAATTTGAAATTTTTTCTCGCCACTTGAAATATCTGACTGTTGCTGTGCTTGCCGGATTTGATCGCTCAATCGATTGAGCATGTCTAACCGGACTATGCGGGGACCAACTACTCTATAGCCAGCTAAAGCTATTGCTTGGTCAGAATAGTGATTTTTTAGGAAAACTTCATTTTTTGGAATTGAAGTGACGCCAGCAAACGGCAAGAAGGGATTTTTGTCACCTCCAGCACTAAAAGCTGTCAAAATACTCAGTAAGTTCGCTGGCTTAGGTTTCATGAGATCACGCACATATACATTATACTGACCAAAATAGACATTAACATCTCTTAGTTTCTTTCTAGAAGCTTGGTCAATTTTCTTTAATGTGTCTGAGTAGTTCTTACGATTAATTACACCTAAATTTTCAAACATTATATATGCTAAACCGCGCGCTTCTGAAGATGCTTCAGGGTCATTATGGATTTCTTTTAAATCATATAGGGGTTTTAAATAATTTAGAGCTTCAGCTTTAAGGAAATCCCGCATACGAATTATTGAAAGTTTTTTGAGGTTTTCATCTCCGAAATCACCGCAAATAATTTCTGCATTAGGGTTTAGCGGAGTCCCGCTAGGGTCAATTTGACCGACTATTTTTCCTCCCCATAATATACCACCTGTTTTGGATAGGGTGAAGATTGTATGTACGCCTCCGCATAGACTTGTCATCCGTCTGTTGATCTCTGGGATAACAATTTTTTCTGCTGTAGTTCTAATGGCTTCTGCCTCAAGAGCCGAGGATGTTTTAGAGGGCGTAAATTTCAAGCCATCTAGCTGACCTATAACTTGATCGTCGACTTGAACGTCACCATTGTCTTTTATTGTTGTTTTCATATAGTCCTTTGACCCAATGCTTTTTAGTAGCTTATTAGTCCGTATATCAACAAAACGAGCTATCAAGGCTTCATGTAGCGCATCTGATAGTCTGTCTTCAACCTCCCGAGTGCAATTTGCTAAATTATTTTTATTTTGCATCCAGGATAGTTTATTGGCGCAATATGACCAAGTCCTAATGTTGGCAAGGCGTGATGATAGTAAAGCAACCCCACCTAAATTATCATCTAATTTTTCAATTTTTTTCTCAATAAAACTTTCAGGTATTTTCCCACCGTTTTGATAAAGTAAGCGGTACAGATCTTGCAGAAGTTTAATATGTGTATCTATTGTTAAATTTCGGAAATCTGGCACCTGGCATACATCCCAGAGTTGTTTGACTTGGGCTGGTACGTTTATGCCATGAACAATTTCAGGAATAGAAATTAACCTTTCATAAGCCTGTTCATCTGAAGCCCCAATTATTCTATGTAATTGGCTATGCGGCTTTTTGAGATGAAGGCTTTCTGTAAGGCACTCTATAGAGCTAAAGTTAAGTTGTGAGTTGCGCCACTCTGCCTTTCTGATTTGATCAAAGTTGTGGGTTTCAATTTTCTTTACAAGATCATCGTCCATTGGGAGGCAATTACCAGTCGTACCAAAAGTCCCATTATTCCTAAACCTACCTGCTCTTCCAGCAATTTGCGCAGCTTCCATTGGATAAAGGTATCTTCTTCTTCGTCCATCATATTTACTCAAGCCTGCAAAGGCAACGTGATCTGTGTCGAGATTAAGGCCCATCCCAACTGCATCAGTAGCCACTAAAAAATCAACTTCTCCATTTTGGAAAAGTTCAGCTTGTGAGTTTCTAGTGCGTGGAGACAGCCCCCCCATTACAACTGCGGCCCCTCCGCGATAAGTACGAATTAATTCTGCTATTGAGTAAACTTCGGCTGAAGAAAAGGCCACAATTACAGAGCGTTTTGGTAGACGTGTCAATTTAGTTGGCCCACTGTAGCTTAATTCTGAAAACCGTTCACGGTAATCAAATAGAATTTTAGGTATGAGAGATTTTAATATTGACTGAACTGTTGCTGCTCCAAGAAAAAGAGTTTCTTGCGTGCCACGTGCGTTCAAAATTCTATCAGTGAATATATGTCCTCTTTCAAGGTTGGTCATAAGTTGAATTTCATCTATCGCAAGAAATGCAAACTTTTTTTCTGTCGGCATAGCCTCAACAGTGCAGATATAGTAACGCGCTTGCGGGGGGATTATTTTTTCTTCGCCTGTTATTAATGCGCATTGGTTTACACCTTTTATTTTGACTATTCTATCATATACCTCTCTTGCTAGAAGTCGCAGAGGAAGACCTATAATGCCAGATTGATGTGCAAGCATTCTATCAATAGCATAATGTGTTTTCCCTGTGTTAGTTGGTCCTAAAACTGCTTTTAATATAGGTTGATGGAAATTAGTTTGCATAAAGTATTTAAGGTTTTATCACATAAGATTCGGGGATCGCTTGTCTTAAGAATATATAAAACAAAAATAAAAGATAATAGTAAATTACACCAAAAAACAATTGAACACATAGTCATAAGTTAGTTGGGGCTCCTAATTTTACGTCTGATTTTTGAAAAGTACTGAATTAATCTACCTTTAAAGGGTTGACGTGTTGCGTACGAACATATAATTCCCCGCAAATTCAACATCAGTTGTTTGTGTAAATTATAAGTTTAGGTGCAAAAATGTCACGTCGCTGCGATCTCCTCGATACAGGCCCAATGTCAGGTCACAATGTTTCTCACGCCAAAAATAGAACTAACCGTAGATTTAATGTCAACCTATGTAATGTAACACTACCTTCGGATACACTAGGACAGAAATTTAAGATGAGAATATCTGCAGCAACATTGCGAACTGTTGATTTTAAAGGCGGTCTGGACGGATTTTTAGTAGGAACAAAAAATCACAAGCTGACTGAAAAAGCTAAAAAGATAAAAAAGCTTGTTATGAAGGCTAAATCTGACTTGGAAGCAGCTAACACTTAGCCACTTAGCCGCTAATTTTGTAAGACAACTTTACTTATTTTCTTTGAATACTACCGAAATTATCAGGACTCATTTATCTAGTCCCTGCTTATGAGCTTCAAGAACCTATCTTGTAATGAAGGATTCGTTTTGAATTCCCCAGTGAATTGTGTTGTAATTGTGGATACATCCGGGTGATGAACCCCTCTTGTGTTCATGCACTGATGTTTCGCATCTATCATAACTGCTGATCCACGTGGTTTTAGTGCATCGTCAATTGCGTCTATAATTTGAGCCGTCATAGTTTCTTGTGTTTGCAGGCGTTTAGAAAATATTTCGACAACTTTTACTAGCTTTGATATTCCAACCACTTTATCTGTGGGCAGATAAGCTACGTAAGCTTTACCCAAAAAGGGAGCCATGTGGTGCTCACAATGACTTTCAATATCAATTTCTCTGAGTAGTACCATGTCATCATAACCTGATACGTCCTCAAATACTCGAGAGAGCTCAGATGTAGGGTCCATGTCGTAACCTCGAAACCATTCGCGGTATGCATTAACGACTCGTTTTGGCGTATCTTTAAGGCCCTCGCGTTCAGGGTTGTCACCCGCCCAGCGTATTAGTGTTCGTACTGCCTCCATAGCTTCCTCTTTGGAGGGTTTATCAGAGGTATTTACTGCCTGCAGTAAATTTTTCTTTGGTGCGTTTGTGTTCATTTTGCCCCTATAGCGCATATTTTACAGTAAATACTAGCAACAAAAGTAAAAAGTTTGATTTATATAAGTTAAATTGATTTTCCAGCTTATTTAGAAATTAATTTTTAACAATATAGTTTATGATATGATAAACTGTATATTACTATCAACTAGCTCTATACTTATCCTATAAGTATGGTTTATTTCCTCTAAAAAAGTTCTTATAACAGGCTAATGACTCAAAATTTACCCTTAAAAATCTATAATTCCTTAACCCGAAAAAAAGAGGTATTTAAACCCCAGAACCCTAATAGGGTAACAATGTATAACTGTGGCCCAACTGTGTATAGCTATGCACACATTGGAAATGCCAGAGCAGCTGTAGTAGCTGATATTCTTTTTCGCCTTTTGAGAGAAATTTACGGTGAGTCAAAGGTTGTATATGCGCGCAATATTACCGATGTCGATGATAAAATTATTAAAAGAGCCAAAGAAGATAATGTTGAAATTCATGAGATTACCGAAAAATTTGCAGATATTTATAATAAAGACTTAGCTGCCATCGGGTGTTTAAGACCTACTGAGCAGCCTAAATGTACAGAATATATAGACAGTATGGTTAAAATGATATCTTTATTAGTTTCCAAGAAATTCGCTTATATGTCAGACAATCATGTATTTTTTGATGTTAGTAGGTTTGAGGATTATGGTAATTTATCGGGAAACAACCTTGAAGATCTAATTACTGGGGCAAGGTTAGAAGAGGGGGAAACTTCTAGAAAAAGGAATAATGCTGATTTCGTATTATGGAAGCCTGAGCTTGATGGGGTTGGTTGGAATTCACCCTTTGGTAAAGGTAGGCCTGGCTGGCATATTGAATGTTCAGCTATGGCGCAGGATGTTCTAAACTCTGAAGGTTACACAATTGACATACACTGCGGGGGAATAGACTTAAAATTTCCACATCATGAAAATGAGATAGCTCAGAGCGTGTGTGCTCATGACGGGGCACCTCTTGCTAACTATTGGGTGCATAATGAGTTCCTCAATATGGGTGATGAGAAAATGTCAAAAAGTATAGGTAATGTTCAATTGATAAATGACCTACTCGATGACTGGGATGGAGAAGTTATCCGCCTTTCTTTAATAAAGGCGCATTATAAAAGTGAATTAGTTTGGACTAAACAGCTTTTGCAGGAGAGTAAGCAAAACCTCGACCGTTGGTATAGAGTTTTAAAACGATTAAATTCAATTGATTTTAAGTTTCAAAAAAAACCCGGAGAAACATTAAGCGTAGCACCCGATTTAGATAAAATTGTAAATTGCTTGAAGTCTGATCTTAATACTGTGGGTGCTATATCAGAACTTGAAAGCCTATTTGAAAATCTTAACGCGTTGTTAAATGAAGCTGACAAATATGATAATGGCGATTTCCCTATTTCGTTAATTAATAAGGCTTTTGGACTTAAAATTGCACTTGAAGGAGTAAGTTCTCTGTTGGGAATTCTCGCAAGTGATCCTTTTAAATGGTTTAAAAGGAAAGTTTCTGATGATGACGAAGCGCTATACGATGCATTGGCTTATAGAAGGGAAATGGCTAGGCAGTCAAAGGACTGGAAATCTGCTGATGAAGCAAGGGATGAGGCAAGAGCCCACGGTGTTATTTTGGAAGATAATGCTAGCGGCACTACCTGGAGAATGGTTTAGGCAAAATAGTTCGAGTTTACTTGATAGTTAATTCTTTTAAATTGTTATCTGAGACTGTAGTACTAGGTAGAAATTTAGAAATAGATAATTGAGTTTGGTAGTAATATCTCATTTAATTAAAAGGGAGAAATTCATGCGATTAAAACTTTTATTGATACCTTTATTAACACTCCTAGTGGGTTGTTCAGAAAACTATAATTCTAGCGTAGACACGAATGTTAATTTTAAAGTTGAATACCCAACACCTGAAGTTGGTGAAGGAAAGTATATAAAAATTTCTACAACTGAAGGGAATTTTAATGTTTGGACAAAAAAAATAGGAAATAATCCTAGTATGAAGGTCTTGCTTCTTCATGGGGGGCCAGGCGTAACTCATGAAATTTTCGAAAATTTTAGTGAACATTTACCTAATGCAGGTATTGAATTCTATTATTATGACCAGCTCGGAAGTTATTTTTCTGACCAACCCGACAGTCCTGATTTATGGAAAATTGATAGGTTTGTTGATGAGGTAGAGCAGGTCCGAATTGCTTTAGGTTTGAACGAAAGTAATTTTTATTTGTTTGGTCAAAGCTGGGGAGGCATTTTGGGTATGGAATACGCACTTAAGTACCAAGATAACCTTAAGGGCTTAATTATTTCTAATATGATGTCATCTATACCTGCCTATAATAAGTATGCCTCTGAAGTAATGGAGACCAAAATAGACACTGATATTCTTTCAAAAATTAAATCTTTTGAAGATGCAGAAGATTACCATAACCCAGTTTACATGGAACTTTTAATTGAACATCATTATGTGAATCATATTTTACGGCGACCTTTTCAAGACTGGCCTAAAGGTGTTGTCAGAGCATTGGAGCATTTGAATCCAAAAGTTTATATACCTATGCAGGGCCCAAGTGAATTAGGGGCTAGTGGTCTCCTCGAGAAATGGGACATTACTGAAAGCCTCAGTAAAATTACTGTTCCAACATTAGTGATTGGTGCTAAATATGATACGATGGATCCAGGACATATGGAATGGATGTCTACTCAAATTCCAAACGCCCGTTATGCATATATGCCAAACGGCTCTCATTTTTCTCAGTATGATGACGAAGATAAATATTTTAATTCTCTTATTAGTTTTATATCTGATGTTAATATCCCTATGAATTAATTTAAAACTGTATAATTGAACGATCAAATATAACTTCTTTTTTTGAGATAAAAATGAACAAGCCTAAACGCGATTACCGTGATACCTTATTTCTTCCTGCAACTGATTTTCCTATGCGTGCTGGATTGCCAAAAAAAGAGCCAGAGTGGCTCGATTACTGGAAAAAGATAAAGCTTTATAAGAAGTTGCGTGAAGCATCCAGTGATAAACCTCAATGGACGCTTCACGATGGCCCTCCATATGCAAATGGTCACATTCATATAGGTACTGCCATGAATAAAACTCATAAAGATATAATTAATCGTTCGCACCAAATGTTGGGTTATAATGCTAACTACGTCCCAGGCTGGGATTGCCACGGGCTACCCATAGAATGGAAGGTTGAAGAAGAGTTTCGAAGTAAAGGCCGAAGCAAAGATGAGGTAAAGCCTAGTGAATTTCGGAAGCGTTGCAGAGAATATGCCCAACATTGGGTTGATATTCAGTCGAAGGAATTCCAGCGCTTAGGAGTGATCGGTGATTGGGAAAACCCTTATTTAACTATGAATCCAGAAAGTGAAGCGATTATTTGTGAGGAGTTACTAAAAATAGCTTCCACAGGTCAACTTTATCGAGGTTCGAAACCAATAATGTGGAGTCCTGTTGAGCAAACTGCACTTGCTGAGGCTGAAGTTGAATATAAGGATAAAAAAGCTACTCAGATTTATGTAAAGTTCCCAGTTTCTAATGCTGCTATTTTTGTTGATTACAATGATATCTTATCTTCCGCCAGTGTAGTCATCTGGACAACAACGCCCTGGACAATTCCTGCAAATCGAGCTGTGAGTTTCTCATCGAAAATAAAATATAGTATTTATGAAGTTACGGAAATTGAAGAATCTGATTTTGATCCTTGGTCCAAGTGTGGTGATAAACTAATTGTGGCCGATGATCTTTGGCAGTCTGTTGCTAAAGCAGGCTTAATTAAATCTTATAAAAAGCTTAAAGATGTTCCTTCAAAAGACATAGAAGCGTTTGTTCTTAGCCACCCATTAAAAAATATGGATGGAGCTGAAGGAAAGTATGATTTTAGTGTACCTCTATTGCAAGGGAGTCATGTGACAGCAGAAACAGGATCAGGTTTTGTACACACTGCTCCGAGCCATGGTGAAGATGATTACGCAGTCTGGATATCTAACCAAAAAAAAATAGAAAGCTTAGGCATTGACCCTGCGGTCCCTATGACACTTGACGACGCTGGCTGTTATACTGATGTCATGCCATCCCGATTCAAAGGGTTGGATGTGATACGAAATAGCGGTAAGAAACGTGGGCAAGATGGAAAAGCTAATAATGAGGTTTTAAAGGCATTAGTTGAATGCGGTAACCTTTTATCCAGAGGTATTATTACTTTGCGCGATGCGCACAGTTGGCGATCAAAAGCTCCAGTAATACGCCGTGCCACGCCGCAATGGTTTATATCTATGTCTAAAAAAGGCTTACGAGAAAAAGCACTTGAAGCAATAGACAAAACTAAATTTTGGCCTGAGCGAGGCCGGAATCGTATTGCCAGTATGGTATCTGACCGTCCTGACTGGTTGATATCACGTCAAAGAAGTTGGGGTGTACCTATCACACTAATCATAGGCCCGAATGGAGAGTTGCATACTGATAGGGCTGATGCTGAAAGTATAAACAACCGCATTCTGGAAGCTGTCAGGAAGTATGGTGTTGACGGGTGGTTTGATACGCCTCTGGAAGAGTTTATACCAAACGTTAATAACGGGTGGCATAAAGTAAATGATATACTTGATGTTTGGTTTGACTCTGGTTGCACGCATGCATTTTGTTTAAAAACGCGGTCTGATTTACCGAGAAGAGCAGATTTGTATTTAGAAGGCTCAGACCAGCACCGTGGCTGGTTCCAAAGCTCTCTACTTGAGAGTTGTGCAGTCTATGGCGAAGCTCCTTATGACGGAGTTTTAACCGATGGTTTTGTGGTTGATGATAAGGGGCTTAAAATGTCTAAGTCATTAGGAAATACAATGAGTCCTGAGGATATCAACAAGCAGTACGGGGCTGAGATTCTACGACTTTGGGTTGCAAATTCAGAGACAACTACAGACTTAAAAATAGGGCGTGAAATTATTCAAACTAATGTAGATACCTATCGTAAATTACGAAACACGCTTAGGTATATGCTCGGAGCTCTAGATGGTTATAATCTGGCTGACACCGTTAAGTACTCCGAGATGCCAGGATTAGAAAAATGGGTATTGCATCGGCTTTCTGAAATTACACTTGAGCATGAAAGACTTGTGCGTGATCATGACCATAAACGTATTTTTACAATGCTATTTAATTTTTGTACGCTTGAATTGTCATCATTTTATTTTGATATTAGGAAAGATGCTTTGTATTGCGATCCTATTGTTAGCTTAAGGCGTCAAGCTTGCTTGACGGTTATGGATATTATATTTCAACGGCTCGCAACTTGGCTGGCCCCTGTTATGTGTTTCACAATGGAAGAGGTCTGGAAAACTCGCTTTCCAAATCAGGAAACATCGGTGCATCTTCAGTTATTTAAAAAGGCTCCAAAGGAATGGTTTAATCAAGATATAGCTAAAGACATTGAAATTATAAGAACCTTCAGAGGCCAGGTATCTGAAGCCATTGAGCCAATGCGACGAGATAAACAAATAAAGTCAAGTCTTGAGGCATCAGTAGCTGGTCCAAAAAATTCTGATTTAGTAAAAGCGACCTCAAACTTAGGAATAAGTTTGAAGAGTTCATACTCTGATCCCTGCAACCCATCAGATACTTTAGCTGACTATCTTATTGTTAGTATTTGTGAGCTTTCTGATAACAACAACAAAATAGATGTAATTGATTTGAAGGAGACTGGATTTAACAAGTGTGAAAGAAGTTGGAAGTATTTTGAGGGCGATGGAGAAATAACCGACAGAGATGCTGCCGCAGTTGAGTTTTTTGAAAACAATATTGAAATTGATTAGGTTAAAATTCTAAAATTATGCTTTTTTATATTAAGCGTCGTCCATCTTAAGTGCAGCAATAAATGCCTCCTGAGGAATTTCGACTTTTCCAAACTGCCTCATTCGCTTTTTACCCTTTTTCTGCTTGTCCAAAAGTTTTCGTTTACGTGAGGCATCTCCACCATAACATTTTGCAGTTACGTCTTTTCGCATGGCAGCTATAGTTTCTCGAGCTATTATTCTTCCGCCAATAGCTGCTTGCACAGGTATCTTAAAGAGGTGCCTTGGAATAAGATCCTTTAATCTTTCACACATCTGTCGTCCGCGATTTTCCGCATTATTACGGTGCACAAGCATAGATAAGGCGTCGACTGGATCGCCATTAACTAATATGCTCATTTTCACTAAGTCTCCTTCTTTAAGGCCGATGCTTTGATAGTCGAAACTCGCATAACCCTTTGAAACAGATTTTAATCGATCATAGAAATCGAAAACTACTTCATTGAGAGGTAATTCATATTCAACCATTGCTCTTGAGCCCACATAAGTAAGTCCAGTTTGTACACCGCGGCGATCTTGACAAAGTTTAAGTATTCCACCTAAGTATTCGTCTGGAGTCATAATTGTAGCCTTGATCCATGGCTCTTGAATACTCTCAATTTGCATTATGTCAGGCATGTCTGCTGGGTTGTGAAGTTGTATTTTTTCTTCATCCCTCATATTCAAAGTGTAAACGACTGACGGAGCGGTTGTAATAAGGTCGAGATTGAACTCTCGTTCTAGTCTTTCTTGGATTATTTCTAAATGAAGCAATCCTAGAAAGCCGCATCTAAAACCAAATCCAAGAGCAGCTGAGGTTTCCATCTCATAACTAAAACTTGCATCGTTAAGCCTTAAACGACCCATGGCTGCCCTGAGATCTTCGAAGTCGGCTGCGTCGACAGGAAAAATTCCGCAAAAAACAACTGGCTGAGCTGGTTTAAAGCCGTCGAGAGGAATACTTGTAGGACGTTTGTCCTCTGTAATGGTATCGCCCACAGCCGCATCAGCAACTTCTTTAATTGATGCGGTTAAGAAGCCAACTTCGCCTGGTCCTATGGATAATACATCGGTTGGCTTTGGTAAAAAATAACCAACTTTATCTACAGTATAGCTTGCGCCAGTATTCATAGTGCGGATTCTCATACCCTTTTTCACAGTCCCTTCAATTACACGGAAAAGTACAACCACTCCCATGTAGGTGTCATACCATGCATCAATAAGCATAGCTTTTAGGGAGACATCGGGGTCTTTTTCCTCGGGTGCAGGAAGTTGATTACATACTGCTTCGAGTACTTCTTGAATCCCTAAGCCTGATTTAGCTGAACACTCTATTGCGTTTGAGGCATCAATGCCAATAACCTCTTCTATTTGTCCTCGTACACGTTCAGGCTCCGCTGCTGGAAGGTCGATTTTGTTTAATACCGGAACAATATCATGGTCATGATCAATTGCTTGGTATACATTTGCAAGCGTCTGGGCTTCCACTCCCTGCGAGGAATCTACAACAAGTATTGAGCCCTCACAAGCCGATAGGCTTCGTGAAACTTCATAAGCAAAATCTACATGGCCAGGTGTATCCATCAAATTGAGAACATAATTTTGACCATTTTTTGCTGTGTAATCGAGCCTAACAGTTTGGGCTTTTATTGTTATTCCTCTTTCTTTTTCAATATCCATGTTATCTAAGACTTGATCAGACATTTCGCGATCAGATAACCCTCCAGTGAATGATATAAGTCTATCCGCTAATGTCGATTTTCCGTGATCAATGTGGGCTACAATAGAAAAATTGCGTATATTTTTTTGTATAATCATATTCGGTTACTTAAAGGGCATTACAATATAAGCAAGAGTGCTTTGACACTAGGAACAAGAGGTCGCAACTGTTTCAGGTAAACTATTTCTAATTATTTCCGTTAGAGCATCAATAACTTGTAATCTAGAAAATTCTTTCCTGAAAGTCAGATAGACTTTTCTGTGCGCGCTTTTCTCATTTATTTTTGTTTTGATTATTTCTGATTTGCTGTTCCATTTGTTTCTAATTGCTAATGCCGGAATTAAAGTTATTCCTTGGCCAGATATAACTAAGTTAATAAGTGTCTCCAAACTAGTTGCTTGTAGAAATTGCTGTTGAGTACTTTGAGGCGATTTGCAAATTGATAAGGCTTGATCACGAAAACAATGTCCTTCCGCTAATAGTAGTAAATCTTCTTGGTCTAAATCTTCCATTTGTATATTATTAATTTTTGATAAGGGATGATTTTTTGGGTATAATAACCAGAAGGGCTCTGAGAAAAGCTCAATAGATGTGAGTGCTTCCTCCGCTGGTGATGTAGCAAGGACGGCCATATCTAATTTTCCATGTATTATACTATCTACTAAACGATCAGTTATGTCTTCCACATACCTTATGTTCATTTTTGTCATACTTTTGCGTAATTTTTTTGCAAATAAAGGTATTAAATAAGGTGCTATGGTTGGAATTAATCCAATAGAGATACTGCCAGACAAAGGGTCCTGAGCCGCTATTGCCACTTTATTTATTTTATCTGCGGCTATGTTAGCTTGGCGGGCTAATGAGACAACTTTTTCACCAATTTCTGTTACTTGGATAACTTTATAATTTCTTTCAAATAAAGTAACCCCAAGTTCATTCTCAAGTTTTTTAATTTGTCCAGACAATGTCGGTTGACTTATGTTACAGTATTCAGCCGCCCGCCCAAAGTGTTTTAGGTCAGCTACAGCGCAGATATATTTGAGATCACGTAAATTCATTGTTAAAAACTATCTTAAAGTAATAATTCATAGGCTAAGCATATCATCTGTAAATACCTTCGGCAAGTTAGTTAACGGATTAACTAAAAAGACAAATAAAGTATAAGAATATGTAGTATTTTTGCCTTTTGTTAACTCTCTTGAAGCAATGTCTAACTATTTAGTAGATTTAAATCTAAGAATATCTTTGAGGTGCGTTTTGAAAAATTATAAAAATTACCGAAACTTCTTAAAAATTGGGGCAGTTATTGCAACTTTGTTAGCATCAGGCTGTGCTACAGCCCCTAATGACCCAACAACCCCTATGATTGAGCCTGAAAACCTCAGTCAATCTGAAGAGAAGACTTATAGTGAAAGTGAACTGCTTTATGCAATTTCAAATCATTTGGGTGTTACTTCTGAATCGGCGGCTTCTGCATTAGAGCGCATGTTTTCAGATAGAGGTAGACCAGTTGGCTATATAACAGGACAAGAGGGCAGTGGTGCGGCCTTTGTTGGTGCAAGATATGGTCAGGGAACTCTTTGGATGAAGGATGGTCAAAAAAAGAAATTGTACTGGCAAGGACCGTCAATTGGTTTTGATGGTGGGATGGATGTTTCAAAAGTATTTACACTTGTCTATGGTTTGAAGGACGTAGAATATATTTACCAGCGGTTTCCTGGTGCAGATGGTGCTGCATACTTGGTGGCTGGAATGGCAGTTAACTATCAGTATGCCAACGGTATAACATTGGCCCCTGTAAGATCAGGTGTCGGTGTTAGATTGGGCGCAAATTTAAATTATACCAGTTATACACGTAACCGGTCAGTTCTTCCGTTTTAAAAATTCAAAAAAATATGAGGTTAAACACGTAAAAACCCTCCAGATTTTTCAACAGAGGTGATTATTTTTTTAGAGACCGCCTCTATATCATTATCGGTTAGCGTGGCTAATTTTGGTGATAATATTATTTCAATAGCAATAGATTTGTAACCTTTTTCTACTCCTTCGCCTCTGTAAATATCAAATAAATTGACTCCTGATATTAAGCCTTTATCCGCGGACCGGGCAGCTTGTATTATTTTTTTCGAGTCTACGCTCTCTTTTACGATAAATGCAAAATCTCGACTTATAGGCATAAGGTCTGACAACGATAACTCTTGTCGTGATTTACTTTTATTTTTTTTCTTTGGTGGTATACTGTCGGGCCAAATTTCGAAGGCTACAATTCTACAATTGATACCCATTTCTTTGAGTATTCGTGGATGTATTTCTCCAAAGTCAGCTAAAATATTCTTTGGACCCATTTGCAAACGGCTGGATCGACCTGGGTGCCAATAACTCTTTGTTGTCTGAGTACTTTGTAGATTGTCAATTTTTACATTCATACTATTAAGTGCACTTAAGACATCTCTCTTCGCCGTAAACACATCAACTATTTTTGTTCCACTCCATGAACGTCTTGGTACAACGCGCCTCAAACCTGCCAAGTTCTGATGTTGATCCTGTGGCTCAGTTCCAGTGTAGATGGGTCCAGACTCAAAAAGTGCTACATTAGGAAAACCTTTGTCAGCATTTCTCTGACTTGCCAAAAGTAAGTGGATAAGTGCGGTAGGTCTCATGCAATTTAGATCATTTGAAATTGGATTTTCGAGTAATAAATCATCAGATCCACCATCAAAAAGCTTAGCATGGCTGTGTTTAACAAAAGACCAGGTTATTGCCTCATTCATTCCGCGATTTGCAAGCGCTCGGCGCGAATGAATTGAATTCCTTTGTTTAATGGTATTGTCGTGCAAAAGTGTTCTATCAAATTCAGGTAATTTTACAGGTTTAATATTATGATACCCGTAAATCCTTACTATTTCTTCCACCAGATCGGCGCCTTCTGTAACGTCCCGCCTCCAAGTGGGAACCTGAACAGAACAAACTGAGTTGTTCTCTACTTTGAAACCTAAATCAGATAAAATTTGCATTACCTTGTCTTCTGAAATATCTAAACCTGTCAGACTTTTTACTAAACTTAAATTGAATTCTATTATTTTTGGTGGCGCAGGAATCTCGCCAGACTGAACAATTTCACTCACCTCGCCTCCACAAATATTGAGAACCATTTGAGTGGCTAAATCTAGTCCTTCCATTAAAAAGCCAGTGTCTACACCTCTTTCAAATCTGTACTTAGCATCGGTATTTATGCTGAGTCTTTTTGCTGTTTTTCTGATGGTTAACGGATCAAAATAGGCACACTCTATAAAAATATTAGTTGTGTTCTCATTGCAGCTAGTTGAAGATCCACCTATAATTCCACCAAGGCCAAGAACGTTTTTATCATCACATATAGTTACATCCTCTGTATTTGTATGGTAGCATTTTTCATCGAGCGCTTCAAATTTGACTTCTTTTCCAAGACTGACAGTTATATTACCTGAAAGCGCGTCAGCATCATAAATATGTAGTGGTCGAGCGCGATCAAATGCTATAAAATTAGTTATATCAACCAGAGCTGATATGGGCCTAAGTCCTATTGCTTTCAATTGGTTTTGCAACCATTTTGGTGAAGGACCATTCTTCACGTTTTTGATAACTCTACCAATTATAACTGGGCATTCGTTTAAAGCGTTATTTTTTAATTGAATATCAGAACTAAATTTACCTTTAATGCTTTCAATAGATTTCGTCTTTAATTTTCCAGTGCCTGCTGCTGCAAGCTCACGTGCTATACTATCAACTCCAAGCCAATCAGGTCTATTTGGTGTTACTTCAAAATCAATTACAGGATCGTCCAGATCTAGTGCTTCAGCTAAAGGGGTGCCTACAGTAAAACTTTTATCTAAATCCATTATACCTATATCGTCTTCATCCAAGCCAATTTCTTTACTTGAGCAAAGCATTCCAGATGATTCTATTCCTCGAATATTCCGTGGTTTTTTATCTAATTCGAAGTCTGCACCTGGTATATATGCCCCCATGGGTGCATATACCACTTTCATTCCTGTTTTTGCATTAGGCGCTCCGCAAACTATAGTTTTTTCGCCATCTAAAGTACTAACAGTGCAAATTTTTAATTTATCAGCATTAGGGTGTTTCTCTGCATTGATAATTTTTGCAACAGTAAAAGGTCTTAGTTGTTCTGCAGGATTCTCAACTCCTTCTACCTCAAGTCCCGTAAGAGTCATTGTTTTAACTATTTCATCAATACTCGCATCTGTCTCGAGATGCTGTTTTAGCCAACTTAAAGTGAATTTCATTAGCTTAATCCTGTAGCGAGATTTGCTTGCTGAAGGGGCCCAAATCCATAATGCTTTAACCACCTAGTGTCACTCGAGAACATATCTCTTAAATCGGGCATTCCGTATTTCAACATGGCAAGTCTGTCCACTCCCATTCCAAATGCAAAGCCTTGATACTCATCTGGATCTATACCGCAAGCTCGAAGAACATTTGGATGCACCATACCACAACCAAGAATTTCCATCCAATCACTACCTTGTCCGATTTTTATAGATGAACCAATTCTTTCATAGCGCACATCCATCTCGGCAGAGGGTTCTGTGAAAGGGAAATGATGTGGACGAAATTGTACCTCTACTTCGGTTTCAAAAAATTTAGATACGAAATCCATTAGGACCCCTTTTAAGTGTCCCATATGAATACCTTTATCAATGTAAAGTCCTTCTACTTGATGAAACATTGGGGTGTGAGTTTGGTCGCTATCGCACCGAAAAGTTCTGCCAGGGGCTATTATGCGTATCGGTGGTTTATCTTTGATCATAGTACGAATTTGAACTGGGGAGGTATGAGTTCGTAAAACCTTCTTTATATCATTATTTTCAGAGGACATGAAAAAAGTATCATGCATATCCCTAGCTGGATGACCTGGTGGGAAATTAAGCGCTGTAAAGTTATGAAAATCATCTTCTATGTCTGGGCCTAATGCTATAGAAAACCCCATATTTGAAAATATAACGGCCATTTCTTCCATGACCTGTTGTACAGGATGTAGAGTACCCTCTGAAAGATTTATTGGAAGTGACATATCAATGCTTTCGTTTTCGAGAGCTTTGTCAATTGCAATAGTTTCAAGTTCATTTTTCTTTTGATCTATTTGACTGATAATGTCATTTTTTAAGGAATTTAGAAGAGGTCCCATTTGCTTCTTTTGATCAATAGACATTTTTCCAATTTCTTGCATCATGCTCGAAATTTCACCTTTTTTACCTACCGCTGAAATTCGTACATTATCAAGGTCTTTCAAATTATTGGTTTTATAGATAATGGATGTATATTTATCCTTTATAGTCTCTATATTTTTCATGAGCTTCCTTGGGCATTATAGTAAAATATTAGGTCTTTTACGCCTCTTTTCTCTTGCGTCAACTAGTGTAAAGCATTCAAGTTTGGACTAACAGCTTGCTTTTTAAAATTTTGAGTGTTTTTTTAATTTGAGAAAAGTGTTCCGCTTTTTATTCAAAATTTTCGTATAGACCTGAGAAATTTCTGTATTTGTTAATTTAGTATTTACAAAAAACTTAAAAAAATGTTTTTGATTTGAGTAGTGTGCTATTTTGCTTCGCATGGATACATACTACAACTCAATAAGTTAAAAGGATCTGAATTTATTTTAAAAAATGATTATTCTTTAGGAATCAATTGGTAGGGAAATATCAAAAATTACATTTTCGTCAGTTTCGAGCGCTTCGATTTGACCATTAAGATCATCTATAAGCATTCCGGTAAAAAAAGGTTGGATTACCCTGCCATCTAACTCTTCAGAATCCATGTTCCCTTTTAATGCATTTTCTGTTTGTTTGTCTAATTTCGATTTTATACCAGTTGCAGAAATTACTAGGTTGATTTGGTTAGATTTTTCCTCGATCTCAATAGCTATTTGACCACCTCTCGGAACGCTTTGCGTTGCTAATATTAAGATATTAAGCAGTATACGTACTATATTTTTTTCTAATTTAAGTTCATTCGATACCCAACAAAATCTATGTTTATCTGTATTAAACATATTTTCTGTAAGGTCTTTCAGTTTTTCTAGATCCATTACCCCTTTGGATGAGCTATTGGTGCCTAAAGCAATGCGCAAGTAACTTAGTTTTGCACTAGCCTGTGAAGCAGCTAACTTAATTAACCTTAGAGCATCTTCATGCATCTCCTCAGATCTAGTATCATCGAGTACTTCAATAGCCGTGTTGAGTGCCCCTATAGGACTTATTAAATCGTGGCAAATTCGGGATGATATAAGGGAGGCTAGATCTGTAGCCAGAAGCCTCTTACGAGATTCTGTCATTTTAGACTATTCGATTTAATTAGTTTATTTTTAATGAGCATTGGTGCCTTTCAGTATTAGTTTAATATCAAACCTTCATGTGGGCTATCAAGCGTAAATGCAGGGATATTTACATCATATGATTTTCCACTTATCGCCTCTTTTACGGTATAGGTGCCTCTCATCATACCGGAGGGAGCGCTTAATGGGGCACCACTTGTATATCGAAATATTTCACCAGGCTTAACTATTGGGTTTTCTCCAACAACTCCATTGCCTCGTACTTCGTGAACTTGGCCTCTTGAATCTGCTATTTGCCAAAAACGTTCTGTAACCGTAAGATCCTCAATACCTTGATTGTCAATTTCTACAGTATAAGCCCAAAAAAATCTCGAGTCATAAGGGTTTGATTGTTCGGATAAATACTCAGGTTCAACTCTTATAACAACGTCTTTAGTTCTACATTCAAATAATGGAACTGTTGAATTTTGCATTATGGATCTCTTTTTTTAGTTTATTACAGAGTGAGAGGCTATCTCTTAGTTTTGTATGCTACATTAGCAAGACTTTTTGTATGTCTCCACTGAAATATTTAACTTGAGGGTTGTTTCAAACGTCAAGGATGTTAATCGATAGTTATGAATGAAGGTATTTCACCAAAACAGGTCATAGAAAAACTGATTGAGTCAGGTCATATTACTTGTCCAAATGTTGACTTGGATGGGAGATCGACGCAATTACAACCCGCATCTCTTGACTTAAGTTTAGGTTACACAGCCTATCGCATCAGAGCAAGCTTTTTGCCCGGGAAAAACCGAACTGTAAAACAGTGTCTTTCAGATGTTAGAATGCATGAAATTGACTTGAGTTCAGGGGCTGTTCTAGAAACTGGCTGTGTGTACCTCGTGCCGCTTCAAGAGGCTTTAAATTTACCAGATTATTTAAGTGCCAGGGCAAACCCTAAAAGTTCAACAGGAAGATTAGATGTTTTTACAAGAGTTATTTGTGACGGCGCCCATAGTTTTGACGTTATTCCAAATGCTTATCAAGGTCCTCTATATGTAGAAATTGCTCCCCGAACTTTCTCAATACTGGTAAAGCCCGGAGATCGCTTGGTGCAAATGCGATTTAGGAAAGGTATTGCAAAAACTATCAGAACCCAAACCGTGAGTATAGATTTGCAGGGCTTTAATAGTAATATTGTTGGTTGGCGTGCACGGAGGCATGCTGGGCTTGTGGACATATCTGCTGTTAATGGGCATATTGCTCGTGATTATTGGGAACCATTATTTGCGGAAGGCAATCAATTAGTTTTGGACCCAGACGAATTTTACATTCTTGCCTCTAAAGAGTCTGTGTCTATTCCAAAAAATGAGGCCGCAGAAATGGCTCCAATAGCGACAGAAATAGGCGAGTTTCGGGCTCATTACGCAGGTTTTTTTGATCCAGGCTTTGGTATAGCTGCTGTTGGGGGTGAAGGATCACGAGCAGTGTTAGAGGTTCGTGGAAGAGATGTACCTTTTTTGCTTCGACATGGGCAACCAGTTGCAAAATTAATATTTGAACCAATGATGGATATACCTGATTTTTTATATGGACAAAATGGGTCCCATTATCAAGCTCAAGATTTAAGGCTCTCCAAGCATTTTAAAGTTTAACCTGAGCAGCTAGCGCCACCTAATACGCAGAATTTTGAACAGTGTGGGTGGTTTAATTTTACCGGTCTCATACTATCCTTTAACGTTTTTCCTGTCTCGAATTGCTTGTCATCCCAGAGAAGTGTACAAGCCAGAACAGACGTACCAGTTTCATTTTTACGTCGTACTACCATTCTTGATGTTGCACACATCATATCTCTAGGTTGTACATTTAAAATGCTCCAACAATTTTTAGAAATTTCTGGAACATCAATATTTTCATCCATTTCTGGAAATAAAGTAAGCATTTCTTTGTTATCCAAATCAATCTTCCATTTATTTTTTTCTATGAGTTTATGATAACCTTGTATTGCATCATACTCACTCTCTGAAAACTCAGATCTTCCAGCGATGTTTATGAGAAAGCTATTTTCATCAAGCCAATTTAACCCTTCAAGCGCGCGCCTAAAACTACCCTTTCCTCTCTCTTTATCGTGACCCTCTTCTGTGTAATGATCCAGGCTTACCCTCAAAGTAAACTTATTTCCGTATTTCTGTTTAAGAGCAAGTAAGCCTTTTTGTACTTTGGGTCGCATCATTGGACGCATTGCATTTGTCAGTATCAGTAATTTGTGGCCACGTTGAAGTACTATTTCTGATAATTCAATTGCATCGGGGTTAAGGTATGGCTCTCCACCGGTAAAGCCAATCTCTATTCTATTTTTACTTATTGAGTCTATTTCGTCCAGATAGGGGAGTATATCATTTGGCTTTAAATATACAAAATGATCAGCCCTGGGGCTACTTTTTATGTAACAATTTTTACACTCAATATTACATTGCGAACCAAGGTTAAACCATAATGTTCTGAATTTTTGAAATGAAACTGAAGCTCTAATATCGCCGTTTAAAGTATAGTTAGGGTCTTGAAATTTATTTTTGTTAATTGCTTTAGACATAATTAATGAGATTATTCACTAGTTTAAAATTCGGTTTATGTGGCCCATTTTTCTGCCTGGCTTAATTGTTTCTTTACCATAAAGGTGAATAAATGTTTTTGATGTTTTAGAGAGTTCATTTAAGTTTCTATAGTCATCCCCGATTAAATTAGTCATTTCTACTTTATTTCTTGGATTTGTATCACCCAAAGGCCAACCTGCTATTGCACGAATATGTAATTCAAATTGATCAACGCAACCTGCATTTTGTGTCCAGTGACCAGAATTATGAACACGCGGTGCTATTTCGTTAACAAGCAAGTCACCATTCTCTTGTTCAAAAAATTCAACTGCTATTACACCAACGTAATCTAATGAATTTAAAATCTTCAAAGCAATATTTTGCGCATTCGCATTATCTGAAACTGGCGGCGCAATACTTTTGTGTAAAATGTGGTTCTTATGTATGTTTTCAATTAAAGGGTAAGCAGCAGTTTCCCCTGATTGACTTCTGGCTGCAATTACAGAAACCTCTCTTTTAAAACTTATGAACTGTTCCAGTATTGCGGGGCTATTTTTCATACTTTCCCAAGCTACAGATATTTCATTGTGTGATTTAATTATGAACTGACCTTTTCCATCATAACCAAAACGTCTTGTTTTTAAAACTGCAGGCAGTCCTATTTTTCCGATTGCTTTTTTTAAGTCATCAAGAGAACTTACTTTTTCAAACTCTGTGACAGGAACGTTGGCATCATCACGTATAAAATTTTTTTCTATATAACGATCTTGAGCAATTTTGAGAGGAAAAGACCCAGGATGAAGTGGTTTTATTTTTTCAACATAGGCCGCTGTCGATGCTGGGACATTTTCAAACTCGTAAGTGATAACATCACATGCCTCAACAAAGGCTTTAATTCGTTTCAAATCATCATATTCACCGTTTGTTTCAAACTTTGAAACCTCTGATGCAGGCCCGGAAATGTGTGGGTCATATATGTGACAATGAAATCCCAGTCGCGATGCTGCAGTGCTAAGCATTCTACCTAATTGACCACCGCCAATTATTCCAATTGTACTACCTGGGGAGAGTAGTATTTTTTTTTCACCTGACATGGCTTTAACCTTCAGGGAATTCTTTAACTGAGATAGACTGTACTTCTCGCCAAGAGATCAATGATTGCTCAATTTCCTTATCTGAAACCGATAAAATAGATGCAGACAAAATTCCTGCATTCTTCGCACCAGCTTTTCCTATGGCCAATGTTCCAACTGGTATTCCACCCGGCATTTGAGCTATCGAAAGAAGACTATCCATTCCAGAAAGAGCTTTAGACTCTATTGGAACACCAAGAACTGGTAGATGTGTCATTGATGCCACCATCCCCGGTAGGTGAGCTGCTCCACCGGCGCCAGCAATAATTACCTTGTACCCATCTGATTTTGCATTCTTAGCAAAATTCACAAGTCTGTCAGGCGTTCGGTGTGCTGAAATAATTTTTGTAGTATATTTAATGCCGAGTTCATCAAGCACATCTGCTGAATGTTTCATAGTAGGCCAATCTGAATTTGAACCCATAATAATTGCTATCGGAACTGTCATGGTAGCTCTCTTTTAATCCCTCGCTAGAAAGCTCCATACAATAACTAATGCAGCGGGAGGGTCAAATAGAAAAATTTTTTAAATGTAAAAAATTATTCTAGGAGATAATACTTAAATAAAAATTTTATGGGCCCTGTGATTAAAACTCAGTCTTGTGTTAAGTTGGATTTCTTCTATTGTTTTCCAAGTTATACAATAATTAAGGAATTAAAAAATGGACCGTGTGTTTATTGTAACTGGTGCAGCAAATGGAATTGGTTTTGCTTGTGCTCGTAGGTTGCTTGAGGATGGTTACAGAGTTGTTTTGGCTGATATCGACAAGGCGAGAGGACAGCAAGCCATTAAGGAAATGGGGTTCGGGGGTGATGAAGCCTTATTTGTTGAATGTGATATTTCAAAAAAACTTGAGGTTCATAATTTAATTGCAGAATCACTTTCCGCGTTTGGAGGTATTGATGGTTTGATAAACAATGCAGGTATTGCTGTTAAGGGGGGCGCTCTTGATTTAACTGAAGATGATTTTGACCGTGTTATAGCTACTAATCTTAGGGGTTCGTTTTTAGTCTCAAAAGCTGTTGCTAACTATTTTGTTTCTGAAATAGAAAGTAGAGAAGATCGTTCAAGGTTGACGGACCGACCATACTCGATTGTTAATATGTCATCAATAAATGATACTGTAGCTATACCAGACTACTTAGCTTATACTGTATCAAAAGGAGGACTACTTCAACTTACTAAGTCCATGGCGCTTGAATTGGCGCCTTACGGGATAAGAGTAAATGCAATTGGCCCCGGTTCGGTGAAAACTGATATGCTTTCAAATGTGGCTGGCGATGGGCTTGAAAAAATTTATTCCCGAACACCATTAGGACGTCTTGCTTTACCTGATGAAATTGCAGGGGTGGCTGCTTTTTTATTAGGCGAAGATAGTAGTTATATCACAGGTCAGTGTATATACGTGGACGGAGGCCGCTTGGCATTAAACTACACGATGCCAAAGAAGCAAATCATAGATGATATATGAGACTAAGTAATTCTAGTTTTTAACCAATTATATTTTTGAAGGCTTAAACAAGCTTTCTAAAGTATGCTCAACTTTAGGTTGGTTTGTATCAGTCTCTTTAACAGTTTTTTCCACTGGCTTTAAGCTCTCTCCGGTTTCTTCTTGAGTTTTTGCTTCAAGCTTTGCTTTTTTGTCGGCTGCTTTTTTTACTATGCTATCTAAATCAATTTGGGTGCAAAGCCCTAGGGACACAGGATCAATAGGGTTAATAGTGTTGATTTTCCAATGTGTGCGTTCACGAATGGAATTAATTGTTGGTTTAGTCGTTCCAATTAATTTAGAAATTTGGGCATCCGACACTTCAGGGTGATATCTAACAATCCATGCAATAGCATCAGGACGGTCTTGCCTTCTGGAAAGTGGAGTATAGCGCGGCCCTTTTTTCTTAGATTTGCTAGTTTGTAAGGTATCACTATCGAATGTGTTTGCTTTCATAGCATATTTACTATCTTTTTCTGCTTTTTCGATTTCTTCACGGCTGACTTGGCCATTTGCGATCGGATCTGCGCCTAGTATGCCTGCGGCCACATCTCCATCGGCAATACCCTCAACTTCTAAGATATGTAACACACAGAATTCACTTATTTGTTTAAAAGTCATTCCAGTGTTATCTATTAGCCATACTGCTGTTGCTTTTGGCATTAGTATCTGCGTCATGGGGCCTCCAAATTTAGCCAAGAAAAAACCCCGCTTCGCGAGGCAAATTCTGAATTTAAAAACTATGTTTTCAATTCAGAATTTATCTATAAGGTGTATATTAAATTATAGCAAGAGAAGTTTGAAATGGAAAATGATGTAAAGAGTGCATTGGAAAACTATCATATCAATGAAGATCTCTATGGATTATCTATTGAAGAACTAAATGTAAGAATAAAACTATTCAAAAATGAAATTTTACGCTTTGAAAAAGAGTTGGTGAAGAAAAATTCTGAATTATCAGCGGCCGATCAACTTTTTTCTTCGAAAAAATGATTTACCCAAATGTGATCTAGCGGTTGCAAAGCAGCAAGGTAGAGTTATTAACTGATGATATAAAATAAACCAGTTATACTAAAGCTTAGTAATGAATTCTAAAAAAAATAAACCAGATCCAGCTGAAGTTCCACTAGATACGTTTCGATCTCAAGCTGAAGCACGGTTAGTTGAGTTTGTTAACTCAGATCTACTAGATAACCTAATTGATGAGCTTTCATATTTAAATACTAGTCTTTTAGCTTTTTTTGATAAGGGTTACTCAGCAGGCGAAGAGAACCAAAAGAATATTATATTATCTCAAAAGAGCCAATGCAAAGAATTCGTTGTTCAGTTGAAAAAATGGATTGAAGTTCAGAGCTTACTAAAAAATAAAAAAATAAACTCAATTGACGCTTGTCAATCTGAACATCGCCTTACTAGCAAAACAGAGTTGGGAGAACTAACGGTTTCGCAATTTAGTAATATTGACTCCGCGAGCTTTTTAAAATTTAGAGGTTTAACTGAAGACCTTGTAAGTCTTTATGATCAAATCGCACGCCTTGATCGTTCTCTTTATGGTTCTATCGCTGCTCAAAAAGGAAACACAGTGGCTGATCAGATTGAAAGAATTCGCTCTGCATATATATAATAAAGCGCACCATGGACGCTTTATTCTAAATTTTTGATTAGGTTCCGAAACCTGCAAATTTATTTTTGAAGCGTGATACGCGGCCACCTCTATCCATGAGTTTACCATCACCGCCTGTCCAAGCAGGGTGGGACTTTGAATCGATATCTAAAACTAGTGTATCACCTTCTTTTCCATATGTGGATCGCGTTTGATAAGTGGATCCATCTACCATTTGGACAGTAATCATGTGATAATCTGGGTGTGTATTTTTTTTCATTTTATGGCTCCTCAGCCTATTTTCACGGATTTACTTTGTGTGGTCCACCGCTGATTGGGGGCATATAAAGTAGAGTTATTAATGCGTCAAGTATTGTTAAGATAAGTTTTTTAATAATGGCTCATGAAGCATTTCATTAGTTGCTATTATGTCACCTGTATCCAAAACATCTCCTTGGGTTAAGCTTTCAACGCAAAGACCGGCCTCACGGGCTATGAGTACTCCAGCTGCTATATCCCATACAGCTAGTCCACGTTCCCAAAAACCATCATATCTGCCTGCTGCTGTCCAAGCTAAATCAAGAGCGGCCGACCCCATTCTCCTGACTCCAGCGCTTCGTCCCATAACTTGATGTAGTTCCTTTAAAAATTTTGTGTGACCTGGCCGACCCAGAAATGGAATTCCTGTAGCAAAAATAGCATTTGCAAAAATATCACGCTTAGCAGGTCTTAAACGTCTATCTCCGCCACCCCTTGTTCCATCATTTAAAAAGGCACCTTTGTTTTTTTCGGCAAAAAACATTTCATCTGTTATAGGATTGTAAATTACACCAGCTACAAGTTCTTTTGGATTATTATCTATTTCTCGTTCTAGTGCTATAGATATTGCAAAATGTGGAATGCCATGGAGAAAGTTTGTGGTTCCATCTAGCGGATCAATGATAAACCTGTGTGTTTTGTCTGTTCCTTTAATTTCTCCGCATTCTTCAGCAAGTATGCTGTAACCGGGTCTATCCCTTAATAAGCTTTCTATAATAGTTTCCTCAGCTTTTTTATCAGCCCTAGAAACAAAATCAGCGGGCCCTTTCCGTGAAACTTGAATATGCTCGAGTTCTCCAAAGTCTCTTAATAAGTTACGCGAGGCTTTACGCGCTGCAAATTGCATAACTCGCATTAGCGGAGAAAGATGGCTGGTGGCTTCAGTATGAGTAGTCATCAATCTGCACGCTTAACATATGAGCCATCTTCTGTGAGTATGACCAGTCGTTCATCAACTCCAACAAAAGGGGGTACAGTTGTCCTAACTCCGTTCGAAAGTGTTGCTGGTTTGTAAGAGTTAGCTGCTGTCTGGCCTTTTACAACAGGTTCAGTATCGGCAACGCTTAGTATTACCTGTTCAGGGAGAGCTACAGAAATGGCGCGTTCTTCATAAAACTCTACGTCCACAGACATACCATCATCTAGGTAGACAGATTGATCGCCAACAAATTCTTTTTGGAGACTAATTTGTTCATAGTTTTCTGAATTCATGAATATCAACATGTCATCTTCTGCATAAAGAAAAGTATGAGGCTTTTGCTCTAAACGAACTCTTTCCACAGTCTCTGCGGCTCTAAACCTCTCATTCAATTTACGGCCATCAAGTATATTTTTTAGCTCGACTTGATTAAATGCACCCCCTTTACCAGGCTTTACTGCGTTGCATTTTACGGCAACCCAAAGAGTGTCTTGGTGCTTTATAATATTGCCTTGGCGTATTTCATTACCATTAATTTTCATAAACTCAGCCTTTAGCCCTGCATTTTTTTGATCCTTTAGTGTACAAAAGAAGAAGGAGCAAGCAATGATAGTCTTTTGAATGAATTCAATCAGATATTACATTGTAGATTTTGTATTATCTTTTACATTTCGTTCAATAAGAGCACGTTTTGGGTCAAGCACAATATATTTAGGTTTTTCCTCTAAATTGAATTTTAATACAGTTTGTGGCTCTGATAATTGCACCAATTTTGAATGAAATGGGTTTGCACCTAAGTCATCTCCTGGGTCTTCTAGATAAAAGCTAATCTCAACCCACTCGTTCAAGTCCTCTTCCTCAATATCACTAACAGATGTTTCCTTACCGTCTTTTTCTGCTGCATATTTTTTATCAAGAGTTATTGGTACAGATACTTTGTAAGATTTATCCGTTTCTGATATTTCGACTTCATCTGTGAACGATAATTCCCAGAAAGTAATTCTATTCCAATAATCATCAATTAATTTATGATATTTAGGGTTTACCTCTTCATTCAAAATTTTAATTAATTCTAAAGTAGTAGGGTAAGGAGCTCCCATATTACCATGATGTTCCTTTAGCATTCTTTTTACAGAATTTTGAATAACCTCATTTCCAATTATATGTCTCATTCCCCAGAAAACCCAGCTGGTCTTATTATAGTTGAGGTAAGGCTGTCCCTCAGCTTCAGCTAGTACAGGTTCATCATCATTATCAAAAGTTCTCTGTGTGAGGTATTGCTGCGTTGTACGCTCTTCGTGCATTCTTCTGGCCTTAGTAAAGTCATAATGATTTTCATATGCCAACATAGTTGCATTTTCAGTCAAGCCTTCTGATAGAAGGTTAGAGCCTTTTGCAAACGCTCCTATTAGTTGATGCGCAAACCATTGGTGACCAATCTCATGCATGGTAACATAACTTGCATAGTCAACTCTTTTGGGATCATCGGAATCCCCTGGACTTTGAACAAACCCAATATTTTCTGAGAAAGGCACAGTTCCTGCAAAGGCTTGTGCAAAACTTTGATAAGGAAATTCCATAATTCTAAGTTGAGCGTACTGGTAAGGACTAAAGGTTTCCGTGTAGGTGCTTAAAGCTTGCTTCATTGCGTCAAACATAAGTTCAATATTATAGTTATGCGCAGGGTGAAAATAAATTTCTAAATCGATATTTTCTCCTTTTGGATTATTCCATGTTTGCCTCTGTAGCTCATATTCAGCAGTCATGAAGGAAAAGAAGTTTAATATAGGGTTGATTGACTTATAAACTCTGCAACGACGTCCATTAGTAATGTCTTCGCTAATAAACTTTCCGGGTGCAACAGGAATTTGATTTTCGATAGTACAAATCTTTGCATCAAAGTCTACAAAGTCGGCATAACCTGAAGCAGATGTTAATAAGTGATATTTACGAGCTTCTTCATTTTCGCGTTCTGGCCATTCTACTCTATCCCCTAAATCATATTTGCGTCTTTTATCTGGATTAGAAATGAATTGTGTTTCAAGATTTCCAAAGACAAGCAATGCTTCACTATTATTTAAAAATGTTCCATTTCTCAGTATATCTGAACTTTCTGTAAGAGTTGAACCGTTAAATTTAGTAGAAAATACAACCTCCCTTTCATCTCCAGGAGCTAATGGGGGGTCAAATTTTATAGTTAGTATGTCATAGTCTTTTTTTAATTTTTTACTGATATCATCATCAATAAACTCGGTTCCACCCTCGATTTTCAATTTTGTAATATTATCAATTCCAACAGCAGAAGAGAGGGTAACTCTCTCGATTATTTCTTCATGCGGATTATCAATTATGTATGTACCATCAAAAGTAGCTGTTTGACTTTTCGGAAAAAAATCAGCTAAGACGCTAACTTTAGTAATCCTTGGTTCAAGGTCTTGCCAAATATCGACAACACTTTTTTCAAATTCTGCCCTGATTTTTTCAACCTGATTAGAATTAACATATTCTTCTGCAGTGTAGCTCTGAGAGCCTAAAACTCCAAAACCAAGAAATAAAGAAACGCCAACCACTGCCGCACTCAAGGAATAGGCTGTTAGATTGCCTCTAATGCCTCGTAGACGCCCTGACAAACTGACTTGATAACCTCTTCTCCATATCCATGTAGATATTGCACCGAGAATTAATAAAAAACCGGCCCAATAGGCAAGTTCCCAGCCATAAGATTTAGGTGCAGAAAAGCCCCCCATCTCGGAATAAGCCCCAGCGCCTATACTCCCATAGTTCATTAGAGGGTGATAAAAGGGTAGGTTTCCTATTACGAATATTAGAGACACTAGTGCGCCTGCACCTACAAACATCCCAATAATTCTTCCGGGCATAAAGTTTTGAATAAACATAACCAGCATTCCTTGAAAAAAGAAAGTGGTGAAAAAGCTTACCAGACCTATAGCTAAAAATGTACTAGGGACTACAGGAATATTACCCCAGCCAAAAATAAGCTGTGCAATCATGCCTGCAACTAAAAGGCCCAGTATTAATGTTAAAATGAGTAATGCTAAAGCGCCCCATTTAGCAAATAAAAGTGTACTATTTTTTACCGGAGTAGCATCAAGTATCCCGTGAATATTGGACGTTCTATCGCGCCACATCAAGTCAGAACCAAAAAACACCATAATAATAACTAACGGAATAAGCATGGATCCTATCGCTAATTCCGTCATAAGATTGGATGTTGGAAGAGATGTGCTTGCGCCTAAATATAAGGATGCGAAAAGAGTAATCCCAAAGAGTACAAGGGCTATTGCAAACAATATAATGAATGCAGTTGTTTTCACGGTAGATTTATATTCAAATATTATACGCAACCAAAATGATTTCAGAGAATATATTCTTCCAAGGTTCGGTTTTATAGGGCTTATATGCGTTGATACTTTTGTATTTTCATTTTTATTTGTTTTGCTTTTAATTTTCCCATTTTTAAAACCGCGAACAGATAACTTGTACGCTGCGCTAAAAATAAATAAACTCAAAGCTAGGTAAATTAATCTATTTAATCCAAGCCATCCTGAGAGCGGAGCCATCTTATTATTTTGTTCGGCTGCAGGCCAATATTGGGTCTCGAGTGCTAGAGATGTTCCGCCAAAAGGATCTATTAGTGCTGCTAACCATTCATCGGGATTTTCACCTGCTATGATACCTGCAATGATGTAGAGTACAAATAAACCTACAGCACTAACATATACAAATGCTTTATTTCGCGTTGATACGGCAATTAAAGTATAAATGCTTGAAACAAGCAGAGCATTTATCACTATGAATAAAATTGTAGGTTGCAGGAAATGTAATATGTTAAACGATTGGAAAGTTTCTGAATCCGCCCAAGGCATGAATTGCCCAGCCATTGTGCCAATAACTATACCTATTAAACTTAAAACTGTAGCAATCCAAACTCCTAGCATTCTAGAAACGATTAAGTCTATGGTTTTAACTTTTGTGGAATGTATGATTTCCATGAACTTGTAGGTTTCATCTCGCATCACGCCGGTAACAACAAATACAGCTGAAAAAAAGATAGAAAAAAGACCGAAAGCAGAAACTGTTAATGCAATTGGAATTGCTCCATTTCCTTTGACTTTAGAACCTGCGCCTGTGCCAATGGAAAAGTTTTCTAAGGATGCAAAAGCAATACCTATTCCAAGCATTACAGCAAAAGCTACCCAAAAGCTTATTTGTCTTAAATGAACAGAGAGTTCGAATTTTAGTAATTTAGACAGCATAACTAATCTTTATTACTCATGAAGCCATTTAGGTAAGCAAAATAAGCATCTTCTAAAAGTATGTCTTTTGATTTCCAGCCTTTATTAGGTTTGGCTGAATTTAGGACTGTTACGACCGTTGCTCCTCGAAGCCGTCGCGTTGATAGTACTTGCATTTCGGTTTTAAGGTTTTCTACTTCCAGGTCATCGTCAATTTGTTTTATCCAAACTTGACCTTTAATATTTTTTATTAAGTCTTCAGGAGCGCCGCGAACGATTAACTTTCCTTCACCCATAACGCCCATATCATTGCATAAATCACGGACATCTTCAATAATATGCGTGGATAAGATAATGATTTTATTATCACCTGCACGCGAGAGTATATCTAAAAAACGTTGACGCTCCAAAGGGTCAAGTCCTGCTGTTGGTTCATCAACAATAATTAAATTTGGATCACCGATTAAAGCTTGAGCTACCCCAAACCGCTGTTTCATTCCGCCCGAGAAAGTAGCAACCGAAGCTGATTTATGCGTCCAGAGATTAACCATTTGCAACAGCGTTTCAATCTGCTCTTTTCGCTCCGCCTTATTTATTATACCTTTTAGTATTGCTATGTGATCAAGTAACGCTAGAGCGCTCATTTTAGGGTAAACACCAAAGTCTTGAGGGAGGTAGCCGAGACCCGACCTGATGATATCAGGATCGTGAACGATGTTCACGCCATTATAAGTGATTGTACCGGAGTCAGGTTTTTGCAAAGTTGCAAGGGTTCGCATCAGGGTTGATTTCCCCGCTCCGTTAGGCCCTAGTAGACCAAATAAACCGGGTTTAAGATCAAGACTTATATTATTCATGGCATGAACTGAGCCGAACTGCTTGTGAATATTTTTGATAGATAACATTTTTGTATTTCCCACGGTATAAGCTAACATTATACTAGATATTTTGGTGTACTTAAGAGGTTTTTTTATCAAAAGCAAATTAGATATGGATTTACAGTTTATAGACTTTGACTTGGACGGTAAAACCGACGTGACTCGTCAGTTCATATTCGTTATGAGAGATCATGAGCGAAAATAAATTACCTAAAAAGCAAGTGTTAGATTATTCTTTTGCACGTGCCAATGGTGTCTTAGCAACCACCTTAGACAGCGAATCTGTTATTATTCATCGTGCCTCTACTACTTTTGAAGCGATACTTGAGGCTCGTCGAGTAAAAGCTCAACCAGCTGTTTTAAAAGAGGTGAGTAATGGTGAGTTTGAAACATTGGCAGCGCAAGTTTATGCTTCAACTGACCTATCTATTTCAGCAGAGGATGCGATAGGTACTTCGTCTGATTTAAACGCTCTAGCGGATGGCATACCCAAGATTTCAGATCTTCTAGACAGTTCTGATGATGCACCAGTCATACGTCTTATAAATGGTGTCCTTCAAGAAGCTATAAATAACCGCGCATCTGATATTCATATAGAACCTTTTGAAGCGCGGCTTTCTATTCGTTTCCGTATTGATGGTTCACTTCAAGAAATGTTGAGTTTACCCTCACGTTTATCATCTGTTTTAGTTTCACGAGTCAAAGTTATGGCACAACTGGACATTGCTAAAAAGCGTATTCCCCAAGATGGCAGGTTTTCATTAAATTTAGGGCAAAGAGCAATCGATATTAGGGTCTCTACATTGCCATCACGTCATGGTGAGAGACTAGTAATGAGAATTTTAGAGCAGGGTTCTTCGCGCCTGGAGCTCTCGGACTTGGGAATGACTCCTAAGTCACTTAAACCTTTTGAGGCAGCTCTAAAAAGGCCTAATGGTATAATTTTAGTTACTGGACCAACAGGTTCTGGCAAAACAACCACGTTGTACGCTGGCCTTTCTTGTTTGAATAATGGTTCCCGTAATATACTTACTGTTGAGGATCCAATTGAATATGCGTTGGACGGAATTGGTCAAACTCAAGTTAACAACCAAATTGGTATGACCTTTGCAGCAGGGTTACGTGCAATTTTAAGACAGGACCCTGACGTGGTTATGATTGGAGAGATCCGTGACCCTGAGACAGCAGAAATTGCAGTTCAAGCTTCTTTGACTGGTCACCTTGTTTTATCTACTGTTCATACAAATTCTGCTGTAGCGGCTATTGCTCGTTTGAGAGATATGGGGGTAGAGTCATTTTTACTATCATCAACAATAACGGCTCTTGTTGCGCAGCGTCTCGTACGCCGGCTTTGTGAAAAATGTAAATGTACATATGAGCCTAGCCAAAATGAAAAAGAAGAGCTGGGTATTTCAAAGATAAAAAAAGCTTTTTACAAAGCAAAAGGGTGCAGTCATTGCAATAATACCGGATATGTTGGCAGAATAGGTATATATGAGATTGTAACATTGGATGAAAACCTTCGTTCACTCATTCATGATGGAGCGAGTGAGTTAGAGATAAGCAATTATGCTTTTAAAAACCGTCAATCTCTACTTGGGTCTGGTGCTGAAAGAGTATTATCTGGAGAGACTTCTGCACAAGAGGTTTTAAGAGTTTGCAAATCAAACATTGCTGATGAGATTTGAATTTGAACGCTTATGATTTCATAGCTTTAGACTCAAGAGGGAAACGTCAAAAAGGCACTATTATGTCATCTTCACCAAGAGATGCACGTGATATACTAAGATCCCGTCAACTTGTAACTATTAAAATTACGCATTCCAAACCCAAAGATCAGTCAGTTTCAAACTTTATAAGACCTAGGATAAAACATAAAAACCTTACACAAGCGACGCGGCAGCTTTCAATTCTAATTGATGCCGCTACCCCAGTTGAGGAAGCTTTAAAAATTACTGCACTTCAATTTAAAAACAATATTGTTAAAACTATTTTATTATCTGTGCGCTCACAAGTTATGGAAGGCTTACGGTTATCTGATGCGTTAAAAATTCACCCTACATCCTTTTCTGAATTATATATTGCAATGGTCGCATCTGGCGAAACTTCTGGCCGCCTTGCTTCTGTTCTCAGTAGACTTGCCGATGATTTAGAGAGGGCTCAAAAGATTAAGCAAAAAGTAAGAGGGGCTACGGCTTACCCTATAGTGCTATCAGTAGTAGCTTTGACTATTGTTGTTGTTTTAATGGTTTCAGTTGTTCCTAAAGTTGTTCAACAATTTGATAGTTTTGGACAGGACTTACCAACATTAACAACACTCGTCATAGTTCTATCTGAATGGATGCAGCAATGGGGACTAATTTTATTAATTTTCATGTGTGCTTGTTTTTTACTTTTATCACGTCTTTTAAAGCAAGTATCATTCCGATTGAGTTGGGATAAAATGTTACTAGCCCTACCAATTATTAGTAAAATAATTAAAGATATGAATGCCGCTAGATTTTCTCGGACGATGTCTGGTTTAGTGGATAGTGGAACTCCCATTTTAACAGCTTTGGAAGTATCTTCGCATACATTACAAAATAGTATTATGAAGAAAGCTGTTCTGGATGCTGCGTTAAAGGTTAGTGAGGGTTTAACGATTAATAATGCTCTCCATGATGCAAATGTTTTTCCGCAAATTGTAATACAGATGATTGCCGGAGGAGAAGTAAGCGGGGATTTATCTGGAATGCTTGCTAAATCTGCTGAGTATTTAGAGGATGAATTCTCTTCGTCCACTGACGTATTTTTATCTTTGCTGGAGCCTTTAATTATTATTCTTTTAGCTGGGGTTATTTTATTAATTATTGGTGCAATTTTTATGCCAATATTACAACTTAACACGCTTATCGTTTGAGGAGATTAAAATGAACATTCTGAGATTAATAGGTCAAATTAAGCTTGCCGAAAAAGATGAAGGTTTCACATTGATAGAAGTGTTGGTGACTATGGCAATCATATCTATAATGGTTGTGGGAGTAGCGCTTACCATTATTCCAGAAACAGGTAAGGCACAAATTATAAGAGCTAAATCTGATATACGAATACTTGAACAAGGGTTGGAGATGTACCGTTTAGATATGCTTGACTATCCAGAGCAACAAATGGGATTAGGGGCACTAAAGTCTTTACCAAGTGGTGTGGATGAAGAGCGTTACCGAAAGGGAGGTTATTTAAAATCACTACCCGATGACCCCTGGGGTAATCCTTATGTTTATATGTACCCGGGTGAAAACGATATTTATGATATTATATCTTATGGCGCTGATGGCGAAGTTGGGGGAGAGGCCGCGGATGAAGATATAGTTAGCTGGGATAAGTAAGAGTGAAAAATAAATCCCAAACGGATGGTTTTTCACTCATAGAAGTTTTAATAGTTTTATTTATTATTGGACTTATGTCATCGGCTGTAATTTTATTTATGCCCCAATCCTCATCAGATCTTGATATTCAAGCAAAAAAACTTTCATACGGATTTAATGCTTTAATCCATGACAGTTTAGTTAGTGGTAAAGTGGCATCATTTGGGTTTTCTGATAATGGATATGCATTTTATACTTTTGCTAATAACCAATGGGAAGAAACCACCACGACAGAATGGCCCGAAGGCTTAAATTTTGAAATGTACCAATCAGGAAAAAAACTTGATATACCAGAAGATACAATGCCAATTTTTCTGTTCAAACCTAATGGCCTCATTACCCCTTTTAGATTAAAAATCTCAGATTCTGATTATTTATACTCATTTTCATCACATATGAATGATGGTATTAAGGTTGAAAAAATTACAAAATGAAGGATGGTGGTTTTACATTGATAGAAGTTTTAGCTTCTCTTCTAATTTTTAGCCTTGCAATAATTGGACTCACTCGAAGTAGTATGGAGTCTGTACGAACAGCAAGTGTTCTACAAAATAAATCGTATGCAGCTATTGTTGCCGACAATCAGATTGTAGAATTAAAAATTTTACCTTTACAGACGGGAATAATTACCGGTGATAGCGTTGTTATGGGAAAAAGCTTCGATTGGAAGGCTGAGGTTGCAAAAACACCGAGCAAAAATTTTTATGAAATTAAGGTAGAGGTAATTGATAGTAATACTAAGCAGTTAATTATAAAGCGAACTGCTTTCCGATTAGCGAAACCATGATAAATAATCCTAATATTAGTCAAAGAGGATTTACCCTAATAGAAGTATTGGTTTCGCTTTTTATTTTTTCCATTATCTCAATAGGTGCATCGACAGCACTGACTCAAAGCTTAAAAACTAAAGAACAATTAGCTTCAGTAATGGATGAGTTGAGCGAAATTAACATTGCTCGTACTATTATTAAAAATGATATATCGGCTATAACTTTGCGCGCCAGTAGAGATGAGTTGGGAGATAAAAGGCCTTATTCTTTATTTTCTGATAGCACTGTTTTACTAAGTTTTACTCGCCGCGGTTTGGAGAATCCTGGAGGGTTGGAAAAGCGTGGAGACTTAGAGAGAGTAAATTATGTTTTTGAAGAGGGTTCCTTAATTAGGATTTCGTATGAACATGAAAACCCAGGTCAAATGCCTAATACTTATAGATTAGTATTGCTCAAAAATATTGAAGATATAAAGATAAAAGGGATAAAATACGAAAATAACTCAATGATAAAAGTTAATAATTCAGATATTCGGTTTAGTAATATTGAAATTCCGTTGGTGAGAGCAATCGTTTTAGAGGTAACTGATAAAAATAATGACCTAACGGAACATTTTTTTGAGTTTAATTTATGACTGAAAAATCCAAAGAAGAGGGTACAGTTTTACTCACAACTTTACTTGTTATGTCCATAATGGCTGTAATATCGATAGCTATTATAGAGGATATAAAATTTGCCGTTAAAAAAACAATTAATACCGATCATTATGCGCAGACACATTGGTATTTAATGGGCGCAGAAGATTACATAGAAAGCTTTATCAGTAACCAATATGACGAACTCGATGTTTCAATCAAAAATGATACGCTAAGAAAATCTCTTTCATTGTCCTACCCCTATGATGGAGGAATGATTTCAGCTAATATAACCGATGGTACTGATTGTTTTTCATTGGGTAGTTTAATTACTGTAGACGGTAGAGCTGATGTTGCTGGTCGAAGGCAGTTTGAATATTTAATGGGTTCATTGGGAATACCTGAATATAAATCGAAAAAAATTTCTTATTCTCTTTCTGATTGGATGGACGCGGACACCCAACGCGAACTTCTCGGTGCTGAAGATGGAGATTATTTACGACGTCCAATACCTCACCGTACACCTAATTCTATAATCTCCTCCGTCATGGAGTTGCGTAGTATTGAGGGAATAGATGAAAATATCTACAAACGTATAAGACCGCACATATGTGTTCGTATGCAAGGGTCTAGAACTAAATTTAACATTAATACCTCTGAAGCTAAGGACGCTTTTCTACTCTCATCAATTCTGGGAGGAAGTGATTTTTACGAAACAGCACTTGCAATTATTTCTGAGCGCCCGAAAAAGGGATATGAAAACATTCAAGAGCTAAGATCCAGTCAAGCTCTTCAAAACTTTGAAGGCGATAGCGTTGCTTATGATCAAATTGTATTTGAACCAAGCTTCCTCTGGGTAGAAGTGAAAGTTGATTATCGTAATGCCTCTCGAGTAGTTAGTTATGAGTATGATGTTAGTGATGGTAATATTAGTAAAATATATAAAGGATGGGGATATGAGAGTTTGCGGCCAAAATTACAGGAAAAGGAATTATAATTAAGGTGTCACGTAATCTCATAATAATTTTAAATAGCTTTAATGATGAAATAGGTATGTGGGGACTTATTGATAACAAAAAAGTTATTGACCATGGACAGGGGAAGCCGCCTATTGCTCATAATGTTTATGATACTTTACTTGTATTACCGGGGCAATTTATTAGGGTGTATCCTCACAAAGTTTTAATAAAGTCAAAGCGAGAATTAGCTCAGGCAGCAATATTTTCTATTGAAAATAAGTTAGCCGAACCCATTGCCGGGCTACATTTTTCTGTATCAGAAGATAGAATTGCAATTATCAACAAAGATTATTTAACACGATGTTTGGTTAAAATAAAAAATATGGGTTTCACGCCTCAAAAAGCAGCTGCAGATTTTGAATTATTTACAAGCATAACAGGTAGTTTTCTTATTTTAGATCGCGTAATCAACCCGGGTATCTTTGGTAATGCTATCGATAGTGCCTGGTCCGACGAAAAAAACACAATAGATAATATTGAAATTTTTAAATCTATCGATCACTCTGTAGAAAAAAATAATTTTCTTAATCTTTTGCATAATGAATTTGCGCAAAAAACTGCATTGGCACTTCCATTTAAAAAACTTGCTTTTACTGGCTTATTAATAACTTGTTTTATTTTTGTATTTATTTCTTCAATATCAATAGACACCCGCGCTCTAAAAAAGCAGGTATCGGATTTAAAGTTAAAGACAGAAAAATTATACCTCGATACAACAGGAGAAAAAGCTAATGGCAAAGCTGCATTATTGACTAGAAAATTTATCTCAAAAGGCAGTTCGAACTCTTCTGACTTTCTTCGTTTGTCTGAAATATTATTTAGATCCGTAGAGAATGTGCCTGGACTTTCCGTAAACAATATTAGGTTTCAAAATAAGGATAACGAATTACAGATACAATTTATTTACCCAAGCTTTGAGAGTGCTGGGGAAATTGAAAAATTTGTCAGCGAATACGGCGGTACATTAACGACAGGCGGCGTTAGAGAAAAATCAGGTATTTTGGTAGGAGAGGCTAGTCTTCGTGAGTTTAGATCGTGAATAATTTTATAAAGTGGAGCCAACGAGAGTTATACGAAAAAGTTATAATCAGCTTGACGACTGTGATGGCTTTTGGGTTTATTATCTATATATCTGTTTATAACCCTATTAGAAAATTGAATATTGAAGCGAATTTACAAGTTTCTAAAGCCATTTCTGAATATGAATTAGTTGCAAACGCAGTTCCTGAACTTTCTGAAGGAACATTGGAAAAAGAGGTAGTATTTAACCGAGATATATTAATACAAATTGCCCGTGAAAATAGTATTAATCTCTCTCGTATAAATCCTAGCAAAGAAAGTTTAGTGATCTGGGTCGATAATGTTGAAACAATAAAGATGTATAAATTTATTCAATCTTTGATAAATATTGGAGGGGCTAATCTTACACGAGCGTCTATCTCCATTAATGAAAATTCCTTACTATCGGCACAGCTTACTTTAAGGTGAATTTAGTTTTTAAAAATTAATTTCTCATGACAAAGAAGCCATTCTTTTTTTTCAATTCCTCCAGCATATCCACCTATTTTACCATTTTGAAGTATAACTCTGTGGCATGGTACTGCTAATGCAAGAATATTTTTAGCATTTGAGTTAGCGACAGCTCTCGAGGCCTTTTTATTGCCAATCGCTGCGGCTAATTCTGAATATGAGCAAGTCTTTCCAGCAGGAATTTTGGTTAAATTAAGCCATACTTTTTTTTGAAATTTAGTTCCTGTAAACATCAAAGGCGTGGTGAATTCTTTGAGGGCCTTTTTAAAATAAAGTTGTAACTCATTTTCTATTCTTTGAGTTATTAGTGTCCTACCTGACATAATATGCCGATTATATTTTTGAGATAGCCTTTGAAACCCATTATGAATGTTTTTTCTAGCAATAAATTCCAACATATAAAGATGGTTCTCGTCACAGATTGCTAACATTTTCCCTAATGGTGTAGGTATCCACTCAATAAAAAGCGGGCTCGTTGCGGAATCATTTATTATGGTCCACCTTTTTTTATTAAATGCATTAAAGCTTTTACTGTCTTTGTAAAAATTTTCCACTTTTGAATAATCCCTCATTTGTACAGTTTAAGACTTGAAAGTCAGGATAAATAAACTCGATTTAGAATCCATACGTTACTATAGAGACGAATTTATAATTTGGATGCAGTAAAAACAAGCATTGTTATTTTCTAGTCATTTCTGTAAGTCTTGAAAAAATAAGGAAATAATATGACTGTTACATTTTACAAAGGGGATCTTCCGAAAGGACTCGATTTTGGTTCTTCTGTTGCAGTTGATACTGAAACGCAAGGTCTCTCCCTTCTTAGGGATAAATTGTGTTTAGTTCAGTTATCATCAGGAGATGGGAATGCGCATATAGTTCAGATGGATAGAGAAAAATATGAAGCTCCAAATTTAAAGTATCTATTGAGTAACCCTAAAGTTGAAAAAATTTTTCATTTCGCTAGATTTGATGTGGCAATAATCAAACGTGATTTGGGTATTGATATGAACCCTATCTTTTGTACAAAAATAGCCTCTGGGCTGGTGAGAACATACACAGATAGGCACGGTTTAAAAGACCTGACAAAAGAGTTATTGAATATCGATCTTTCAAAACAACAACAAAGTTCGGATTGGGCTTCTGATGAGCTAAGTCAGGCGCAACTCGATTATGCAGCCTCTGATGTGTTATACTTACACCAATTAAGAAACATTTTAACTGCTCGTCTATTAAGAGAAAGAAGGTTAGATCTAGCAAGGAGTTGTTTTGAGTTTCTACCCGCTCGATGTGAACTTGATTTAAAAGGTTGGGAAGGTGTTGATATTTTCAGTCATAGAATGCGACGTTCCGAATAAATTTTGGAAATTCACATTATGTTTTTGTAATAAAAGCTGAAAAAAATTTCTATCGTAATTTTTAATTTCTTGTTTTATAAAGTCTCATGAATTCAACCACTAAATCAAAAATAGACCATAGCGCAGGAGAAGCACTTGGGCTTTGGGAGCCTAAGAGAACACTTACTCTTGATTC
>JAQXEH010000037.1 GCA_029250925.1 Hellea sp.
CACCTCATACCTATAAGCAGTTTATTGAAAAAATTAAGTTTTGAATTTAAAGTAATTTCTTTTTTGCACTGAAATTGGAAGTATACCTCTAAGTGATCCATTAGATTTTTACCTACACCTTTAAGGTTGTAAACTTTTTGAATACCGATTTTTTTCAATAACTTTGAATTTCCTACTCCTGATCTTTGTAAAATTGCGGGTGAACCAATTGCCCCTGCCGATAAAATAATCTCTTTTTCTGCCTCATAGAGATAATTTTTACCTTTCTGGACAACTGAAACTTTAGCTGCATTTTTATTATTGAAAATGATTTTATCAACCAGACTATTTGTAATAACTGTCAGATTCCGTCTTTGCCTAATTGGCCATAAGTAGGACTTGGAGGATGATGCTCTTACTCCGTTTTTGACGGTCATTTGCATTGGCCCGAAACCCTCTTGCTTGTAACCATTATAGTCTTTAGTTTTTGGGTATCCTGCTTCCACGCCCGCCTGGATGAAGGCTTCATAAAGTGGGTTTTGTTCCATATTGTTGCCGCAGTTTACGTTTAAAGGTCCCCCAGATCCTCTATAATTACTTTTCTCCCCTTGCCAATTCTCAGCGCGTATAAAATATGGAATACAGCTAGAGTAATTCCAGCCTTTGGCTCCTAGTGCCTCCCATGCATTAAAATCATTCGGGTTGCCACGTACGTAAACCATTCCGTTTATTGATGATGAGCCGCCTAAGCCTTTACCCCTTGGGCAATTAATACGCCTATGGTTAACATATTGCTCATTTTCGCTTGTATATCCCCAATTATAACGTTTCATACTCATTGGATAAGATAAAGCAGTTGGCATTTGAACTAGAATATGTTTGTCACTTCCACCTGCTTCAATAAGTAAAACTTTATTTTCCCCGCTTGTTGTAAGCCGGTTTGCTAAGACGCATCCTGCCGACCCCGCACCTATAATGATATAGTCATATTTGTTCATTTTAGACTTTTTCTTTTCACCATTATTAGAAAGTAAACTAATGAATAAAGCCCTATAACTGTTAGTCCTACCCATTCTATCTTAAAAGGTGTCATCTGGTACATTAATACAAGCCCGTACAGAATGCTAAAATTAATTAAAATATACTTTTTAGCTCCAAGCTTTTTGAATGTTAGATTGTAATTTTCTGTATATAATCGAATTAAAGAATCTAATGAGTTTATAACAAAAATTATCCCTACAATTAACATTGAAATGCTCATTAAATCTGAGATTATGATAGCATTCGTATGATAGTAATATAAAATGGAGAACCAAACTGCAATTGGTATGGATGGAAGTGTCAATAAGGCAACTAGTAATTGCCATGTTTTCACACCATTCACAAATCTTGCAACGAACTGCCCTATCATAATACTCCAAGCAAACCACCAGAAAAGATAAAAAGCATGATAATTAGTTATGGGAGATATAAACCTATGTAGGTTTTCGAAATATCCAACCAAAAGGCTAGTCGTTTCTATTGCTTCTTTTGTATCGATGTTGGAGTTGATCCAAAAAGAGGATAATAGAATTAAAAATAACAATGTAGAACATACACTTAATAGCTTTATATAATGTAATTTTGTACTTGATAGCACTGCTAAAAATATAACAATTCCTAATACGCTATATCGATTAAATTCAGATATGTTATTGATATAGTCAGGCAAATAAGAAAAAAATAAATAACCTGTAAAAGCGCATGTTGATACAATGATAAGTGTGTTTATTAACTTAATTAGGGGTATTTCAAAAAGTTTTAATTTTGGTTCAATCGCACAAAAATAAAATGTTGTGAGAAAATAAAAACCCCATACTAAAAACCCCCAAAACCCAAACTCAATGGCAAGTGGATTGGTAAACTGATATTCAGTATTTTCATTATATATTGCAAACTCTGTTAACGGAAACATAATCAAGCCAACATCTAGACCAGATGTGAACAATATAGCTATAAAAGTAACAATAGGCACAGGGTTTGGGCCTTTAAGTTTAAGGTTCCCAAATTTAATAATTATGAAAACTGACGTAAGAAGAGTTATTATTATTGCAATACTTAATATTGTTTGCATCCAATTATCCTTGAATCAATCTAAAAGTTTCAAAGATAAAACTAACATTAAAATTCGATTACGCTTCTGATACTTTTTCCAGAATGCATCAAATCAAAAGCCTCATTAATATTTTCTAGAGGCATTTTATGAGTTATGAGTGGGTCTATTTGTATTTTTCCATCCATGTACATATCTACTATGGAGGGCACATCTGTCCTTCCTCTGGCTCCACCAAAAGCAACACCTTTCCAGCTACGGCCCGTGACTAGTTGGAATGGTCGTGTGGATATTTCTTTTCCAGATCCTGCCACTCCAATAATATAACTTTCTCCCCACCCCTTATGGCAAGACTCAAGCGCCACTCTCATAACATCTACATTGCCGATACACTCAAAAGTATAGTCAGCGCCACCTCCTGTTATGTCTATTATGTGTCCAAGTAGATCGTTTTTTAATTTTGCCGGGTTAACAAAATGAGTCATTCCAAATTTTCGAGCAATTTTTTCTCTTTCCGGATTAATATCGACCCCCACTATTTGTCGCGCTCCTATCATTTTTAAGCCTTGAATAACATTTAATCCAATTCCGCCTAGGCCGAATATAACAGCGCTACAATTAGCTTCTGCCTTAGCTGAATAAATAACAGCTCCTACGCCAGTCGTTACTCCGCATCCTATGTAGCAAGCCATATCAAAAGGTGCATCCTTACGGATTTTTGCGAGCGATATTTCAGGTAATATTGTAAAGTTTGAAAATGTAGAGCACCCCATGTAATGATGAACTTTTTGACCTTTATAAGAAAATCGGGATGTCCCATTTGGCATTAAGCCTTTTCCTTGAGTGGCTCTAACTGACTGACAAAGGTTAGTTTTTGGATTTAGACAGAAATCACAATTTCGACACTCAGCGGTATAGAGCGGTATTACATGATCACCTGGCTTTAATGAGTCTACACCTGCTCCAATCTCCCTAACGATTCCAGCTCCCTCGTGCCCTAGAATAGCTGGGAATATGCCTTCTGGATCGTCGCCTGATAATGTAAAAGCATCTGTATGGCATACACCAGTAGCTTTTATTTCAACAAGTACTTCCCCGGGTAATGGGGCTGCTAAATCTACATTCACAACTTCTAAAGGCTTACCAGACTCAAAGGCAACTGCTGCGCGTGTTTTCATATCATATCCATTCTAATCTTGATTTAAATCTCACTAACATGAAAATTAAGAAAAATAACCACACTTATGACATTATAATGAAAATTAATAAAAATAACTTATCGTATTATTAAAAAATCCCTGAGTAGGCATTTGGTTTTATTTACAACAACAATATATATCACCTCTAAAGGCTTGCTCAATTGAATATTAAAGTTTAATTGGCTTTATGAGTGAAAATAGATACAATGATTTAGGTCAACTGGGGCAAACGCAAGGTTTGCCGAAGTCTCCAAATGAAGCAGTTCTCGAAAGAGTAAAAAACCCATGTTCTGAGGACTATATGGTCAGGTTAGTGGCGCCGGAGTTCACTAGTATTTGTCCAGTTACTGGGCAGCCTGATTTTGCACACATAGTTGTTGACTATTGTCCTGATGATTGGATAGTTGAAAGTAAGGCTTTTAAATTATTTCTTGGCTCATACAGAAACCACGGAGACTTTCATGAAGCTTGCACTACGGGTATTGCTCAAAGATTAGTTAAAGAAATAAGTCCAAAATGGTTACGTATTGGTGGATATTGGTACCCTAGAGGAGGCATTCCAATTGATGTGTTTTATAGCTATGGTGAAATACCTGAAGGTGTTTGGGTGCCTGACCAGGGTGTAAGCCCGTATCGTGGACGAGGCTAAAAATACAGAGGAAACCTTATCAATGCAAAGTTACTTTTCATTTAAAAGCCTTGATGTCAAAATAAACAACTTAGTTCAGCCAGTAACTGATTTTCTGTCTGATTTTATATTCTTTACAGTCCCATTTTTGGGTGCAGACTTACCTATTATTGTTTTGTGGCTTATTTTTGCAGCCAGTTTTTTTACCCTGTACCTGGGGTTCATAAACTTTAGAGGCATAAAGCATGCAATTGATATCACACGTGGTAGGTTTTCTGATAGTAGCCACCCCGGAGAAATTACTCATTTTCAAGCTCTTACTGCTGCAGTTTCTGGAACAGTCGGTATCGGAAATATAGGGGCTGTCGCCGTAACTGTATCTATAGGCGGACCAGGGGCAATATTTTGGGTTGTCGTTGCAGGCATTCTTGGAATGACCACAAAATTTGTTGAATGCACATTAGGTGTAAAATACCGTGTTGTTAACCAAGATGGGAGTGTGTCTGGTGGACCAATGTATTACCTGCGTGACGGATTAGCCCAGAAAGGATACCCTAAATTTGGGCGATTTCTTGGTACCTTTTTTGCTATCAGCATTGTTATTGGATGTCTTGGTATTGGTAATATGTTTCAATCTAATCAGGCTTATGTTCAGCTAGTTGAGGTAACTGGGGGGCAAGTAAAAAGTCCACTATTAGGCTATGGATGGTTCGTTGGTCTCATTATGGCTGTAATGGTTGGAGTAATCATTATAGGGGGTATAAAGTCAATTGCTAAGGTTACTGAAAAGCTAGTTCCATTTATGGTTGTGCTTTACATCCTTGGCTCACTGGCTGTTCTTTTTATAAATTGGTCTCTATTACCAGGTGCTATAGCATCTATTTTTGAGGGAGCATTTTCCTCTCAAGGCGTAGCAGGCGGATTTCTGGGAATTATGATTATAGGCTTCCAAAGGGCAGTTTTCTCTAATGAGGCTGGTTTAGGCTCTGCTGCCATTGCTCATTCTGCCGTTAAAACAAAATCCCCTATAACTGAAGGGTATGTGGCATTGTTAGAGCCCTTTATCGACACTGTAATAATTTGTACACTTACCGGATTGGTTATCATTACCTGTTTTGATAGCCAAACAATTTTAAATGGCGGTGTAAGTGGTATTGAGTTAACTTCAGCTGCTTTTGAGTCAAGAATACCTTGGTCGCCTATTCCATTATCAATAGCAGCATTTTTATTTGCATTTTCAACTATGCTAGCCTGGGCCTATTATGGAACCAAAGGCTGGACTTATGTATTTGGAGAAGGGACAATTAAAGAATTGACTTTTCATTTTATTTTTTGTGGCTTCATAATTATAGGTTCATCAATTCAGTTAAGTGCAGTTTTGGATTTTGCAGACGCACTTATATTTGTTATGGCGATTCCTAATTTGCTGGGACTATATATTCTAGCCCCTGAAGTTAAGAGAGATCTGAAGATATACTGGAGTGATATGCTTGAGAGCTTATGATATAAAGTTTACATTTAAAATTTAATATTATTTTTTTAGTAAAACTTTAGAACAGCTTTTAATGTTTGGGGGTTTCTTGTGGTAAAATTGTATTCTACTTCTCATAATTCTGAGTTTAATTATGTTTGGCTGGCTATGAAGAAAGATGCAGCTGAGTGTGTAGTTAGTGAGCCGGCCTTATCGTCACTTATTCACTCAACAATACTTGATCAAAATACTTTTGATACCGCATTGATTAACCATTTATCAGAAAAGTTAGGTACACCATATTTATCAGCATTAAATTTACGCAAAGTATTTTCGGATGCAATATTATTCGACTCAAAAATAATTAAAAGTGCGCTCCAAGACTTAGTTGCTATAAAAGAAAGGGACCCAGCTTGCTCGTCGTTTATGCATGCATTCATGTACTTCAAGGGTTATATGGCTATTCAGGCTTATCGATTTTCGAGTGCTCTTTTTAAAAGCGGAAGAGAATTACTAGCTTTTCACTTGCAGTACCGAATTTCCGAGCTTTTTTCTGTTGATATAAATCCTTCTGCTCAAATAGGTAGCGGTATAATGCTTGACCACGCGACTGGTTTTGTAATGGGTGAAACTGCGATCGTTGGAAATAATTGTTCAATTATGCAGGGTGTTACACTCGGTGGCACGGGCAATAATTTAGGGGATAGGCATCCGAAAATAGGCGATTATGTTTTAATTGGCGCGAATGCATCTGTGCTTGGTAATATTGTAATAGGAAAAGGTTCAAAAATAGCTGCGGGTTCAGTGGTTCTTAATTCCTGTTCTGAGAACTGCACTTTGGCTGGTGTTCCTGCAAAAGTACTGAACGGTATTAATATAGAAAAGCCTGCAAATACTATGATACAAACCATAAATTATGATGTATAATAACTTAAAATGGAGTAATAAATGAGTCCTGAACAAATAAATAAAGTCAAAGAATATCTTTGTAAAAGATTTGCAACAGAGTCAGTTTCAATTAAATCTCGCAAAGTTAGTGATAGCGTTGAGGTTTATTTGAATGATGAGATCTTAGGAATACTCTATATAGATGATGAAGATAAAGATGATATTTCATATGATTTGAATATTTCAATACTGCAGCAAGATTTAGACGAGCTATAATTTTGCCTATATATTCACTAGACGGCGTCAGACCAGATATTGCTGATAATGCTTATGTAGCACCAAGTGCACAAATTATCGGTAATGTTAAAATGGCTGATCACAGCTCTGTATGGTTTGGTGCTGTGATCAGAGGTGATAATGATCTGATTGAAATTGGAGCTAGAACTAATATTCAAGATAATTCTGTATTACACACTGATCCTGGAATTCCTCTTATAATCGGGGATGGCGTTATTGTGGGTCATCAAGTTATGCTTCATGGCTGTAAAATTGGTGAGAATACATTAATTGGCATTGGTGCTACAATACTTAATGGCGCTGAAATAGGTAAAAATTGCATCATTGGGGCGCATTCATTGATAACTGAAGGTAAAGTAATTCCGGATGGGTCTATGGTTGTGGGGTCTCCCGGTAGGATTATTAAGTCACTTACTGAACAGCATTTTCAAATGCTTCGAATAAACTCTGAAGTTTATGTGGCCAATGCTAAACGTTTCAATCAGAATTTAATTAAAATATAGTTTTTTGAATTAGTTAAATTGAATTTTAATGATTTGGATAAATGATGAAACAATCTGAGCCTTTCTTTAACTTTTCTGAAAAAACTCCCTTGTTTTTAGTGGGTTTATTTACACTAATACATTTTTTGACTTTGTTTTCGAGTGTGCCAGTAGATCATGGTGTTCTAAGACCTTTACACCAATCTGATATTGGAGTGACATCGCATGCTTTTCGTTTATTTTTTCATGGTTTCTTACATGCCAATTGGGGTCATTTGGTGATAAATTCTGTAATGATCATGGTTTTTGGTACAGCCATTTCTCAGGGGTATAGGTCAAATTTAAATTATGAGTCTGATATTTTAAATGCATCATTATTTTTTTGGATAGTCTTCCTAACAGGAGTAATTTTGGGAGGTATTTTTCAGTGGATATGGTGGGGTTTTGTTAATTCTAGTTTATCAACTGGTGCTATAGGGGCTTCGGCTGGGGCCGCTGCATTATTTTCTACGGGTGCATTTGTCCTTGGCGGTAAAAAAAAGATGTATGAGTATGGATTTGTTTGGGTTGGCTTGAATTGCATTATAGGTTTAATTGATAATTTTTTTATTATAAATATAGCATGGCCTGCTCACATAGGTGGTTATTGTGCTGGTGCTGCTATTATTAATACATGCTTAAAAAAGACTAATATTTAATAATTCTTTATTATTAACTTTATGGTCTTATAGGATTTTATTGCTCTAGTTAAGTGAGCATATTGTGTTTAAGAGGATTTATGACGTTTGCTTTAACTTTTCCTGGTCAAGGAAGCCAAAAAATTGGTATGGGACATAGCCTTGCTTCTGCTTTTCCAGCTAGCAAAGAGGTATTTGAGGAGGTGGATGATGCGCTTTCTCAAAATTTATCTAGATTGATGTGGCAAGGTGATATCAAAGATTTGACACTAACAGCTAACGCACAACCTGCATTAATGGCTTGTGGTATAGCTGCCATAAAAGCGCTTGAAACTGAATGTGGCTTTAGCGTTTCTGATGCAAAGTATGCAGCCGGACATTCCTTAGGGGAGTACACTGCATTATGTGCAGCCGGATCAATTTCCTTAAAGGATACTGCTTTATTATTAAGAGCGCGAGGAAATGCAATGCAGGCGGCTGTACCTCCTGGATTAGGTGCCATGGCTGCACTTTTAGGGGCAAGTATTGACGATGCAGAAACTGCAATTTCGAGAGCCAAGGACCTGGGTGTGTGTCAAATTGCTAATGATAATGCATCGGGCCAAATTGTTATATCAGGAAATCTTAAAGCTGTTGAAAAAGCCTGTTCTGAAGCGGCTCTAATTGGTGTAAAGAAAGCAATGATGTTGAATGTTTCAGCTCCATTTCATTCAAGTTTAATGTCTTCTGCTGCAGACGAAATGTCTCGTGCTCTCTCTGAAGTGGAATTCCTTAAGCCTATAATCCCAGTTGTTAATAATGTTAGGGCAAAAGCGATAATTGATCCTAAAACTTTGAAGGAGGATTTAATATCACAAGTAACTGGTCGTGTCCGGTGGAGGGAATCAGTCTTATTTATGTATGAAAATGGTATTGAGAAGTTTATTGAACCTGGGTGTGGTAAGGTATTAACAGTAATGTTGAGACGTATAATAAAAGGCCCTAATGGAATTTCTGTAGATGCCGAAGAAAGTTTAGTCTCTTTTAATAAGGAATTTAAGGATAATTATGTTTGATTTTAATGGAAAACGAATTCTAGTTACCGGAGCTACTGGTGGATTGGGAGGAGAAATTGCGAGACTGTTTCACTCACGAGGAGCTCTGGTTGCCTTGTCCGGTACAAGGATTGAAAAGCTTGAGGCTCTCGTTAGTGAATTAGGTGAAAGATCTCATGCTATTGCATGTAATTTATCAGATGGTGACGCGGTTGATAAATTGCCTGAAGAGGCAAACGCTCTCCTTGGCGGCCCTGTTGATATATTGATTGCAAATGCTGGTATAACGCGTGATGGTCTTTTAATGCGAATGAAACAGGCTGACTGGGACTTGGTTCAGAAGGTGAATCTTGAATCTTATTTTCGTTTATCCAAAGCATGTTTGAGAGCTATGATGAAAAAACGCTATGGGCGGATAATTGGCATTACTTCAGTTGTTGGTGTAACGGGTAATCCTGGTCAAACTAATTATGCTGCGTCCAAAGCTGGGATGATTGGTTTTTCTAAATCTCTAGCGCAGGAAGTTGCCTCACGGGGTATTACAGTCAACTGTATTGCTCCTGGCTTTATAGCTTCCCCGATGACTAATGAATTGAATGAATCTCAAAAAAGTGCAATTTTATCAAAGATACCTGTCGGTGATTTGGGAACTAGCTCTGACATCGCCACTGCAGCACTTTTCTTGGCCTCTGATGAAACAAGTTATATTACAGGGCAAACGCTTCATGTTAATGGCGGTATGACTATGATTTGATGAGTTTTAATTGTAGAATCTTTGAAAATATTATAGAAATTTTAAGTATGTTCTGTAAAAAAAGCTTGTTTTTAAAGTATTTCACTCTAATTACGCACACAAAGCGCTAGACTTCTAGCATTACAAAAGGAAATATTATGTCAGACGTACTTTCACGTGTTACTAAAATGGTAGTTGAACATCTTGATGTTGAAGAAGAGAAAGTTGTTGGTAATGCTCACTTTATCGATGATCTTGGTGCAGATAGCTTAGATAACGTTGAGCTAGTCATGGCTTTTGAAGAGGAATTTGATATTGAAATTCCTGATGATGCTGCTGAGCATATTCAAACAGTTGGTGATGCAGTTAAATTTATATCCGAAAAAATCGGTTAAAATATAATATTCCTATGACACCCAAAGCTAACCGGCGTGTTGTCGTGACAGGTATGGGCTTAATAACCCCTGTGGGATGCGGCTTAGAGACTGCATGGAAAAATATATTAAAAGGAAAGTCTGGCGCTTCCCTTATAAAGCATTTCGATGTGAGTGACCTAGCTTGCAAAATTGCAGCTGTTATACCAAGAGTTGATGGCAGGGCAGGCGGACATCCGCAAATGGAAGGGGTCTTTGACCCTGAAAAAGTAATGAGTCTAAGAGACTCAAAAAGAATGGATGATTTTATTGTTTATTCTATTGCAGCGTCTGATGAGGCGTTGATTGATGCGGGTTGGAAACCAGATGTCTCGCAAGTTAATGACCTCGAAAGAACCGGAGTTATGTTTGGCTCTGGTATTGGGGGGCTGCAAACAACTTATGACGCTTCTATTACCCTGCATGAACGGGGCCCACGACGACTAAGCCCTTTCGTTATACCTGGAATGTTAATAAATTTAACTTCAGGCCAGATTTCTATTCGCAACGGATTTAAAGGTCCAAATCATTCTGTTGTTACCGCCTGCGCCACAGGAACACATGCTATTGGAGATGCCTCCCGATTAATAGCTAATGGCGATGCAGACGTCATGGTAGCTGGTGGTTCGGAGGCCGCAATAAACCGACTTGGTATTGCTTGTTTTGTAGCTTGTCGTGCGATGACTACCGGATTTAATGATACCCCTGAAAAAGCCTCAAGACCATATGATAAAGAACGTGATGGATTTTTGATGGGTGAGGGAGCAGGGGCTCTAGTACTGGAGGAGTACGAGCATGCCCTAAATAGAGGAGCAAAGATTTATGCTGAGGTATCAGGTTACGGTCTATCGGCGGATGCCCACCACATAACTAGTCCTTCCCCAGACGGCGATGGTGGATACCGCGCTATGAAAGCTGCACTGGATAATTCTAATTTGGATGTTTCCGATATTTGCTATGTAAATGCGCACGGCACATCTACGCCCATCGGGGATGAAATTGAAGTAAGGTCTGTAGAGCGATTACTTGGGGAACATGCAAAAAATATAAAAATGTCATCCACGAAATCTAGCACTGGTCACCTTTTGGGTGCAGCTGGAGCTATAGAAGCAATCTTTTCTATACTGGCATTAAGAGATCAGATTGCCCCCCCTACTTTAAATTTAGAAAATCAATCATTAGAAACAAGTCTTGATCTAGTGCCTCTAAAGTCTAAACCTATAAATGGAAAAGCCGTTATGTCTAACAGTTTTGGTTTCGGCGGTACGAATGCTAGCGTTATTTTTTCAGCCGTTACTGACAAGTAATTTTATTGATATGTTTAATGGATAGGTACATTTTG
>JAQXEH010000064.1 GCA_029250925.1 Hellea sp.
TCTTTAACAGGGGGTTTATCTTACATATCCGATAAAGGCTTTATAGGCATATCAGTTCACCAACTTGATAGTGAATATGGTATACCAGGTGGCCATGAACATGGTCATCATGAAGATGAAGATCACGATGAGGATCACGATGAGGATCATGATGAAGATCACGATGAAGATCACGATGAAGATCATGATGAAGAGGAAGAACTAGTTTCTATTGACCTTAAGCAAACACGCATTGATCTAAATGCAGTAAGGGAGCTTGGTGGATACTTCGAGAGGGTGCAATTGTTTGCAGGATATGCAGATTATGAACACACGGAGCTTGAAGGTGATGAGGTTGGTACCGTTTTTGCTAATGAGGGACTGGAAGCACGTCTTGAGTTGGTTCAAACAGAAGAAAATGGTCGTAAAGGCGCAACTGGAGTCCATATTCGAAAAAGCGATTTCAGCGCAATAGGAGCAGAAGCATTCGTACCTCAAACTGATACACGTGAAATTGCTATCTACACATTCCAAGAGCAATCCTATGATAATTTACATATCAGAGGCGCTATGCGTTATGAAAATAATCGAATTGTGTCAGAAGCATTAAACCAGAAAAAATCTTATGGCTTATTTAGTGTTTCCGCAGGCAGTGATTATCATTTTAACAGCCAAAATAGATTAGGGTTAACTGCCTTTAGAACAGAAAGGTCACCTACAAGTGAAGAATTATATTCCAACGGTCCTCATTTAGCTACTGACACTTATGATGTTGGCAATACCAATTTAGACAAAGAAACAGCACTGGGTGTTGAATTAGCATACCGTTTTAAGTCTGATAATTACTTCTTAACTGCAAATGCATTCATCACAGATTATCAGGATTATATCTACAAGGATATGATTACTGATCAGATGATCGATGGTCTTGATGTATATAACATGTTAAGCTCCGATGCAGTTTTCAAAGGCGGAGAGATACAGGGTGCATATACATTTGAGGACATTAACAATGTTTCCATATCAATTGATGGGCTCCTTGAATATGTACGCGCTAAAACAACAGCTGGAAACCTGCCGCGAATAGCTCCACTATCAGTCCTAGTCGGAGCAGATGCTGAATGGAAGAATGTACAATTCCGTACCGAATTAGATTATTCAGCTAAACAAAATGAATTATCTTCTTATGAGCTGCCGACAGAGAGCTTTGCTCAAGTAAATGCATTTTTAACTTGGACCCCTGAAGTTAATCAAAATATTAAATTTAAGCTTTCAGCTCTAAATTTATTTGATGAAGAGGCCAGACAGCATTCATCCTATCTCAAAGATGTAGTCCCGTTACCGGGAAGAAATTTCCGCTTCTCCATTAAAGCGGCATTTTAAGAAAATAATTTTATCCCCGTGTAAAATAGATATTTGCACGGGGATAAAAAAATAGTAGGCCACAGAGGTTATCATGATAAAGACACAATTAACATCCGACAAACTAGCCATTAGTCTATCATTGGTTTGCGTACTGCACTGCTTTTTTGTACCTTCTTTTATTATTTTAACTCCAAGTTTTATGTCTTTTTCATTAGGGAACGAGTTCATACACAAACTAATCGTTATAGTTGCAGTTCCTGTAAGTTCGTATGCTTTAGTATTGGGGTATAAAAACCACAAGACAGCTTCATATCTTCCCGCTGGTATTTTGGGGTTATTGGCAATTATTTTTGCTGTAGTGTTAGGGGAAGAAATTTTAGGTGAGACTATAGAGAAAGGCTTAACTTTAACGGGGTCAATATTAATAGCTTTGGCCCACTATAAAAATTATCAGATTTGCAAGCAATTAAATTGCTCATGTCACGAGGACTAAAAAACTATCCTCCGAGTGATTAATCTACCACTCAAGTATTATCTTTTGTACAAATTTTCCAGAAGAAGTTAAATCTTGTGGTTTCCATGGTCCACTAGAGTCAGCTCCTTTTGTCAAGATAGAGGCTGCTTCATTTTTATCGCTTACTGCCCAGTTTAAATGAGTTAGATTATTTTTTCTAATAAAGCATATCCACTCAAGCGTTGACTCCTCATCCATAAAACCATCTCCATCAGAAGATACTGTACCCCACTCTGATATAATAAGAGGCAGTCCTTTACTTATCGCGTATTCTGCTTTTTCGCGAAGTTCGCCTTTATGAGATGCAGCATAAAAATGCAAAGCGTATAGTAAATTATGCTGGTCAAGTATGGGGTTGTCAGCAGCAAGATCAACATCTTGGCTCCAACTTGGAGTGCCAACAATTATCAGATTATCAGGGTCTATTTTGCGGATGGCATTAATAACAGTCTCAGAATAGGGTTTAACTGTTAATTCCCATGAGACATCACTCAGAGGCTCATTATAAATCTCATATATTAGATTAGGTGTGTTCCCATATTTTTCTGCTATGAAAGTAAAAAACTCTATAGCCGCATCTAAATTTTGTTCTGCTTGGTGCGAATGCCAATCGACTATGACATAAATTTCATTAGCTATTGCCGCATCGATTACGCTTGTTACTCGGTCAAGGTTAGCTTTTTTTTTCTCTAAATAGCTACCAGTACCCTGCGCGCCCATTGCAATACGAATTATGCCCGCCTTCCAATCTTTTGCAAATGAAGCAATAGCTTCTGAATTATAAAATCGTTCTTGGCCCCACCCCGTGTTGGACCAAAATAAACTTACTCCTGCCAAAGATATGACTTCTTTTTTAACATCACGAATAAATGCACCATCGACGGACAGCTGTCCATGGTGGGCCACTGGAGAAGCTTTTTGCGATTTAAAAGATGCTTCTAAATGATGTGAATTAATGTCTTTAGCATAGGAAAAGCTGGCAGATGCAGCTACCATAATCACATAGATTATAAAAAGCTGCATTCGCATTTTAAACTCTGACAGATATATTTATACGGCCTATACTCTAAGGTTTGGTAGAGATTATTCTGTAGAAACTTTTTTTGCACTTTTCATCATAAAATGTGTGTCATCAAAAACCTGAAACTTTACATACTTGCCATTCTCAATAACTGCCATATGAAGAGAATCGCTTACTTCACCGGCTGTTGTCATTTTAGTTCTGATAAAAACGGTATTACCAGAAGCATGATACGAGATAGGCTCAACCTTAAAATCTGGCCAATATTCTGCTATTGGAGAAAATACATTTTTTATAACATCTTCTGGGCCTATATATGTACCGCCATAAGGGAAGCCTTTGGGCATAGTCCATACTGCATCATCAGCTTGTGTGAGCGCCCACGCCTCCATATCATTTACTTTAAAAGCATCATACCCTGACTTTGCGTAAGCAATTAAATTTTCGTTACTCACTAAATCAGGTGTACGCACAGAATCTTGTGCTGTCTGGTTAGAATTAACGGAGCATCCCATAAGAACTATTCCCGCAAATGTTAAAGCAGTAAACTTAACTATACTATTAATCATCATTTCCTCCAAAAATTAAACTAGCCCTTACCTCAATACATTAAAAAAGTCTTATTGCAAAACCTTAAATGAGAACCATTCGCAAAGTAATTGACAATTTATTTTAAGTATACTTAAATAAGGCATGAGAATTTACTCATTATATTTTTAAGTTTAGGGGAAAATTATGGAAAATTTATTAGAATATCAAACATTAAGTATGTTCGGTACATACAGTATAGCTTTTGCGCTCAGGGCAATTGGAAGCGTATTGGCGATCTGGCTTGCACTTCGTGTGGCAAACAATATTCGCATGTCAAATGATAGCAATGTAATTAGCAAACTATTAGGTTCTGCTTTTGGCATCTTAGTTATGTATGGAGCATTATATTGGCAAATGGCTTATATAACAATTCGGGCTAATACAGCTAACGGCCTGAAAGCTATGAGTGAAGGCGGAATGCAGCTAACTCCTGGTAGTGATCAATTTTTAGCTAATTTTGCAACAGATGCAGTATCACTTCCAATACCGGTAGCTATTTTTGATTTAGTTATTATAGCAATGATCTTACTACAAATTTGGATGCCTAAAAAAGCATAAATAACAACTCTAAAACGCCGTATAATACGGCGTTTTTTATTGAAAGTTAATTTCTATTTATACTTTGTATAAATGAATTTAAATGCATCAAGTATCTCGTTGCACCTTTGCGATTTAAACCATAGAATCAAGGTTATGGTCTTTCACATTATAAACATAACCAAGACTTTCTATTCTATTTTTTTTATCTATCTTACAATTATGCTTTCTCTAACCATCGAGACAAAAGCGATGGAAATTAAGTCAGTAGCGAGTACATCGCTTTGTGGTGATACATTTATTCTCGAACTTGCACCTAAGCATATCAGTCACCTTTCATGGCAATCTAGAAGTCCTTTATCTATTGCTAATGAAAAACAAAAAAGGCTTCCGCAAGTATGGAATGATACTGAAACTCTCATAAATTCGGGTGCTTCTCATATTTTATTTGGCCCCGGCGAAACTAATGATAATGTTCTACCTACTATCCAAAAAATAGAATTAAAATGGGGCGAAGGTTTTGAGACCATAAAGTCTAATGCTGAACTTATAATTAAATCATTAGAGTTAGAGGGAGATATATTAGATAATTGGGAGAAACGAATAAAGAGCCTTCAAAAAAAAGCAGAAACCCGTGAAATTAAACCCAAGGTTTTATATTTATCTCGTTCAGGTAGCTCTGCTGGTTCAAATACCTTTGTAGATGAAGCTATAAAGTCAGCAGGTGGACTGAATGTTGTCAAGCAAACTGGTTGGTACAAACCAGATGCTGAACAGCTGATAAAATATACACCCGACCTTATTATAACAAGCTATTTCGATAATGGTTATGAATCGGTTGAGGCAGTTGCAATTAGAAGTAAAGTTATAAAACGTTTTATTTATTCCCACCCTGTTGTCGAAATAGAGGGTGGATTATGGCCCTGCGCTGGCCCTGGCCTTATTAAGGCTGCTGAGAAAATATCGATAGCATTGGATAGTCTACCATGAAGTTTACTATCTTAATCATATGCACACTTAGCTGTGTTATTTTTTCATTATTCATAGGCACGGTAGACTTATCTTTTACAGATGTATTAAAAGCACTTCTCGGACGTGGGACTGACACTAATACTATTATAGTAAGGGAGTTAAGGCTCCCGAGATCACTTACTGGAGCAGTTATTGGAGCTGGCCTTGGTGCATCGGGGGCAGCCTTACAGGGTTATACTCGTAATCCCTTAGCTGCTCCGGGAATTCTTGGGTTTACAGCCTGCGCTGCTCTAGGGGCAGTTATAGCATTATATTTTGGCTTTTATAAGTGGATTCCATTAGCTGCCTTATCAGGGACAGCGATAGGTGCATTTCTAATTTTAAAAATTTCAGGTAATCGCAAAAGTGCCTCAACTCTTATTTTAGCTGGAGTGGGTATAAGTGCCTTAGCTACAGCACTCACTGGGCTTACCATGAATTTCTCTCCGAACCCATGGGCTCTATCAGAAATGGTTTATTGGCTAATGGGTTCCCTCAGTGACTCTCAATTTGTAGACTTATTAATATGTGCTCCGCTTACAATTATCGGTATAATAATGCTAACTCTAATCGGTCCTGATTTAAAAACTTTAAGTCTCGGTGAAGAAACTGCTGTTTCGTTAGGGGTTTCGCTTGGCAGGTTACGCGCCATACTCATTATTGGAACAGCTCTATGTGTTGGAAGTGGCGTAGCAATAGCAGGAGCAATCGGCTTCATAGGTCTTTTCATTCCTCATATTATTAGGCTTATATTTGGTTCAGACCCTATTAAACTAATTCCATTATCTGCAATTTCTGGGGCTGGGTTTTTAGTTTTTGCTGATATAATTTCGCGTTATCTTACAGGCCCGGGTACTCAACTATATCTCGGTATACTAACCTCACTTATCGGAGTTCCCTTTTTCTTATATCTAGCGATTAAAGAGACCAAAGTATGATACATATTAACAACCTGAAATCCGGCTATGGTCCCTGCGATGTAATTCAAAATATTTCAGCAGAAGGGAAACAAGGAGAATTAATTGCTCTTGTAGGGGCAAATGGATCAGGTAAATCAACATTACTAAAAACCTTAGCTGGCATTATAACACCCACTTCAGGAACAATTAACTATTTAGGAAAAGATCTTGCAGGGTTTTCATCGCGAAAACGAGCCAAAATAATTTCTTATCTAGCACAAAATCGTGAGGCATATCCCAGCATGCCTGTTTATGAAATTGTTGAACTTGGTCGCGC
>JAQXEH010000071.1 GCA_029250925.1 Hellea sp.
CGGAATTGGTAGACGCGCAGCGTTGAGGTCGCTGTGGGGTAAAACCCGTGGAAGTTCGAGTCTTCTCGGCCGCACCATTTGGATGTTTTATCTGGTTTCACTTTGTTGCACATCGTTGCGAAAAACGTTAATTAATAGGATAGTTTCGTGAATTGACGATGTTCATTTCCTCCAGTAGGTTATTGGCCTTGTCCACTTTTTCCATAACCCAAAGCATATAGCGGCTATCGACGTGGATAGAACGAGTGGTGCGCGGGTCGAAGTCCCAATCTGAATTTACGCTTTCAATTGTACCATCAAAGAGTAAACCGACAAGTTCACCACGTGCATTCAGGGTTGCAGAGCCTGAATTGCCACCTGTTGAGTCAAGATCTGTTAAAAAGTTCACGGGAACGGATTTAATTGACTCCAGCCTATAACGACCATAATTTTTGGCCTTGATCAGGTCGATTTGGGATTGAGGTGAATTAAACGGATTTTCTCCAGTATCCTTTTCCGTAATGCCTTCAAGGGAAGTGAAGGGATCATAGCGCATCCCGTCCCTAGGTGAGCCCCCCAGAACATTGCCATATGTCACGCGCAAAGTTGAATTGGCATCAGGATAGGCTGTTAGGCCCTGATCTTTTTGCCAAGCGATAATGGCCTCCATATATTTTGGCTGGAGAGCCGCCCGATGACCCGCGCGGTCTTTGCTGGTCGCTTCCATGGCAAGTTCATGGTCGTAAAGTGCGACTGCGAGGCGTATGAAAGGATCGGAATTAGCTTCCAATTCTGCTGGTGTCGCTTCCATCAAACTAAGACGTGTATCGAGTTCATGCAGTTGAGTTGCCGCGTAATAATTGTCCAATTTGGCTGATAGTGCTTCAACGCTCATACTTTCGTTTAGGCCTAAGGCGCCGTCTAAGGCGCTCACGCGTTCGCTCGCAGGCTGGGTCATATAACCCTTGAGAAAGACCATCCACTCCGCTTTGTCTACAGCTGTCTCATAGCGGCGGTCCATGGCAGTCATGCTTTGTTTCATGCGGTCCATATTCCGTTCCTGATAGCTACTTTCGCGCTCAGAATTTGGTTTCTCACGTTCATGTGAAAGACGGTAAAGGCGCTGCGCAATACCGAGAAGCTGCGGACGTGTGGCATTGTTATACCAATAATTTGACCTTGTGGCTGTGGCGGTTTCTACACTCAACGCATCGAGTTTCTCAATTGCCTCGGCATATCCCTTATTAGGGGCTTTGGCAGCGATCCAAGTATTGAGATCTTCTTCGCGGTTTGCACGCCGCTCGATGAGGTTAACGCGTCTTGCGCCTTCTATCTGACCACCAAGATTTTTATTGAGATTGTTGAGACCCGCTAAGCGTGACTCATATTTAATACGAGCATCACTACCTGGCTTAGACGCACCTTTGATGGCTTGAATCCAGTCGTCTAGCAGGCTTTGCCACGTTGAATATTGCCACTCGAATGTATTTCTGACTTGCGCCAAGCGCGTGTAGCGGGACGTATTTCCGGGGTATCCTGCAACCATGACAAAGTCCCCATCATCTAGCCCTTTAGCGGAAACTTTCAAATTGTATTGTGGCTGGTATGGCACGTTTTGTTTATTGTAATCAGCGGATTTTCCTTCAGGTGAAACATAGGCGCGATAAAAAGCGAAATCGCCCGTATGACGCGGCCATTGCCAATTATCGATGTCACCACCATATTTTCCGATGGGTCCAGCGGGTGCATATGTTAGGCGAACATCTTTGATCTCTAATTGTTTAACCAGCTTATATTGGAGCCCGCCATAAAACGATGCGACCCGGCAACGGTGGCCACCATCTTTTTCGCATTCTGCGACGACACTTTTTCGGTTGCTATCAATAGCGCTAAAGCGAGGTTCGCCAGACACGTTTGATGGTAAATCGCCTGTTATCAAGTCTGTTACATCTGTGAGTTTGATTGTGACATAAATACGTGATCCGGGTGCTGCGGGGAGTTCGGCCTCAAGATTATCTGCTAGGAAACCTTCTTCTAAGTAATTCTTTTCTTTTGTTGAATTGTACTGGATCGAGCCATAGGCGCAGTGGTGGTTTGTCACGACGAGGCCTTGCGGCGAGACAAATGATGCTGTGCATCCACCGAGTGAAACAACCGCACCCATTGGAAATCCTACCAGATCAGAAATTTGACTGGGCTCCATTTTGAGGCCTTTGGCACGGAGGTCCATCGCAATTTCTGGTAATTGGTCGGGAGTAAACATGCCCTCAACGGCGTAAGCTGCGGGCATCGAAGTTAAAGCCAAAACTGCGTTGGTAAGTAACATATTTTGAAAGGATGGCTTAAGCATTAATATGCCTTTCTATAATTTTTTTTGTCTGTATACACAATTTTAAATTCATAGCACCACAAAAATAATAGGGAAAACAGACAATGCGAAAAACTTTAAATGAGCAACTCAATTGGCGATATGCAACAAAAAAAATGGATCCTACGAGGACTGTAGCTCAGGAAAAAATTGAAGCCATTATTGAAGCAATAAGGATGTCACCTACATCAAGCGGAACCCAACCTTTTGAATTAATTGTTGTCACAAATAAAAATATTCGGGAAGAGATTTGCAAAGCTGCAAGTAATCAGACACCTATTATTGATGGGTCTCATCTTTTGGTTTTTGCCGCATGGGATAATTACACAGAAGCACGAATTGACGAAGTAGCTGACTTGAATGTTAAACTTCGAGGCGACTTACCTTTAATTGGTCAATATTATGGAAACTTAAAGTCTAATTATATTCCTCGTGACGCCGAGGTAAATTACGCTCATGCAGCTCGACAAGCCTATATTGCACTCGGAATTGCTATGGTTGCCGCTGCTGAGCAAGAAGTAGATTGCACACCAATGGAAGGATTTTCTCCTGCTGCGGTAGATGAAATTTTAGGGTTGAAGGAACGGGGGCTTCGTTCTGTTGTGCTTTTGCCTCTTGGTTACCGTGATGAAGAAGGCGATTGGTTGCTAAATATGGCTAAAGTTAGAAAGCCGCGTGAGACTATGATCACCTTTATTGATTAGAGGGTTTTTTGTCGTTCATATATATTTTTTTGAACAAGCGACGCAATTTAAATCTTTTGGCAGCTTTATAGTTTTTGATATCATTTCTAATCCTTTAAAAATGAATATTTTTCCATTTAGTGTATTTCCAGCCTGTGTAATTATTTTTATGGCTTCTAATGCCATGATGGAGCCTATTATGCCTGCTGTCGCTCCAATCACACCTAATTGACTACAAGTTTCTGCATCGGGTGGTATTTCTGGTACAAAACATCTATAGCAAGGGCTATCCTTTGTATTTAAAAAAGTACTCACTTGACCATCAAACTTGCCTATTGCGCCTGACACTAAAGGTATTTTTAAATCCAAGGCCAAGTCATTAACTATAAACCTGGTTTCAAAGTTATCGACACAATCTATTAGTATATCATGGTCAGATAAAATATTTTTCGCATTTTCCTTATTAATTCTTTCATTAAAGACCTTGCAATCGAGGCTTGGGTTGATAGCGATCAGTCTTTCCGAAAGAGACCCAGATTTTTCTTTACCTACTGTAGAAGTTGAAAACTGTATTTGCCTTTGTAAATTGGAGGTTTCAACACAATCATTATCTATGATAGTCATACTGCCTACGCCTGCAGCTGCTAGATACATGCTAGCAGGCCCGCCTAATCCGCCTGCTCCTATTATGGCTATTCGGGCTTTTGATAATAAATTTTGGCCGGGCCCCCCAATCTCTTTTAGAATTAGTTGGCGAGAATAGCGTTCAATGTAATCATCATCCATTAAGAGTTTTTTCTCTCTATCATTTTTACTTATTGGGTTCCAGTCGAGCCAAAACCACCTTCGCCCCTTGCTGTTTCAGTAAGTTCATTAACAGATATGAACTCAGGTTGTGTTATTGGAGCAATAACCATTTGAGCTATTCGTTCCCCTCTTGAAATTTTAAACGGGATATCACCGTGATTGATTAAGAGTACCTTAACTTCGCCTCTGTAATCTGCATCTATTGTGCCTGGTGTATTCAAACAAGTTACTCCGTGTTTATAAGCAAGACCAGACCTTGGTCTTATCTGGGCTTCATAGCCTGCAGGTAAAGCCATCGCGAGCCCTGTTGGCACTAAAGCTCTGGCTCCTGGGTGTAGGATCAATGGTGCATGTTCCTCTACTGCGGCACGCAAATCTGCCCCTGCTGCCAGAACTGTTTCATATTCTGGTAGTTTTAAATCCCCAAAGTGAACAAGTTTTTTAATTTCAACAGATAGCGTCATTGAAATATCTCCGCGTTATTTTTAATTACCTAATATTTGTAGATTCGTTCTGAATGTCATTACATATAAAACAAACTGACTGAGATAATTTGTTTTTATTCTTATTTATTTTTTTCTTTTTCAGAAAAATCATGTGATTGAGAATTGAAGAAATTAATATTGATTTTCATTTTTTCTATGTCTCTATCTGATAAATTAGGCCCGCTATAAGTATAATTAAATTTTCTATTTTTGTAGTAAATTTTTGTAATTCCTGAGGTAGAGCTATCAAAATTTTGTGATAATATAAGCGGTATTCCTGATTTGAGAATAGGGTAGTCTATTCTTTTGGGAATAACATTCATGCGCCTGCACATTAGTGCTCTAATCTTAAAACCATTAATAGTGCGTATAATTTCCTTATCTTCATTATAAATACTTTCGATAAAATTTATAGCTGGGTGAAAGCTCGCAACTTCCATTGTCTGTTTGTTATCTTCAGGGTTATATTTTTCCATAATCACAACCTCGCAATCCGCTATGTTATCTGCATGGGATTGGAAAGGTATAGATACTAAGAGAAGAAAAAGTAAAATTCTCATATTACTTTTTGAGCTATTTTTCGAGCTAGTCTTTCTGCACTTTCTTGTTTTGTTAGTTCAGGCCAAGTTTCAATTTTATTTTCCGTGATAACAATCATTTTATTGTTGTTGCCACCCATGACATTTCCTGAAACGTCATTTGCTATTATCCAGTCACAATTCTTTCGGCTTTTCTTTTTTGTAGCGTTTTCAATTATGTTGTTAGTTTCTGCCGCAAACCCAATAACAAATTTAGGACGATTTTTAGAACTTGATATTGTTTTTAGTATGTCAATGTTGTTTTCTAATTCCAGAGGAGCAGGGGCATTTCCATCTTTTTTCAACTTCTTATTAGAACAAGATTTTGGACGCCAGTCTGAAACAGCTGCCACTGATATAAAAATATCTGCTGGGAGTGATGACTGACATGCTTCAAGCATTTCTTTGGCAGTCGTTACTTTCACGAGCTTTACTAATCGCGGTGCATCAACGTTTACTGGACCGGAAACTAAAGTTACTTTTGCTCCTAGTTTAGATGTAGCTTCTGCCAATGCATATCCTTGTTTCCCTGAGCTTTCATTAGACAGATACCTCACGGGGTCTATAGGTTCTTGAGTTGGTCCAGCAGTAATCAATATTGATTTTCCGGTTAATGACATGATGGGCTCTTTGTCAGTTTTCTGTTCCGTTATTTTAAGTAATGAAACAATTGCATCAACTATTTGGCACGGTTCAGACATTCGGCCAGGACCCGTCTCGCCACATGCCATTTCGCCTATATCAGGCCCAACGAAAAGTGCTCCATCATTTTCAAGTGTTTTTATGTTACGTTTTGTAGCTTCAGCTTCCCACATGCGAACATTCATAGAAGGAGCATAAAGTACTGGCTTGTCAGTTGCTAGAATTGTAGTTGATGCTAAGTCATCAGCCACGCCATTTGCAGCTTTTGCAATTAGATTTGCTGTTGCGGGAACAACAGCTATCAAATCTGCTGAACGCGATAATTCAATATGGCCCATGTCAGTTTCATCAGTTAAGCTCCATAGGTCTGTGTAAACTTTATTTCCTGATAAAGCCCCAATAGATAGAGGTGTCACAAATTCACTACCACCCTTGGTCAGAATAACTTTTGATTTAATACCGATTTTAGTGAGATCACGTATGACGGTTAACGCTTTATAAGCAGCTACTCCGCCAGAAATGATTAGCAATACACTTTTCTTCATAATCTATCTTCTGGCTATGTTTATTTTAGATATCTGTGTTTAGCAGGTTTTAAATGCTTAAATCCATCAAATTATAATCTTTAAGCCCGGCCTGTGAAGACTCGTTCCAATCAAACGCATCTAAATTATCTGATAGTGGTGTATAGTTAAAAGGCTTTTCCTCAGGAAAACGCTTTTTTCTAGCATTAATTGCTAGTGCTATTACTTCAGAGCGTTTGTTTATGTATTCTGAGTCCATGATTTTTGCCTCCGCATGAATACCTGCCCCCTTTATATTTAAAACTGATGACCTTTTGTGAAAACCAAAATTAACGGTAACCCGTGTTTCAAAACCTGTATTTGCAAATGAACCATGAACTACTTGCCTATTATTGATAACTACATCACCAGGACTGCAAATGATTGGAACTGCGTTGACGAGTCGCTCACTGCCAGACTCTTCTACCATTTTTACAATATCAGCTCTATCATGCTTATGACTACCGGGAACTACCCAGACTCCATTTACAGCTGTGCTTCCATAAATTTGTCCCATGAAGTTAAACCCATGTATGTTTTCATCAAAGTTTGGGCTGCCCCAATGGGTATCTCCGTCTTGATGCCAAGAAACTGCTGCGCCTAGACCAGCATCTTTTATGAAAAGACCCTCAGTAAAAGGAACGAAATCTGGGCCGTTCAGAGTTTCTGCTAATTTTAACAAGCCTGGGTGCGCGTAAACTCGCAGACAAGCCGGTGAAAACTGTAATGAACCGCTGAGATATACTGGCACTGCTGGCGGGGCATCATCTGCTGCCTTAGGTTCAAATAGTTTAACCTGATGTCTACCATTGGAGATTTCTGTTCCTCCTAATGGGTCAGAAAGTGGTCTTGCCCATTGTAGCGTCATTGCTTTATTATCGCTACCCAATGCAGGTCTTCCGTGTTTATCTTTTTCTGCTCCCATATGTGTAGGAAAGTTATCTCTTATTTTATCTAAGTCGGCTTTTATATCATTGAGCTCTTTGTCAGAAATAACGCCTTTTAAAACATAGAAACCAAACTTTGAGTACGCCTCGAGAATATCGTTATGTATATTACCGTAAGCATCAAACTTTAAAGGTCCTCGGTTAGGTAATTCAAGCGCTTTTGTTTGTCCCTCAATGAGGTAATTCTTTACTGCATCAGCATCATCTCCATAATGTGCCGCGCACGCTTCGATGGATTTACTTATGTCTTTAGTCATTATAATCCTATTAAATGTATGTATTCTTAATTAGTTTAGTTTAGATTTATCGGTTGTTTCAAGGCTTTTTCAAATTAAAAATATTTAAATGAATAATGCTAAAGTGAATAAATTAGGCTTAGGTCAATTCTAAAAAAGGAATAGTTAGTAAATGGAAGTTTTAAACTTACAATTTAAGGATTGGCATTTGCAAGTTAGCCCCAAGTATGGGGCATGTATATTAAGTTGTTCATACAGCGGCTTTGATGTTCTTAGAACAGCTGAAGCTAACTGGAAATATACACATGATCCTATGTTATCATCATATTTCCCTTTGGTTCCTTACTCGAACAGAATAGCAAATGGTCAGTTCAAATGGGAGGGTGAAGGTTTTAATTTAAAGCTTAATCATTTGGGTCAAAAATTTCCCTTACATGGAATAGGGTGGTTATCTGAATGGACAGTTAAGGAGATAACAGAGAATAGTTGCGTCCTTGAATATAAAAACATTGATGGTGATTGGTCTTGGCCGTTTCTGGTTAGACAAAAAATAATACTTGAAGATTTATTATTAAAAATAAGTTTAACACTAGAGAATACTGGTGATAAAATAATGCCATCTGGGCTGGGGTTTCATCCATACTTTCCTTTAAGCAGGGATGTTAAACTGCAATTTAATGCTGAATATGTTTGGTTATCTGATAAAAATAATTTGCCTACTGAACTTGTAAAAATTCCAAACCAATGGGACTTTAGTAAGCTTGGTAGGGTTTTTAATACAAAAGTTGATAATTGCTTTTCGGGTTATGGAGGAAAAGCTAATATAACCGAACCTGGTTGGAAGTATCAGATAAATCTATCGTCCAGCCCATCTTTAGGTCATTGTGTTTTTTATGCGCCAAGCAAGGGTAGCTATTTTTGTCTCGAGCCCGTTAACCATATGAATAATGCGCTGGCTCATTATAATGAAAGTGGGGATTCAGAAATGCCGTCATTGAAGCCTGGCGAAATAAATCATGTGGAAATGAGCTTGAGTGTTATCAAAAACACTTGATAGAAAATTATTTTTAATACCTGAAAGCGAACAATGCACACGCATGCAAAAATATCACAGTTAAAAATAATTTGCATTCGAAGTCAAAAAATACTTGCAATTTTGACTTCGAAGTCTTTTAGTGGTAGTAAGAAGTATATTCTTAAATGCATAATAGCAATCAAAAGGGGACTTAAATGCTAAAATCCAATTCAAAAAAAGCAATCATTGCGGGCGTTAGTGCACTTGCAATATTATCTTCGGTACCAGCTGCTGCGCAGATTGACGAAATTATTGTTACCGCAGAAAAGAGAGAAGAAAATGTTCAGGATGTAAGTATTTCAGTTACTGCATTGAATGAGAGATTGTTAGAATTAGGTGGTATAGATGATGTATCGCGTTTGGAGCTCGTGGTTCCTGGGGTTAACTTTGCATTTGCGGGTAACGATGCCAAGTTTAACGTACGTGGTGCCAACTCTACAAATACCTATGGTGATAACAGCTCAATTGTAGGTGCATTCCAAGATGGTGTTTATAAGGCTAGAGCCTCACAACAAACCCGAGGTTTCTATGATGTAAGCTCTGTAGAATTCCTCCGAGGCCCTCAAGGTACACTCTATGGTCGTAACACATTTGCAGGTGCATTAAACCTTTATACTAATAAACCTGAACTTGATGAGGCGAGCGCTGGCTTAGAGTTAAGTTACCAAAGTTATGACCGTATTCGTGGTGAAGGCTTTGTTAACATTCCTGTATCCGACACGATGGCATTAAGAGTTGCTGGTTATTATGATAAAAGTGATGGGTACATTAAAAACTTAGCGGGTCCTGACATAGGCGCACAAGATGATAAAGGTTTCAGAGTGGCAGCGCTATGGACTCCAAATGACGATTTAGAAGTTGTTGCTCGGTACCAATATAGTGCAGAAGATGGCAATGAGGCTGGTTTATTTGGCTACACATTTCTCTGCAGAAGCGTAACTCCTGATGGACTAACAGATGCTTTCGGTAGTGTCCGAGATTGTGCTAACCCTATAAGGGGCGGTCAAGGACTTGGTGATGCAGCAAACGGTCCAACTGGTGATCCATATGTAGTTGCGCATGACTATGTGCAGCCAGTTGATTTAGTTGACCATAATTTTCAAGTTAACGTGAAATATGACTTGGGATCAGTAGTTATGAAATCAATCACTAATATCAACGATTTCCAAAATGATATTGGGTTTGATTTTGATTTTGGCCCCAGCCCCGTTCAAAATGGTGGTTATGATGAAGAATCCAAAGGGTGGTCTCAGGAATTCCAGTTTAGTTCAGATTATGATAGTCCTCTTCAGTGGACTGCAGGTGCATACTACTCAGACTTAGAGGATAGAAGTACATTTTATATATATGACCAAAGGGTACGACGTCCTAATTCAGATCGACCAACTGTTGTAACACCGCAGTTTCCAAATGGAACTCAATTACTAGTTGGAACTGGGATCATGAATAATGAGGTAAATATTAATAACTTTTATGCTAACAGTGCTGTTACGAACACAGAGTATTTTGGTATCTATGGACAAGGTGAATACTCTCTTTCAGATCAGTTGCGTTTAATTGGTGGTTTACGATATAATGATGAGACTAAAGCTGTTAGTTGTGGCGGGTCTAATTACTCCGGAGGCGATCGTGTGGTAAACGTTATACCTGGTATAGCTGGTACCTCACCTGCTGTGCTTCCTTCTAATGCTCAAGATTTATTTACATATAACTGCGATGCCGCAGATGCTGTTACTAGTGAGACTGTTTCAGGGTACCCTGGATCTTATGATAATATAACTTGGAAGGCAGGTGCAGAATATGATGTCAGTGATGATGTCATGATCTATGCTACCGCTTCAACAGGGTATTTATCAGGGTCAGCATCAACAGCATCCACTACAGAAGAGCAGAAATCACGAGGGTTTGAAGGAGGTATTCGTAGTCGTTTGGCTGATAATACTTTGCAGTTAAATGGTACTTTACATCTTACTCAATATGAGAATTTGTTAACTCAGCGCCAAACCATAAATGCAGCCGGTATCACCGATACATTTACTGATAATGGCGGTGATATAGAAGCTTGGGGCATAGAATTAGATGCAGTTTGGCAGCCAACTGAAGCGCTTACGATCACAGGTACACTGGCTTATTTGGACTCTGAATTCCAAACTTATGGACAAGGAAATCCTTATCAGCTGTATAGAGGTCAAGTTGTTTCATTCATTGATCAGGCCGGAACAAGGACTCCTTGGTCACCTGAACTAACTCTTGGTGCAAGTGCTGCTTATGAGATAAATACTGAAATCGGTACATTCACTCCTTATGCACAGTTCTATTATTCTGATGGATACAACACCTCAAATCTACTTGCTAATGACCCAAATCATTATCAAGAGTCTTATACTAAAACAGATTTGAGATTAATTTGGGATGATCCAAGCGATATGTATGCGATAGAGATATTTGTAGAAAATCTTGAGAATGAAGCTGTTCTCGCTCGCGGAAACAACAATTCTGATGATATTGTGCAGACTTCATATCTATACCCACGTAACCAAGGAATCAAATTTAAGGCTCGTTTCTAATAGGGTTGGATTTTTATTATTCCTCAATGGAGAGAGAGCATCTGCTCTCTCTTTTTTTATGTTATGATTTGCGAAAAGAAATTGATAAAACTTTTATTTATCACAGTTTTAATTTTTATTTCTTTCGGTTGTTCTCCTGAGAACACTGAGAAAAAAGAAGATGCCTTATTACAGGTTGATTCATTAGATAAAATTTCAATATCAAGCCTAAGATCCAGAGATTATGGATCGAAAATTATTATTGAAAGTTATGAAACAGATAGCTGTGTTGGTGATTTAGAGACAGGCTCACTACCAAGAGCTGAAGGAACATATAAGTCTTATATGGCGGGTTTCCGTTCTGATGGAATTTACCAATATGCTCGTTTAACAATACCAAACACTACGGCACCACAGTCTGGCTACCCTTTTATTTTATTTTTGCATGGATTCATTGGACAGGAAAAAGCTCCAAATTATTCGATTGGATGCAATCCGAGTAATTTGTATTATTCAGAATTAACTGATGCCTTTGCGCGTGCTGGATATGCTGTTTTATCTCCCGGTTATAGAGGGCATGCAACAGTCAATGGAGTATCAGCTGAGGGTTTGGAATACCTTGATGCTTTTGATAATGGGGTGGGAATAATGCCCCAGTTTTATGCTATTGATGCATTAAACTTTGTATCAGGACTAAACGATATAGACAGTTCTTCTTTTTTTAACAATTCACTTAAATTTGATATGTCACGTTATTTTTTATTAGGCCATTCCCAAGGTGGAGATGCTGGTTTGACATTATTAGCTGCTGTTGGAGAGGGCATAAATGATCACCTTACTCCTGTCCAATCCGCACTTTGGTCTGGAGCCTTTCTTCCCCGTCTTAGGGCCCTAAAAGAAGTGATGTCTGTGACTTCTACACCTGAGTCCTTCTTGGCGGGAGATCTTACTTGGACAGGAACAGCAGTTGGGCAAAATGGTAGGGTAAACCCTAACTTTATCTTTGGATTTCCGCCTGACTGGATTGTGTCGCCTCAACCAAAAAACTGGAGTTGGCAAAAAGAAAATTGGTCTGAAAAAAGTGTTGCCTCCGCAACTCAGAAAGCGGCTAAAGAGATGTACAGAGGCCTAAGAAAACATGTAATAAATTTATCAGATATAAAGCTAGAGATGGAAAATATAAATGGCCAAGATGAGATCATACATGATGCAAAAGTAGAGAGGCAGTTTTCCCAAATAGGCGGATATAATTTTGCAAACTACCTTACAGAGCCTGTTGAACTACATGTGCCAGATAAGGACCATCATTCTCAACTCGGGTGGAACCAAGAGTTATGTGCTCGTATAAACAGCGCTGCTGGTAACTGTAATCTAGTTGTCTATCCCGATAATAACCATAGTTTGCGTGCCAGTCCTTATGAGTGGTTTTCTCCTAAAGGAACACAGGATGGATACCCGATTTTAATTGAAAACCTTGTTTTAAAATTTGATAAACTTGGGTCTGAATAGTGAGTATTACTCGTAGGAATTTAATGCGATCTGTAGCGGGGGCTGCATTTGTAACTCAGGCTCCTCATATCGGTGCTAGTGATAATATAAATTCAAATTTTAAGGGTGATGCAAGCCGCCCAAAATGGTTGCCACGTAAATTTTCTAAGAAACCAAACATTGTAATCGCTATTTTAGATGATGTTGGGTTTGGTGATCTTGGGTGTTTTGGTTCTGAAATTGATACTTCAAACATTGATAAATTATCTAAAGCTGGTGTGCGTTATAATAATTTTCATGTTACTGCGCTTTGTGCACCTACCCGTGCTTCCTTACTGACTGGTAAGAATGCTCACAAGGTGGGTGTTGGAAATATAGCTGAGTGGGGCCGCCCATTACCTGGATATCGTGGTTATCTTCAGGAAAATGTAAAGTTGCTTCCGCAAATGCTTAAAGAGGCTGGTTATAATACGTTCGCAGTTGGAAAATGGCATCTATCAATGGTTAATGATCAAGATGCTATGGGGCCTTTTAATCATTGGCCAATAGGGCGTGGCTTTGATCATTGGTATGGATTTCACGGATCAGCGGTTGATCATTATCATCCTGAGCTTTTTAGAAACCAATCGCAAGTTTATCCTGAAAAAAATCATGGATACCATCTTTCTGAGGATTTGGTTGATCAATCTATAGGGTATGTGCGAGATCATATTACGGCTACGCCCGATAAACCTTTCTTTCTGTATTTAGGTTTTGGTGCTTGTCATTTTCCATTTCACGCACCTAAAAATTACATTGATAAATATGATGGGGTTTTTGACTCAGGTTATGATGAACTTCGGGCGCCTCGTTTAGCACGGCAAAAAAAACTTGGTGTTTGTCCTGAAGACACCAAGCTCACTCCACGCGATGAAGATACAACAGCATGGGATGATTTACCAAAAGAAGAAAAACGCTTTAGCGTTAAAACCCAACAAGCCTTTGCTGGTATGTTGGACCATGCTGATAAACAACTTGGAAGATTGGTTAACGAGTTGGAAAGCTTAGGAGAACTTGATGATACAATACTTATCATTATGTCAGATAATGGTGCAGGAGGTGGGTATCATCGAGCGGGAGCATTGGATGTCAGGCGAATAGCTTATATAGAGCCAGAAAGCGTACATGAAAAAATCAATGGACTTGATGATGTGGGTACTGAGCGCAGTAGCCCTTTATATTCAACAGGGTGGTCATTCTTGGGTAATACCCCTCTTAAACGCCGTAAAGGAGATACCTATGAGGGTGGCACGAGATCACCGTTTATTGTGCATTGGCCAAATGGAAAGCTTTTAGAGGGTACTGTCTGCAATCAATACCATCATGTGGTAGATGTAGTTCCTTTCCTGTTGGAGCTTTCTAATTCATCTGAAGTTATGCCTAATGATGTCGATGGCATGAGCTTAGCTTATACGCTTGACAATCCAACCTCTAAAACTACCAAAATGCTGCAGCATTATGAAACGGCGGGAGACCGTGCTATTTGGGCGGATGGCTGGAAGGCAGTAACAATTCATCAAAAAGGTACTTATTTTAAAGATGATATTTGGGCGCTTTATAATAGTGATAACGATTTTTCGGAGCTGACTGACCTATCAAATAAAGAACCAGAATTGTTGAAAAAACTGATCAATCTTTGGCAAAAGGAGGCAAAGGAGAATAATGTTCTACCGCTGGATGATGACTTAGATGGACTCTATGCAAAGGTTGCTCCAAAACCCAGAGATTTTTATAAGTTTTTTCCAAATGCTACACGTTACAATCGATTAAGCGCACCAGATATTTATAATCATGATTTTGATATAAAGGTTGATATTATTGTGGAGCATAATTCGGAGGGGTGCATCATTGCATCTGGTGATAGTGCAGCAGGGTATGAAATTTTTCTTAAAGATGGATATATGAATTTTGTTTATGTTTATACCCGTAAGAAAATTTTCCGGATGAAGTCTAACCAAAAACTAACACAGGGTAATCATAAAATTCACTTTATTGGTAAGGTATCAGGTCAAGGAAGTGCAAAAGTTTCTATGATGGTGAATGGGGAAATAATAACTTCACTCAATCTCACTAAAATGTGGAAGGTGGAAGCTTTAAACGCAGGAATCCGCTGCGCTGAAAATATGGGTGCTCCAATAAGTTTTGATTATGTTGGCAGCTTCCCATTCACTGGGTTCATGAAATCTGTAGATTTCCATTTAAGTCTTTGAAATGTTTTTTTTAAATAAAGTTTATTTTTTATAAAATAAAATTGACTTCGAATGCAAAATGAAAATAATATACTAAACTTAGGGGTTAAAATGGGTAAGCAAGAAAATTTTGAAGTAATTGGTCCCCATCCTAGAATAGTTCGCTATGTTGAGCTTAAACCTTGTCATGATGCTTTTATTGATACTCGTACACCAGGATCGGATAAAAAAGAAAATTTTACAATCATAGGTCCAGGAGTATCCGAAAACCCCAAACAATATGTGCATATTACTGAACCCCATGGGTTTAACATCGGTGGAGCTCGTCAGCCTTCGAATTGCGTTAATTCTCAGCATAGTCACGATACTGCCGAGGTATTTTATATTCATAAAGGTATCTGGTCTTTTCGCACTGGTGAAAAAGGACAAGATGCAGAAGTTACCTTGGAGCCAGGTGATTTTATTTCAATTCCAACCGGTGTGTTTCGCGGTTTTGAAAACATAGGTAATGATATAGGATTTCTTTGGGGAATATTAGGCGGGGATAACCCGGGAAGGGTACTTTGGGCACCATATGTTTTTGATATGGCATCAAATTACGGATTAGTTCTAATGGAGAACGGAAACTTAATAGATACAAGAAAAGGAGAAGTTATACCTGAGGGTCAGACCCCCATGCCTGTAACTTCCAAAACGCAGGTTAATGCTCTAAAAGAGCTTTCAAATGACCAGCTTCAAAATTGTTGTATTAAATCAAATGAGGGTAAAAAAAGTTATAAAAGCGAAGGTTTGACTGGTAGAAATCTTATCTCTTCAGATGCTAAATTATCTTGGGATCACGGATTTCAAGTCTTTCATTTTCAACTCGAGCCAGACGATTGCTCGGATTGGAATGCATACTCAGGTTCCGAAGTAATATTTGTTCAATCCGGAGAATTAACTGTAAAACTCATTGATGAGACTTGGCGTTTACTTTCTGGAGATACTGCCACAATTCCAAAGGGAGTTGTAAGGCAATTTTTGAACTCTTCTGATAAAAAACTTGAGTTTATAAGAGTGAGGGGTGATATCAAGGTATGATCACTCAAGAATTTTCAGGTAAAACTGTTCTTATTACTGGAGCGAGCAAAGGAATAGGACGTTCAATTGCTCTAGCATTTTTAGAGCGTGGCGCCTTTGTGATCGCTGCTGCACGGCCCTCAAAGGAATTAGATGATTTATCTAATATACTAGCTGAACGTGGCGAGATTTGGGCTGAGGATGTAACTACGGAGAGTTTTTTAGGGCGTATTAAAGGATTAAACACACTCGATTTTCTTATAAATAATACCGGTATAAATTTTCCTGAAGCTTTAGTGAATGTGAGTGATGAACATCTCGATAAAATGCTAAATTTAAATGTTCGATCAACCTTCAGAATATCACGCGAAGGCGTTAAGCAGATGAGTTCTGGTGGGTGCGTCATCAACGTTACATCACAGATGGGTCATATTGGTTCCCCCAATAGAACGGCTTATTGTATGACTAAACATGCAATTGAAGGCTTAACAAAAGCTATGGCCGTTGAGTTAGCACCTAAGAATATTCGAGTTAATTCAGTTGCTCCAACTTTTATTAAAACTGATATGACGAGTGAGTGGCTTTCTGATGCAAAATTTGTTGAATTTATAAGAAGTATGATGCCTTTAGGGAAAATAGGGCAACCTGAGGATGTTGCTTCTGCCGTTATCTACCTTTGTTCAGATGGGGCAAAGATGGTGACAGGGCACAGCTTGATCATTGATGGTGGTTGGACAGCTCAATGACTAATTCTATTACAAAAGTGGCCACAACAGATTTATCAGACATGCTGGATCCGCAAGGTGGGCAACGTATGATTTTACCTGGATTTGATGATGAGTTCGTTGATTTTCCAGACTACATTATTCGTATAACTGACCGGATTTGGCATGACCGAGATGTGGAGCTATGCGCTAGATATTATACAGATGATTGTCTTATCCATACAATGACCGGTAATATCATCGGGGCCCAGACCGTAATAAATAATACCCATGCGACGATGAAGTCTTTCCCAGATCGTGTACTTGATGCCGATAATGTTATTTGGTCAGATGATGGTGAAGGGGTGTTTTATTCTTCACATCTCATTACCTCTAAGATGACAAACTTGGGGCCATCAGAATTTGGGCCAGCTACAGGAAACAAAGTACGTGTACGCACCATAGCTGATTGCGCCTGTAAAGGTAATAAAATATTTGAAGAATGGCTCGCTCGTGATTATGCTGCGATGGTTATTCATATGGGGTTTGATGTTGATGAGATTGCAATTAAGCTTGCAAGTGCAGATGTTGCAGCCGGTAATTCTTTGATTGCATTTCATAAGGAAACCCATAGGGCTGTATGTGAACAATCGATCCCTACTTTTGAAAAGCCAAGTCATGTCGAAGGCCAACCAAATATTTTCGCACAAGCCATGTTGGGTAACTATCTTACACCCAAAGGTTTAACGCATTTATCAGACGTTTATGATTTCCGAGTATCAGGGCTATATCCTGGAGATCGTAACTTTTATGGACATGATGAATTAGGTGCGTTTTGGGTTGAGCTTTTTAAAGCCTTACCTAACGCTAAATTCCGTATTGAACATGTCGCTGATATCCCATATTTGGGCGAAGCCCGCGACATCTCTGTGCGTTGGTCATTAGCTGGCTATCACACAGGTGCTGGATTGTATGGCGAACCTTCTGGAGCACCCGTTTATATTTTAGGTATCACACATTGGCGAGTTATAAACAGCCGTATTCGTGAAGAGGTTACAGTTTGGGATGATGTCGCTGTACGCCGCCAAATTGAAACAGCACGACAAAGCTAATGCGTCCGGCGCAGATAATTGATGCACATCATCATTTATGGGAGCTAGATGAGATGAATCATACTTGGCTCGCTGAGAGAGGCGTTAAACGTTTCTTTGGTGACCCTTCTCCCATCCAAAAGAATTATTTTGTTCCAAATTTTAAAACGGATCATGGTAATATACCTATAGTTGGAAGTGTTCATGTTCAGTGCGGAGTAGCATTAGAGCATAACGTTAAGGAGACTGAATTTGTTCAGGAGCAATCGGACTGCCATGGCATGGCGAATGCGATCGTGGCTTTTTGCAATTTAACTGACAGTAACGCGCAGAGGGAGCTTGACCAGCATCAAGCTTATAAAAACCTGCGTGGAATTCGCCAGATTGTTGGACGCGATGCCGCTGAAGATGCTAAGAACGACACAAATGCATTGCTTAAAAATCCAGCTTTCAAAGATGGGTTGAAAACACTTATCAAACGTAAATTATCTTTCGACCTACAGCTTACACCGCCGCTATTGCTTGCTGCTTCCAAGGTTTTTAAATCTATTGAAGATCTTCCTGTGGCAATCTGCCATGTAGGTAGTCCGCAGGACTTCTCCGCAGAGGGAATGCGTGATTGGGAAGCAGGCCTGAAAGACTTTGCTGAACATGGAAATATAATTTGTAAAATTTCGGGTTTGGGTATGTTTGATCACAACTGGTCAATTGATAGTTTACGTGAACGGGTGCTTCGAGCAATTGATGTGTTTAGTCCCTCGCGTATTGCCTTCGGCTCAAACTTTCCTGTCGATAAGCTTTATGCTAGCTATATGAAAACCTTTGAAGCTTTCATGAGGCTCACGCAGGATTTTTCTAATTCGGAACAGGATGATATGTTTTTTAAAGTAGCTAAAAATTTTTATAGGATTGAATTATGACTGAAATTGTACTGCCTGAGGACCTGCTCGCTCTTTTGCAAACAGTTGATACGCCCACTGTTTGTAACGCTATCGAAGTCGTTCAAGGCAAACGTGGGTTTAACCGCTTTACAAAGGGAACTATGCAACATTCTAATCCTGGTCAGGCCCCTATGGTTGGTTTCGCTCGAACTGCCAGAATTGCAGGCTTGATTGAAACAAAGGAAGCACCTGAAATTATTCGTAAGCGGCGATTAGACTATTTTCGTTCGATGGCATCAGGGCCTCGGCCCGGCGTTGCTGTGGTTGAAGATTTGGACTTTCCTAAATGCATAGCTGGTTGGTGGGGTGAGGTGCATTCGAATGTACATAAAGGTTTAGGTTTAAATGGAGCTCTGACCAATGGAGTGATGCGTGACCTAGATGTAATGGCAGAGGGGTTTGCAGTTTTATCAGGTTCTGTTGGTCCCAGTCATGGTCACGTCTATGTCGTCGATATTGGTACTCCTGTAAATATATTTGGTATCGTTGTCGAGCAAGGTGAGCTAATACATGCTGACCGGCACGGAGCGTTAGTTATCCCGCCTGAAGTCATTCCAGAATTAAAACAGGGTATCGAGACAGTTTTCTCAAATGAGGCTATTATTATAGGTCCGTCGAAAAAAGATGACTTTAATATTGAAAAATTGGAGGAAGCTTGGGCTGAATTTGAGGCGGTACGGACATGAGTTCACCTAAAGCATTAAAGTCTTTATTTGCAGACTACCAAAAGTCAGCAGAAAATTTCGAGATGAGTAGAGTTAAGTATTGTTTGGATGAGTTATTTTCAACGGACTCCAAGATTAAACTGTGTCACCCATTTGGTACGGTAAATGGTTCTGAGGGATTAATGCAAACTGCACTTTCGCCTTTGCATGAAGCTATGAGTGATTTGGAACGACGCGATATGATCGTCCTTGCGGGAACCACTCCCGAAGGTCAGGACTGGATTGGTTGTATGGGAAATTATATGGGTACATTTGTAGCTCCCTTTCTTGATATCCCGCCGACAGGTCATCTCGCCCACATGCGTTATCATGAATATTTTCGTATCGAAGGTGGTAAGGTTGTTGAAATGCACGCGATATGGGATATCCCTGAACTCATGATGCAAGCAGGGGCTTGGCCAATGGCACCGCAACTTGGGAAATATCTCTGCACTCCTGCCCCAATGACGCAAGATGGCCTTACGGCTAGCGGTGATGGAAAAGCGACTTACGATCATGTTATTGCGATGTTGACGGACCTTTGCAAATATCCTGGTAATCCTGACCCATCTGTGATGAAGCTTGAGCAATATTGGCATCCACAATTTAATTGGTATGGCCCAGCAGGTATCGGGACTAGCCGCGGGACATCAGGGTTTCGTAATTGGCATCAGATTCCTTTCCTCCGTGGCATGCCTGACCGAAAATTAGATGATGCAGGTGCTTTGAGTTCCCATTGGTTTGGGGAAGGGGCTTATGTTTGCGAGACAGGGTGGCCTAATATGCGCCTTACTATAACAGATGATGGCTGGATGGGTATAGCGCCATCGAATAAGGAGGTTTTATTGCGAAGTTTAGATTTTTGGCGCCGTGAGAAGGGTGGAGTACATGATGGCCTTATCCGTGAAAACTGGGTACTGGTTGATCTTCTCGATCTCTATTC
>JAQXEH010000072.1 GCA_029250925.1 Hellea sp.
CCCTTTTAATGCAATTTTTGGCGGTGACTTTTTACTTTTAGAATAAGTTTTTTGTAGATTATTTACTTTTATAGCGGGATATTCTTTCATATACGAAAGATAGCTTATTTATTCATTTCTAGGAAGGCCAAATCGACACCAGCCTGGCTAGAAAATACTCATAAATAAGAGCTAGAAATTATATTAATCAAGTAAATGATCAGTTTTAATCTTGTGTACACTTTTGTTTTTAAGCAAAGTTCTGATAAATTATTTATTTTTTTGAGTTTTCCAGATTGATATTCCGTGGGGGTCTATTTTGGACCCTCCATAGATAAATTTATTCTCAGGGGTCATTTTACTGATATCCAGTATTTCATCACCATAATTAAATGCAAATGTTAAATCCTTTGTATGCCGTATCCGTATGTTTTCATCTAGACAGGTGGTTTTTATTCCAATTTTTTTTGTTAAATTTAAGAGTAAACCTTTTAAGAGTTCATATGTTGGCCATGTTGCTAAATAGTCGTAATCGACGTGATGTATATATGCGGGGTGTCCATCAGAGAACTTTATGTTGTTTATGCCTTTGCATTCAATTATGTCTCTCCAATTTTTTGAATAATATATTTTATCATTCATATTAATCTTAAGAGAAGCACTATCACGAAGGGATTCGGATTTAATAAATTGAAAATCCCGATTGAAGGGATATTCAGGCGGTATTTGGTATTCTGAAGTTTTTGAGCCTGATCTAGGGCCAAAGAGTAATTTAGTATTTGCAATTTTAGCATTCTGAAGCAGATTTATTGGAATTACAGGTAAGCTTGGCGCTACAACGAGTTTATATTTTGAAATATCATGATCTGGACTTATAATATCAATGGATAGTCCAAGACGTCTTAGCGTTGTATAGAATTCAAAACATAATTTTTCATAATTCCACTCATTGCCTTGTGGTTGTATGTCAAGCATCCATTTAGAGGGGTAATCAAACATTAAGGCAACTTCATTGCTGGCAGTCTCAAGCGACTTTAATTTCCCTAATATGGAGCTAACTTCTGCAACCTCAAGTGCTCCCTGAGAAATTTCATTTCGAGAGTCAAAAAGCCCTGCATGGTTTTGCTCTTGGCCAAAGGGAACTTGACGCCAGCGAAAATATGAACAGTATTCTGCTCCATGTGCAGCTGCTTCAAGCGTCCATAACTTAACCATTCCATTAGCTGGGGTTGGGTTATTTGGAGCCCAATTTACTGCTCCTGGCTGTTGTTCCATAACCCCCCATCGCCCTTTTGAGCAATTTCTATATAAATCATGATGAAAAGCCGCGAAGTCTGGATGCCCAGAACGCATCCATTGTAGTTTTTCTTTTTCGGTTGACCAGCCTTGATCTAAAAAACCTAAAGGATAGCTATCCCATGTCATTATATCGAGGCTCTCTCCAAGCGCATAGTGATCAAAAGACGTGAAATGGCCCATACAATTGTGAGTTATAAGTGAATCAGAGTGGGCCCGAATTATGTTAACTTGTTCATTGTTAAAACTGATCACTTGATCCGAACTAAAACGCCTAAAATCTAAACTGTGTGCTGGGTTGGCTTCAGTCACGGTATTGTTGGGTAGTAGAATTTGTTCGAATGTATTGTACTCTTGAGACCAAAACACATTGCCCCATGATTTATTCAAGTTTTCAATATTAATGTATTTAACTTGAAGCCATTTTTGGAATGCTTTTTCTGCCATGGGCGAAAAACTTACAACTGTATTGTGACAACCATACTCATTGTCTGTTTGCCATGATATAATATTAGGGTTTTTTCCGTACCTATTTAATAGAATATTTGTAATGCGGCGACTCTCTTTACGATAATTTTTTGATGAAAAACAATAATGGCGTCTAGACCCAAATTTTCTTGTTTGATTGGCTTCATTCAATGCCAGTATTTCAGGTATTTCATCAATCAACCATTTTGGAGGGGTAGCTGTTGGCGTGCACATTATTATTTTTAAATTATGTTTTGAAAGGGTTGTTATCGCTTTATCAAGCCATGCCCATTGAAATTTATTACGCGAAGGCTCAATTCTTGACCAAGAAAACTCTCCTATCCGAACTTGGGTAATACCTAATTTTGCCATGGTGTAGGCATCATTGTCCCACATGCTTTCTGGCCAATGTTCGGGATAATAACAGGTACCTAATTTCATAGTAAACTTTTGGGGTTATGGTTGTATTACGTCAATATTTTATTTGAAAATTTAAAATTTTCATGCATACGTTACGCATGAAAAAATTAACCTTTCTACTCTTTTTTATACCTATTACCTCCGTAGCTCAAGCTTATGAAAAAACTAATAATATTGAGGTGTTTCCTGATTCTGAAGAGGAAATTTTTGTTGATGGTATTTATGACCTATCAAAAAAAGTAAACGCGTTACCAGCTGCAATAAGTATTTTGCCCTCTAGTAAATACATCAGTATATCTCCAACTCATTTATCTGAGGCTTTAAATGGAATTTCAGGTGTTAATATTCATCGCGGCAGTGGCCAGGAACACCTTACATCAATAAGATCCCCAGTTTTAACAGGTGGCTCAGGTGCTGGTAGTTTTTTATACATGGAGGATGGCGTGCCTTTAAGGGCTGCCGGTTTTTCAAATGTTAATGGGTTGTTCGAAGCGTCACCAGAGTTCTCAAATCAAATAGAGGTTTTGAAGGGGCCAGGACCTGTTCAATATGGTTCGAATGCAGTTCATGGGTTAATAAATTTTCAAAATAATAGTATCAATAAAGATAAACTTACCTTTTTACTTAGTGAAGACGGATATAAGTCTGTAATAGCAACTACATCAGCTTTACCCGTTGATGTTTCAGTTTCAATTTCACACGATAATGGCTTCAGAGAAGAGTCTGGTTTTGATCAGCAAAAACTTCAGCTTAAATATTTCAACAGCTTAAATAGTTGGGACATAAATTGGCTTTCTTCTTTCAATAATTTGAACCAAGAAACGGCTGGTTTTATTAAAGGTGATGATGCTTACTTAGAAGACGACATTCGTTTCACTAACCCTAATCCCGAGGCTTTCAGAGATGGAATGAGTTACAGATCTCAATTTAGAATTGAAAGAAGTTATAATAATGGTAACTCATTAGCATTTACTCCTTATGCAAGACATGTAGATTTACGTTTTCTTCGTCATTTTGTTCCAGGACAAGCGTTAGAAAAGAATAGACACACTTCTATAGGTCTTCAAAGTGCCTACTATAGTAAAGATTTTAATATTGGCGCTGATTTTGAGTATACAAAAGGTTCTGTGTATGAGTACCAAGAAAATGAAAGCCGTTTTTCCTTTGTTAGGGGGCTACATTATGACTACAGTGCTACCAGTATTGTGGGGGCTTTATATGCCCAGAAAACTAGTAAATTATCAGAGCATATAACAATAGATCTTGGTGCTCGAGCAGAATTTACTACGTATAATTATGGTAATAATGCTACAGTAGGCCGGTCAGGACGTTTTATACGTGTCGCAGATAGAATCGATAATTTCATAACGGTTACTCCTAAAGCTTCTCTGAGTTATAATTTAAATAATGAAAATATGATTTATGTCCGTGCAGCTAGAGGATCTCGTGCCCCGCAGGTTACTGATTTATATTCAGTTCAGCAAAACCAGGTTGCTGGTGAGGCAGAAATCGAGATATTAGATAGTTTTGAGTTAGGATTTAAAGGAAAAATAGGTATTTTTGATACTGATTTCTCTACTTTTTCTATGTGGAAAGAAAATTTTTTCTTCAGAAATTCTAATGGATTTAATGTTGTTAATGGAAAAACAAGACATCAAGGTATGGAGCTAAGTTTCATGGGGTATTTAACTGATTGGATGTCAATTTCTGGTGATGGTACATTAGCAAAACACACATATAGTTTTAATGAAACTGTAGGTTCAGCTGCAAACAATATAATTTCTGGTGCAAGAGTCGACTCAGCACCGGATACTTTATCGCATATGCGTTTAACCTTTTTGCCGACTACAAATGCTAAAGTAGAATTAGAGTGGCGCCATGTCGGGAGTTATTTTACAAACCCTGGAAATACAAACAAGTATCAAGGCCATGATATATTTATTACCAGAGTGAATTATGCCCTTGAGGAAAATATAAACCTATTTGGTAGGGTGGATAATATTTTTAATAAAAAATATGCTGATCGCGCCGATTATGCCTTTGGTAGTGAACGATATTTCCCTGGTCGACCGAGGACTTTATTTTTCGGCTTGTCGACTTCATTTTAAAAGCCTATCCCGCGTATATGAATATTCCAAACATAAAACTTGCTCAAGTTGTTGATCGTTTCGAGCAAATTGAGTCGAGGCTTGGTGTTGCTAAAGATAGTAATGAAATTGTTCAGCTGGGTAAGGACTATGCAGAGTTAAAGCCTGTTGTAGAGGGCGTTCGAAAATTACAATCAATACGTATTGATATAGACGATTTAGAGATTATGTTGGATGACCCTGAGATGGGCCCGATGGCAAAAGAAGAGATGCTATCACTTAAAAATAAATTACCTAAAATTGAAAAAGAAGTATCCTTACTTTTACTGCCCAAGGATAAAGATGACAATGCTTCCGTTGTTTTAGAAATTCGTGCTGGAACTGGTGGAGATGAAGCTGCTATTTTTGTTGGTGATTTGTTTGGTATGTATTCTCGGTACTCCCAACTACAAGGCTGGAAAGTAGATGTCGAAAGTGATGCTTCAGCTGATATGGGGGGGTATAAAGAAATAATAGCTTCAGTTTCTGGCATGGGGGTTTATGGAAAATTAAAATTTGAATCTGGTGTTCATCGAGTACAGAGAGTGCCGGTAACAGAAACACAGGGCCGTATACATACATCTGCAGCCACAGTAGCAGTATTACCTGAGCCAGAGGACATAGATATTGGTTTTTCGATGACTGATGTGAGGGTTGATACCATGCGAGCTTCTGGTGCTGGGGGGCAGCATGTAAACAAAACCGACTCTGCTGTACGAATGACTCATGTACCAACTGGGGTGGTCGTAGTTTGTGATGCAAAGTCTCAACATATGAATAGAGCAAATGCTGAACGATTATTAAAAATGAAACTTTACGATATTGAAAAACAGAGAATTGATGCGGAGAGAGCGAATGAGCGGAAAGGTCAGGTTGGTTCAGGTGATAGATCTGAGCGCATTAGAACATATAATTATCCACAAGGTAGAGTGACTGACCATCGAATTAACTTAACTCTTTATAAGTTAGACAAAATTGTTGCGGGTGATGAGCTTGATGATGTTGTAAACCCACTAATTGCAGAGGATCAAGCCAGCCGGCTTGCCGCAATGGAAGGTAATTAATTTTATGAGCAACTTTAAGAGTTTGGGTTCTTGGTTTTTTGCTATTTTCTTTTTTTATGCCGGTTTAATGCATTTTGTCCAGGAAGAGAGCTTTGTAGGAATCATTCCTCCATCTATTCCCTTTCCTAAGCTTATTGTGTGGATTACGGGTTTAATGGAATTAGTTTTTTCAATTTTGCTCATAATACCTAGATATAGAAAACTCGCAGGACTTCTACTAGCCCCTTTTTTATTGGCTGTGCTTCCTGCGAATATACATATGGCACTGAATAATATTCCTTTTGGAGAAATGTCTGCAACTCCAACTACACTTTGGTTAAGAGTTGCTCTTCAATTTCCATTAATTGTATCAATTTTATGGGTTACTTGTAACCTATCAAGGTCATATAAAAGTAATTAATATGGACCAACATGTGATTAAAATTAACAATTTCTTCCATTTTAATATTATTTTTTCTTTTGAACGGGTTAATTAAATTATGAGTAATGAATTAGAGATCGTTTTATTTCCTTGTTTAAATGATAACTATGGTTTTCTAATTCATGATAATGGTACCGGTGAGACCGTTTCCATTGATACGCCTGAGGTGGATAAAATTGAGGCCGCATGTTCTGACCGAGCTTGGAATTTAACTCAAATATGGAACACTCATCATCATGCAGATCATACGGGGGGGAACTTAGATCTAAAAAAGAAATTTGACACTAAGATATATGGACCTGGAATTGTGAAAGGTAGAATTCCAGGCCTTAGTCACCCGCTTTTTGGAGGAGAAACTTTCAGACTTGGCGCTCATGCGGTGCATGTATTCTCAACGCCAGGTCATACTGTAGACCACATAATTTACTATATCCCAGAAGCTAGGTCAGCTTTTGTGGGGGATACATTATTTGCATTAGGTTGCGGTCGATTATTTGAAGGTTCAAAAGAAGATATGTATAGCTCATTAAAAAAAATATCTAACTTTCCTAATGATACTAAATTGTACTGTGCTCACGAATACACATTATCTAATGCAGAATTTGCTTTGACAGTTGAGCCTTCAAATAATGATTTAAAGAATTATATTTCAAAAGCCAAAGAGTTAAGGGCAAGAGGTTTGCCCACTGTACCTACCACTGTTGGTGCAGAAAAAAAGTGTAATCCATTTCTTAGGGCTGTTTCAGCAGCGCGATTAGGAGAAATCCGCGCTGCTAAGGACGTATTTTAATAATTAAGCTGCGTTTTCAAATTGGTTCATTGTATTATGCTGACCTCCAGCTTTTAAAGCTTTTTCCCCTCCGGTCATTTCTTTAAAATTATCACCAAGATTGGATCCAACTTCATGCTGATGCTTAACCGCAGAAACATTTGTACGTATTTCTTCTCTTTGTATGTTCTTAACATAAGCTAACATTTTTTGATCGCCAAAATAACCCTCCGAAAGATCATTCATTACTTTCGCTGTACCGTGGAAAGTAGGTAGGGTGATAAGATTATGGAAGACCCCCGCCTCACGGGAGATATCAGTTTGAAAGTTTTGTAGCCTTAAGTCAGCTTCAAGTCCTAATTTGTCTTCGTCATATTTTGCGGACATGAGCTTTGTATCGCTTGGGTACTCATCCCCGTTTATTAAACCTGATAATACCCACTCTTCTCTTACTTGTTTTCGTAAATTTAATGTCCAGTTAAACGAAGGCGAATTATTGTATGTCAGTTTTGCGTGTGGTGCTTTTTCTCTTATTTTAGAAACCATTGACGCTATTTGAGCAACATTAGGAGTGGCAGTTTCTATCCATAGCAGGTCAGCTCCTCCCTCATTCAAACTAGATATACAGTCTTCAATAACTCTTTCCTCGCCTGTATTGGGCTGAAACTTATATAAGCCGTTTGGAAGTCTGACTGGTTTTTGCAATTTATTGTTAATGTAAAGCGCAATGTCTCCTTCAGAAAGTGGGTTATTATCAGTTATTTCTTCAGTTTCTAACCATTTTGTATATTCATATGCAGAGTCTCCTATTTTGTTTGAAACTGGTATTTTTTGTGTCAGACCAGCCCCCAAGCTATCGGTGCGTGCTACGATTACGCCATCATCAACCCCAAGTTCTTCAAAGGCCATCCTGCAGGCGCGCAACTTTTCAATAAAATCTTCACGTGGAACTGTAACTTTTCCGTCTTGATGGCCGCATTGTTTTGCATCGGAAACTTGATTTTCAATTTGCAGACAACAAGCCCCAGCTTTGATCATTTCTTTTGCTAGCAGATAGGTTGCGTGTACATTACCAAAGCCAGCATCAATGTCAGCTATTATAGGTCTCACGTATGTTTCATGAGCATCAATCTTTGTAATAATTTGCATTTTCTCTTCATCGCTGTCAGCTAGTTTCAAGCTAGAGAATAGATCATTAAGTTCAACTTCATCTGCTTGTCGGAGAGAGGTGTAAATTTCTTGTATTAGGTCAACAACAGAAGTTTTCTCATGCATTGACTGATCTGGTAAGTGACCAAATCTATTTCTTAATCCAGCAACCATCCATCCAGATAAATATACATAGGCGCCATTAAGTGAACCTTTTTGCCGTTTTATGGCACGCATCATTTGCATTGCATGAAACCCTGACCAACATCCCAGGGATTGAGTAAATTTACTCGTGTCTTTGTCATATGCGGCCATGTCTTTTCTCATTTCTGTTGCCATAGACTTCGCAATATCAAGATGAGTTTCAAATGTATTTTGTACTTTGAGTTGAGCTAAATTCTCTAAATTGATACCAGCTGGAGCTCCATTAGGGTATCGTTTCCTGAGGTCATTTAGTATTTTTGAGTAAGCCATGATTAAATCTCCAATATTTGATATGCTGGTATGGTTAAAAAATTAGGTAATACCTGAGCAGTTGCCGACTTTGTGAACAGCTCTGCTGCCTCTGGAAAGCGGCCTTTATTATAACTTTCAACACCTAATTCTTCGGTAATTTTCATTATTTCCTCGTTGTATAGGCGGTCATATAACCTTCGGGTAAGTGTTTCAGAGTACCCACCTTCCATTTTGACAGTTGCCCGATGAGTTAACCACTGCCATATCTGAGACCGAGATATCTCTGCTGTAGCAGCATCTTCCATTAAGTTATGAATGGGAACTGCGCCTTTTCCTGAAAGCCAAGCAGCTATGTATTTTATTCCAACTTCAATATTAGTTCTAACCCCCTTTTCAGTCACACTTCCTCTGTGTGGAGACAGCATAGCTTTGTCCGTTATTCTTGGGGATTGGCGTTTTTTTAGAATTTGATGTTTAGATGGCATTTCCTTATCAAAAACATTCATTGCTACTGATACTAGGTCCGGATGTGCTACCCAGGTACCATCATGGCCAAGCTTCGCTTCGCGCTCCTTATCCTTTTTTACTTTGCCAAAAGCGGCTTTGTTGGCATCGTTGTCATTTTTTACTGGTATTTGCGCTGCCATTCCCCCCATCGCATGAGCGCGTCTTTTGTGGCAAACTTGTATTAGACGCGATGCATAAGCAGATAAAAAGCCTCTATCCATTCCCACTTGATCTCTGTCTGGGAGTAAATATTCTTTATGATTGCGAAGAGTCTTTATATAACTGAAAATATAATCCCACCGTCCACAGTTAAGCCCAGTTATATGGTTTCTCAGGACATAGAGAATTTCTTCCATCTGAAAAGCGGCAGGAAGTGTTTCAATCAATACTGTTGATTTGATTGTTCCATTGGGAATGTCTAATATTGCCTGTGAGAAATTAAACACGTCATTCCATAACCTTGCTTCTTGGTAAGATTCTATTTTGGGTAAATAATAAAAAGGACCCTTTTCATTCTTTGCTAATAATGAGCCATTGTGGAAAATGTGAAGACCGAAATCTACAAGGCTTGCACTCATAGGGTGGCCATCAACTGTTATGTTAGTCTCTTCGAGATGCCACCCCCGTGGTCTAACAAGCATAGTGGCTGTAGTTGGATTTAACTCGTAAGATTTTTTTTCAGTCTTTAACTTTAACTTCTCTCGTGCATAGTCATACATGTTTACCTGACCATTTAACATGTTATAAAATGTAGGACTGCTAGCGTCTTCAAAATCTGCCATGAACATTTTCGCACCTGAATTAAGTGCATTAATCATCATTTTTCGATCAACAGGACCGGTGATTTCAACTCTTCTGTCTTGTAAAGTTTTAGGACTCGGCGCAACTTCCCACAATGAATTTCTGACATGGGCAGTTTCTTTAGGTTGAGTAGGTAGTTCTCCGTCGTCATACCTCTCTTGTTGAAGTTCTCGGTTATCAAGCAAAATTCGACGTTGTGGTCCAAACCTTCTTTCTAGGTCTGCCAAAAATAAGAGTGCATCAGGGGTAAGTATTTTTTTAAAGTCTAATTTTTTTGAATTAATAACTTTTGCTAATACCCTGTGCCTAGGAATCGGACGTGAATTGATATCTTCCATAACAAGTACCTTTTTTCTTGTTTCTATGTTTACTATATTTACATAAATATATTTTTTCTATAATTAGTTGTAAAAGCTAGGTATTTTTGTAAACTATGTTATATATATTTAGTAAATTTTGTAAAACTTGTAAAAAGAAATATTATGCCTAGTAATGAAAAGCTTCTTATTGGTCCTCGTATCGCCCGATTTAGAAAAACTCTGGGATTAACTCAATCGCGTATGGCTGAAGATTTAGGTATATCTACATCCTATTTAAATCTAATGGAACGTAACCAGAGATCACTATCTGCAAAAGTTTTGCTTCGCATGGCTGAAATTTATGATTTTGATATTGCTAGTTTTACTGGAGCTGGAGATGCACACTTAGTTGCTGAAGTCTACGAGACTTTAAGAGACCCAATTTTTAAAGGTGACTCTCTTTCAAAAAATGAAGCAGAAGATTTAGTAAGCGTGAGTCCAAGTGCTGCTCGGTCTTTGATTAAATTATATGGAAAGCATCGTGATGCAACATTGCGTGATAGTGAAAATAAAAATGATAAAAATGTAGAATTACTGGAGCAATCGTCTCAGGCAGTTGATACTGTGAGGCGTTTTTTACATAAACAAAAAAATTATTTTCCTGCATTAGACGCTGCAGCTAAAAAGCTAGCTAAAGAATTGGGATATAATAGAGCTCAAATTGGAACGATATTAACCAATAGGCTTCAAGAAAAGCATGGTATCTCAGTGAGAGTAGTCCCTGTGGATATTATGCCGCAAATGCTAAGATATTTTGATCGCCATTCTAAGCGAATAAATCTTTCAGAACTTTTACCTCAGTCTGGTCGCCGATTTCAGCTAGCCTATCAAATTAGTATATTAGAGTATCGCGATTTAATTGATGAAGTAGTCGGTACTGCTGATTTAAATGGATTGGAGGCTGAAGGCCTTTGCCGTACGACATTAGCAAATTATTTTGCAGCTGCCATTTTAATGCCGTATGACCAATTTCTCAAAGAAGCTGAAAATAGTAAATACGATGTTGATCTTTTATGTCACAGATTTGGTACTAGTTTTGAGCAAACTGCGCATCGTCTTACAACACTCCAAAAGCCTGATGCACGTGGCATACCTTTTTTCTTTGTTCGTATTGATGTTGCAGGCAATGTTTCAAAAAGGTTTAGCGCGGGACGTTTTCATTTTAGTAGATTTGGAGGAGCTTGCCCAATATGGAACATACACGAATGTTTTTTAACTCCAGATAAAACAGTTACTCAAATTATACAAATGCCTGATGATACAACTTATTTCTCTATCGCTAAAATGGTAGTAAGAAGTAACGGTACCTATAAAAACCCTCTTCAAAAATTAGCGATCGGTCTTGGTTGTGACATAGCTTATGCACCAAGATTAGTTTATGCCGAAAAGTACAATCTTAATAACCCACGGCCTTCAAAAATTGGTGTAAATTGTCACCTATGTGAGCGTCCCCACTGCAGACAAAGGGCGCACGCACCATTAAATAGAATTATTAGTTTTGATGAAAGAAGGAGAGGGGTTAGCTTGTATGATTTTGATGAGACTTGAGGTCTTGGCTGTACGAAAATAACCTGACAGACTAGTTATGCAAAAATAAGTACTATGTTTATGGTTATTTTTTAGTATTAGTAGTTTAACTAAAGAAATTAAAAAGCGATATTTAAATATGCCAAAACCTTCAGAGTCTCCATCTCAGATTACTATTGTAACATCCAAGCGAATAAGCTGCGATGGCCCTGGGGGTGCATTAGGACATCCAAGAATTTTTATAGATATGGGTCAAAATAATACTGCAAAATGCAAATATTGTGATCAGATCTTTAAACTAAAAGTTGCATAAAGGATTTATTTCAAATTTATTAAGTTAAATACAACCCTTACTATTGAATAAAGTCAATTGGGCCCCCAAAAGAGGATAAAGAAGGATTCTCAATGCGTATTACGGCTCCAGTCGATAAAAATTCACACGTCGTTTTAGTTGACGGGTCTGGGTACATATTTCGAGCTTACCACGCACTTCCTCCTTTAACTCGCAAATCAGATGGCATGCCAATAGGAGCAGTTGCTGGATTTTCGAATATGATCTTTAAATTATTAAGGGATCAAAACAATGAAGATCGTCCGACGCACTTTGCTGTAATCTTTGATAAGGGAAGTCACACATTCAGGAACGATATTTATGATGAGTATAAAGCTAATCGGTCTGAAACACCAGAAGACTTAATTCCCCAATTTCCCCTAACTCGTGAGGCAACACGTGCTTTTGGAGCTCCTGCAATTGAAATGGAGGGCTATGAGGCTGATGATATAATAGCAACTTATGCCAGACAGGCTGAGGCTAAGGGCGCCAGGGTTACTATTATCAGTTCAGATAAGGATTTAATGCAGCTTGTATCGAATAAAATATCAATGCTTGATACTATGAAAAATAAAAAAATAAGTATTCCTCAAGTAATAGAAAAATTTGGTTTGCCACCTGAACGAGTAATTGAAATTCAAGCATTGGCTGGAGATTCTGTCGATAATATTCCCGGAGTACCGGGTATTGGAGTTAAGACTGCTGTGGTACTTCTTGAGCAGTTTGGCGACTTAGAGACATTACTTCAGCGTTGTGATGAAATCCCTCAAAAAGGGCGCAGAGAAAAAATGATGGCTAATATTGATAATGCTCGAATTTCATTGGAGTTGGTCACCTTGAAAACTGATGTTGAGTTGGAGTTTCCATTAGAAGACACGGCTGTAACTGATCCAGATATATCTGAATTATTTGATTTTTTAGAAGAGATGCAATTTAATACATTAACTAACAGAGTGCGATTGGCTTTAGGTGAGGGTAAGACAGGTGGTATACGTAAGGATGACAGTCAGCCGAATTTTATAACTCCTGGATCGATTACAAGTCCTAAAAATATTAGTTTCGATTTAACAAAGTATGAATGCATCCAGTCAGAGGAATTACTCGAGAAGTGGATACACCGTTGCCTTGATGCTGAGGTAATAGCTGTGGATTTGGAAACCAATAGTTTAGATAGCTCTTCTGCTGATTTGGTTGGTATATGTTTATCTATCAATGACAATGACGCTTGTTATGTTCCTTTGGGTCATACTGGAACCGGAGACATGTTCGGGGATGACAAGCCACAGCAAATTGAACTATCGTTAGCGATTAAAATGTTGAAGCCTCTGCTAGAGTCTGAGTCAGTTCTTAAAGTTGGGCAGAACTTTAAGTATGATATAGGTGTTCTGCAAAGATATGGAATAAATGTTGCACCTTATGATGATACAATGTTGATATCTTACGCTTTAGCAGCTGGATTGCATAATCATGGAATGGATGGCCTTTCAGAGCTTCATTTTGGTCATAAACCTATTTCTTTTAAAGAGTTAGTGGGGTCGGGAAAAAACAAGAAAACCTTCGATGAATTATCCCTTGAAGTTGCTACCCCTTATGCTGCAGAGGATGCGGATGTTACGCTGCGTTTATGGAAGTATTTAAAGCCTAAGTTAGTAACTGAAAAGGTGAAAACAGTTTATGAAACTTTAGAGCGACCTTTGCCATCAATAATAGCGGATATGGAAAATAATGGCATTAAGGTTGATAGGGCTGAGCTCGCCCGCCTGTCAGCATTATTTGCACAAAAAATGGAACATTTTGAGGCTGAAGCTTATTTGCTCTCTGGGCAGCAGTTTAATTTAGGGTCGCCTAAACAATTGGGAGAAATTCTTTTCGACAAGATGAATCTTCAAGGAGGTAAGAAAACAAAAACTGGAGCTTGGCAAACAGGTGCGGGTGTTCTTGAGGGGCTTGCAGAAAAGGGAGAAAAGCTACCACAAATCATTCTTGAGTGGCGGCATTATTCCAAATTAAAATCGACTTATACTGATGCTCTGGTGCAAAAAATTAACTCGAGAACTGGAAGAGTTCATACTAGTTTTTCACTAGCAGCAACTACGACAGGCCGTCTGTCCTCATCAGACCCTAACCTGCAAAACATTCCAATTCGAACCGAGGATGGTCGTAAAATTAGAGATGCATTTATAGCTGAGCCTGATCATTTATTAATTGCCGCTGACTACTCGCAAATTGAGTTACGTTTGTTAGCACACACTGCTAATCTTCCTACTATGAAGAAAGCATTTTCTGATGGTGTAGATATTCATGCGTTAACGGCATCTGAGATTTTTAATGTAAAGCTATCAGACATGGATGCTTCAACCAGGCGGCGAGCTAAAGCTATAAACTTTGGTATTATTTATGGAATTTCTGCATTTGGCTTAGCTAATAACCTAGGAATATCACGCACAGAAGCGAGTGAATATATCAAAAATTACTTTATAAAATTTCCTGGTATCAAAGATTACATGGAGAATGCAAAGAATGAGGCTAGGGAATATGGTTATGTTAAAACCCTTTTCGGTCGCAAATGTCACATTAAAGGAATTAAAGACAGGAATCCTGCTATTAGGGGCTTCGCTGAGCGACAAGCCATAAATGCCCCAATCCAGGGTTCTGCAGCCGATATAATCCGTCGAGCAATGATAAGAATTCCTAATAATATAAAACCTATAGATGGTTCAAAAATGCTATTACAGGTGCATGATGAACTTATTTTTGAGGTGCCTGAATCAAATGCAAATGAACTAATTAAAATAGTTACTACAACCATGCAAAATGCGGCGATGCCTGCTGTTGATATATCTGTTCCATTGGTTGTAGAAGCGCATGCTGCAAAAAACTGGAATGAGGCTCATTAAGGAATTTACAATATGGCATTTATTGTCTTAGTCCGTCATGGACAATCAGAATGGAACCTTCAAAACCGTTTTACTGGATGGGTTGATGTTGGTCTCACCAATACAGGGGTAAACGAGGCTATTAAATCAGGAGAATTAATAGCTAAAGAAGGTGTTATATTTGACCGAGCTTTTACAAGTCTTCAACGCAGGGCCATCAAAACTTTGTGGTTGTCCTTAGAGGCCGCAAATCAATTTCATTTACCTGTAATCAAAGACTGGAGGTTAAATGAGCGGCATTATGGGGCCCTTACTGGGTGTAATAAGCAAGAAACAAGATCTAAATTCGGCGATGAGCAAGTCCATATCTGGAGAAGAAGTTTTGATATACCACCTCCAAAAATTGACAAACAAAATCAATATCATCCAATTCATGACTCAAAATATAGTAATGTAGACCCTGAAGTGCTCCCAACTGGAGAGAGTTTGAAAATGACCTGCGACCGCGTATTGCCATACTTTTCATCTTCAATTGCACCTTTCATAAACGATAAGAAAAACTTAATTATTTCAGCACATGGAAATAGTTTAAGGGCGATATTAAAAGACCTTTTTAAAGTTAACGATAAAGAAATTTCTAATTACGAATTTCCTACAGGAAATCCTCTTTTAATTGAATTTGGTTCTGACATTAATACAATAGTATCTGCTAGATATTTGGATGCTGAGCGCGCTAAAGTGCTGCCGGAGATTTAAACTGATTAATCATGTGAAATGGATGAAAATTGCGCTTGATTTGTCAAAAAAGCAGTTAGGTAATACTGGCGAAAACCCATCAGTAGGCTGCATTATAGTAAAAAATAATAGAGTAATTGCAAGCGGGGTAACATCAGATGGGGGCAGGCCTCATGGCGAAACAAACGCCCTTCAGATTGCTGGAGATAAGGCGAGGGGGTCAACGGTTTATGTAACTCTAGAGCCATGTTCTCACTATGGACAGACTGCACCGTGTGTTAATGCTTTAATCCTAGCAGGTATAAAAAGTTGCGTAATTGCAATTATTGATCCTGACACTAGAGTAAATTGGCGCGGGGCGGCGCTTCTTCAGGAAGCTGGAATAGATACTATTGTAGGCATTTGTGAGAATGAAGCTTATAAAGTCAATTCTGATTTTTTTAAAAGACATAATATTCAGGAACCAAATTAATTTATGCATTCATAAATTTTTTTAATTTAATTTATATATGGTGGGTTTGCCTTTCATAACTCAGGCTTTATTAAGTTTTTGTTAACTTATTTGTGCAAAAACTCTATTGTGGATACAAAAGCTATTGAAATGCTAATCGAACCAGGTGCTGAAAAATTAATCAGGCAGATGGGTAGACGTTTAAAAACAAAGGCACGTTCAAAGGTAATCAATTTAATACTAAATCATATTAGAGAAGAATATCATAATTCTGAGATAACAGAGTGGTTCTCTGAAATTCGACTTTCAACAGATAAAAGAACAACTATTCGCATTAGTTTAGAAAATGCAAATTATTTAAATTTCATATCTCAGGTGGTATCTCAAGGTCGTCCTACAGTAACATTAGAATTAGTTTATTTCGCAGCTGCTAATCTTTCACGCGAAGATTTAGAGAGTTTAGTCTAATAATTTTAAGTTATGTTCAAGTTTTAACTAATACCTAGGCTTTCTTTAAGGGCTAGCTCTTGGGGCATCCCTACTGAATGAAACCCACCATCAACATGATGAGTTTCACCGGTACAAGAAAGTCCAAGGTCTGAAAGAAGATACAAAGCCGCGCCCGCAACTCCCATGGGATCTGTGTTGTCCTGAAGTGAACTAGCAGCCTTGTTAAATCTGAACATATGTCGCCCAGATCCAATACCCGCAGCTGCAAGTGTTTTGATGGGTCCGGCGGATATGGCATTTACCCTAATTTGTCTTGGCCCTAAATCAGCCGCCATGTAACGAGTGCTCGCCTCTAAAGCAGCTTTTGCTACTCCCATTACATTATAGTTAGGGATAACTCTTTCAGAACCAAGGTATGTAAGGGTGATCATAGATCCACCGTCATTCATAATTTCAGCAGCACGCCTTCCAGCATCCACAAAGCTGTAAGCTGATATGTCTAGAGCTGATTTGAAGCCTTCCCGCGTTGTATTTTCTATAAAACTTCCAGCTAATTGATCTTTACCAGCGAATGCAATGGCATGAACTAAAAAATCAATTTTACCCCATTCTGTTTCAAGTTTTGAAAAAGTTGAATCCATTGTTTCATCGTTTGTGACATCGCATTCACAAAGTATTGAGGAGCCTATGGACTCAGCAAGTGGTTTCACACGACGTAAAAGTGCTTCTCCCTGATAAGTAAAGGCCAGCTCCGCCCCTTGAGAGGATAGCTGACGCGCAATAGCCCATGCAATTGAATTTTTGTTAGCAACTCCCATAACTAGGCCGCGCTTTCCTGCCATTAAAGTACCAGTTGGAAAATGTTGATCTGCCATTATACTATCCTTTATAGTTGTAGCTGCTAAATAACTAAAAATAGCAGTGTCATAGATAAATTATTATTCAACCTTAGTAAATATTACACTTCCATTAGTGCCACCAAACCCGAAACTGTTTGACATCACTGAAGTTAAATTTGTTTCGATCATTTTAGTCACAATGTTGACCTCTGGAAGTTCAGGGTCCAGCTCAGTTATATTGATAGATGGCGCAACAAACCCTTTATCCATCATAATCAAGGTATAAATGGCCTCTTGAACCCCTGCTGCACCCAAGCTGTGCCCAGTTAAGCACTTAGTAGCTGATATGTAGGGACAATCGTCTTTGAAAACTCGATGAATTGCACCTGTTTCAGCCACATCTCCAACTGGCGTCGAAGTTGCATGAGGATTAATATAATCGATTCTTGTAACTCCTTTTGCTTTAGCGTCATCTAATGCCATTCTCATTGCTCTTTCTGCGCCTTCCCCTGATGGTGCAACCATATCATATCCATCAGATGTTGCCGCATAACCTGTTATTTCTGCATATATTTTAGCACCTCTCGCAATAGCATGCTCATAGTCTTCTAAAACAACCATTCCTGCACCACCTGCTATTACAAAGCCGTCACGACTAATATCAAATGCTCTTGAAGCAGTCTCTGGAGTGCTATTATATTTGCTACTCATAGCACCCATTGCATCAAATAGAGAGGACATTGCCCACTCAACTTCTTCACCTCCTCCGGCAAACATAATATCTTGTTTTCCCCATTGTATTTGCTCGCAAGCTGCACCAATGCAATGCAATGATGTGGTGCAAGCCGATGTAATGGAATAATTCACGCCTTTAATTTTGAAGTGTGTAGCCAATGTGGCAGACACAGTTGACGACATTGCTTTAGGAACTGCAAACGGCCCAATGCGTTTAGGTGAAGTATTTTTACGTGTTATATCAGCTGCCCTTACAATTTCTGTTGCACTTGGTCCGCCCGAGCCTGCTATTATACCTGTGCGGTCGTTAGACACTTGTTCCTCATTTAATCCAGAGTCATCAATAGCTTGCTGCATTGAAACCGCACTCCATCCTGCGGCATCACTCATAAAGCGGTATGACCTTTTTGGTACATGATCCTTTGCAACGAGTGTTGGCCGACCCGATATTTGACTCCGAAAGCCTAGCTCGGCCATTCTTTCATCTTTTGTAATTCCTGACGTCCCGTTTTTTAGACTTTTCGTAACTTCGTCTTTGTTGTTACCAATGCATGAGACTATTCCAATGCCCGTTATTACCACTCTTCGCATTACAATACCTCTTTTTCTGAATTTTCAGGAACAAACAAACCAACACGTAAATCATCTGCTTTGTAAATCAAATTATCATCAGAATACATTCTTCCATCAGCTATACCGAGCACAAGTTTTCTACGAATTACTCTTTTGAGATCTATCTCGTATCTGACCTTCTTTACATCTGGAGTTACTTGTCCTGTAAATTTTACCTTACCAACACCAAGTGCTCTTCCGCGCCCGGGCGACCCTGACCAGCCCAACCAAAAACCCACTAGTTGCCACATTGCATCTAACCCTAGGCATCCTGGCATAACGGGGTCGCCTTTAAAATGACAATCAAAAAACCAAAGACCTGGGTTTATTTGAAGTTCTGCGATTAAACTTCCTTTAGAAAACGGACCATCATCAAGTCCTATGTGACTAATTTTATCCAACATGAGCATTGGCGGAGCAGGTAATTTGGCATTTCCAGGACCAAAGAGACTTTCCTCTCCGCTTATTATTAAGTCATCATAACTATATTCTGATTGTATTTTTTTCATACTAATAATGCCTTGTTTTCTGTTGTTTTATGTTAAAGAAGTGAACTGTAAACTCAAGGTTGAATAAGACTTTTATTTACTTTTAGTAATTTTACTATTTTTATCATATAAAGAAATCATATTTGTGGCTGGCGGCCAGTTGGGTCGTATTTCGAGAGCTAAAACTAAATCTGCTAAAGCCTTGTCTGATAAGCCTAAATTATCATGAGCTATAGCTCTATTGTATAGTGCTTCAGGCAGTTTGTCTGTTCCCATCTCTATGGCCTTAGTTGCCGCTTTCATGGCTTGCATATAATTTTTAGTGTAAATTTTACTTGCCGCTAAATTAATATATATTTCTGATAATGAAGGCTGAGCTCTCGCTGCTTTAGTATATTGCTCTTGTGCTTTGAGGTATTCGCCTCTTCTCATCAATAAAATGCCAAGGTTAACATGAGTTGCAGCTTTGTCTTTTTTTGACAATGGTTCTTTAAGTGCTTTGTAACAAATATTAATTGACATTAACTTGCTAGTGCTTTCAAATTTTGTATTTTTGTAGCACTCATTGGCTATGCCACCGCCCTGAACGATTATTTGGGCTAGTAATGTATTGGAAAATATAAAAACAAATAATCCACCGCAAATGAAGTTTTTGATCAATTTAATTTTTCCTTTAAGTAACTAAATTTTGTTTTAAGGCCACTTAACAACTGGTGGCATAGAGCTTAAGATAGTTTTGATATTCCCGCCTGTTTTTAAACCAAATGTGGTACCTCTATCCCAGAGAAGATTAAACTCCACGTATCTACCTCTTTGTATCAGCTGTTCTTCCCTATCTTCATTTGTCCATTCATCAAACATTCTTTTTCTTACAATGTTTAGATACGTATTCTTAAAATGGATACCTAAGTCTTTTGTAAAAGCAAAGTCTGCTTCCCAGTCACCACTATCTAATCTATCGTAAAATATACCACCTACTCCTCGAGGTTCTGAGCGGTGGTGTAAAAAAAAGTAGTCATCACACCAGTTTTTAAATTTGTTGTAATCAGCTACTGAATGCTTCTCGCAAACTGCACGCATGCCCGCATGAAAATCTAGAGCATCTTGAGAGGTTTGAACACGATCTTCAGCTTGAGTTGGCGTTAAATCACCACCTCCGCCAAACCAGCCTTTGGTTGTAACTATATACCTAGTGTTAAAATGAACACTAGGCACATGTGGGTTTCGCATGTGAGCGATAAGCGAAATTCCTGCCGCCCAAAACCTTGGATCCTCCTTTGCTCCAGGAGTTTTTTCTCTCATTTCTCCCTCAAACTTTCCATTTACGGTTGAAATATGAACTCCGCATTTTTCAAAAAGCCGCCCACGTAGCATTCCTCCAGTCCCACCACCTCCATTTTTTTCATTTCGCAACCAATCCTCATAGATAAATTTTCCAGGTGTATCCCCATAAAGATCTGCCGGTGCTTCCTTTTCAAGTCTTTCGAATTCAGTACAAATAATATCTCTGAGTTCTTTGAACCAAACAGTGGCTTTAGTTTTTTTTATATTTTGCAATTCATGAGCCTATCAGAGTAAAGAGGTTTGTATTTTGATGTTTACAGATGAAAAAATCTTTGGTCTATGAGAAATTTTCTTAAATAATATATTATTAGCTAGGCAGACAGTTTAATTGTCGCAACCCTTCATAAGCTGCGATCACAACTGATGTTGCTAAGTTAAAACTTCTCATACCTGTTGCAATGGGTATAATAATCTTTTCGTCTGAGACTGAATGAACTGTCTCAGGAACTCCGGCGCTCTCCTGCCCAAAAATTAAACGGTCATCACTGCGAAACTTAAAGTTGTTTAAAGGGGTTGCCCCTTTTGTGGTAAGTAATACCAATCTTCCTGAGTCAGGAACTTCCATAAAGCTCTTCCAACTTTTATGCCTCACAATTTCTTGTGGTGACCCGTAATCCATCGCTGCTAGACGAATTGCTTTAGAGGTAAGAGGAAAACCGCAGGGTTCAATTACCTCTAAACTTATATTAAAACATGCACAAGAGCGCATAATTGCCCCAAAATTCCCAGCCATGTCGGGTTGGTAGAGAATAATTTTCATAAATGTGTATCCTGATAAAATGTTTCGCATTGCGTCGTTTTAGCGCGAATAAACTATGGATGTTCTGCTCATATATATATAGAACGCAGTACATAATAACGCTATAAAAAAATATGAAAAGCCAGCGCACCGAAAAGGAGTGGACAGATTATGTCCGAAGATCGAAAATTAGATGTAGCTACTGCAGTAGATGATGAAGGTAAGCGAGATTTTATTTTTATAGCTACAGGAGCCGCAGCCGCAGCCGGTGCTGTTTCTCTAGGCTGGCCCTTGGTAGCGCAGATGGGTAAGGCCGCTGATACATTAGCTGCAGGATCAATAGAGATAGATGTATCCAAAGTGGCGGAAGGGCAGCAGCTTAAAATGTTATGGAGGGGCAAACCTGTCTTTGTGAGGCACAGAACTCCAGCAGAGATAAAGATTGCTGAAGATACGCTCATAAGTGATTGTCCGGACCCAGAAGAAGATAATGCACGATTGATTGCCAAGCCAGACGGAACTGTCGACCCACGTTACCTTGTGATGATTGGGGTTTGTACGCACTTTGGATGTATCCCAGTTGGAGAATCTGGCGATTTTAACGGTTGGTATTGTCCTTGCCATGGCTCTCATTACGATACATCTGGCCGGATTCGCAAAGGTCCAGCCCCTAAAAA
>JAQXEH010000079.1 GCA_029250925.1 Hellea sp.
TGAATCATCAAATTCATTAACAACATCACCTGAAATTCTCATATAAAAATTAGAGTTTTTATTGGAGACAATATCAAGTCCTAAGCGGCCCTGAGTACTTGAATAATATTTACGATCAATATTTAATGCTGTGACGCCGCCTGTTTCTAGAACATCATTAAAATCAACCATAGCAGTTTGCAAACCCACTTTTGGTATTAGAGTAAAATCTGACATTTTTAAAGGTTTTGATAACTGAATTTTACTAGTAACTGATAGGTTATCATCTTCTGAAGAAAGAGCATAAGATGCAGGGAAAACAATATTTCGTTCTGTGGATGTATCAAATGAACCAATACTAAATTGCCCGCTTAAAACTAAATTCGATTTAGATTGTAGTTGCCCATATAATGTAACTGCAGCATGGTTGCTGTTGACACTCTTTGCAGCCTGATCATTTAGACTTAAATCAGTATAACTCAACGAGGCACCCAGTTTAATGTTTTCTGAAACTGCATGCTCAATGCCTGCTGATAACGTCCATCCATCGAAATGTTCTTTCTCTAGATTTGAGGAAAAAGGCATTACTGATGCGCTACCGTCTATGAAAGACCCCGCAAGGTAGATTGAGTAGTCATCGGCAATTTTTTTATTAGTTTTGATACTTGCCTCATTGTCCATATCTGAAACTTCAACACTAGACATAGGGGCCGTGGCATCCTGATGCGATGCTATTTTTCCAGGCGAGCCCATAACAGATATTGAACCGCCGCTCCAACTGCCTGTTTCCATAATCCTTAATCGGGAGGAATGAAACTGAGAGAGTGTATCTGTTGTAGCTTTAGCAAGGCTTCTAACTGTCATTTCTGCTTCTGGTGCCCAGCTGGTCAATACTTCCTGAATTTGAGAGTCTGATGATAAATCTAGAGTAGCATATACTGCGTCCAAACCGCCTAAGTCTCTATTGCTGTCTAATAGTTTAGCATATGATGCATGAAGGCTATTACTTGAGGAAACTGCATTATTATAAGAACCCGCCTCTATTAAAGCAGTCACTGAATTAATATTATGGGTGAGAACCGGAGTTAATATTGAGCTTATATTTGCAGCAGAAAGTTCTCCTGATTGCAATCCAGAAGTTGTAAGAAATGTATAAGTGTTTCCTGATCTCACGCCGAGATTAGGGTTAAAAAATACTGTACCGCCTAAACTAGAGTCGCCTGTAATTGATAATACATCACTTATACCATTAGAGCCTATATCTATCATTAGGCTCGACCCTGACGATAAAACAGCACTGCCATCAACAGTCAAAGTTTCAACATTACCGATATCACCAGGGGCAATAGTACCTGCAATATTAGTGAGAAATGGAGAATTTAGAATTCCAGCTCCTGTTAGGTAACCAAAGAATAATGTATAGTCTCCAACACTGTTGAGAGCCCCGTCTACAGATATGTGTCCGCCTGTTTGATTAATATCCATCAAACTTGTTAAATTACCTGCAGATCCTATTACTAGCTCAGCATTGCCTCCAACATTTAATCGATCAATCGTACGCGTACTACTCAAAGTAGTAATTCCCGCATTCGACATGCTTACCTCAAAATACCGCCTTCCATTGAGCCCCGGTGCAAGGTCTATATTGTCAGGAATAAAGTTTGTAGCTCCCGCAAGACCATTATCAATTGTTGGACTAGGAAGGGGATCCCCGCCAGACTGTGATTCAAGATTAGCATTAATTTCATTGCTAATTATCCCGTTTGTTCCTCCATTTCGTGATGGAGGAGCTGGGTTTTCAGTAGAAATATCTCGGCACGCATCTCCTGCATTATCTCCCGAAAAGTCATTGCAAATTACACCAAACCCTGAATTTCCTGAGTCTTGAACACCGAAAGGTTGCGTTTCCGGAAACCCATTAACAACATTACCAGAACTATCAATAATTCTATAATTCGGATCCAAGTCTGACTGCCAATGCAACGGATCTTCCCAATCCCCATTTCCTTCGAGAGTGCTCACATATCTATAAGGGTTATTCGCAGCAATATAATCAGAAAATAAGAACAAAGGCTGATAAAAACTTGACCCCCCGTAAGAGGAAAATACTTGACCATTAAAATAACGAGAACCCCCAGACAAAACACCAAGAACTAAATCTTCTGCCGTCAAACTATTGTTTTCTGCATCCAAAATAAGTGGTCCGCCAGAGTCACCTCCAGCAGTTGTCCCCTCGTTTGGAAGTGCGTCATCTTGATAAACATTTATATCATAGATGTTGGTTTGATCGGGGTCATCAAAATCAGTGAGATATAGGTTTTGCGGTAAGCCAGATCCGCCGCCGTATAAGAAATCACTCGATGCGTCCAATGACGTTAAAGCGCCCAACATATTTTCAGCAGCCCGGCGCCTAAAGTCTATTCCATAAATAGAACCTTGAGAACCTATGCCGCTTCTTCCATATCCAGTTATGTTAACATGATACCCCGTACCTAGTGCAGGGTCATACCCGGTATCACCAGGCCCCAACGGAGTTGGCAGGGGAGAGAATAAAAGCGCCCATGTTGGCACATTAGCAGCCGGTGTGTCCAAAGAAGCGAGCGCTACGTCACCTTCAAGAAAACCCGTGCGGAGGGAGTCCTCATTATAAATTATCTCATTTACATTGTAGACAAATAATTCAGGGTTTGAAGTAAAGTTGTTTGCAAACCAATTCTGAAGTCCGGGTAATGAGTCAACTTCAAAAGCGAATGCAGCTGGCACAGATGTTCCATATTCCCCGGCAGCACGATAATTTACACAATGAGCTGCAAATATCACAGTTCTTGGGTTTATGAGTGTTCCCGTACAAATACCGTTCGCATAGAAAATTCCTACTCCGTTAACGCCGCCGTCCTCATCAATTATTTCGTCTGCTGTATTATTATCATTAGGAACAACAGCATAAGCATTAGTGCTAAGAGCCGCTAATCCAAACATTGTCGATACTGCAGTGCTTAACAGAAGTTTATGTAAATTTATTGATCTCGTCATAATTATGTCCTTTGGGTATGTAATCTTTACACAAAAAATAAAAAACACAAAATATATTATAGATGCTTGATGCTATGTTCAGTTAAGCGGCGGCAATTCCCAAGCGCATTTGAGTTGCAAAATGCACTGCAATATCTTCACCTTTGAAATGGCCAGAGTTATCATACCAAGCATTAAGCCAATTAAGGGCGCCCATAAAAAAGAAAACATGTAGTCTTGGATCTCCTTCCCTTATTGAGCCATCTGATTGACCTTGTTTTACAATTTTAATGATTTTACTTTCAATTTTTCTTCTTCTCTTAAGGACTTTTATTTTATTACCTTCAGACAGACTGTTCACATCCGTTAAAAGAGAAATACCAGAAGCAGTTAGCATACGAACAAAATCACAATACAAATCGCCCAATTTCTCCAACCCATTTTTCCAAATCAGTTTCTTTTCCAAAAGAATATCCATGGCATCATACGCTTGTTGATGGCACTCAAATAAGACTTCACCTTTATTCTTCACATAATAATATAGGGCAGCTTTTGTTAAGCCTAAATTCGAAGCAATGTCGGTCATGGAAGTATTGTGATAACCGCGCTTACAAAAATCTAAACCAGCAGCCCTAATAACTGCTTGTCGCTTTAGGGCAAACTGCCTGTCACGATCAAAGGGTTCTTTAACATTTATATCCATTATCTAATATACCATTACAATAAATTTGACTCAAGAGTTAAATTTATATATTAATAGTCAAAATTAATTAAGGCCTTCTTGATGTCTAAAATAATAAGCAAAATAAATACCTCAAGCGTTGAATTTTTAGAAAATAAAATAGCAATGGACGCTCTGGTTTCCGACCTAAGAGAAAAAGTCAAAAAAATCGCATTGGGTGGTACTGAAAAATCAAGAAAACGTCATTTAAGTCGCGGTAAAATACTACCCCGAGAACGCGTAGAGCGCCTACTTGATCCCGGCACTCCTTTCTTAGAACTCTCTCAAATGGCGGCTTATGAATGTTATGACGACGACATTCCCGGCGCCGGAATAATAACCGGTATAGGCCGCGTTGGAGGCCGAGAAGTAATGATACTTTGTAATGATGCAACAGTAAAAGGTGGAACCTATTTTCCCATCACTTGTAAAAAACAAACAAGAGCCCAGGAAATCGCAAGGGAAAACAGGCTGCCTTGTATTTATCTAGTGGATAGTGGAGGCGGAAACCTTCCGCACCAAGCAGAAATTTTTCCAGACAAAGAAATGTTTGGTCGTTGTTTTTATAATGAAGCCACAATGTCAGCAGATGGAATTCCTCAAATTGCAATTGTTATGGGAAGCTGTACTGCAGGAGGGGCCTATGTACCCGCAATGGCAGATGAAAATGTAATTGTAGCAAATCAAGGAACTATTTTCCTCGGAGGACCGCCTCTTGTTAAAGCTGCAACAGGAGAAGATATAACAGCAGAAGAATTAGGAGGCGGCTTACTGCACACGTCAATTTCAGGAGTGGCGGATCATTTAGCAAATGATGACGCACATGCATTAAAAATTGGCCGTAAAATTGTTAAAAGTTTAAATAAACCAAAATATAGCTACCTGCCAGACGAGAGTAACTCACCTCGATATGACATTAATGAACTTAATGGTATCATTCCCTCAGACCTTAAGAAACCTTATGACTGCCGAGAAGTTATAGCACGCATAGTGGATAACTCATATTTTCAAGAATTCAAAAAACTATACGGCGAAACGTTAGTAACTGGGTTTGCTAAAATAAAAGGCTATAAAGTAGGTATTTTGGGAAATAATGGAGTCCTTTTTTCTGAAAGTGCAATGAAAGGAGCGCATTTTATTGAGCTTTGCGCTCAAAGGAAAATCCCACTTATTTTTTTACAGAATATTACAGGGTTTATGGTTGGTTCAAAAGCAGAAGCGGGAGGAATTGCAAAACATGGAGCAAAAATGGTGCATGCAGTTTCTAATGCAAAGGTACCTAAATTTACAATTGTTATAGGCGGGTCATACGGAGCAGGTAATTATGGAATGTGTGGCCGCGCTTATTCCCCCCGTCTAATGTTTATGTGGCCTAATGCTAGAATATCAGTCATGGGGGGAGATCAGGCAGCCAGTGTTTTAGCCTCGGTAAACAGAAATAGAGATAATTGGTCTGAAGAAGAAAAAGAAGCTTTTATGACCCCAATCCGAGAAAAATATGAGCGTGAAGGCCACCCTTATTTTGCTAGCGCTAGAATTTGGGATGACGGCGTAATTGCTCCATCAGATACAAGGGATGTGTTAGGTTTAGGGCTAGCAATGTCTGCTAATGCACCCCTAGAAAAGTCAAATTTTGGCGTTTTTAGAATGTAACTAATACTTGATATAAAAATAAGAATAAATTGCTAAAAAAGAATGAATAGATGAATAGCATAAAAAAGATCTTAGTGGCCAACCGCGGAGAAATTGCCTGCCGCATAATGGAAACCGCACGTGAAATGAATATCCAAACTGTTGCAGTTTATTCTGATGCAGACATTAACTCTTTGCATGTTAAAATGGCAGATGAAGCTGTTGCCATTGGCCCCCCGCCATCAAAAGATAGTTATTTGGTTATTGAAAAAATAATCAAAGCCACACTAGATACAGGTGCTGATGCAATTCACCCTGGATATGGTTTTCTATCTGAGAATTATATTTTTGCCAGAGCTTGCGAAGAGGCTGGAATTAATTTTATTGGACCAAGCTCTGAAAGCATAAGAAATATGGCACTAAAAGATAGAGCCAAAATTCTCATGGAAAAAGCTGGTGTTCCAATCACACCTGGGTACCAAGGAAATAAACAAGAAGAAAAATTTTTATCTCTAGAAGCTGATAAAATTGGATTTCCTGTACTTATAAAAGCCGTTGCCGGCGGTGGCGGAAAAGGCATGAGAAAGGTCGAATCAAAAAAGTCATTTCTGAGTGCTTTAGAGTCTTGTAAACGTGAAGCAGAAAATAGTTTTGGCAACCCCAAAGTATTATTGGAGAAATACATACAATCACCTCGGCACATAGAAGTGCAGATTTTTGGAGATGGTCAGGGTAATGCAGTTCATATGTTTGAGCGCGATTGCTCAGTCCAGCGCCGGCATCAAAAAGTCATAGAGGAAGCCCCTGCTCCGGGAATGACTAATTCTGTAAGGGATGCGATGACGGATGCCGCGATAAAAGCTGCAAAAGCAGTCAACTATAAAGGTGCAGGTACAGTTGAATTCATAGTAGATGGTTCTCAAAAACTTCATGAAAATGGCTTCTGGTTTATGGAGATGAATACCAGACTGCAAGTCGAGCACCCTGTCACCGAAATGATAACAGGCCTAAATCTAATAAAGTTGCAGATTGAGATTGCGGAGGGAAAGAAACTTCCAAGCCAAAAAAATATAACTATGAGCGGGCATGCTATTGAGACAAGGATTTATGCTGAAGATCCCTTCAATAACTTTTTTCCTAGCGCTGGAAAAATAGAGAACTTTGAAATTCCTAGCGAACCTTCAAAAAGAGAGGATTTACGTATTGATACGGGTTTCCAGAAAAATGATAGAATTTCTATTTACTACGACCCTATGATTGCGAAAATGATAGTGCATTCAGATTATAGACAAGATGCTATTAAAAGTATGGTGTCTCTTATATCAGGGTCTAAAATAAAAGGGATTAAAACTAACACAGCTTTTTTAATTAGGTGTCTATTAAACAATGACTTTAATTACGGAGGCGTATCAACTCATTTTATTAGCGAAAATATAGTTACCTTAACGTCTAACAAGTACGCAACAGATAATAAAGTATATGGGCTGAGTGCTTTATTTCTTGATAGTATAAATAACAAAAATCAAGCGACGCCGTTCAGTGTAAAAAATGGCTGGAGATTAAATCAATCGTTTAGGAAAAAGTATTTTTTCAAAAAAGGGGAAAACATTATTGAGACTGAAATTATAGAACAATCTCAAAGACAATCACTCATAAGTGTTAACGGATCAGAACCCTTCATAATTTTTAAAAAAGAAAAATCAAATTCCAGATATAATGAAAATGCGTTACCGTTTTTCTCTGATTGGGAATTCAAAGAATTCCAAAACCATATATCCTTATATCGCTTCGGAGAAGAGATTATTGTTGAAAAAGAGCGTTATCAGCCCAACAGCCTCAATAACGCAAGCAATGCAATTATTGCCCCGATGCCTGGAAAAATTATTGATATGTTTGCAATTGAAGGCGACAAAATAAAAGAAGGTAGACCCCTTTTAGTAATGGAAGCAATGAAAATGGAAATGACTTTATATGCCCCAAAAGATGGGATTATAAGTGAAATTAAAGTGCAAAAAGGTGCTTTAGTTTCAGATGGCGACATTTTAGTAAAATTAGAAGATAATTAATATGCTTATATTTCATAAAGGGAAAATATTTTGACAACATCATACCCCACACTTCAATATGGACACTCAGAAGAAACAAATATGCTGAGACAAGCAGTCCATGACTTCACAAAAAAACATATTTCTCCAATTGCAGCAGATATTGACAAAAGTAACGAATTTCCTCGTCATCTGTGGCCACTCATGGGAGAATTAGGGCTGCATGGGATTACAGCTGATATAAAGGATGGCGGTTCAGGTCTTGGCTATTTACAACACACCATTGCTCTTGAAGAAATTAGTAGAGGCTCTGCATCAGTAGGACTTTCCTATGGCGCTCATTCAAATCTATGCATCAACCAGTTACGGAGATGGGGCAACAATGAACAGAAAGCAAAATATTTGCCAAAGTTAATTAGCGGCGAACATGTTGGATCTCTTGCAATGTCAGAGTCGGGCTCCGGGTCAGATGTAATATCAATGAAATTAAAAGCTGAAACAGCGCAAGGTGGATACCTGCTTAATGGAACCAAAATGTGGATCACCAATGCCCCTGTAGCAGACACACTCTTTGTTTATGCTAAAACAGATCCAAATGGTGCATCAAAAGGTATTTCAGCTTTTGTTGTAACGCCAGATATGGAAGGGTTTTCTACTTCAAAAAAACTAGATAAGCTTGGCATGCGCGGATCAGATACGTGTGAACTAGTTTTTGAAAATTGCTTTGTCCCCGATGAAAATTTGGTAGGCAATATAGGCCAAGGTGCAGAAATTCTTATGAGTGGGTTGGATTATGAACGAGTTGTTTTATCCGGTTTGTCAATTGGTATAATGCAAGCCTGTATGGACATAGTACTACCCTACATACATGAGAGGAAACAATTTGGAAAACCCATAGGAACATTTCAGCTTATGCAGGGGAAATTGGCAGATATGTATGTAACTTTATCAACTACGCGTTCATACGTTTACGCTGTGGCATCTGCGTGCGATCGAGGGGAAACAACTCGCAAGGATGCGGCGGGTTGTATATTGTATGCTGCAGAAAAATCTACGCAAATGGCTTCGGATGCCATTCAGATGTTAGGCGGAATGGGTTATATGAACGAAAGCGCGACAGGGCGTCTCTGGCGTGATGCTAAACTTATGGAAATTGGTGCTGGCACTTCAGAAATTCGCAGATGGTTAATTGGACGTGAGCTTTTTGGTGAAACTGGTTAAAACTTGAAAAACTATCTTCGAAAACTCTTAGTTTTTTGAATAAATTTTGACCAATTATTATCTTGTTCAATAGGCTTCCATAAAGCCTCTATATCCTCATACAATAAACTCACTGGAGCATCAACTTCAGGTGGGGCTCCAGTGACTTCAAATTCTTTCAAGGAATTATACCAATCTACAAACTCATCGCCTGAATAAAGATCAGAGCTTTGGGACCTTTTAGCCCTCATCAATTCACTAGCACCCCCCTGCCAATCATGCCAAAATTGTGGCCAAGAGCAGTGACTGTTTTCTAAAAACTTAAAAGTTAGAGATACAAATTCAAAGTCCTTCTGATTATTTTTTGGCTGAACTTGCAGCCTCTCAAACACTTTGTCTCGTAAAGCAACTCTGTATGTAGGAGCAAAATTCTCTAGGGCTTTAAGAAGTTTTTTATCATCGCAGATAAGTGATAAACTTTGAGCCAATTGCCCTAAATTCCAATACATTGCTTCTGGCTGTCTTGAGAAAGCATATAAACCGTTATGGTCAAAATATGCAGCCGTAAAATCTGACCGTAAAGTAGGTAGAAACCTATAAGGACCATAATCGAAACTTTCCCCTGTTATATTCATATTATCAGTATTCATTACCCCATGTACAAAGCCAGCCGCCATCCATGAAGCAACTAATTCTGAAGACTTAAGGGTTACAGCATTAAACAGTTCCTCAGGGGTACATATGCCTCCATAAAGGTTTTGAGAACAATATTGAGTTAATGCTTCTAAATTATCAGTCTCATTGAGAAAAGCTTGTCTCTGAAATGTTCCAAACCGGATGTGTGAATGTGACAATCGCACCATAACTGCTGATCTTGTGGGAGAAGGTTCGTCATTACGTTGGAGTTCTTCTCCTGTTTCAATTAACGATATTGTTTTAGATGTATTAACCCCAAGATACTCAAGATAACGTGAAGCCAAAACCTCTCTAATACCACCCAGTAAAGTAAGCTTACCATCCCCGCCCCTAGACCAAGGAGTTTGACCTGAACCCTTAGTTCCGAAATCTAAAAGCCTTCCTTTATTGTCCCTTAATTGCGCATACAAAAACCCTCTTCCATCGCCTAAGTTAGGATTATACTGATGAAACTGATGACCGTGATATCTTAAAGCCAGAGGCTTTTCCAAATTATTAGGTAAAGGATTGAATAGACCAAAATGCTTTACCCATTCATCATCGGTAAGGTTTAAACCTACTGTGTCTGTGGAAAAAGTATCTCTATAATGGAGTTCAGTTTTAGGAAAAATTGCAGGACTTACAATATCGTAAAATTCATTTCCTAAAGAGTTAATTTTTGTATCCGGATGGTACAAAGTTATATCTCATACTGATAAAAACGGGACGTAGACATATTAATCTTCTATATACTTTAACAAAAAGTCAGAAGCACTTTTCAAAACTATTTTTCCCTTTGGAAATAAACGTGTAAAATTCAAAAATCCATGGGGTAGTAATTTTTCATGATTATACTCTACATTTATTGCATTTACTGTTAATTTATCAGCATAAAGTTTTCCTTCATCCCTCAATGGGTCAAGTCCACAAGTCAAAATATAACTTGGCGGCAACCCCTTTAAATTATCTTCTAGCAATGGTGAAAGTGATGTTTGCTGCGTATCAGCACCTGCAACATAATGCTCATCTATAAACTTTAGTGCCATAAAACCAAGTTGCAGCCAATCTTGAGGCCCAGGATTTGGGGGTTTAAAGTCAATGAGTTGCATTAATGGATAAAAAAGAATCTGCGCCCTCAATCTTTCTCTAAACTTTTGAGACAAGTAAGCTGTCATATTGCCACCAGCACTATCCCCGCCTAGAGAAATGTTATTGGAATTAATTCCCCATTTTCGGCAATCACTATCATTGAGGGCCCAATCTAAAACTCCCTCACAATCATTTAAAGCGGCAGGGTACGGGTATTTCGGGGCGAGTCTATAATCTACTGATAGAACTCTTACCCCTGTATTAAGTGCAATTCTGCGCGTAATACCCTCATGACTTTCTATGGAACCTGTTACAAAGCCTCCGCCGTGTAAGTATATAAAACAAGGGCCCTTTGTGGGCTTGGCATCATGCGGTACAAATAACCTTACGGGTATCTCAAGGCCTTTACTGGAGATTTTGAAGTCATGCACCTCTTTCATATCAGGCCACGAAGTATCCAATTGCCCAGCAACACGGCGAAAAGAATTGTGAATCTCGTTAATGCTTTCTGGGTCTATTCGTATTTTTTCTAACCCAGCCTTAAAGCTTTGATCCAGATCAGCCACAAAACTCTTCATTTTTAATCGAGGGTCAAACGCGGGTTTTTTCATTTGTGGTCTCTGAATACTGTTTAATTAAAACTACTTTATGCACTAAAGGCGTATTGCCCCGTTACTAATATCATCGAATAGTTTCTGGGTAATCTTGCGATATTCACCTGTAACAAGATCACTATAGTAAATAGGATCATCGAACTTTTTAGGATTAAAACCGGCTTCAACCAAATCTGTCTTTTTAAATTTAAACGTACCCGTTGTTTCAGATTCTTTTGATAATCGTATAAATACTGGCCTCGCATATGAGGGTAAATTCTCTTGAATATGCTTCATCAAAAACTTCATATCCAGTTTGTCTTCAGCAACAATTGATGCCATGCCTGCACGCCCATCATATCCTGGAACAGAAACCCCATAAACATTCGCTTCGTTAATTCCGTTGTAAGATGATAAAACAGCAGCGACCTCTCCTGTTGCTACATTCTCTGCTTTCCACCTAAAGGTATCACCAACTCTATCGACAAAATAATAATAACCCATTTTATCTCTTTTGAGCAAATCCCCCGTTCGAAACCAAGCATCCCCTTGCTTGAAAACATTTCGTAAAATTTTCTTTTGAGTGGCTTCCGAAGTTTCGTAACCCTCAAAACGGAATCTAGGGTCACTTTGCCTAATCTCCCCTATTAATTCGCCTACTTCGTTATTGTCTGTTCTTACACAAAAACCCTTGGAGTTTCTTATATTTTCTCCCAGCTCAATATCATATTTTATAATATCACAGTTAAATTTAAATTTCAGATAACCTGGAACACGGCCCACGGCACCTACAGGCCCATCAATATTCATTAAACTCACATTGCCCTCAGTGGCTCCGTAAAATTCAATTACATGTTTAATATTAAACCTCTTAACAAAGCCGGGCCAAACCTCTGGCCTCAAACCATTACCAATAATCCATTTTATTTTATGTTTATGCTCTTGCGGATGAACCGGAGAAGATAATAAAAAGCGACAAAGCTCACCCACGTATACCAACAGCGTGGCCTCGTACTTTACAACCTCATCCCAGAAGTTTGAAACTGAGAATTTAGGCCTTACGATTACAGCTCCGCCCCTCGTTAAAGCAGCACCTACACCGCAAAGACCTCCTGTCGCATGATATAAAGGTAATACCATCATTATACGGTCACTTTGCCCTGTGTTTACACCACCAGCAAAACCTCGCATATAATTCTGAGCACGCACGTGGGTTACTTTAGCCGCTTTGGGCATTCCAGTAGTTCCGGAAGTAAACATTTTCATACACAAGTCTCCCCCCTTAATTCCCTCGCGGAAATTTCTAGACGGACGGCGGGATGAATGGTTTAATAATTCTGAATCTAAATTTTTGTACTTTTTGATATTTCCAAAAATTGAGAATACCTTTACATCAGTTTTTGCATACTTTTTAGCACTTTGCCATTGACCAGCCATTTCGTGATCTACAAGAATGATTTTTGAATCTGAAACATTCACGCAATGCGCCAATGCGGGACCTGCTAATTGATAATTTAATAGCGCAGGAATAACGCCAATTTTTGTAAGGCCAAACCAAACAGCTACATAATGGGCTCGGTTTCGTAAAAAAAGAGCAACTGTGTCTCCTGCAATACACCCCTCTGATAATGCCCATGCCGCAATCCTGTTGGCGTATTTTTCCATATCATCGTAAGAGAGTTTGATATCATCTTCTAAAAAAGCAAGATTAGGTCCAAATTTATCTACTCGCATTTCAATTTCATCTGCGATGCCAAAATTAGACTTTGCGTCAACACTCTTAACTTCTTTAATTATACGTAAAAATGCACCCACATAATTAACCTCATCCTTTATTATTTTTAAAAAACTCATCGCACTTTTTCTAATTTATTAAGCTATATGATCAGTTTTTGAGACTAATATAAAATACTCTAAAATTAAAGAGCCTAGTCATAAAAATTTATCATATTAAAATATATATTTTCCTTAAACTGAATTCATCAGTCTTGATACTTATGTATTTTAAGTTAATAGCAATCTTAGAATTAATAGGATAAATATGGCTCCCCCTCTTCTTACATTATCCAATATTCATCTTACATTTGGTAGTACTCCATTATTTGAAGGAGCAGAGTTAACAATCATGCCTAATGAACGATTATGTATTGTTGGCAGGAACGGCTCAGGAAAATCTACGTTGTTAAAGATAGCAGCAGGGATGGTTGATCACGATGACGGAAAACGTTGGGTAAAGCCGGGGATAACAATGCGTTATCTTCCTCAAGAACCTGATCTTTCTCAATTTAAAACTTCTCGGGAATACATAGAAGACGGATTAGTCGGGGCTGATGATAGCTACCGAATTCCTTATCTTCTGGATGGACTGTCTTTAACTGGAGATGAGGATCCGCAAGTCATGTCTGGGGGTGAGCTAAGAAGAGCGGCTTTAGCTAGAACACTAGCACCTAAGCCTGACATTTTAATGTTAGATGAACCCACAAACCATCTGGATCTCGCCGCCATAGAATGGTTAGAAAATGAAATTAAGTCATTAAGCTCTTCGGTAATAATCATATCACATGATAGAAGGTTTCTCGAAAATCTTTCAAAACGAACTTTATGGGTAGATAGAGGCGAAACAAAACTACTTGAAAAGAATTTCTCCTTTTTTGAAGACTGGAGGGACAGAACTCTGGAACAAGAAAAACTTGACCGGCACAAGTTAAAACGAAAAATACATAGAGAGCAACATTGGGTTATACATGGGGTATCTGGACGCCGAAAAAGAAATGTAAAGAGACTAAAAGACTTATCTACTTTACGAACTCAATTTAAAACACAAAGACAATCAACTGGAAATTTGAATATAACAGTTGCTGATAGTCATCAATCAGGAAGGTTTATTTCCAAGTTAGTCAGCATCACAAAATCATTTGGTGACAAAAAAGTTTTTGACGATTTCTCTATAAAAATAACAAGAGGGGAACGAATAGGAATTGTTGGACCGAACGGAAGTGGAAAAACAACACTACTAAAAATAATAATGGGGGAAGTACTACCCGATAAAGGTAGAGTTGAACTTGGTGTAAACCTTTTACCACTAATAATAGATCAAAAGCGTGAAAGCCTAAATGATGAATGGACACTATCCGAAGCATTAACTGATAATGGTGGGGATAAAGTCATGGTTGGTGATAATTCCATCCATGTAATTCGCTACATGAAAGACTTCCTTTTTTTACCTGAGCAAGCCAAAACACCATTACATGCTTTATCTGGAGGAGAAAGAGGGCGCCTTCAGTTAGCACGCGGCTTGCGACTTCCTAGTAATTTATTGGTATTAGACGAGCCAACTAATGACCTCGACCTTGAAACACTAGACTTGTTACAAGAATTAGTTGCTGATTATGACGGTACAGTAATAGTAGTTTCTCATGATCGAGATTTCTTAGACCGTACTGTTACTCGCACTATTGCTTATGAAAACAATTCAAAATGGCAAATTTACCCCGGTGGATATACTGATATGGTAACTCAAAGGGGCTTTGGGGTTGTTAGTACTGATAAAAAGTTAAAATACAAACCACATAATGTGAAACACTCAAAAGTAATAACAAAATCCAAAAACAAACTGACCTACAAAGATAAGTTTCGCTTAGAGCAACTGCCACAAGAAATTCAGAAATTTCAAAATCGAATCTCTGAAATAGAACTTAAGCTCACAAATGCTGATTTTTTTCATAAAGACCCAGACGGTTTTAATGAAGCTATAAGAAAATTGGATCAATACAAAATTAAACTGGAAAAGTCAGAAGAAGAGTGGTTAAAATTAGAGCTGTTAAATGAAACTTAAAGTATTATGATTGTTAAAAAGCTATACTTCTGCAGAAAAAGAGAAATATTTAAGACCAACCGTTAAAATGACCAATGATATAATAATTATAGCACGCCACGGAAAACCCGAACTCTCTCGTAAGGTCAGATTAAACTGGAAAGAGTACAGAGAGTGGTGGTTGAAATATCAAATAAGTGGTCTTAAAAAAGAACAAAAAGTACCAAAAAGGCTTAAAAAATGGGCTGAAAAATCAGACATTGTCATATCCAGCTCATTACTAAGGGCGATGGAGTCGGCAACACTTGCGAGCGGAAGGGAACCAGATTTTATTTATGAAGACCTAGTAGAGGCCCCCCTTCCCTCACCCTATCTTGGCTCAATAAAGATAAGACCTAAAAGCTGGGGAACATGGTCAAGAATAGTTTGGTATTTTGGTTGGTGTGATGGAATGGAAAGCCATAAATCCGCTAGGATCAGAGCAGATAACATGAGTGGCATATTAGCTGATCATTCCAAAGGTGGCAAAATAATATATGTTTCTGGACATGGTTGGTTTAATAGAATGCTCAAAGGCTCATTAAAAAAACAAGGCTGGAAATGCAAAAGTCAAAATGGAGACCTGCACTGGAGCCACAGACGCTTTGAACGACCGACACAAAAATTAGTAAAAAATGGAAATTAATATGACAGAATCTATAAAAGAAATGACTTTTGAAAATGCTTTAAATGAACTTGAAAGCATTGTTAGTAAACTTGAAAGAGGTGAAGTTACGCTTGAAGAAAGCATTGCCATCTATGAAAGAGGAGCCAAATTGAAATCCCATTGTGAAGGGAAACTTAAGGATGCTCAATTAAAAGTAGAAAAAATTGTCTTGGATAAAGATGGGAAAGCGGAGACGGTTCCCTTTAATGCTTAAAGATTCAATAGATTTCAAATCTCACCTTAAAGCTGTATCAGAAGAAATAGAGGCCGTACTCACGGATATATTACCTCTTCCGTCTGGCAACCAAAAAGCAGTCATGGAGGCATCAAGATATGCAGCGCTCGGCGGCGGAAAAAGACTAAGGCCCTTCTTAATGATAGAAACTGCTCGTATGTTAGGCAGTCTAAACAAAGGCGTGTACATTGCAGGCGCAGCATTAGAATGCATGCATGTCTATTCATTAGTGCATGATGATTTACCCTGTATGGATAATGATGATTTTAGACGCGGAAAACCTACAGTACACAAAAAATATAGTGAGGCGCTAGCAGTACTCACCGGTGACAATCTACTAACAATAAGCTTCGAACTTCTTGCAGACTTAAAAGTTCATGAAGATCCAAACATTAGAATGACATTAATAAGTGATCTTGCTAAGGCAGGAGGCGCAAGTGGAATGATTGGTGGTCAAGTTATTGACATATCAAAATCATCGGAAATAAGGGATGAAATTTTCATATCACAGCTTCAAAAACTTAAAACAGGCGCTTTAATTGAATACGCAGTTACCGCCGGTGCTACTATGTCCAATGCAAGTGAAAGTGAAAAAACTGCATTAAAAAATTATGCAAGAGATATAGGTTTAGCATTTCAAATTAAAGATGACATTCTTGATGTGGAAGGCGATGCTGATATAATTGGCAAGTCAGTAGGAAAAGACGACGCTTTAGGTAAAGTAACTTTTGTCTCTATACTTGGCTTAGAAAATGCCAGAACTAGAGCAAGTCAGTTAGGCAAAAGTGCAATTGCACACCTAGAGCCCTTTGGTAAGAAAGCAGAAATACTTTCTAAAACAGTCGACTTTATTTTAAATCGCGCATATTAACGATAAGAATTAGAAAGATTATATGCCCATAACGCCACTTTTAGATAATATTAAATACCCCGCTGACTTACGTAAACTACCTGTTGCCCAAATCAAAGATTTAGCTGCAGAAGTGCGCGAAGAGGTTATTGATGCAGTATCAATGACAGGAGGGCACTTAGGAGCTGGGCTAGGTGTTGTTGAATTAACGGTTGCGATTCATTACGTTTTCAACACACCCGATGATAAATTAATTTGGGATGTTGGGCATCAATGTTACCCGCATAAGGTATTAACTGGTAGAAGAGACCAAATGCGAACAATTCGTAAAGGCGGCGGGTTATCTGGCTTTACGAAACGTAGCGAAAGTATCTACGATCCTTTTGGGGCTGCTCACAGTTCAACATCTATATCAGCAGGTATGGGTTTCGCCACTGCAAGAGACTTATCCAAGAAAGATGGGCATGTAATCTCAGTAATAGGTGATGGGTCAATTACCGCAGGTATGGCTTATGAGGCTATGAACAATGCAGGAGCAACAGACTCAAAACAGATAGTCATACTCAATGATAACGATATGTCTATTGCTCCTCCAGTTGGCGCAATGAGTCATATGCTAGCAAAAATGGTGAGCTCGGGTGGTTATCAAAAACTACGCGGCGCAGGAAAAGCTATAGTAAAGGATGCACCCAGGCCTATAAAATCAACAGCGCGTAAGGCCGAAGAATATACTCGTGGAATGTTCATGGGCGGAACTTGGTTTGAAGAACTTGGGTTTTATTATGTTGGTCCAGTTGATGGCCATGACCTCGACACACTAATACCTGTTTTGGAAAATGTAAAAAAAATGAAAAATGGACCAGTCCTTATCCATGTGGTTACACAAAAGGGGAAAGGTTATGAGCCTGCAGAAAATTCAGCCGATAAATATCACGGTGTCTCAAAATTCAACGTAGTTACAGGTGAACAAAGTAAATCCATACCTAACGCCCCAACCTATACTAATATTTTTGGTAACCAATTGGTAAACCATGCCAATAATGATGATAAAATAGTAGGTATTACAGCAGCCATGCCTGGCGGTACCGGAATGAATATTTTTGCAAAATCTTTTCCCGAACGAATGTTCGACGTAGGAATAGCTGAACAGCATGCCGTTACTTTTGCAGCAGGTCTGGCTGCCGAAGGTTATAAACCATTTTGTGCAATATATTCTACTTTTCTTCAACGAGGTTATGATCAAGTTGTACATGATGTTGCTATACAAAACTTACCTGTGCGTTTTGCCTTGGATCGAGCAGGTTTAGTTGGCGCTGATGGGCCTACGCACGCAGGTTCATTTGATATAGCTTATCTTGGTTGTTTACCTAATATGGTTCTAATGGCTGCCTCTGATGAAGTAGAACTTGCCAACATGGTTGCTACTGCTGTCGAATATAATGACGGACCTATTGCATTTAGGTATCCACGAGGAGAAGCAACAGGAATTGATATCCCATCAAAACCAGAAATCCTAGAAATTGGCAAAGGCCGAGTATTACGTGAAGGAAGTCAAATAGCCCTTCTCTCCTATGGAACCCGTCTTGACGAGGCACTAGGGGCCGCAAAAGAACTGGAAGCCTTGGGGCTATCAACAACAGTTGCAGACGCTAGATTTGCTAAACCCCTTGATAAGAAGCTTGTACTCCAATTAGCTGACGAGCATGAAGTTCTGATTACGATAGAGGAAGGCTCAATAGGTGGATTTGGATCTTTTGTGCTTCATGAACTTGCAAAAGAAGGACGTCTTGACGAAGGTTTAAAAATACGTTCTATGCACTTACCTGATGAATTTATAGATCATGACACTCCCGATAAAATGTATGAAAAAGCAAAGCTAGACTCTAAAGCCATAGTAAGAACCGTCTTCGAAGCTCTTGGTCAAGACAAAGCATTGAACTATAACACTGCATAGTGAAACGTGCAGACCTTCTACTAACAGAAATAGGCCTTTACGAATCTCGCGCTCGTGCTCAATCCGCCATTAAATTGGGATTAGTTATTGTTGATGGTAGGGTGTTAAAAAAAGCTTCGGAAAAAATATCGGAAAACAGTATTATAGAAGCAAAAAAAGAATTTCCGTGGGTTTCTCGAGGAGGTGTTAAATTAAAGCACGCACTCATGAAGTTTGATATTTCTGTAAAAAATAAAGTATGTTTAGACGTTGGTGCATCTACTGGGGGCTTTACCGAAGTACTTTACAGTAATGGAGCAAAAAAAATTTATTCGGTTGATGTAGGCCGCGATCAATTACATCACCGTTTAAAAAATATCGAAAAAATTAAGTCTATGGAAAACTTCGATGCCAGAAATTTGACAGAAAAACATTTCACTGAGCCACCCCAAATTATTGTTTGTGATGCTAGTTTTATATCGGCTACAAAAGTACTTGATCAAGTTTTGACACTATCTGCCACAGAAGCAGACCTCGTAATACTTGTTAAGCCGCAATTTGAAGTCGGGAAAAAGGGCGTTTCAAGAGGCGGAATAGTAAAATCAGAATCTTTAGCCTTAATTTCATTATCTGAAGTTTCCGATTGGATACAAACAAAAGGTTGGAGCATTTCTGCAACTTGTGAGTCCCCCATAAAAGGTACTTCTGGCAATACGGAATTTTTACTACATGCTAAATTCAGGAATTAGGTATATAATAAAGAAATATATTTAATCATGATGATGACTGTGATCATGGTCATGATAATGACCGTGCTGATGCGCATGATCATGTTGATGTTCATACCCATGATCATTACGACTCCGATAGTTACTATTACCATGCACTCTACCATTATTACTTCTACTTCTAGTATTTACTCTGCTTCTTACTGAATAATAATCTTGTTGATTAGAAAAGTTATCAAAATTATTATTACGTGAATACTGATTGCTACGATAATTACGGCTTCTTGTTTGACGTCTTATTTTTTCACAATTTGGATTATATCCGTTTGAGCGGCCACTATCACTAATCGCAGCAGCCGTCGTGCCTCCAAGTATTGCGCCTATAACAGATCCCTCTGTCCTATCCCCTCTTCCAGCAACACGGGAGCCAACCACTCCGCCAATAACAGCCCCAAATAATCCTGCTGCTAGCTGATCATTACTTTTTTGGTAGCAATCATTACTGTAATATCTATTTGAATAGTCTGTAGCATAAGATGTAACAGGCAATAAGCATATACCTGAAAAAGCAATTATTGATGTAAATGTTTTTTTAAAAGGAACTGGTTTCATAGTTTTCTCCGAGCTTAATAAGAAGCCATAAATTACAAATAGAAGTTAGCTGTACTTTTGGACTGCCTCTACTTTAGAACATATTACACACATCAGGTTTCGAGAATATTTCTAAAAGATTAAATGAATTTAATGAATCTTATCATTGAAGCCATTAGTATCAAGAAATCTACCAATTTGGTCTAATGCTTTGTGCGACTCATCAATAAAGTTATCAAAAATTTGCCATACATGAGGCAAATTATCCCAAATTTGGAGTTTCACCTCAGATCCATGTTTTCTAGCTTTTTCAACATATCTTATGCTATCATCGAACAACATTTCAGAACTACTTACTTGAATTAATGTTGGCGGTAAATTTGATAATTCATTAAAAATTGGCGATACCAGAGGGTCGGACGGCTTATGACCCAGCTGCCAATATAAAAGCCAGAGTAGAATAAACCTAGGCATTTTTAATAACCCACTCAAAAGAGGCTTAAGCATTGGGTCAGTAGTTTGATTTCTCTGCATAGATGGACTTTGAAAAGTGCAATCTGTTTGAGGTGAAAGAACTACAACAGCATTGGGTGATTTTATTTCTAGTTTTCTTGACCAGTGACTTAACATAAGTGCTAAATTTCCTCCTGCGGAGTCCCCTGAAATAGCAATATTCCTAACGGACTCAGGCCCATCTGGTCCATTATTTAGAATCCAATCATATCCAGCCTGACAATCGAAAATAGAGTCTTTTCTGTCACTTTCAGGCATTAAACGGTAATTAAGTGCAAAAACTGCACATTTAGTTCTTTTCGCGATTTGATAAGTTATCGGGCGATGCGATACATCACTACCTACAGTATAGGCACCGCCATGAAGGTAAAGTATTCGGTTTTCGGAACTAAAGCCTTCGACTAATGTCCATGCCCCATCTAATACATGATCTCCTACTGCAAACTCATCCTTACGAAACTCGCAATCAAATTCTCTTGCTAGCGCAGCAGCATCAAATGCTTCGCGCTTATTTGACCAGCCTGACCGCGATAACACAGGTTGTTTTTCAATATTAAAAGTGGACTGTAAATAATCATACAAACGTATGAGACCATCAGAGTTCTTAGTTTCATATTTAGTAAAACTATTTACAGTATATTTACTTAAACTCTCACCCCTCAATGATCTGTATAAATAAATTAAAACAATCAGAATAAAGGCGGTAATTATAATAAAATTCAACATAGGGTACTGTAGTAACATAAAAAGACATGGACTAAAATATGAAACAGTATTATTAATTAGAGGTACTTGAATTTCCAGATTAAAAATATTCGTTCAACAATAAAACTATATATAGATACTATTATGTTTGAAAATGTTACTCCGCGTCCAGATGATCCAATAATGGCAATAATGAAACAATGTAAATCTGA
>JAQXEH010000022.1 GCA_029250925.1 Hellea sp.
TTATCCGGCGGTGTTGGGATTGGGGGGGTTCTTGAGCCTCTGCAAGCCAACCCAACTATAATAGAAGATAACTGTTTTATTGGTGCACGATCTGAAGTTGTTGAAGGAGTTATTGTTCGTGAAGGCTCGGTTCTTGCAATGGGGGTATTTATAAGTCAGTCTACAAAGATATATGATAGGGCTACACAAAAAATAAGCTACGGAGAAATACCTCCGTACTCCGTAGTGGTTCCAGGCACTCTGCCCTCGGCTGATAAAAGCCACTCGCTATCTTGCGCTGTAATTGTAAAAACAGTTGATGCCAAAACGCGTTCAAAAACCGGTGTAAATGAGTTACTTAGAGATTAACTTAAGGCAATCATTTAATATTGCCACGTATCTCTTCTTCTTTTTGGGCCCACAGTCTTTTTTGGTACCTATTAGATAATATATCAGTTACTATAAGTACCCCAACAACCAAATAAAAACTAGACTTACTCATGGCATCTATAGGGAAGTTAAATAATTTCAAATGTGATAGGTGAGCACCTTCTGTCACCAACAAAACGCCAACAAGAAAAAGAATGAAAAGACCGAGAACTTCGTACATTCGGTTTTTTTTCAAAAACTCTGTAACAGCGTCAGCCATGAAAATCATAGCTAGGCCAGAGAGTACTATGGCGATAACCATTAATGGTACTTGATATGTGACCACACCGTCAGCATCAACTTCTGAGGCAATCGCCATAGCGGAAAGAATGGAGTCCACTGAAAAAACGAGATTCATTAAAACTATTAAAACTATTGCCTTTGCAACAGAGCGGCGTCCCGCCCCCCCGGTATGCTCTATATGCTCAACAATAAGCAAATGATGTATTTCCTTTATTGCAGTGTAAATAATAAAGCCGCCCCCGAAGAGAGTAACAAGAGACTGCATTGTAAACTCACCCTCAATAAATTTCTCTAAGTGGATTGAAAATAGAGGGGCTGCCATTTTCTGGAATAATGCAACAATTACAAACAATAATAATATTCGAAATACAACAGCAATACCTATGCCAAGCTGGCGGACTTTTTTTGCATCTTTAACGTTTCCAACTTTATTACTTTCAATGGCAATATAGAGTAAGTTATCAAAGCCAAGAACTGCTTGCAGCAATATAAGCATAAAAAGTGTTAGAAAAGCTTCAATCGTTAATAAATCACCCATAATAAAACTACCTAAATATTAATAAAATTCCAATTCATCTCAATTACATAACCCCAGAAGTATTGCCCTTTTTTCCGTTAGAAACATGGTCTGCAACAAATGGATTGTCTTTACGTTCCGCCCCAAAAGTACTCATTGGGCCATGTCCCGGAATAAATCTCATGTCATGCCCTAGTGGCCACAGCTTAGTTTTTATGGAATCTATAAGCTGCTGAGGATTGCTTTTTGGAAAATCAGTTCTTCCCACAGACCCTCGAAATAATACATCACCAACAAATGCAATCTTAAGGTTTTTATTATAAATGACAACATGCCCAGGGGTATGGCCTGGCGTGTGAAGAACGCCAAACTCAGTCCCTCCAAGAGTCAGGGTTTCTCCATCCTCAAGGTATCTATCCGGTATTATATTCTTTCCCATACCCGCATGTCCATATTGCGACCAACTCTGCTCGATTGTATCCATCCAAAATTGGTCCTCTTTATGAGGCCCTATAACAGGAACATTCAATGCTTTTCGAATGTCTTCCGCTCCTCCGGCATGATCAAGATGTCCGTGCGTGAGCCATATTTCCTTAATATCTATTCCTAGCTCTTTTGCTGTGTTCATTAGTTTTTCTGGTTCTCCTCCAGGGTCAACTAATACACCCTCCATTGTATCAGTATCCCACAGCAAACTACAGTTCTGCTGAAAGGGCGTGACTGGTATTAATCTTAAATCGAGTTGTGACATCTATTACTTTCTTATCATTTGAGAGTAAGGTTACAGTTTTTTAAGGTTACTGTAATCTCCCTGTTAGTATCAAAAGGTTATACATTAATCATCCACTATATGGATCCCCTTTGAACTGGTGGCGAGGTTAACGCCTCGCCATCTTTTTTTGAAGCCTTATTTACTTAAAATCGACTTGACTGAAGCAACTAAATTATCACGCTCCACCTCTTGTTGGGCAGGACGGCTAGACTTCCACTCTTCGTTAGAACTAATAGCCTTGGCCATATCCGCGCCTAGATATAAATCTTTAAGTGTTACAACGCCGTTTTTAAGTTCATCTTCACCCATAAGAATTGCAATTTGACTGGAGCGCCTATCGGCGTATTTCATTTGTTTTGTAATATTTCCAGCACCCACAAAAACCTCAGCACGGATTCCTTCCGCCCTCAATTCAGCCGCCATTTTAAAATAGTCGCCCATCAATGTACGATCGAAAGCACATATAATGACAGGAGGCTTAGATACCTCCTCTAATGCATTCATCCTCTCTAGTGCCGATAAAAACCTGGAAACACCAAAACTAAATCCAGTCGCAGGAACGGGCTGACCTCTAAACCTTGAAACAAGGTCATCATATCTACCCCCGCCGCCGATAGAACCAATCCTTACTGGGCGACCTTTTTTATCTCGAATATCTGCAACTAATTCAGCTTCAAAAACTGGTCCAGTATAATATCCGAGCCCTCTTACTATAGATGTATCGAAAATAACTTTATTAGGGCCGTAATCAGTTGCGTTTAAAATATTGTCTATAGCAATTAATTCTTCACAGCCTGACTTTCCCTGCTCAGAGGCACCAATTATTTTTTCGAGATTCATTATTGTATCAGAACGATCCAAGCTTGATGCTTCAGTAAATTTTAGAACAGCTTCTATTGCATTAGCTTCTAATCCTGCACCTTTTGTGAAATCCCCGCTGCTGTCTTCCCGGCCCTTGCCCAATAAATCTTTAACTCCATCAGAACCAAGCCTATCCAGTTTATCTATTGCTCTAAGAACTTGAATTTTTTGATAATCACCTTCAGTAGTATTAGGTACCCCTGAGCTATCAAGGATTCCATCAAGTAATTTACGGTTATTAACTCTTACCAGGTATTGTCCATTTTTTAAACCAGCTGCATGCATCACCTCGGTAGCCATAACAATCATCTCAGCGTCGGCTGATATACTTGCCGCGCCCACACTATCGGCATCGCACTGAACAAATTCACGGTACCGTCCGGGTCCTGGCTTTTCATTTCTAAATACAGAACCGGATTGATACCTTCGGTAAGGCTTAGCCAACCCATCATAGTTTTCAGCAACAAATCTTGCGAGCGGGGCTGTTAAGTCATAACGCAAGGAAAGCCATTGCTTATCGTCATCTTGCAGGGCGAATACGCCAACATTTGGTCGGTCTTCATCTGGAAGAAATTTTCCTAAGACATCGGCATATTCAAGTGCGGGGGTCTGCAAAGGTTCAAAACCGTGTAGATCATAGACAGAATATGCAGCGTCTATAAGCCTTCGCTCAGCTCTCAATAAGTCAGCAGGCTTATCCTCAAAGCCTCTCGGTCGGCGAGCTTTAGGTCGTAGGTTTTTATTCTTTTTACTCATAAATATGTTTTAGTGTTTTTTTGTTGTTTTGAAAGAGAAGATATTAGCTTATTCAAGTCTTGTTACCCAGCTTACGCTCTATCGCGTCCCAGGCTAATGCGGCAGCGTCAATACCTGTAAATTCTTTGAGTTCCTGAACGCCTGTAGGGCTAGTTATATTTATTTCGGTCATCTTATCGCCGATAACATCAATCCCAACTAAAATTTGACCCCGGTCCTTTAACATCGGACCTATAGCTTCACATATATATAGGTCTGACGCAGTGAGGTCAGTAGATGTAGCTAACCCTCCAACATGCATATTCGAGCGCATTTCACCTTTTTGAGGTATTCGGTTTATGGCCCCAACAGGCTCTCCATCAATAATGATTATGCGCTTGTCCCCCTTTTCTACATCTTTTAAAAAAGCTTGGGCGATTAATGGTTCTCTTGAATTTTCCATGAACATTTCAATAAGTGCAGAGTAATTACTATCCCCTTCTTTCACCAAAAATACCCCGGCCCCGCCATTTCCATAAAGGGGTTTCAATATAATATCTTTATGTTTCGACCTAAATTTATCAATAGAAAGGCGATCTCGAGTAATTACAGTTTCTGGCATTAACTCAGGGAAATCTAATGGTAGGATTTTTTCAGGGCAAGCACGTACCCATTTCGGATCATTCACAACAAGTGTGTGGGCACACAACCTCTCAAGTAAATGAGTAGCTGTAATGTATGACATATCAAAAGGGGGGTCCTGGCGCATCCAAACGACATCAACATCTAAAGCTAAATTAATGAGTTTTCTTTCTTCAAATGTGACATGCTCTTTACCGTTACGGTTTATATGCATTTTTCGGGCTCGGGCCTGAACTAGGCCCTCATTATATATTAAGTGCTCGGGTGAATACTCATATAATTCATAACCTCGAAATGATGCTTCTTCAGCTAAGGCAAAAGTAGTGTCAGCATTTATATCGACCTCTTCCATCGGATCCATTTGAAAAGCAATGCGCATAGTCATTTCCCTATTAGCGGTTTATCTATATCTGCAATAGCAGCGAGACTTGCGCAAGTACGTTAGTTAGTTCATTTAACATCATATAGTTGACAATTGATAGGATGCCTTCAACCCTTCACAATACTAATGGCTACAAATGAGATTGAAAGAAATATGAAAAAAGAATTTAAAGTAATTTCAGGTAATGATAAATTTGAGATCCATGGTGTTTTATGGGAAGCAAAAGAGCCATCAGCAGTGATGATAATTGTTCACGGTTTTGGGGAACACTCCGGCCGATATGAAAACATGGCAAAGCATATTATTAAAAATAATATTTCAGTGGTTACATTTGACTTAAGAGGTCACGGAAAAGCAGTGGGTCCAAAGGGAGTCTGCAACGACTATAGTTTAATGGCGAATGATATCACTGAAGTCATTCAAATGTCGCAAAACATAAACTCTGGATTGCCACACTTTATATACGGTCATTCAATGGGGGGCGGCTTAGCACTTCACAATGGGTTATTTAATAATGATATGATTTGCGGGTACCTTGTATCTGCTCCGTTATTGCGCCCTTCCAAACCGATAGGAACTGTACTGAAAAGTATAGTAAAATTTATGAATTTTGTTAACCCAAATGGGGCTCTTTCAAATAAAATAACCGGCGATCAAGTATCCACAATAATTAAAGAGCAAAACAATTATGAAAATGATCCTCTTAATCACAGCCGGCTAGGAACTGGTCTTGCAATTGCAATGATAGAAATGGGGGAGAAAATTCTTGCTCACAGGCAAAGCTGGACAAAAGACCTTTGTATATGGCATTCAAAAATCGATAAACTAACAGAGTATGCTGCTACAGAAAAATTTGTGTCAGAGGCAAAAAACACTAGTTTTATTTCGCTTGATAATGTCCAGCATGAAACTCACAATGACACCTCTCGTCAAGGAATTTATAAATTAATAATATCATTCATAAAAGAGAGATCCAAGTGAAAATAACCCTATATCATTTAAAAAATTGTGACACTTGCAAGAAGGCTATAAAATCCCTTGAACAGGCTGGTCATGAAATCTCACTTATAGATGTTCGATCCGATGGTATTTCAAAATCAGATATTTCACAGTTAATGCAAGCCGTTGGGTGGGAAAAGTTATTGAACACTCGCTCTACCACATGGCGAAACCTTGATGAAATAATGAAAAGCGAAATGAATGAAATAAAAGCTCTAGAACTTATGCATTTGAATCCAACTTTATTAAAAAGACCTATAATAAAGACCCAGACTAATACTACTTGTGGCTGGACACCTGATATCAGAAATCAATTACTTTAATCTAGCTCAATTATTTTATTATAATAGGCTCAACATCTTTATCGGAAAAATTTACTGGAATTTCTTTTCCGGACCTTGGGTCAACATAGTAAGGTACGTCTGGAACTACAGATGAAGAAGGGCCCCCGATGTTGTGCGGTAACTTCTTTTCGTTAAAACCCACCAAGCTTTCTTCGATTTCCATACTTGCAATTGAGTCTTGCTCAACAGACTGCTTAGCTGGGGAGGCGGGTGTATCATCTGACGTAGGTGCGGTTGGCTCAGTTGGGCTGTCTTGGAGAAAGTCTGGCAATTTCCTCATGGGAGCTGGCTCTTCAACGACTTGTTCAGAATTTTCATTAAATTGGCGTATTGGTAAATCAGTCCCCGCTATTTTTACATAAGATATAACTTGGCGCGCGCCCCTTGTGCGACTCGCGATCTCAGCTACTCTTTCAAGTTCAGCCTGACCTCTAGCAACCCCCAGCAAATAAACAATACCATCATGGCTTTCTACATTTATATTTCGTCCTTTCACGTACCTGTCAGCAGTAAGTCGGGCTTTAACTAGGGTTGTTAAAACACTGTCTTTGGCATTTCGAACCATACCTTGTTTATCTTTTATCAAGACCTCATTCCCAACTTGTTCAACTCGCGGGGCTGACCAAGCTATTCTTTCGGCTTCTATTCGATCTTCCTGCCGCTGAACGTTTCCTGCGAGAAGAACTACTCCTTCGTTAACATCAACATCTATGCCCTTGAGTTTGAAACCTTCTGCCCTCGCCATTCTTGCACGAATAACTCTTTCTGCACTTACATCATTAACTGAGCGTGCTAAGTTTCTCTCATCGCCTTTAGTAATTCCTGCCGACGTAACGGTGGTGCAAGCTGATAACACAAAATACAATAAAAAGGGTATAATAGCTATTAATTTTTTCATAATACAAAGAACACTAAAGTATAGAAGTGAACTAAAAGTTACCAAAACATGGTAATATTATGATTTATAAAAACTAGTTTTATTTGAGACTTAAGCCCATCTGATAAACATCCCTTTTCGTCCAGCCACTCGCCTCCGAAATTTCATTACTAGCATTTTTAAGACCAAGCTCAGGCACCTGAATTTTTAAAGCGGACAAAACATCTTCTTTATTCCACATCTGTTTAGTTTTTGGGGGACCCGCGAGTAGAACGATTTCCCCCCTAGGCTGAGCATCATTAACATTATTAATTAAATCTGAAAATGTACCATAAATTCCATCTTCATATTTTTTTGTTAATTCTCTGACCAATGCAACATCGCGATCCCCTAGCTCATCGCGCATATCCTCGAGACATGACAACACTCTAGGGCCAGTTTCGAAAAAAATAAGAGTCGCGTCAATTAATTTAAAACTCTGTAAAATTGTTTTTCTAGCAGCAGATTTGGATGGTAAAAAACCGGCAAACATAAACCGGTCCGATGGCAATCCAGATTTTACTAAACCAGCCAACACAGCCGAGGCCCCTGGTAACGGAAACACATCAATATTATTCTTAAGTGCCGCGCGTGTTAGTTTAAATCCAGGGTCAGATATTAGCGGGGTACCTGCATCAGATATTAAAACTACAGATTTACTAGATCGCAGCTGTTTCAAAACAAAAGGCAATCGTTTTTCTGCATTATGCTCATGGTAAGATAACAATGAACTATTTATACCATATACAATAAGGATTTTCTTACTATTTCTAGTATCTTCTGCCAATATTAAATCAGCCGACCTAAGAGCATCTAAAGCTCGAAGTGTTATGTCTCGAATATTTCCAATTGGGGTCGCAACAATATAAAGCCCTGGCTGCAAAGCAACAGAGTTTTCTTCTTTACTTGTTTCCCCTTGCTTATAAGGCGCGGCGCTTTTAGTATTATTTTGAGTCAATCTTATGCCCATCTATTTTATGAAAGCTATTATGGCGAAATTTAAAGGCTTTGGCCATCCAGTAATTCTATTACTCTGTTTATTCCTTTTAATTGTTTCTGGTTGCACAACTGTTCCCACGCCACAAAATGAAAATGTGGGGCAAGAAGAATATTTAGACATTCGCCCAGAAGGCCCCACTGAAGGTGACACCTTAGAGGATCGATTACCACAGCCTGTTGAGACTAATACAAAGAAATTTATAGACAAATTAAACCAAACCGAGTCACCCCAAGAGGTCGCGCAGGACCCAATTGTCAACCCATCATATAATGATAAAAGAAGGGTATCTTTACTGCTTCCTTTTTCATCGAAATCGTCCCGGTTAAGGGAAGAGGCAGCTTCTATGTTAAAAGCAGCAGAATTGGCTATTTTTGATCTAAATAAAAACGACATCTTGTTATCAGTGCATGACACTTCTGGTACTGAGGAGGGAGCTGCGAAGGCCACTAAATCAGCAATTGATATGGGCGCTAATCTCATTATTGGGCCAATTCTCGCAAGCTCAGTAAAAATCAGTTCCGTACAAGCGAAACAATACAACGTCCCCATTATTGCATTTTCATCCGACGTAAAAGTGGCGTCAAAAGGTATATATCTACTATCCTTCCCGCCTGAGTCAGAAATCACTCGACTTGTAAATTATAGCACTTCCAAAAGACTAAAGCGTTATGCTTATTTAGGCCCAGAGAGCAGATATGGCTTAAGAGTACAGAAAGAGTTTGTTGACGCAGTAACTAATAATGGGGGGGAAATAACAGGATTAGAAACATATTCGGGCAATGATATTTCAGCAATGCAAGAACCAGCAAAAAAACTCGCAGACTTTTATGTTAAAGGTGTAAAAAAAATAAGAAGAAATAATGGAAGAGGCCTAATGTCATATGATGCAATACTCCTTCCCGCGGGAGGTACATCCTTGTTGTCTCTAGCGCCATTACTCCCCTATTTTGATGTCGATCCCACTAAAGTACAGTTTCTAGGAACTAGTCTCTGGAAAAATGAAGAAACAGTAAGAGAGCCTGCCTTAAATGGGGGTATTTTTGCATCTGCGGATGATAAAAATAAAATAAAATTTCTTTCTGATTACGAAAAAATCTTTACGGAAGAGCCTTCACGCCTTGCATCTCTAGCCTATGACGCTGTAACTATTAGTGATTTAGTAACTAAAAATTCATCGAGTACACTCATAGAAAATATTGAAAGAATACAGGGTTTTTATGGTATTGACGGATTAGTTAGATTTGGAAGTGACGGTATACCCGAACGAGGGCTAGCAATTTACAAAATTGAAAATGGGCGCTTTAAAGTTATCAGCCCCGCCCCTAAAAGTTTTTAACTTAAACTAAATTAGAATTTCTCTTGTAATATGATCAAGTACATTCCGGCCTTTGCGACTTGTGCTTAATACGTCTCCTTCTATTAGCAAAAATCCATCATCAACTAAATTATTTATTTTTTGTTTGGGCAGTGATTGCCCTGATAACTCCTCATACCTTTGAATAGAAATTCCATTATCCACTCTTAGCCCCATTATGATATATTCACTGGACCATTCCTGTGGCGATAATTTTTCTCGTATCTCTAATCCATGACCCATTAATTCTATATTTTGTATATAATCTTGAGGGCGCATTTTAGAAATCGTAGAGTATCTTGAATTATGGAGTGTAACTCGTCCATGGGCCCCAGGCCCCACACCAACATAATCCAACCCTTTCCAATAAGTTAAGTTATGCTGGGACTGATGGCTTGGCTTAGCAAAATTGGAAACTTCATAATGCTCAAAACCAGCAGCAATTAAATTTTTAACAATAATGTCGTAGAAATCTGCACTCTGATCGGCCGTTACAGATTTTTTATTACCTCTAATCTCAGACTTATGAAATGCAGTGCCCTCTTCAATCGTTAATTGGTAAGTTGAAATGTGATCAACTCCAGTTTTGATAGCTTCAGTTATATCATTATGTAACAATCTTTCATCTTGTCCTTTCCAACCAAAAATTAAATCGGCCGACACTGAAGGAAAAATATTTTTGGCCAGCTCAATTGAGCTCTTTGCCTCTGCAGAATTATGATCCCGGCCTAAATTTGTTAATGCAACATCGTAGAAACTTTGTACCCCAAGAGAAAGTCTATTAACGCCTGACTTTGCATAAGCTTCCCAACGCTCTTTATTCATATCTAACGGGTTAGCTTCAAGTGTGATTTCACAAGAAAGTTTTAAACTCCAAAGAGACTTTATTCTTGAAATAACAGAATAGATATCCTCAGCAGACATCAAAGACGGCGTACCTCCGCCGAAATGGATGGAAGTTACTAATCGCGGGCCGGTCCATTCACGCCAAAAAGATAAATCTATCAAAATAGCTGGTATTAGATTGGTTTCGTCTTTTTGCTTATAAACGTTAAAATCGCAATACGGGCAAATTCTGGAGCAAAAAGGCCAATGAACATATATTGCTAAACCTTCAGGCACTTAAAAGTGATTCAATATTAGTTTTTCAAACGCTCTAGCCCTATGACTTTTAGCGTGTTTCTTAACAGGGTCCATCTCTCCAAATGTTTTTTTATAGCCTTCTGCCAAGAATATTGGGTCATATCCAAAGCCCCTTTCTCCGCGGGGCGGCCAAACAATTTCACCGTGAACTTTACCAAGATAGGTAAATTTTTCTCCCGAAGGAAAGGCAAGACATAAGGCACAAACAAAATGGGCACTTCTATCTTTTAATTTAAGAAGGTCATTGACGTGCCACATAGCCATGGAAAAATCGCGTCCACCACCCTCAGATCTCGGTTTTTCAGCCCAGCGGGCGGAATATATTCCGGGGTCACCATTTAATGAGTCGACAACTAAACCACTATCATCTGATAGAGAGGGCAGGCCTGAAGCTAGAGCCGCAGCATTTGCCTTTAACTCTGCATTACCGGTAAATGTTAATTCTGTTTCTGCGGGTTCATCCAAAGAGAGTTCGGCGGCGCTTATGGTATTTACTCCATAGGGAATAAGTAGGTCTCTTATCTCGCGAACTTTTCCTTCATTATGGGATGCCACAACTATTTTATTTATTATACTCATTAATTTTTCGATCTAGTTACTAGAAGCTTCTTAATCAAGGCAAAAGCTATCATTAGAATTTGCTATTTTATATCCACGCTCACTAATATCTTTATAGGCCGAGGAGGTAAAAAACCTGGCTGGGTTTGTATGATTTAAGTGAATAAAGTATACTTTATCCTTTTCTGACTTAGGTAAATTATCAAAGACCTCCATAGTCTCTACTATCCTAGGGTGAGGAATTTCTGACATGTCTCTTCCCTGTAACTCATTATTGTCAAAAAATGTTGCGTCCAAAAAAGCTAGATCAACGGCAGCAACTCGCTCCTGAAGGCTATGTCCGTATTCACTTTTCCACTTTGCCCAGCTATCAATATCAGGCAAAAATAGTACTGACTTTTTAGAAGACTTAACTTCAAATGCCACGGTTTCGGAAAACTCATCTCTATGAGGGACTTGATAAGGTTTAACTTTTATGCCTCCTGCTAGTTCAACCAATACTTGATCGGCTAAGGGGGATATTTCAATATTTTTGAAATCAACTAATTGAGACCATGGACCATTATTTCGCAAGAACTTTTCCATCCGAGGCATCGCAAAAACATTCAAACTCTTAGTGGCTGCTGATTCATGGCCCAGAAACATCAATCCTGCATAGTGACCTATGTGAGCATGAGTTATAAAAATACCTGATATGCCTAAGGGATAACCATTTAACGGCGTTGATATTTCATCAAGGCTGAAAAGTTGCTCTTTAATATCTGGAGTGGCTTCGAATAAATATCTGTCTTTAGTCTTCCTATTTATTATAGCAGCCGATGTTGCGGTATTTCTATGTAATACGTTTCTCCAAGCAGGGTCATCATTAACCCCAATTTGAGGTGACCCGGCATCTTGTGAGGCTCCTAATATAACAAATTCAACATTACATGGGCTATTCAAGCTTTGAGCGCTACTGGCTCCCAATAAGAGGACAAGTAAGAAACTCAAAATTATACAAGAAACCCTGCGCAATTATTTCATTGCCTTCTCTTGATACTCGCAAATAGTTTTGATGCCTGAAGATGCAAGGCGTGTAAGTTCTTTCATTTCATCTTGCGAAAAAGGTGTGTCCTCAGCGCTAACTTGCACCTCTATGATACCGCCACTGGCCGTTAAAACAAAATTGGCATCTGCTTGAGCAGCACTATCCTCTAAGTACTCAAGGTCCAGTCTACATTCACCGTCAACAATTCCACAGCTCACTGCTGCCATTCTGTCCGTAACAGGGTTTTCTTCAATTAAACCTTTTTCTACTAAACTCTCACAAGCTTTGTATAAAGCAACCCATGCGCCAGATATTGAAGCCGTTCTAGTACCCCCGTCCGCTTGCATAACATCGCAATCTATTATAATTTGTCTTTCGCCTAGTTTTTTTAAATTAACAACTGCACGCAATGACCTGCCAATTAGACGTTGTATTTCAACAGTGCGTCCACCCTGTTTTCCTCTTGCTGCTTCTCGTGAATTACGAGAGTGAGTAGAACGTGGTAACATCCCATATTCGGCTGTAACCCACCCCTTGCCTTTACCCCTCATCCATCGAGGTACATTTTCATCGACGGAGGCTGTACAAAGTACGTGAGTATTTCCAAACTTAACTAAACAAGAGCCTTCTGCATATAGAGACACCCCAGGCTCAAATGTAACTAAACGTAAACTTTCTCGTAATCTATTTTTAGGGCGCATTAACTTTCCTTTTTTTACCATTCTTTAATTAAACTAAGGACACACATATGGCCAGACAATTTAAACAAACATAATATAAATATTAAATTTCTTTAAAAGGGTAATAATAAGATACTTATTAAATAAGTATCGGTGTGTTATAAAATATCTTTAGTTTATATTAATTGAAGCACTTGACATTTTCATACAGCAAACCGATCTGACATTTATCGGGTAGAAGAAAGTACAAAAATGAAAAATAAAAATAAAGATATCGATATGAAGGATATAGAGCTTGATGAAGACGGGCTACCTTCTGATGAAGACTTAGACAGACTTCAAAGAGCTATTGACATGGAAATAGACGGTGTTTCTCACAAATCACCAGAATCAGGGTCTGTTGATACTGAACAAAATGAAGATAAAATTAGAATAGATAGCTTAGAGTCTGAGCTCTCAAACCTTAAGGATAAGGCCCTTAGAGCAATGGCGGATGCTGATAATGTAAAAAAACGAGCTGAAAGGGAAATAAACGCTGCAAAAACTTTTGGCATCGAGCGCTTTGCAGTAGATGTGCTATCTGTTCATGATAATTTATCTCGTGCATTGCTCACTCTCGATGGTAAGGCCCGAGATGACATGGGGGCAAACGCAAAAAATCTACTCGATGGCATTGAACTCACTGAAAAAGATTTAATATTAACACTCTCAAGACACGGAGTTAAGCCTGTAGTAGGTGTAGGAAGTAAGTTTGATCCGAATGTCCATCAAGCGGTGGCTCAAATTCCATCAGACGAAGAAAAGGGTAATGTTGCAACTGTTATGCAAACTGGCTTCACGCTAGGCGACAGAACACTTCGAGCAGCTATGGTAGCTGTCAGTACAGGACCAAGTAAAAAATAGATTAATTAACTCGAAACATATAAATTGAAATTTATTAACTTAAACATTGACCATGCCAGAACTGCCTGAAGTCGAGACTGTAAAGCGCGGACTTGAGCCTGTAATGCAAGGGTTTAAGTTTGAACGAGTTACACTTAATCGATTAAATTTAAGATTTCCGTTTGATAAAAATTTTATAAATAGAGTCCAAGGAAAAACATTAACCTCACTGATTAGGAGGGGTAAATTTCTAAAGGCAACACTTTCTTCAAATGATGTTCTACATATGCACCTCGGAATGAGCGGTAGGTTTTCAATAGATAATGGCCTAACAGCAGTATATAATTTAAACAATTCCACTAACCCAAAGCATGATCATGTTATATTTGAAATGAGTAATGGTGTTGTAGTAACCTATAATGATCCACGTAGGTTCGGCTTTATGGAATTAATAGCGCCGGGTGAACCTTCGAGGTTAGATAAAATGGGTCCAGAACCATTGGACAACATGTTTAACGGGCCTTACTTATTTAATAAACTTTCTAGTAAAAAGAGTACCATTAAATCTGCTTTATTAGATCAAAGTATCATAAGTGGATTAGGTAATATTTATGTCTGTGAAGCTATTTTTAAAGCAAAGATTTCTCCAAAACGGCAGGCTGGAAAGCTAAATATTAAAGAAACAGAAATATTAGTAAATGAAATAAAAAACGTCATAAAAAAAGCAATTGAGGCTGGTGGGTCCTCTTTAAAAGACTTTGCAAGTGTTGATGGAAACTTAGGCTACTTTCAGCATAGCTTTGAGGTTTATGGGCAAGAAAAAATGCCCTGTAAAGTATGTGAAACCCCAATAGAAAGAATTAAGCAGAGCGGAAGAAGTAGTTTTTATTGCAAAGCCTGCCAAAAATAATTTTTATTTAGTGTCTGCTTGAAAGAAATAAATTGCACGTGTAAACACAGCAAAAAAATATGGAGCTCCTTATGGGCTATGACATGATAGAAATTACAAAAGAAGGCGCTGTAGCAACTATAAAGCTAGATAGGCCCAAAGCGCTAAATGCACTCTGCTCTCAGATGATGGCAGAAATGGCAGATGCACTTTCAAAGATAAGTATGGATGATAAAATTGGCTGTGTTATATTATGTGGGTCCGAAAAAGCTTTTGCTGCAGGTGCAGATATAAAAGAAATGGCAGATCTAGAATATTTAAATATTTACAAAAGTGATATATTCTCAAATCACGAAGCAATTGCTCGATTCAGAAAGCCAATTATTGCAGCAATATCAGGTTATGCATTAGGCGGGGGGTGCGAAATTGCCATGATGTGTGATTTCATAATAGCTGCGGATAATGCAAAATTTGGTCAACCCGAAATTAATCTCGGAGTGATGCCAGGAATAGGTGGAACACAGAGACTTATACGAGCTGTCGGAAAATCAAAAGCAATGGATATGTGTCTCACAGGAAGAATGATGGATGCTGCAGAAGCCCTATCATCCAACTTAGTTTCACGCGTAGTGCCCTTAGACAAACTTATGGAGGAAGCGCATGCTGCAGCATTAAAAATCGCAGCTCAAAGTCAACCCATCTCCATGATGACAAAAGAGACAATCAACGCCTCATTTGAGCTATCATTGAGTCAAGGGATCCGTTTAGAGCGACAAGTCTTCCAATCTATGTTTACCACAGAAGACCAAAAAGAAGGTATGGCGGCTTTCACGGAAAAGCGAAAACCACACTTCAAGAATAAATAACTATATCCCGCGATTAACTTTAAAGAATGAATATCGCTGTTGACGTGTTAAATTTGCGCGTATATAGGCGGCTTCAGAAATAAGAATTGCAAATAAACAAACCGAGGAATGTATGGCTAATACAGCATCCGCTAAAAAAGCAGTCCGGTCACAAGGACGAAAAACAGACGTAAACAGAAATCGTCGTACAATGGTCAAAACCAATTTGCGCGGCGTGGAAGATGCAATTACAAAAGGGGATAAAGCTGCTGCGCAGATAGCACTTAAATCAGCTGAACCAGCTATGATGAGAGCTGTAACAAAAGGCGTATTTCATAAAAACACTGCTTCAAGAAAAATATCACGCTTATCTAAGCGAGTTAAATCTATGAATTAATCCATATTAGATATATTCTTAGTCTAACCGCTCATAGAGCGGTTTTTTTTTATTCTCATGGCGGCGAAAGAAATTTAATCCAAAATATAAAACAATTTTTAATTTCGTATATTTTGATAACTAAATAAAGTCTAACCAGTGTCCGAATAAACACTTTGTTAAAAAAAAGTTAAAAAAAATTAATTTTTTTTTAACGCTATATCACTGCAATAATTAACTTTTTTAGAGTCAACAGAAAATGATGCCATTTTTACGATTCATTGCTGTTGACGTGGCGCAAAAGAGTCGGTTTATAGAAGGTCAGGATAGTTTCTCGTAAGGACATTATCTTCCAAGGGTGAATAAAGTTTGCAATATTAATTAAAAGCTTTTTATCCAAAAATTATATTTAAAAACAATGGGTTACCCACTTAACCCATTTAGAAGCATGCGGAGTCTTTTAGGTGTCTGACAAAGATCATATTTTGTCTAATGTTGCGGAGCAGAAAAAAGATCTGCCTGCACCAGATCTGTACACTGGCGAGCCTCCACTGCAAAGCGCGCACAACACCTGGAATAAAGTTAGAAATGATTTAGCTTACGCACTTGGCTCTAATATTCACAGGTCATGGACTGGAAGGTTACGAGTTGCATCTGCTAATGATCGAACCGTGGATCTAAGTGCTCCCACTCGTTTTATAGCATCAAAAATTGAAACAAATTATGCAGAAACAGTAAGGCGCCTTTGGAAAAAACATGATATGGTAGAGCCCGCTCGTGATGTCACATTCTCATCAGCAGCAGGAAGAGCCTCTGGCGTAACAAAGCCAACCATGAAGTTACGAAACAAAGGCGGCAAACAAATTATTTCTCAATCTGAACAAAAATGCCCACCAGAAATGGCCAAGGCGATGGACGATAGTCCGAGGAATCGCTTCACATTTGATAATTTTGTTGTTGGAAACTCAAATGAGCTCGCATTTGCAGTCGCTAGGCAAATAGCTAGTTGTCGGGATGCTCAATATAATCCCGTGGTTATACACGGAACAAATGGAATGGGGAAAACTCATCTTCTTTATGCGATTCAGCGGGCAGTAAAGCAAACAGACCCAAACTATAGGATAAAGCTAATTTCGTCTGAAGCATTTGTTAGTGGTTTTGTAAGTTCCGTGCGAGGTGGTAATGGTCGTGATGCAATCGATGCCTTTAAATCATCATTAAGAAATGTTGATTTACTGATAATAGATGATGCCCACTTTATAGCTGATAAGCCTAGTAGTCAGGAAGAGCTTTTACATACCCTTATTTCATTAGTTGACGAAGGACGTCAGATACTAATAGCGGCTGATCGCCATCCAGATAGGATAGAAAAGGCCACTGAACGGCTTAAATCATACCTTTCCTCTGGTCTCGTTTGTAAAATTGGGTCTGCCGACTATGAGTTACGACTGCGAATATTAGATAGACTTATAGCTAGGCATCGCGCGAGCGGTAATGAAAGTTTAGCAATACCTCAAAATGCACGTGACCACTTGGCGGCAAGGATGAACGCAACACCAAGGGACCTTGAAGGGGCATTTAATCAAATTGTTGCGCAGAGCGAGCTTTTGGGTACTCCCATTTCTCTAGAAACTGTTCAAGAAACATTATCAGACTCTAGGTATACAACTGGTCAGCGCTTAACTGTAGACAGGATACAAAAAGCAGTCTGTGATGAGTTTCGTGTAACCTTGACGGATATGACATCTAAACGACGGGCGCGAGTTATTGCAAGGCCAAGACAAGTTGCTATGTATTTATCGAAGAAGCTAACGAAAAGGTCACTTCCAGATATTGGGAGAAGGTTTGGCGGAAGAGACCATACAACCGTTATGCATGCGGTTAAGCGCGTTGACACCCTCCGATCAGAAGATCCGTCTCTTAACGCACAAATTGAATTAGTTGAAAGTAATTTAAAGGGCTAAAATAATAATTTCTATTTGTTCTTTTTGTGAAATTGCCCATGTTTTCTATAGCGGAGCAAATAACCTTCAATAATTGATTCCATAGACTCAGCCCTTATTCCAAGTTTTGAGAACCCCAGAGCATTATCGGAAACTACATTATCTCTCTTTAAATTCTTAACTTGGTCTCTAGTAAGGAATGGTGAAACAAAAGGCAGGGAACCAGAAACCTCACCTAAAAACCCTAAGAAATTTGCTGCAGCCCAAGGTACAGGAATTAATAGTCTTTTTTTATGAATTGTATGTAACATAAGCTGCATTAACTCTTTAAAACTATATACTCTAGGGCCGCCTAACTCATAGTTATTTCCAGACGTGCCTTGGCCTACCAATTTTGCAATGGCTTTAGCTACATCATTTACGTAAACTGGCTGAAACAATGAGCGCCCCCCGCCTAATAAGGGAATGAACGGAGACAATTGGGACATTGATGCGAATCGATTAAAAAAATTATCCTCCGCACCAAAAATTATTGAGGGTCTTATAATATCTGAACTAGGAAGAACATCTCGAATAATTTTTTCTCCCTTAGCCTTTGTTGATGAGTAACTACTATCACTATTTAAATCAGCACCTAGAGCTGAAACCTGAATAAAATTTGTAACGCCATGTGCTAATGATTTTTTTGCCAGAGCTTCAACTCCTCGTACGTGGAGTGCTTCAAAATTTTGGCTTCCCTTTTCAAAGAGTAAGGCTACCAGATTAATAACCACATCTGAGCCTGCGATCGCCGCATCAACTGATTTTTCAAATCTTAAATTTGCCTGAACTAACTGAACTTGACCAACGTTACCTATAACTTTTAAATCTTGAGCTGTGTGTGGACGGCGAACAGGGACACGTACACGCCATCCCTCTTTTACAAGAGCTCTGACGACATATTTTCCTAAGAAACCGGAGCCCCCGAAAACAGTTACTAGGCCTTTATTCATTTTTTTACCTTTAAAATAAATTACTTCAGCTCGGTTAAACGCCTTTATCCGAACTGTCTATTAATTTAAAGATAAAATTAACCCCTCGCTTGCCTGTTCTATTAAATCTATCACTACATTAAAGCCGTCCTTGCCCCCATAGTAGGGGTCAGGAACCTCATCTGCTCTAGAATCTACTGAAAAGTCTAGAAAAAGTCTTATTTTTGGAGCTAAATATTCTGGGCAGATCATGATCAAATCTTGATAGTTACTTTTGTCCATAGCCAATATGTAATCATATTCTAAAAAGTCTTTTTGGGTAATTTTTCTAGAGATTTGGCCGTTAAAATCATAACCCCGTTTCATGCCTGCTTTGATACTTCTCGCATCAGGGGGCTCTCCCTCATGCCATGCTCCCGTACCGGCGCTTGAGACTTTAAAGTCATGGCCAGCTTGTTTAGCCTGAAACCTAAATACTGCCTCCGCAGTTGGTGATCTACAAATATTGCCCAAGCAAACGAATAAAAAGCTTTTCATTCCACAAACCTATAAAATAAACTTAACAAAAATTATATTAAAAGAAAATCACTGAATTGAAATCCTATACTTGCCCATAAGCTTATCATCGCTTAGGACTTTATTAAAATCAATTTAAGTAAAGGATACTTAATGGCTGGCCATTCAAAATGGGCTAACATTCAACACCGTAAAGGTCGGCAGGATAAGGCTCGCTCAAAACTTTTTTCAAAACTTGCAAAAGATATAGCAATAGCCTCAAAAATGGGGGGGGCTGATCCCGACATGAACCCTCGCTTACGGTTGGCGATTGCAAATGCAAAAGGTCAATCAATGCCAAAGGATAACATTCAACGTGCCGTTGACAAGGGCGCCGGAGGAGATGGAGAAGACTTTGAAGAAATTCGCTATGAGGGATTCGGGCCTGGTGGAATAGGTTTTATTGTGGAAGCCAATACTGACAATAAAAATAGAGCCGCAATGGCAGTGAGAACTGCTTTTTCAAAAAATGGCGGCGCTCTAGGGGAAACTGGCTCTGTCGCATTTATGTTCAATCAAGCTGGTAAAATTGAATACCCCTTATTAACCACCGACGAGGACGGTATGATGGAAGCCGCCATAGAGGCTGGCGCAGACGATTGCGAGTCTGATAGTGCCACTGATGATGCGTGGGACGAATATGAACCAGTGCATACCGTATGGACTGCACGTGATGAGCTCGGAAACATTGCGGCAGAGTTAGAAAAAAGTTTCGGCGAAGCCAAGTCGGTAAATCTTGTGTGGAAAGCACAAAACGAAATTGATAACCCAGATCAAGCTCAATCAGTAATTCGTTTGGTAGATGCATTAGAGGATTGCGATGATGTGTCTACTGTATTTCATAATTTTGAACTCACTCCAGCTGCCTTAGAAAAGCTAGAGGAGTAATAAATTTATTAACACTAAATTTAGGGCCTAATAATGAGCCTCCATTCAATAGATTTTTATTATGATTTTGGTAGTCCAAACGCATACCTAGCATGGAAAGCTCTTCAGGGGACCATCTCAAGAACTGGTCTTGTAGTTAATATGAAACCTGCTTTAATTGGTGGTATATTTAAAATCACTGGTAACTCGCCCCCATGGCAATCAGCTGCCAATATAAAATCAAAGCTTAGCTATATGGAAATTGAGATGAAACGCTTCATTTCAGAGCACCATCTTACTAAGTTTAAATTTAACAAAATCTTTCCGATGAATACACTACTAGCAATGAGAGGGGCTATTGTTTCCCAAGAGCTTGGAATACATAACGCTTACATATCTTTAATGTTTAAATCAATCTGGGAAAATAATGAAGACATAAGTAACCCCGAAAATTTTATAAAACTGTTAAATGATGACGGCATGGATGGCTGTAAAATTCTTAAAGCAACCAATAACAAAGAAATAAAAGAAAAACTCAAAAAACTCACAGGCGAGTCAATTAAACGGGGAGTATTTGGGTTGCCTACTTTTTTTTGGCAAGATGAAATTTATTTTGGAAAAGAATGTATATCACAGATAGAAATTAGCATCACAGGTGAAAATAAATGATACATCTAAAATCCCTCAAAACTTTCGGTTATATTCGCGCACATGTAGGCCCATGAGAAAAGCTTCAATAAAAATAACTATACTTGGTGCTGGCTCTATCGGCAGCTATTTGGGGGGGCTGATGGTCTCTTCTGGGGCAAAAGTAGAGATGATTGGACGAGAGTCGTCGGCAAAGTCAATTAAGGAGAACGGCCTAAAGCTAACACACTTCAAAAATGAAACTATTTATTTGCAGCCTGAGAAAGTAAATTACAGTACCAATAACGCACCATTATCAACTGCTGATATTATCATACTAACTACAAAATCGCATGATACTGAAGAGGCTGCTAAAATTATAAATAAATATGCGAGAAAAGAAGCCCTTGTGGTCAGTTTTCAAAATGGAGTTCAAAACACTCAAGCGCTCAAGAACGAATTAGGTCAATTTGTTTTAGCTGGAGTAGTTCCATTTAATGTAACCGCGAAAGGGGCAGGATGGTATCACTGCGGAACAGATGGAAAGCTCGCCCTAGAATACACCAAAGACCCTCGTATTTTAGAGTTAAAGCGTATCTTTGACAAGTCTGGCCAGGAACTTACACTTCATGAAGATATTTTATCTGTGCAATGGGGGAAATTATTGGTTAATTTAAACAACGCACTAAACACATTAGCAGGTATTCCTTTAAAATCATGCCTATCGCAGAGAGAGTACCGAAAATCACTTGCTCTTGTTATTGAAGAGGCTCTATTAGTTATCAGGTCGGCTGGTATAGAACCGGCTAATTTTGGGGGGGCTCATCCTAATAAAATGATTAAAATCCTACGGCTACCTAACTTACTTTATTCCCTGCTGATGAAAACAGTAGTCAAAATTGATGAAAAAGCGAGGTCTTCAATGCTTGATGATTTAGAATTGGGTAAAAGTTCTGAATTAGATTATCTGCAAGGTGAAATTATAAAACTTGCCGAAGAAAATAACCAAAAGGCAGCTTATAATATCCTTATCTATAAAGCTGTAAAAAAAGCATTTAAAACAGGTACTTCGCCCAAACTTAAGGGTGCAGACATCTATGCGATGATGACGAATAAATAGAAATAATCCACTAAAGCACTGTTAAACCCTGCGCTTAAAACTTGTTTTTAGGTGTTCACGTATAAAGGCAAACAAAAGGAATTAAAAATGAAAATAAAGCTCCTTATAATATTTATCTTAGGTATAAGTTTTTTCACTTTGCCAGCTTGTTCCGGTATTAATGATCAAGAAAATAAATATTTTTCAAAATTAGAAGTCTCTAATATTTTAGATGAGGTTATATCCCACCCAAGGCGTGAGATGGATATGCCGAGAGATGAGTTTCGTAATCCAAAAGAAACACTCGAATTTTTTGAAATTACTCCTGGCATGAAAGTTGGCGAAATTTGGCCTGGCTGGTACACCCAAATACTTGCTCCATATCTCAACAAAATTGATGGAACTTATGTGGCAATTTTGCGTGACGGTCAAAGTGAAAGAATACAATCAAGAAATAATGCTTTCATAGAAAAATATGGAAGTAAAAAAGACTATGGCACTGTAGAGTTTAGTAAGTTTGGCTCAAAAACAACAGCTCCAGCACCGGGTGATTTAGATATGCTTTTGTCTTTTAGGAATGTTCACAACTGGATGAGTCAAAGCTACGCCAAAGAGGCGTTCAGGCAATTTTATGAAAGTCTTAAGCCGGGTGGGATACTTGGAATAGTTGAACACCGCTTGCCTGAGGAAGCTACGCAAGATCCTTTCGCAGGGTCGGGTTATGTTCAGGAAAGTTATATTAAGGACCTGGCAATACAAGCAGGCTTCGAGTTCATAACAGACTCTAATATAAACTCAAACCCGCTAGACACTGCCAATCATCCATTCGGCGTCTGGACTTTGAGGCCACGCTCATATGTTCCAAATGAAGCCAGTAAAATTCCTGCTGGCTTTGAAGCTCGGGCTTATGAGAGAATTGGAGAGTCTGATCGGGCCACATTAAAATTTAAAAAACCGATGAAGACCATAAAATAATTCTGGCGCTTTTAACAATCGCAGCCCATAAAGTAAGAAGAGTATAATACAAAGGAACTAACTATGGAAAACTCAGATATTGCAATAAAAATGACTGAAGCACTAGTTAAAGCAGGTGGAACAGACAAATCAGTTAAGTTTGACTTCGGAGATGATGGACAAATATTTGCTTCAGGAACTGAAGCTAATACTGAAAATAATGAAGCAGACTGTACAATATCTTTATCTAAAGAAGATTTTGTATCTTTAGCAGAAGGAAATCTCGACCCAATGATGGCTTTTATGTCAGGTAAACTAAAGGTTGCAGGTGATATGTCAGTGGCGATGGGCCTCCAAACAATTTTTTCGAATATGTAATATTTGAAACACAATAGAGGAAGTCACCTTCTTGTACTTTATATGGATAACCTAACATCAAAATATGAGGATGCTGATATAGTTCAGCCAGGGGGGCGCCCAATACCTGAAGCACTCAAGCCCCACATGCATACCTTCTTCATAAAAAACAATCGAGTTCGCTTGAGAGTGATGCTGGCTATAGCACCGAGTGAGCCGACTAGGGGATCAATTATTTTTTCTCCTGGGCGCACTGAGTTTATAGAAAAGTATTTAGAAACTGCCGCTGATTTTATAGAACGTGGATTTAACGTGCTAATAGTTGACCCGCGAGGTCAAGGGCTATCAGACAGACTTCTTGATGATAAAATAAAAAGCCATATAGAGGACTTCGGAGATTATGTTGATGATCTGGCTTATGTTGTCAAAGAGTTATCACCCTCACTTCCTCAACCTCACGTTCTGATGGGACATTCAATGGGTGGGACTATAGTACTTCAATCCATTTTGCGCGGGGATATAAAGCCCGCAGCTGTTATTTGCTCGGCGCCAATGCTGGGTTTATATGATCTAGATACTTCAATTATGAAATTAGCCATAAAGGGGCTATCGGCACTAGGGCTTAAAACAAAAAATTTACCTCTGCAGAGACAACGTAACGGCTTGCCCGTACCATTTAACATAAATAAATTAACTTCTGACAAAGACAGATACCGGCATTGGGCAGCTTACTTCCAAACATCTCCCCGTCTGCGGGTTGGCCCCCCAACTTATGGGTGGATTGTTCAAGCTCTTAAAGCAATGACATGGGTAAATTCAAATGCGCGCCAACTTAAAACGCCATGTTTAATAATAGCGGCAGGTGCAGATCCAATTGTTGACCCTTCTTCTAATGAAAATTTTGCCTCCATGTCACGATCTAATTATAAAGTAATCCCTGGCGCATTACATGAGCTCCTACTTGAAAGAGATGTTTATCGTGATCAATTTCTTGATGCCTTTGACAGCTTTTTAAAAAAATTTAACATTTAAGTTAAGCCCGCACCTTTAGGGTGTCTATTATTTTAGGCAGTAAAAATGGGTCTCCGACCGCTATAATACGGCCCCCATTTACAGCAGACTCTCCCTCCCAATTTGTAAGCTTGCCTCCAGCGCCTTCAATAACAGGTACTAATGCTCTTACATCGCACGGCTTCAATAATGCCTCTATTACCACATCCATTCTGCCAAGGGCGATCTGACCATAGGCATATGCATCTAAACCCAATCGTGAAAACCGAACAATATTGCGAATATTGTTATATGCTCTTAATTCAGTTTCATTGAGCATTGCCAAGGGTTCTGTGCATCCCAAAATTGCTTTAGTTAAATCACCTCCACAACTTCGCGAACTAAGCTTTCTCTCACTTCCGTCATGAATTAACCATGAATAATTAGGTGATCCAAAAAATTGTTTGTCTTGGGCTGCCACATCAATCAAGCCTAAAACCGGATTATCTTTAAAGCTAACGGCGATAAGTGTGCTCCATACAGGTATCCCTGCAACAAACCCTCTGGTTCCATCGATTGGATCAAGGGTCCAAAGCCAATCGTTGCTTCCATGAATATCGCTCAACTCCTCCCCTTCTATGGAATCGCAAGGGAAAGCAGTTGATATCAATTGCCTCATTACTCGCTCGGCTTCTATATCAGCCTCTGTTACTGGATCGTAATTCCTGCCCTCAGCTTTATTTACTACAACCATATCTTTTTTGAATAATGGCAACGTAATACTTCTTGCCGCTTCAGCAAGCTTTACGATTAAGTCCTGCCGTGCCAATAACTCTGATTGATCATACTTTAGCACTACTCTAACTATCTTGGGGGCATTCGAGCGCCAGCATCTGTGCGAATATATTCACCGTTGATATAAGTGTGCTCACACATAAACTCAACTACTTGAGAGTATTCCGATGCATCGCCAAAGCGGTTGGGAAACTGGAGATGCGCACGAAGTGCATCTTTAACATTATCGTTCATCTGACCATAGATTGGTGTCTCATAGAACCCTGGAAGAATTGTATTTACACGTATCCCTTCTCGGGCCAAATCTCGAGCCATAGGCAACGCCATAGCTAAGATGCCACCCTTTGATGCAGAATATGCCACTTGACCAATTTGACCATCTTGGGCTGCCACAGAGGCCGTATTAATAACAACACCTCTTTCTCCGTCTGGCTCAATTGGATCAAGAGTCATCATCCCAGCTGCTGATTTGGAAGCACATAAGAATGAGCCAATCAAATTTATATTTATAATCCTAATATATCTATCGACATCATGCGGAATAATTGAACCATTTTCTCGGTTTCGTGAAACAGTTTTCTCTGCTCCTCCTATCCCGGCACAATTAACAAGAATGCTCTCTTGACCGTTAACATTCCTGACAGCCTCAAAACCTTGATCTACGCTTTCGCTATCAGCTACATTAACTTTAACGAAAACACCTCCGATCTCAGAAGCCACTGCCTTACCTCTTTCATCGTTCATATCAAAAATTCCAACCTTAACACCTTTTGATGCGAGGCCTCTAGCAGTTGCTTCTCCAAGGCCCGATGCACCGCCTGTAACAACTGCAACTCTTGAGGAGTCTAGTTTCATATTTTTCTCCGTTTTCTGATGACTATCTAGAAGGGTTAGGATTAAGAACTTCTATTTTCAAGCCATTTCTTATATCTTTTAGTTTGTCGGGAATTCTTTATCTGCTGTATTATAACAGAAGGCAATGGTTTAGGCTTACCTAGCGGAAAGCGCCCATCTCCCATTCGATAAAGATTCATTTTTGTCATTGCCATATTAGCAAGGCCTTTAAAAAGTGGGTTTTTCCAATTGACTTCAGGTAAGACTACCTCAAGGTTTTTCCCTTCTTTCCAATCATTAGGGATATTTGGATTGTAGCCCATAGCGCGTGCTATTCCTATCATTTCGACATCGCCACTTTTTAATGCGGACTCAACACTACTGCGTTTCGTTACTCCCCCAGTTACCATCAAGGGCATATTTGCTGAAGCGTTGATATCCTTTGCAAAATCCAAAAAGTACATTTCACGATCCTTTGTGCTTTGAGCTCTGCCGTCCTCTGCCATACCCATCATAGCTGCAGATTCATAGCTTCCACCTGATATTTCGACAAAATCAACATTTTCACCATTTAGCCACTCAACAACTTTTTTTGCATCTCCCACATCATATCCGCCTTTTTGAAAATCAGCTGAGTTAAGCTTAACGGCCACCCCAAAGTCTGGTTCAACACGAGCTCGAACCTCTCTAACTACTTCAAGTAAAAATTTCATTCTGTTATCAAGGGAGCCGCCCCATTCATCATCTCGCAAATTGGTTAGAGGAGAAAGAAATTGTGCTATCAAATAACCGTGGGCAGCATGAATTTGGACTCCATCAAAACCACTGATTTCTGCTGCGTACGCGGTATCGGCAAATTGCTTTATTATTCCTCTTATTTCATCAGAGGTTAAAGCCCTCGCATGATCAAACATTTTTTCTGCAGGTCCTTCCATTTTAACTCTAGTAGCAGATGCGGATACAGGCTCGGTACCTTGCGTAGCGTATATCTGTCTGCCGGGGTGGCTGATTTGCATATAAACTTTAGCTCCCCTAGACTTAGCCGCTGAAGACCATGTTTCAAATCTTTCCCGATTATCTTTTTCAGCTAAAGTCTTGTCGCCAAGGTATACCCCCCCTGGTCCAGTCATAGCTGTTGGTGAAACCATTACATTTCCAGTCAATATTAACCCGGCACCACCATCTGCCCATTTTTGATATAAGTTCACTAGTGTTGAGCCTGGTATTTGCCCCTTATCAGCCATGTTTTCTTCCATCGCAGCCTTACAAAGCCTATTCATTAATACTTGGCCATTAGGAAGTGTAAGTGGTTTAAAAATATTAGACATATATTACTTCTTTATTATTTAAATTTCTCATCCGTTGCTTAATAGAGATAGTAACAATTAATCAATTAGTTATTTAAACTAAAACAGAATTAACTCTTCTCATCGTCAGGTTTATTCTACCGCCCTTTGGAACCAAATCACTTTCCCCGTAGAATACCTTCGTTATTGCATGATGATATAATCTCGACTCCCCTCCCATTACAACAACATCGCCTGAACATAGTTTTAGTGGTAATGTTGGCCCTCCTCTTTTTAATCCTCCAACCCTAAATATCGCAGGGTCTCCCAAAGAAACCGACACAACAGGGGCATCAAAATTATTTTCATCGTTATCTACATGCATACCCATTTTAGATTTCGCTTCAGATCTATACCAGTTTATAAGTGTCGCCTCAGGAGGATGCATAAAACCAGAAACCGTAAACCATAACCTCTCTAAAGCAGCAGGTAAAGTTGGCCAAGGCCGGCCAGTGAGCGGATGGAGTCTCTCATATCTATACCCATTTTGTTTGTCCGTTATCCAACCTAATGGACCAAAATTACTCATGACTACTGAAAGAGGGTGACCTGTGCGAGGCATAGTGGGCTGAAAAAAAGGAGCTTCAGTGACGGCTAATTTAATTTGGGCAATAAGCTCCTTTTGTTCTTCAATATTAAAAAATTCTGGATAGTGAACAAATCCAGGAGGAAAACGATGGGAAACTAAAGACATAATTGACTTTATATGCTGACGTTTTAATTTCCAACGTAAATTTACTGTTTATAATCATAGTAAAATCAATATCTTAAGATAATTGTATTTTAAATAATAACTATTTTTTAGGCCATTGCCCTTGAAGCCAAGAAATTGGTTCCCATATCCATTTCAACAGCCAGCCTTTTAAGGTTTTGGCAGAAACAACTTAACTAGTGGCTACACATTAAAGCCCCACAATGGAGAATTACAATGTCGAAAGTTATCGGTATTGACCTTGGAACAACCAACTCATGCGTTTCTGTAATGGATGGGGACAAAGCGAGAGTAATTGAAAACTCTGAGGGTGTGAGAACAACTCCTTCAGTAGTGGCCTTCACAGATGGTGGAGAGCGGTTGATTGGACAAACAGCTCGCAGACAAGCAGTAACAAACCCAGACCACACATACTTTGCAGTTAAACGCCTGATAGGAAGGGCTATGACTGACCCTGCCGTGAAGAAAGACTCGAAGCTTGTGCCTTATCAAATCGTCAAAGGCAAAGGAGGAGATGCGTACGTTCAAGGAAGGGACAAGGCTCTTTCTCCTTCTGAAATTTCCGCAATGATCCTTACAAAAATGAAAGAAACCGCAAGTGATTTTCTCGGCTCAGAAGTAACACAAGCTGTAATTACAGTACCCGCCTACTTTAATGACGCTCAGCGCCAAGCAACAAAAGACGCCGGAAAAATCGCTGGCTTAGAAGTACTACGAATAATAAATGAGCCAACAGCTGCCGCTCTCGCCTATGGCATGAATAAAGAAGATGGTAAAACAATTGCAGTCTATGACCTTGGTGGCGGCACATTTGACGTATCTATTTTAGAAATAGGCGACGGAGTATTTGAGGTAAAGGCTACTAACGGAGATACATTCCTCGGGGGTGAAGACTTTGATATGCACATAGTTGAATACTTCAACGATGAGTTTAAAAAAGAGAGCGGTATTGATCTAAAATCAGATAAACTTGCTCTTCAGCGCCTAAGAGAAGAAGCCGAAAAAGCCAAGAAAGAGCTTTCGACTGCTTCCTCATATGAAGTTAACCTGCCGTTTATAACTGCAGACGCAACTGGGCCGAAACACTTCAATATGAAACTAACCCGCGCAAAGCTTGAATCCCTTGTCGCAGATTTAATAAAGAGAACAATCTCTCCATGTAAAAAAGCTCTTACTGACGCAGGCTTGAAGGCCGGGGACATTGATGAAATAGTTCTTGTTGGAGGCATGACACGTATGCCAGCAGTCCAAGAAGCTGTGACTAAGTTTTTCGGTAAAGAGCCCCATAAAGGTGTCAATCCTGATGAAGTGGTAGCTATGGGTGCCGCAATTCAAGCTGGGGTTCTACAAGGAGACGTCAAAGATGTATTGCTCCTTGATGTAACGCCGCTATCTTTAGGTATTGAAACAGAAGGCGGTGTATTTACGCGCATGATTGACCGCAACACAACAATTCCAACCAAAAAGAGTCAGGTGTACTCCACTGCTGCAGACAATCAGTCAGCCGTTACAATCAGGGTGTCCCAGGGCGAAAGAGAAATGGCTGCTGACAATAAGTTGTTGGGGCAGTTTGACCTTGTTGGTATACCTCCGGCTCCTCGCGGTATGCCACAAATTGAAGTTACTTTCGATATTGATGCCAATGGTATTGTCAACGTGTCTGCTAAAGATAA
>JAQXEH010000045.1 GCA_029250925.1 Hellea sp.
CCGCTAGGCGGACTTTTTGGACTTCAGTTCCAACCACAATTATTAGCATATCCTAATGCTGTTGAGGACGGTATTACTGATAATAATAAACTTACCTACACAGGACAGTTTAATTATGAAGTTAATGATACTATCAATATTTATGGTAGATACGCTACTGGCTTTAAATCAGCATCATGGAACTTAACGCGCGACTCTCGCCCATTCCAAGCCGATGCTTTAGCTCTTGCGGCTGCAGGATTGCTTCCAAACAATTACGTACCATCAACTGGACGTAATTTTGGTACACGCTACTCTGAGCCAGAGACATCTGAAGTTGCTGAAATTGGTTTCAAAGCTAAAGGTGATTGGGGTACATTCAATTTTGCTGCGTTTGACCAGACAATTGAAAATTTCCAGTCAACAATCTTCCAGGGTACTGGTTTTGTGTTAGCTAACGCTGGTACTCAGTCAACTCGCGGTATTGAGTGGGACTCAACATTCAAGCTAATGGATCCGTTACATGTCACATTTGCCGGTGTTCTGCAGGATCCTGTCTATGACAGTTTCCCCACTGCTCCGGGACCAAACGGAACTGTTATTGACCTTTCAGGTCAAAGACCAGCGGGTATTAATGAGCTTTCGCTTTCAACTTCTGCTACATACACTCATGATTTCTCAGACGGGATCTCAGGTTTTGTAAGAGCTGATTATCAATATGAGAGTGACGTTCAAATTGTTGACAATATTGCGGGACTAACGCGATCAACTAACATCATTAATGCATCAGCGGGTGTTGGCTTTGATAGCGGCGTTTCATTCATGATATGGGCTAGAAACTTAAACAATGACCAATCATATACATCTGCATTCCCAGGTGTCGTTCAGGGTTCAACTATAAATGCATACCCGAGTCAGCCAAGAACTTACGGCGCTTCTGTTCGTTACAAGTTCTAAGGATATTAAATTTTGAATATTGAGCCGCCTCTAGGGGCGGCTTTTTTTATACCTAAATGACACACAAGTTTAATTGGAATTAGCTGCCAGTATGTTTATCTGGTCTTATATAAAATTGCCGTTATCAGAGCTAAAGATATGAGCATTAATGGCGTATCTAAATTAAAATCTGGTTTCGCCATAAATAATGAAGGTACCGGCAAAACAGACCCCTCATAATTAACAAATATAGCTGCAAACGTATTATTGGCTGCATGAAAGCCAATTGCAGATTCGAGCCCATTATCCATCCAAACTAATAAGCAAGCAAAAAAACCGAACAAGAAATATCCGCTCATTGTCAGTAATAAAACTCCATTTTCTGCTCCTTTTAAGGCCTCTGGATTGGAGAGGTGCATCGAAGCAAAAAGAGCACTAGAGATTATGAAGGCTATCCACTTGTTTTTTAACAAGTGTGTAAACCACTGGTTCAAATACCCTCGAAATACTATTTCTTCAGTCCCAGATTGTAGAGGAATAAGAGCAAGAGATAAAACTAAATAAAGCAAAGTATTTTCAGCCTGAAAGTTAGTTTTTATAATACTTAATCCGCTTACATGGCCTGCTAAAGAGACAATTCCAAGCACAAGCCAGGTAACAATAAAAGCCTTGATGCCCCTATTCCAACGGATGGTAGGGCTAGCTGTATGTAGACTTAGTATAGTCCTCTGGTGTATATATTTTTGTCCTAGGTAAAGTGCGATTAGAGAAGCGGGGAAAACTAGTAGAAATAAAATATAAACAATGGGGCTTACGCCGATGGCCTTTATTAATGTTTTATTAGCCTCGGCATCATTCATCAGTGGAAATAAATTTATTAACCCATAGAATGAAGCTGTAACACCAATCGCAGTCAGGAGACCTGATAATTTCATGTGAGTGTTTTTTAAATTTCGGTTTATTGACCAGCTCACGAGGCCAAGCAATGTGCCAAAAAAGAAAATGAGACCAAAATAGCTAA
>JAQXEH010000029.1 GCA_029250925.1 Hellea sp.
TTTCCTGTGTTGTGGGCCATTCATTTAGATCATCACGAGCTGCAATGACCTGCAAAACTATTTCTTGAGATGTAAGGTTTCTGACCAATTTCTGAGTCCCTGTATGACAGAACTTACAAGTTAAAGTGCAGCCAACCTGAGAGGAAACACATAGAGCACCAGTCTTTGATACGTCAGGTATGAATACAGTCTCAACCTCTACACCTTGGCTCATTTGTATTAGATATTTTCGTGTTCCATCATTGCTAACTTGTTTCTCAATAATTTTTGGGCGTTCAAGTGAAAACTTTTCTTCTAAATCATTTCTGAGTTTTTTCGCGATATTAGTCATCTCCGCCCAATCACGTACTCCGTGATTATAAATCCAGTGAAAAATTTGCTTTGTGCGCATCTTTAATTTTGGTTTTTCTATTCCAAAATTTTCTAGATGGTTCGAAATTTCTTCTCGTCCCAAGCCTACTAACCTGATGCGTGCATTTTCATTAGAACTTATTTTTGTTTGGGTGTTAGCGATCAGTGTAGAAGTCATTAGAGGACTTTATAAAAAAAATTATTCATAGTATTTTCTTGATTAACTAGCTGCCATTTCCATGGCTTTGGCAAGAGTGATATCTTTTTCAGTGACTCCACCTGAGTCATGGGTTGTCAGCGTTATATCTACTCTATTGTAAATATTATACCATTCAGGATGGTGATCCATTTTTTCTGCAACAATTGCAATATTAGTCATAAAGCTAAATGCTTCAATAAAATTTCTGAATTTAAAAACTTTTGTTATAAAGTCATCGCCGCCGGTCCAACCCTCTAATTCTTCAACTGCAACTTTGGGGTTAATGATATTCATTACATAACTCTTGGGTTTGTTTTGAAGTAAGTAAACTATTTACCACTACTAATCTCAGGACTATCTTCAGATGGATCGTTATTTTGAAAGTACTCTTTGGCCAACTTGAATATAACTGGCGAAAGAAGAATGATAGCAATTAAGTTCGGTGCTGCCATTAACCCTGTCAAACTATCAGCTATCAGCCAAAATGTTGCGACTACAAGATTGTCTTCACCAGTCTCAAATGAAAGAGCAAAACTTGATAGGAATACTGCTAAAACCCAAAATACTCTAAAAATTGGGATCGATTTTTCTTTAAAAATAAACGCTGTGCAGCGTTCGCCATAATATGACCAACCAATAATAGTTGTAAAAGCGAATATGCATAAGCAAAATGTAACAATGTGCTCTCCAAAACCGACAAGAATAGAGTCAAAAGCCGCAGCTGTTAGCGGCACTCCAATTTCGCAGCCTTGTGGCGTAGTTCCTGATTCTAATAATTCTAGAATGGCAGGATTAGCTAAGCAATCATTTGACATAACTCCTGATGTTAGAATTACGAGAGCAGTTATTGTGCATATAATTAACGTATCTATAATTGTACCAAGCATTGCTATTATTCCCTGATTTACAGGATTGTCATTTTGTGCAGCTGCATGTGCTATGGGAGCAGATCCTTGCCCTGCTTCATTCGAAAAAAGTCCACGAGCCACCCCCTTTTGCATAGCAAGCATCATGAGCCCGATAGTAATTCCGGTCCCTGCTCCTTGCATACCAAATGCACCTTTGAAAATGAGACTAAATGCAGCTGGAACTTCCCCAATATTAGCCGCTATAACAAATAGTGCGGCCAATATATATATAATTGCCATAAAAGGGACTAGTTTTGATGCAACTGCCCCAATGCGCTTGATACCACCTATTATTACAGTTGCTACAAGAAGTGATAAAACTATAGCCACAATCCTCGGATCAAAATTATAAGCACTTTTTAGTGCATCAGCAATGGAGTTTGCCTGAACTGCATTGCCCGTAGATAGCGAGCCTATAATTCCGAAAAATGCAAAAGCTCCGGCTAACCATAGCCATTTTGGCCCTAATCCATTCTTAATGTAATACATTGGTCCACCAACACGATTTCCATTTGAGTCAACTTCACGGAAGCGCACAGCTAACACGCCTTCACCAAATTTAGTTGCTGTTCCCAAGATTGCGGTTACCCACATCCAAAAGACAGCACCAGGCCCTCCGATTGCGATTGCCGCTGCGACTCCTGCAATATTTCCTGTTCCGACAGTTGATGATAGAGCTGTCATTAATGCCGCAAAAGGAGAAACCTCTCCTTGGCTTGCATTATCATCACGTTTTTTGAAGAGCTGATTAAACCCATAGCCTATTTTGGTCAGCGATATAAATCGCAAACCGACTGTTAGAAAAAGACCTACCCCTAATAATAAGATCATCATTGGAGGACCCCAGACAAAATTATTAAGTTTTTCCATTAAAACAGCAAAGGTTTCCATAAGTTTATCCAT
>JAQXEH010000057.1 GCA_029250925.1 Hellea sp.
AGCATCATCATCTTTCATAAATTTGCTGGAATAAATGTGTCCATTACCCGTTCTGAGCTGGGTGGGTATTCTCCATTGCCATCCGGCAGATTTGGCGGTGGCTTTTGTATAAGGTAAAAGTTCGCCATTACGTTCGCTTGCTACCGTTTGTGCGGTATCGCATGGTAACCAGTGTCCCCAGTCGGTGAACGGCGTTTTTAGGGATTTGCCTGATAGTAGAGCTCGAAATCCCGTACAGTCAAAAAAGAAGTCGCCCTCTACGGTCTGATTGTTTTCCAGGTTAAGGCTGGAAATATTTCCTGTTTCTTGATCTAAGTTAACTCGCGTGACCTTGCCTTCCAAACGATTAACATATCTTTTTTCCGCATAATTGCGTAAGAATTTAGCATATTTTGTGGCATCAATGTGATAAGCATATCGTAGGTGCGATAATAGTGATCTCGGGCTTTGCTCAGGCATCGCAAATTTATTATCATTACTGGCTACTGAGCAGATACTGTAATCTTGTAACTTTGCAGTACTGCCTCCCTCTTGAGACCGAAGCCAAAATTGATGAAAATCAACCCCCTGCATGTCTACGCCAATATTACCAAAAGGGTGAAAGTAAGAATCGCCAACCTGACCCCAATTATTAAATTCTATACCAAGTTTAAATGTGCCATCTGTTGCTTTTAAAAACTCTGCTTCATTTATTCCGAGCATGGCATTAAAATTTAACATATCAGGAATTGTTGCTTCCCCGACTCCAACTGTACCAATCTGTTCGGATTCGATTAATGTAATATGTACATTATCAGGGCTTAAAATGCTTGATAAAGCAGCAGCTGACATCCAGCCAGCAGATCCTCCGCCAACTATAACAATATTTTTAATATTTTGTTGTTTAGATTTTTTCATTCTTATTCCTGAGGTATTTTATCAACCCTGTCATATATTTTTTGAGGGGGGGCATTTTGCTTGCGGTTATATTGTTAGCTAACTTTATATTTTTTAAAATTTCTATGAGTTGATTTTCCTCGATCTTATCTGCTAGTGGGTCATATCTATCAGGTGCACGCCCCATTCCCAGGTGTATCTGAGTCCAATCCTCATTATTAAATGGCTCAAGGTCATATTGGAGAATAACCCCTCTGCTTTCAAACTGAACTATTTTTCTTTTGAGTTTTTCATAGATCAATTTTTCAATTTTATTCTCAAAGAATTCTTTGCGTATAATAGTTTGAGTGGATTGCAATGCATTCTCGAATGCTGAAGCATGTATGTAATCCTCTCTGAAGCGGCGGTTGTATTCCTTGCCTTCAATTTTCATATCGTGAGAAATGGGTATGAGTTCCAACATTCGTTCAATGTCTTTCAGTAAAAGCATAATGGGCGCTGGGGTTATTGGCGATAATATTGCAGCGCTGTGACCTAATCGAAGACAATTTTGTTTCCACGGTTTTTCAACAAAACCAGTTGTAACTATTATGCCTTGAGAATTGCTGGTTGGGTATTTACTTTCTCGATCTATTTTATCTGATACGTTTGTTATACTTAAGTTATGAAGTTTATCTTGCAAAAATATTTTCGACGTCCAATTATCAAAAGAGCCATAAACTTTCCTACAAGAGTCTGATATTTGGTTGCTTGGCACAGTATGTTCAACAGCTTCAAGAGTTTGACTGTTCCCAAGTATACTCATTTTTTCATTAATTTTTGAATTACCATCAGTGCAGTCAATAAAAAAATCACCAGATATAGTCGCCCCTGAGGATAATGTTAAGGATTTGATTTCTCCACCAGACTTGTCTGCAGTTTCAATACTTCCTTTTTCAATTTTGATATTTAGACCATCTAATTTCTTATTAATAAGTTTGCGTAACTCCCTTGGTTGAAAATGATAACCATATTCGATGTTTTTTAAGGGGTTTTTTGGGTCTTGTGAGGGATGGGCAAAAACTCCATTTTTAGCTGCGCATGCCGACATTATGTAGGGGCCAATTTCTGAGTAATCCTGATCTGTAGCAGAAATGCGAGTTAAGTAATGATGAAACATGACGCCCTGCAAAACAGGAAGGGGCTGGTGCTGGCATTGATACCAGGTATTCTTTTCCTCCCCCCAGTTATTATAATGAGTTCCCAGGGAAAAGGATGTATTAGTTTGAGTTAAGACTTCAATTTCAGATACACCCAGATTCAGTAAAAATGCATATGTTGATGCTGATGTGATATTGCCAAAAAATATATCTTTTTCGTGGGTACAAAGGGTGTCTATCAGGGTTAGCTTGGTTGTTTTTGGCAATGCTTTGGAGAGAGCCAAAGCTGACAAAGCACCAGCTAATCCATTTCCGCATATAACAATATTTTTAATAGAAGAATTATTCATTACTTTTAATTAACTAAGCTTGCACCAAAATTTTTCAAATATGAAGCATGGTCCGGTGTTCTGTTAACCGCTTTTCTGTTTTCATTTCTCAAATTATCTAATTTTGTTTTAATTGTATCGTAATCGAAATTATTCACCCTGGGGTCGTATGAATTTGGAAATAGATTTTGGCCAGCCATTACTGCCAACCAACTAGGGGGGTGAAATACACCATGTTCATATTTGGTTAAATAACCTCTGTTTAGCCATGCTTGAAGTTTGTCTTCTAAGCTCGAAGGTAACGTCATATTACGAAAAAAATTCCACATCTCACTATCATCACGCTGCGTTGCTACATAATGTAGAAGCAAGAAGTCGCGAACTCTATCAAAATTTAAATCCATTCGGCGATTATATTCCTCAATATCGCTTTGATGAAAGGATTTATCGGGGAACAGCTCTATTAATGCTGTTATACCCTCTTGTATCAGATGTATTGAAGTTGATTCCAAAGGTTCCATAAACCCTCCAGACAAACCAATGGCTACCACATTTTTTTTCCATAATTTTTTTCTTTTACCTGTTTTGAAGTACAGCTGTTTTGGTTCTGTTATTGGATTGCCTTCTAAAGTACTCAACAGCTTATGAGTTGCTTCATCATCTGAAATATATTTATCCCAATAAACATACCCATTTCCTGTTCTATGCTGTAGCGGTATTCGCCATTGCCATCCTGCTTTCCTGGCTGTTGCTCTTGTGAAAGGTAAACTTGCTCCTTCCTGCTCACACTGAACAGCAACCGCTCTATTGCACGGAAGCCAATTGCTCCAGTCTTCATAACCCGCCTTAAGCTTTTGTTCGATTAGTAATCCCCTAAACCCTGAACAATCAATAAAAATATCTGCTTCTATTTTAGTACCGTCTTCAAGAAGTATTGAGTTAATGTTACCGCTCTCGCGATCCTGATAGATCTCTATAACACGACCTTCCGTTCTTTTAACTTTTCTTGCCTCAGAATATTTTCTTAAAAATTTGGCATACAGGCCGGAGTCAAATTGGTATGCGTATCCGTAGTTAGAACCAATTTTGTTGATATCACCGTGCGGGTGTTGGAATTTACCAGATTCGGCAGCTAGCACTGGAAATGAGTGGTCGCAAAGTCTCGACTTGTGCCCTTTCTGCAACAGTCTTAACCAAAAATGATGGTATTCTATGTTATGAATAGGCATTCCGTAGTCACCAAAAGGGTGAAGGTATTTATCCCCTAGTTTACCCCAATCGCAAAATTCTATCCCTAATTTGAAAGTAGCACGGGTGGAAAGCATAAATTCTTTTTCATCTATCCCTAGAGAATTATTAAAATATCTAATGTGTGGAAGAGTGGCTTCCCCAACTCCAACTGTGCCAATTTTATCCGATTCTACAAGCTCTATCGACACCCCTAAATCACTGAATTTATTTGATAAACCTGCCGCGGTCATCCATCCAGCTGTGCCGCCGCCTACGATACAAATTTTTTTAATTTTCAAAACATTTGCTCCTTATTTTTAGGCTTTTTCGGGTTAAGTAAATGTATTTTTACGCGAATTGACACGGCCATAGGCTATCTTTTACAGCTTTTTTACAACGTGCCAAATGAGCGCATTAAGATAAACGTCTGCACAAAAATGATCGACAAGACTGCGTCATCATATACCAACTAAAATTTAATGATAGGCAATTGACAGCGCTGTCAAATTAAGCTTTACTAACCCCAAGGGTTAATCTTTTAACTAAATAAATACTTCACAAAGAAGTACGCCGTATGGCAATAAGGGAGAAAATAGTGAATTCTAATATTAATGCGTCAGTAGAACGTTTAAATAAGCTAGCGCTGTTGGGTACAACAGCATTAGTTGCGAGCTTTGGTTTGTTGTCACCTGTATACGCACAGGAAGATACAGCTTCTGCAGAGGAAACATATGTAACAGAAGAAGGCGAAGTAGTAACCACTGGCATTCGTCAAGCTATCAAAACCGCAAGAGACCTCAAGAGAAATGCGGATACTGCAGTTGACTCTATTGCGGCTTCTGACGTTGGTGCACTACCTGACTTATCAGTTGCTGAGGCGTTAGCTCGAGTTCCTGGTGTTGTTGTTCAGCGTTTTGGTTTAGGCGGCAGCCAAGGTGACTTCCCATCACCTGAAGGCGGAGGTAACCTTATCCGTGGTCTTACTTTAGTACGTTCCGAATTTAATGGTAGAGATGCTTTCTCAGCAAATGGTGGCCGGTCTTTAGACTTCGGTACTGTTCCTCCAGAATTGATAGGCGCTGTTGATGTTTACAAGAACGCTTCAGCTAACCTTATCCAAGGCGGTATTGGCGGTACGATTAACCTGCGTTCACTTGAGCCATTTGATAAAACTGGTTCTTTTATGTCTGCATCAATAGATGGCACTTATACTGACCTTCGCAACGAGTGGAGCCCAGATTACAGCGTAATCGCCAGTAATCGCTGGGATAGCACTAATGGAGAGTTCGGTTTACTCGCATCATTCTCATCATCAGAATTACAGTCAGACTTACACGGTTTTCAAGTGGGTCAACTTCTTCCGATTCCTGTAGCTCAAGGTTCAAGTGAACTAATAGGTGTTCCTGGTGGTTTTCAGCTTCGTACAAACGAAGTTGATAGAGGCCGAGACAGTTATTATGTAGCTGGGCAGTGGCAGAATAATGAAGGCACATTTAAAGCAACAGCTAAATTTGCTCGTATCGAAAACAGTGTAGATCAGGACGAGAGAACATTAGAATTCTTTCCAGATGGTGAAAGCTTTTTCCCAGGTAACCCTCCAGGCAACCTAACTAACATTGCACCTGGGTTTACAACTACTCCTTTTTCTGCAGATATTCCATCATGTAACGGAGCTAATGATCCAAACTTTGTGTGTGAGAATACATATTCCATTACTGGACTTTACGAAACGGGTGTAATTTCAAATAACCTACGTGATTGGACTGGTGCTAACGGTGCCAATTTCACAAACCTTGCAATACACCAAAAAGATCGTTCAGTAACAGATGATATGTCTTTGAATATCAAATGGCAGCCTTCAGATAGATTGTTCATTAATATTGATGCTCACAAGACAACAGCTGAATTTACTAAAGAGCGTCTCTGGGGCGGCACACGTTTCTTCTCAGACTTCACAATAAACCCAGATTTGGATAACCCGCAAGTTGAACTTATAGGCGCTGCGAGTAACCCATATTTAACAAGAACAGGCGGTCAGCCATCAGCAACAGACGCTCTGAATGACCCAAGAAATGCTTACCTTCTCTTCTCAGCTGATGAGTTTAATAATAATGAAGGCGATATGTACGCTGTTAAGGCCGATGTTGAGTATGAATTTGACGGCGACGGCTGGTTTGACTCAATCGAATTTGGCGCTCGAATTGCTGAGCGTGACCAGACAAACCGCTCAGCGGGTCTAAACTGGGCATCTGTTGCAGCTCCTTGGGCTGGCGGATATATGCCAATGGCCGATTTGTCTCAAGGTGGATATGAGGAAGTTGATTTTACTGATTTCTTCCGTGGCAACACAGTTGTAGGTGCCAATACATCCGTACTATTTGTAGATAGAGCTCTGTTGCAAAACTATGATGCGTGGGTTTCATCGCTTCAAGGCGAACCATTACTTGGTTCTGGAGTAAATGGAGCTGGTAATCCACAAATCGGTGATTGGCAGCCTCTTCGTATTAATGGTGTTGTTGATTATGATAACCGCGGCCTGGTTGGGTCAATCAGTGAGAAAACTCAAGATCTCTATGCAAAACTAGATTTTGGTAATGAATTTGATAATGGTATGTCAATCGATGGTAACGTGGGTATTCGCTACACTACTACAGATGTTCAAGGAACAGGCGGGGTTGATTACATAAATATTACAGGTGCTAATGAAGCAGTTTTTGCTCCGGGCACTGTTGCTTATTTTAACCAAGCAGATACATCCTTTGACGGTGAGTTTAATACCACTGATTACTGGCTTCCATCTTTTAATGCTAAATGGAACTTAAATGATGAAGCTTTAATTCGTTTTGGAGTAAGTAAGGGAATTACGCGTCCAAATGTTGCTCAGTTAAGAGCTGATCAGGTCGCAGTTGCTAACCTTGGTTATGATGTGGACGACTCTGTAGTACCAGGCATTATACAAGCGATTACACCACAGCAAATTAGTATCTATGGTGGTAACCCAGATCTTGACGCTATTACATCGTGGAATTTTGATGTGTCATATGAGCATTACTTCGGTGATGACAACTCATTTACGCTCGCATTATTTAAGAAGAATATCAAAAACAATATAGTCTATGCTTCGCAAACTATCGGTACGGAAACACTTGATGGTGTAGAAGTTCCTGTTGTATTCAATGGTGACTTAAACCAGGATGAAGCTGAAATTCAAGGTTTTGAGGTTGCTTATACTCAGTTCTTTGACGAGCTACCTGGCCTATTTTCAAATTTAGGTTTACAAGCTAACTATACATATATTGAAGCTAAAACTAATCCGCCAGCAGCTATCGCTGATGCGAATAATGACGGTATTCCTGACTCATTCGAGAGAATATACCGCTTTGGCGTTCAGGACTTCTTGGGCCTTTCTGATCATTCAGCTAACTTGATTGGTATATACCAAGATGAACAGTTCGAATTCAGGCTCGCATATAACTGGAGGTCAGAATATTTAAGCTCATACCGTGATTATGTAACCGGCGCTCCTATCATTCAGGAAGAAAGAGGCTACCTCGATGCATCTGCAAAGTATGACTTTAATGATAATTTGCAGTTCCGTGTGCAGGTTGCCAATATTCTAGATACAAAGGCTAAAGCATCGCAGCAGATCTCTGCTGATGGCCAACGCTTTGGAAGAACTAGCTTTGTCGGAGATCGACGTATTAAAGTGGGTCTAAGGTATCAGTTCTAATAGAAAAAAATAATGAATTATGGAGGGCTTGTCCCTCCATTTTTTTTGTAAAATTTTATGAATAATAGACTTCGAATACAAAATTAAGTAAACATATCTAGTGCGGTGTTAGTAATAGTTACTAACCTGGTTTTATAAATAATTATTATAAGTTATTTAGATATCTGCCTTACAATGCTGATCAATGTACTCTTGATGTGAGGGCAGCGTGTTCAAACAGGCGGCCCAGGTCTTATGAATTTCAGACATACGTTTATCTAATTCAGGCGCCGGCATTATATTAGCATTTGGATGAAACCTTTGTGGATGTATATTTTGTCCATGCATAACTGCAAACCAGCTCGCATCACCGAAGAGTTCATTATCATGGCGATAGAGTCTCGCGTTTTCCAAATAAATATCCATTCTCTCTTTAAGAGTTCTAGGTATTTCCATATTCCTACAATAGTTCCAAAATGGGGTATCGTCTCTTTCTGTGGCTTTATAATGAAGTATTAAAAAATCTCTGACCTGTTCATATTCTAGTAAAGTTCTTTCGTTGTAATAATTTGTATCTGCTTCATTAAAGTGCTTATCAGGAAAATTAGTCATTAAACGCGCTATTGCCGTTTGGATAAGGTGTATTGATGTAGATTCTAGGGGTTCCAAGAAGCCAGCAGCTAGGCCCAACGAAATAACGTTTTTATTCCATGTTTTCTTTCTTATCCCAGTTTTAAATCTTAACTGTTTATGAGTACCAATTGGTTTGCTATCTATACCTTTGTGAAGAGTTCTTAACGCCTCATCATCTGAAATATAATCGTTACAATAGACATGTCCATTTCCAGTTCGTGACTGTAAAGGTATACGCCACTGCCACCCTGCTTCTTTAGCGGTAGCTCTCGTGTATGGTATCGGGTCTCCAGCTTTCTCACTCGCCTGTGCTACAGCGCTATTGCAGGGTAAATAATTAGACCAATCGTTATATCCAGTTTCTAGTGTTTGCTCAATTAAAAGCCCCCTAAACCCTGAGCAATCAAAAAATAAATCTCCTTTTATAATTTGACCATTCTCTAATTGAACGCTTTCGATAAACCCGTTCTCTGGATTTTGAAGTGATTTCACAATCTTGCCTTCGATACGTTTGACCCCATTTTTTTCTGAGAACTCTCGCATGTACTTGGCATATAGTGTTGCATCAAAGTGAAATGCATAATCGATAGTGCTAAGCGGGGATTTTTTTACATTCTGTGGCCTATGAAATTTACCTGCTTTAGCTGCCATAATTTGTAAATTATATTCATCGACTGGAATGTCACTTCCCATTTGTTTTTGTCTCAACCAATAATGATGGAAACGTAACCCCCCCATAGGCACTCCATATGGTCCAAAAGGGTGGATATAACTTTTTCCAAGCTTATCCCAGTTAACGAATTCTATGCCTAATTTAAAAGTTGCATTAGTTTTCTTTACGAAATCATCTTCAGGCAAACCTAGTAACTGATTAAAAAATCTTAAATGTGGTATTGTTGCTTCGCCCACTCCCACCGTTCCAATAGTGTCGGATTCGATCAAGTTTATTTTAATCTCGGGGTGGTTTAGTAAGCGCGATATAGCTGCTGCTGTCATCCATCCTGCTGTGCCGCCACCTACAATGACTATATTTTTAATATTTGATTCAGGAAGCATATAATACTGTTCTATTCATTTTCTTAAAGATGAAGTTACCACACATTACTAATGATTTATATGGAATGGCAGACTATTTTTTGCGATATATTGTCTTTTTATATATCAAGAATAATTTGACATCACCCTTTTTACAGCACTATTCCACCCATTAAGATAAATTTCTCGCTCCTTACTGCCCATTTTAGGGCTATACTTTTTACTAATTTTCATGTGTTTTTTAATATCATCTACAGACTTATAAATACCAGCTTGCAACCCAACTAAGATAGCAGCACCTAATGCTGTTGTTTCTTTCGAAGAAGGGCATTCTATCGACATATTAAGTATATCTGACAGGTATTGGACCATCCATTGGTTTTCTATCATACCGCCGTCAACCTTCATTGAATTAAGTGAAATACCATCCTCTGACATTGCTTTTATTAAGTCATACGTTTGATAACATGTTGATTCAATTGCTGCTCTAGCTATATCTTCCCTACCTGTATCCCTAGTTATGCCAAATAATGCACCACGTGCGTCGGGGTCCCAATGAGGGGCACCTAATCCAGTAAAAGCAGGTACAAGGTATACACCTCTATTGGTATTATGCTGATTACAAAGTTGTTCTACATCTGAAGCCTTTTTAATGATTTTAATTCCATCCCTCAACCATTGTACGGCAGCACCTGCGATAAATATTGAACCCTCTAAGGCATAAGTAACTTCTCCATTTATTCTATAACAGATTGTTGAAATTAGATTATTTTTTGACTTAATACATTCATCGCCAGTATTGAGAATTACAAAACAACCAGTTCCATATGTGCTTTTTATGTCCCCCCTAGCGAAGCAATTTTGTCCAACGGCTGCTGCTTGTTGATCACCGATAGCACTCAGGATTGGAATAATTTCGCCTAGTAAAGATATATCAACACTACCAAAATCATCTGCAGAGTTTTTTACTTCAGGTAGAACAGATATGGGCACTTTGAATAATTTGAGTAAGTCCTTATCCCATGTCTGATTGTGTATATTATATAGGTTGGTTCGGCTTGCATTAGTGGCATCAGTGTAGTGCGATTTACCTTTCGTTAGCCTCCAGATTAAAAAAGTATCAATTGTTCCAAAGGCAAGTTCTCCGTTGACGGCTTTGTCTCTTGCTCCTTCAATATTATCCAATATCCAAGAAATTTTGGTGCTGCTGAAGTAAGGGTCAATAAGGAGACCTGTTTTTGAGTTCAGCTCATTATTAGAATAATTAAGCTTAATCTCCTCACAGATTTTGGCTGTTCTGCGATCTTGCCAAACAATTGCATTGTAAATTGGCTTTCCTGTAAGCCTATCCCAGATAACTGTTGTTTCACGTTGGTTGGTAATGCCCAAGCCAGTAATCTCATAGGAATTTTCTTTAGCGAACTTATAAGCGGATTTCAAAGTACTCAGTGTGCTATTCCAAATATCTTCTGGATTGTGTTCAACCCATCCATCTTTGGGGTAGTGTTGGGGAAACTCTTTTTGTGCTATATATAGAGTTTCACCTGATAATGAAAATACTAATGTACGTGAGCTTGTTGTACCTTGGTCTATTGAGATTATTACCTTATCCATAAATCAATTTAAACTCTTTAGGTTGATATCGTCAAACCTTAAATAACCAATTCCTGTTGGTCTAAATCACATTAGATAACAAATAGAGTTAGTTTAAAGTGAAATGGATTGTTTACATAATGCAATCAAATAAATTATATCCATTATATGGAAATCCTGTTAGAAGCGCCATTGCAACTGCTAGTTACTTATATAGCCTTAACTTTGATCATCCAGTTAAGATATTTTCTAATTGTTGGCCCATTGCATTGGATGCTGTGGAATAGCAAATTTTACTTCAAAAATGCTTTAAAACTATCGAAAGTACCTCCTAACCCTAAAACTATAAAGCATGAGATCAAACTCTCTTTGATTAGTTCTTTTATTTATGCCGCCCCTACCGCAGTAGTTTTAGAGTTATGGAAAGAAGGAGGTACTGCTATATATTCTACCGCTCCCGCAGACATTATTGGTTGGCTTTGGGTTCTTCTAAGCATGTTAATTTACTTATTCGTTCAAGATGCATGGTTCTTTTGGACACACAGGTTAATGCACTCCCGCAAATTATTTAAATGGACACACGCTGGGCATCATAAATCTATACAGCCTACGCCATGGGCTAGTTTTTCTTTCGACCCGTTGGAGGCTCTCAGTTCTGCTTGGCTTTTACCCGTATTAGCACTGATTATTCCAATTCATATATACGCAGCCTTAGCTTTACTGATGATTATGACGGTAAATGCTATTTTTAACCATGCCGGGTGGGAAATATATCCCCAAAATTGGCTTGATGGCTGGTGGGGTAAAAACATCATAACTGCTAGCCATCACAATCTACATCATACTAATTTTAAAGGTAATTATGGCCTTTATTTTAGGTTCTGGGATAAGCTTTGTGGTACAGATGTCGGCTTATTTAAAAGATAGAATATCTATATATTAAGGTTTTTACGAATTGCTTTTGAGTCTCTCTAGCTCATCTCTTAATTCAGCGGCTTTTTCAAATTCTAAATTCTCTGCTGCCTTGAACATCTGTTTTTCAATATCAGCCATTACGGTTATAATGTTATCCCCTCCTTTGAAGTCAGATGAATTTTCTATGTATTTCTTTTTAATTTGCCCTGTCGGAGTAAAACGATTTGCTTCATCCTTAATTCTCTGTGCATCCTGACTATCCCCAACTGTGTCAGCAACTCCGCGAAGCACCGTTTTAGGCGTAATATTATTCAACTCATTATGCTTTACTTGTCTGGCCCTGCGTCTGTCCGTTTCATCTATAGCCCTCTGCATTGACCCTGTAACACGGTCGCCATATAGAACTACTCTGGCTTCACTATTTCTAGCTGCCCTACCTATGGTTTGAACTAACGATGTCTCGCTTCTGAGAAAACCCTCCTTGTCTGCATCTAAAATCCCAACGAAAGCACATTCGGGTATATCTAAGCCTTCTCTGAGTAGATTAATACCAACCAAAACATCAAACTTTCCTAAGCGTAGATCTCTTATTATCTCTATTCGCTCTAGTGTATCTATATCGCTGTGCATATAGCGCACACGAATGGCCTGATCATGCATGTAATCAGTCAGATCTTCTGCCATTTTCTTAGTCAACGTGGTTATTAAAGACCTAAATCCTCTACCCGCAACTTCCTTAACCTCATGGATGACATCATCTACTTGGCTAGCCCCGTTAGTCGATACGGGTCTAATTTCAACTGGTGGATCAATCAATCCTGTAGGCCGTATCACTTGCTCAGTAAATATTCCCTGAGTTCGATGCATTTCCCATTTTCCTGGTGTGGCAGATACATGAACAGTTTGTGGGCGCATGGCGTCCCATTCCTCAAATTTTAAAGGCCGGTTATCCACGCAGCTCGGCAAACGGAAGCCATGTTCGGAAAGAGTTGATTTTCGGCTAAAGTCACCTTTACTCATTGCCCCTATTTGGGGGACAGTCACATGACTTTCATCAGTAAAAAGGATAGCATTTTCTGGTAAGTATTCGAACAGGGTAGGGGGAGGTTCACCGGGAGCTCGTCCTGTAAGGTACCGAGAATAGTTTTCTATACCCGTGCAGAAACCCTGAGCTGCTATCATTTCCAAATCAAATTCAGTTCTTTGTGCTATCCTCTGTGCCTCAAGTAATCTTTTGTTATTGTTATAATAATTTAAACGGTCTTTTAGTTCACTTTTGATACCTTTCATGGCTGATTGAACGGTGGGCTTTGGGGTTACATAGTGGGAGTTTGCATAAATCCTGACATTTTCTATTTTTTTACTACTTCTACCTGTTAACGGATCAAAAACAGTAATGGAGTCGATTTCATCTCCGAAAAAATCAAACCTCCAAGCAGTATCATCATAATGAGCAGGGAATAATTCAATTGTATCACCTCGGACACGAAAGGATCCCCTTTGAAAGGCTAAATCATTCCTTTGATATTGTAATTGTACTAGTTGCGCGATGAAGTCTCTGGAGTTAATTTCCTGACCATTCATAATATCGATAGTCATTGCAGTGTATGTTTCAACAGAACCAATACCATAGATGCAGGATACAGATGCGATTATTATACAGTCATCACGTTCAAGTATGGCCCGTGTTGCAGCATGCCTCATTCTATCAATTTGTTCATTTAGAGAACTATCTTTTTCAATGAATGTGTCTGTTCTTGGTACATAAGCTTCCGGTTGGTAGTAATCATAATAAGATACAAAGTACTCGACAGCATTATCTGGGAAAAAGCTTTTAAATTCAGAATATAATTGGGCTGCAAGAGTTTTATTCGGTGCCATAATTAACGCGGGGCGCTGCTGTTTTTCTATTATTTTGGCCATTGTAAATGTTTTTCCTGACCCCGTTACCCCTAGCAACACTTGGTCCCTGCTTAATTGGTCAAGTCCTTGGCATAGATCTTCTATGGCTGCGGGTTGGTCCCCTGCTGGTTCGAAATCACTAACTAATCTGAACTTCTTACCGCCTTCAGACTTCAAAGGTCTCTCTGGTCGATGAGGTTGCCACTCTTCTGATTCATTGATTTTCTGATTCACTGTGAGTTCTGACATTTAACTAAAATAGTCCTAAAAATTTCTAATACAAGTTATTGTAATGGATTTAACCTTACGGGTTTGAAGCTTTTCCTATGAATGGGTGATGAGCCTAGTAAGGAAAGTTTTTGCAAGTGTAGTTTTGTCGGATAACCTTTATGTGTTTCAAATTTATAACCAGGAAATCTATTTTCTGCCTCAAGCATTAGTTTGTCTCTCGTGACTTTGGCTATTATTGATGCAGCAGCAATTGATAAACTCAAACTATCTCCTTTAATTATGCATTCAGTTTTCATAGGTAAAAATGGAGCTTTATTTCCATCAATTAGTGCTACGTCAGGCAATACATTTAAAGCCAATACAGCTCTTTTCATGGCTGAGAGACTGGCATGAAGTATATTTAGTCTGTCTATTTCTTCTGGTTCAGCTATACCAATTCCGATACTAGAAGTTCGAGCTATATCTAAGAATAAACTTTCGCGTTTATTTGCATTTAAAACTTTACTGTCGTTTAATCCCAAAGGGTAGTCGGATGGGTTTAATATAACTGCTGCAGCAACTACTGGTCCAGCAAGTGGCCCTCTCCCTGCTTCATCAACTCCGCATACAACTCCTTTATATGCAGATTCAAATAAAAAATCTGGAAATTTTTTTTTCGAGTTTACCATATCATAGATCTATCAATTTAATTTTTTTTATCTATTGCCACTAAAGTCATAAGAGGCAAATAGATAAATATGATTTGCGTAGTTATACCAACATTAAATTGTATTGAGCAGATATCCACTTTATTACCACAGTTAAAATTTTTTAGCCGTGTAGTGGTAGCTGATGGAGGCTCTATAGATGGAACCATGCAATACGCTGCTAAAAATGCAATAGTTGCTTTGGGTGCAAATGGTAGGGGGAGCCAACTGGCACTAGGGGCTAAATATAATTGTGATACGCAGTGGTATTTTTTTATCCATGCGGATAATGAGCTCCCCGCTGATATAAATAATATTATTACTCAGCAAATTGCAAAATATCCAACCTCTGCCGGTTATTTAAAGTTTAAGGCTAAGTCCAACTGTTTTTCGGCCAGAATATTAAATACATTAGTAACGATTAGGTGCTTCTTATTGGGTTTGCCTTATGGAGATCAAGGGTTGCTGATATCAAAAAATATGTATGATGATTGTGGTGGTTATCCTCCTCAAATGTTATTTGAGGACGTTGCGCTGATAGAGGAAATAAAGAAGCGCTTTGGCAGGAGGGCTTTAAGGCCCATGAGAGGGTATATGTTAATTGATATAAGAAAGCATTTACGCGATGGTATTTTTAGGCGCGGATTTAAAAATTTAGGTCTTCTTTTAGCATATAAAAGGGGTGTTTCAGTGAAAAAATTAGCAGAAACATATCGCACTCATAGATGAAACCACGTGTTTATATTTTTTCAAGAGCTCCTATTTTTGGATTAGCTAAAACTAGGTTGGCAGCTGATATAGGTAAAGTGCATGCGCATAGAATTTATAAAGCTATGATCGCAAAGGTAATTAAAAGGACTAAAGATTCACGGTGGGAAGTTATCATTTCTGGAACACCTTCAAAAAGTTTAGATCAAGTAATTGAATGGCAGGGCTTAAGGCAAGTCTCACAAGCTAAAGGTACTTTATCGGATAAGCTTAATAAAATTTTTAGAAAAAAAGGTCCAATAGTTGTAATTGGAACTGACTGCCCTCAGTTAAATCAAAAAGATATAGCTGCAGCATTTAATGCTCTGAAATCTTACGATACCGTTTTTGGCCCTGCTGAGGATGGTGGTTTTTGGTTAATTGGTATGCACGCGCCATTAAAAAAAGACATATTTAGTAATGTTAGGTGGTCTGATAGAAATACTCTTAATGATGTTTTATCAAATATAGAGGGTTCTGTTTTTCATCTAAGGAAATTAACTGATATTGATGATTTGAATTCTTTGTTATCGGTCGGAAAGGCTTTTTAAAATAAAAGTTAAAAGGAATATCTACTTCTTATAATAGATGGTTTCTCTGAAGTTTACTAATGAGTCATTCTTTTTACATGATGCAGATAGCATATCTACTATTAGCGGTGTTATTAATAAAGGGTTTGGAACTTCCTCTGGATTTTCTCCTGGCATAGCTTTTGCACGCATTGCGGTTCTCATTGCGCCCGGATTTAATAAATTAACCTTCAAGTCAGTTATTTCTACTTCTTTTGCATAGCATGAAACAAAAGCTTCTAAAGCCGCTTTTGATGCAGCGTATGCTCCCCAATATGCAGGATGGCTGTTTGCAACACTTGATGTAAGAAATAATGCCCTTCCGGATTTTGATGCTTTGAGTAGGGTATCTAGTGAACGAATTAGCCTGTAGTTTGCTGTCAAATTTACGGATATTATTTCATCCCACTTTTTAGGTACTGTATGCGATGCCAAAGTTATTTCACCCAGAGTTCCAGCATTAGCAAGCAATCCATCCAGCTTACCCCATCGATCATGAATAACTTTTCCAAGTTGATCTATGCCATCAAGGTTTTTTAAATCCATTGGAACAAGTGTACATTCTCCTCCTAAAGATTGAATTGCATCATCAAGATCTTCCAAACCACCCTGAGTTCTAGCAGTTGCTATAACGTGTGAGCCCGCTTTTGCGAGCGCTATTGCTGATTGATATCCTATGCCGCGTGATGCACCTGTCACAAGCGTAACCCGACCTTTCATAGTCTGACTACTCATATTTTTAAGCAACCTCAACTAAAAATGAAAGTTGATTGGTTGAGTCTAAAAGCTTGCGGTCACGGTCAATTAGAGGTGTTGGGTAGTCACCTGTAAAGCAATGGTCAGTATACTGTGGCGTATTTAGTTCTCTAAATTTTTCTCCCATTGCCCAATAAAGACCTTCAACTGATAAAAACCCGAGACTGTCTACCTCCAGCATTTCTGTCATGGCTTCAAGAGAGTAGTTGGCTGCTATAAGTTTCTCTTTTGTTGGCATATCAATGCCATAATGATCTGGGTGTTTAATAGGCGGAGAAGCTGATCTAAAATGCACCTCTTTTGCTCCAGCAGCTTTAATCATACGAACAATTTTAGTTGATGTGGTGCCCCTTACAATTGAGTCATCAACAAGTAAAACACGTTTTCCATCAATCATAGCTCGATTTGCGGAATGCTTCAAACGTACTCCCATGTCTCTAATCTGTTGTGTGGGTTGAATAAAAGTTCGTCCTACATAATGATTGCGAATAATTCCTAGTTCAAATGGAATTCCTGTTTCCTGAGAAAAGCCAAGTGCAGCCGGTACTCCACTATCTGGAACAGGAATTATTACATCAACATCTGCAGGGGCCTCCATCGCTAATTTTTTCCCCATTCGCTTTCTAACATCATAAACGCTTTTTCCATTCACTACACTGTCAGGGCGCGCGAAATAAACAAATTCAAATATACAGGGCCTTGGTTCACTCTTTGGAAATGCCCTGAAAGAACGAATGCCGTCAGAGTTTATTGCCACAACTTCCCCTGGTTCAACTTCTCTGACAAATTCAGCTGATATCATATCTAGTGCTACTGTCTCTGAGGCCAAGACATAACTGTCACCAAGTCTTCCGATAAGTAGTGGACGTATTCCGAGTCTATCTCTTGCGCCAACTAAAGTGTTTTTAGTCATGCCTACGAAAGCGTAGCCCCCCTCAACTTGCCGGATGGCAGAGATAAAGCGGTCTATGAACTCTCCACTTTTACCCCGCGCAATCAGATGAAGTACTACCTCTGTATCGGATGTACTTTGAAATAATGCTCCTGCTTCGTTGAGTTGGTCTCTTATAGTATACGCATTTGTGATATGACCATTATGAGCTAATGCAAATCCTCCGGAATGAAATTCTGCATACAAAGGTTGAACGTTTCTTAGCGTTCGTTGACCACCGGCTGTAGAGTAACGATTATGACCAATAGATATAAACCCAGGTAAACGACTTGAAGGGTCATCGCCTGTAAAGTTGTCACCAACTAGCCCAAAGTGTCGTTCCGTGTGAAAAGTGTCCCCATCGCTTGTTGCAATTCCGCAAGCTTCTTGTCCTCGGTGTTGTAGTGCATGAAGTCCGAGCGCAGTCATGGAGGCAGCGTTATCTATTCCAAAGATTCCAAAGACGCCACATTCTTCCTTTATCTTATCTTCATCAGGGTCAAAAGTGCAGTGCGGGTCTTCAATAGAATTAACCATCATTTATTTTCCTTAAATAAATCATCAAGCTTACTTTCTTTTAGTTGCTCAGCGTATGAACGCATTTTTGCAAAAGGCAAGGTTTGAATCTTATTACTTATTAAATTAAGTAGAGGGTAAATAGTTGAATTCTTATAAATATTGGGTAGTTTAACGTCCGTTGCATTTAGTTGCTCTTTCATGAATTTTGGCATCTTTTTCATTATCTCTTCTGTAATAGTTTCAGGGTTTTTTTTCATAAAGTTTCTGAAGTTTTTTGCATCTTGTGATGCTCGGTATTGAGACGTGAGCAACATTACGCCGAGAGACGCTATGATGAAACCTCTCATGAGTCCAAAAAATGCCCCGAGAATATTATCAACAATGCCAGTATCTTTTCCAGTTAAGGAATTTAATGTTTTTCTTAGAATAAAAAATAAAATCGCATAAGTAATTGAGAAGGTTCCAATACCAATGAGAGTATTTGCTAGCCATATTGGAGAAATTAATTCTTGAGCCGCATAACCAAAGTATCCGTAAATTATAAAAGTTGTGAAAGCGGCTAATAGTAGGGCTAGTATAGAGGCTAGCTCACGTTTTAGGCCTCGCTTAAATGCAAGTAAACTGGATATCAGTAAAATTAACAGAACAACTATATCAAAGCTGTTGTAATGCCATACCCCAATGTTCATTACTAAATTCCACCATTTAAGCGGCTTTTATACCCATTCCCCAAGCAGAATCGTCTTGTAAGCCGCGTTCTGCGCTTATCTCTACACGGCTTATTAAATCAGGCAAAGCCTTGATTGTAATGATTGGCATTATTGAGGTAAGATTTTTTTCTAATTTCTTAGAAATATTTGATGTAATTGCAGTTTGAAAGCCAAGTTTACTTGCTTCTTTCAATCTTGCTTCTGTGCGCCCTACTGGCCTTACATCGCCAGAGAGGCTAATTTCGCCAAACACTACGCTATCTTTTGGTAAGGGTATGTCGAATGCTGAGGAGGCAATAGCCGCTGCAACAGCAAGATCTGCGGCGGGTTCATTTATCCTCAACCCCCCAGCAACATTTAAGTAAACATCTTTGTTCGCAAAACTCACACCGCAGCGCGCTTCGAGTACTGCTAATACCATTGCTAAGCGTCCATTGTCCCATCCCACAACTGCTCGTCGTGCCGTACCAAAAGCTGCTGGAGCAACTAGAGCTTGGATTTCCGTAAGAACAGGTCTTGTACCTTCTAAGCCAGCAAAGATAGAGGTCCCGGTGGAAGCCGCGCCACGACCATCCAAAAATAATGCGGAAGGATTAGCAACTTCTGAAAGACCGTTTTCTCGCATTTCAAAAACGCCTATTTCGTCGGTGGGGCCAAATCTATTTTTATGTGCTCTTAATATTCTAAATTGGTGGGCCCTATCACCTTCGAAATAAAGCACAGCATCAACCATGTGTTCCACCACTCTTGGCCCTGCAATTTGTCCGTCCTTTGTTACATGGCCAACTAGAATAACACATGCACCGCGTTTCTTAGCAAACCTGGTTAATTCTTGGGCGCAGGCCCGTACTTGAGTTACAGTCCCTGGTGCAGCGCTGATCTGATCTGTCCAAAGGGTTTGTATGGAATCAATTATAATAATATCTGGTTTTTCAATCATTAGTCCGTCTAATATAGGGCCAAGTGAAGTCTCTGATGCAAGTGATACAGACGCATTTTCAAAGCCAAGACGTTTAGCCCGTCTTCTGACTTGATCCACGCTTTCTTCTCCTGATATGTATGCTGTTTTAAAGCCAGATTGGGCTGTTTTTCCAGCCGCTTGGAGTAAAAGTGTGGATTTACCTATACCTGGATCTCCACCAACTAATATAGCTGACCCAGGAACAAGCCCGCCTCCTGTAACTCTATCAAGTTCTGAAATCCCTGACTTTAAGCGAGGTACATCAACGCTTTGACCATTAAGACTAACAAAATCTAAATTTCTTTTATTTTTCCCTTTTGGTCGCGTGTGTTGTGTGGTTGTTTCCTCGAATAACGTATTCCACTCACCGCAGCTATCACACCTTCCTGCCCATTTGGTATGAACTGATCCGCATGATTGACATATAAAGCAAGAACTAGGCTTAGGCATATTTGTTTCCATTTTTTTCTAAATAAGCCTAATAGTTAGAAAAAGTCAATCAATGTTTATGTTTTGTTCTTTTTAAATTATGTAAAATGTTAGTTAAATTGCGTATTTAAAATATGCTTTAAGTACGCAATTTATGATTAATTTTATAATTATCGTACATTTTGCGTATTTTGTGATTGCAAAAATGACGTTTTGATTGCACGTACATACCAAGATAATTTTAATAGATGGTGAAAAGTAAATGGATTCTATAGAATATGACGTACTGGTAGTTGGTTCTGGTGCGGGAGCACTAACTGCAGCAATAACGGCGCATGATAATGGTGGTAATGTTTTAGTCGTTGAAAAGTCTGACATGTATGGCGGTACATCAGCCACCTCGGGCGGAGGTATATGGATACCGTGTAATCATCTTATGGAGGAACACGGGGAAACTGACACTCCTGAAGCTGCCTTAGAGTATTTAAAGGCATGTGTGGGAGATAAGGTTTCTGACAGTCGATTGGTGTCTTATGTTAAGAATGCCCCTAAAATGCTTAAGGATTTAGAAGACACGTCAGATGTAAAGTTTGTTTCAACGCCTTATGCTGATTATCTTACAGAAAAACCGGGCAGTAAAGATGGCTGGCGCACTCTTGACCCTCTTCCAATGTCAGCAACAAAATTAGGTAAAGAGTTTTTAAATATGCGACCCCCTCATCCCCAAACAATATTTGGTGGTTTTACAATAACGGTGAATGAGGCAAAAAAAATTATCACGCGATCTAAGGGCTGGAAATGGATAATGGCAAAGTTAATGATATCCTATCGTTTGGATATTCCAATGCGAATGAAATCCAAGAGACATCGTCGTTTATGTTTGGGAAATGCTCTAGTAGGGCGGTGTCTGACTTCTGTTTTTAAGCGAGAAATTCCAATTTGGAGATCAACTTCATTAAAGTCATTAGTTGAAAAAAATGGTAAAGTAACTGGAGCAATAGTTACAAAAAATGGTGAAGATATTTTGATTATGACAAAGCGAGGCGTAATTCTCGCTGCGGGTGGGTTTGAGCATAACTCTGATATGAGGAAGGCTAATTTACCTGGACCTACAGATACGAGTTGGAGCGCTACTCCTGGCCAAAATACTGGTGATGCACATGTAGCTGCCGAAGCAGTCGGAGCGAACCTCACATTAATGGATGCAGCTTGGTGGGGGCCCTCTGTAAGGCTTCCAAGAGATGACCGCTCAAGGATTTTGTTTGCAGAGAGAGCTCTACCTGGAATTTACATAGTGAATGAGAACGGGAAAAGGTATTTAAATGAAGCTGCTAGTTATGATGAAGTTGGTCGTCAGCTTCAGGCGCATCCGAAAACTAGCTGGGTTATTTTTGACCGGAGAGCAAGAGAAAAGTACGGCATTGGGCCTTTATACCCAACAGCAGTTCATCCAGATTCAAAGTGGAATAGCTCTATAAAGGCAATTGTAAAAAAATCGGATACCATAGAGGGATTAGCGTCTCTCATGGGAGTTGATGAAACTGGTTTAATGGATACAGTTGAAAAAGTAGCAAAATACTCCAAAACAGGAGTTGATGAGGACTTTGGCTCAGGTAGTACATCATATGATAAATATTATGGTGACCCGTCAGTTAGCCCGAATCCATGTCTTGCGCCTTTGTCTAAGGCTCCGTTCTATGCATTTCCTGTATATCCCGGGGATATAGGTACAAAAGGAGGAGTAGACGTTGATATAAATGCTCAAGCATTAAATAAAAAGGGTAGACCTATCTTGGGGTTATATGCAACTGGCAATACCGCTTCTTCTGTAATGGGATATACTTATCCCGGTGCTGGCTCTACAATTGGGCCAGCAATGACTTTTGGCTATGTTGCCGCAAAGCATGCGATGGGCGCTAATTCATAATTATGTGATGATTATTATTTGGCTAATTGGGGGGTAGAGTGAAGAAGACTATATTTATAGTAACAATAATATTGATAACTTTATCAATATTATTGTTCAAAATTAAATTGAATAAAAAGCCCTCTTCTAATTTTAGTTTTACGTCTACCGAAACAGTAAATCTATCTGAATTAGTTAAAACACGTACGTCAGATGCACCTCAACCAAATATAATTATCCTTTTAGCTGATGATTTAGGCTGGGCGGATGTTGGTTATCGTGGAAGCGATATAAAAACTCCAAATATTGATAGATTAGCAAAAGAGGGTATGCGCCTGGAGAGATTTTACGCAACTCCTTTCTGCACTCCAACCCGCGCCGCCTTAATGACAGCGCGTGACCCAATAAAATTAGGTGCAGCTCACGCTGTTTTTATGGCCTGGGATAATGCGGGCATTTCTCCGGTCGAGAAATTTATGCCTGAAGATTTTAAGAGCGCAGGATATCAAACCGCCATGATTGGAAAATGGCATTTGGGTCATACAATCGAGCAGCATACACCAAACGCCCGAGGGTTTGATCACTTTTACGGTCACTTTAATACTGATGTACTTTATTTTGATCATACTTTTGCGGGTGGGCATGATTTTCAGGTTAATGGCGAGACAGTAGATCACTCCGGGGAATACGCAACTGACGTCCACGGAAATCAAGCGTCACACTATATTGAGAGCCTCAGAAATCCAGAAAAGCCTTTTTTCTTGTATGTTCCCTTCCTTGCTCCCCATTCGCCCATGGAGGCTAAGGAAGAGGATAAAGCAAAATACACTTCAAGGTTAGACACCCCGCGTCATCCAGCAAAAACTTATGCTGCTATGGTTGATAGCCTTGACCAAGCAATTGGTAGTATTCTTTCAAGTTTAGATAGCGAAGGTATAGCAGATAATACTATAGTATTATTTTTCTCAGATAATGGGGGTTATTATAATTTTGGAGGTATAAATAAGCCCCTGCGGGGAGGAAAGCTTGAAAGTTATGAGGGGGGAGTGAGAGTAAATGCTGTTATGCGTTGGCCTGATGTTTTGCCTCCTAATACCATTAATGAGAATGTTGTTTCGGTCATGGATGTCTATCCAAGCTTAATGGCAGCAACTGGTATATCACCAAGTTACACAAAGAAGATTGATGGCATTGATAGATGGAGTGCGATTATCGGAAAAGGTGACAAAGAAAGAGGTGAGCCCCTAATTTTTACTTCTAACATTCCAATTTATAATCAATTTAAATATGGTGTCTTGGATGAGCAGTGGAAGCTTATCCAACATGTGAACCACAAGCGGCGAACAAGTGAAGTCGACACTGAACTTTATAATGTATGGTCAGACCCTAATGAAACGACAGATTTATCTCTTGAAAGACCAGACATAGTTGAGCGTTTGACTAGGGTTTTAGATAAAAGACTAGCTCAGCATCCAATCGGTGGACAATATGTTAAAATACAACCACACCCAGGTTGGCGAGCCCCTAATGATTATGCAGATGTTGTAATCCCAGCTGATCAGGTACAGCAAGATATGTGGGAGGGCTTCAGTCCAATAGCGTCTGCTGTGCTACAGCAAACGCATGGAGAAAGAGGCCGTATCAAATACGATTAATTATAAGTTACAATATATTATTTACTTAATGGCTTTGGTTATCATATTGACATACTTGTCTGAATAAGGCGGGAATTGAAGCATAAAATCCCTAAACTTATCAAGAGGTTGATGCACTACAGAGCGTTCATTTGACATTTCTACAAACCCTCGGTGGCCTCCAGACCTGCCCATACCAGAACTACCAACACCACCAAAAGGTAGGTTAGGGTTACCGCCAGCCTGAATGCAATTATTGTTAATTACTGCTGATCCTGATGAAGTATTGTCTAGGAAAAAACTTATATTATCTTTATTGTTTGAATAAATATACAAAGCCAATGGATTTGCGCGTTTCTCTATAATTTCTATAACTTCTGATTGGTCTTTGTAAGTAAGTAATGAAATCACAGGCCCAAATACTTCCTCATTCATTATGTCCATTTTTTCATTCATATTTTTTAAGATAGTTGGCTCGATAAACCTGTCTTGTAAGTCTGCACCACCTCCGAGTACTGTTTGTGCTCCTTTTTTTACAGCATCATCAATAAGTGATTTTATACGTTTTGTGTGTCTACCATTAATTATACGAGGAACATATTTGGACTCATTAAAGCCTGTATTTTCAGAATTATATAATAATTCCATTTGTTCTTTAATTAGCAAAGAGAATCTTTCAGAAATAGACTCATGTGCAATAACATACTCAGGTGCTACGCAAACTTGACCTGCGTTCATTACACGGCCCCATGCAACCTTTTTAGCAGCATTTTCAAGGTTAGCGGTTTCATCAACTATTACCGGAGATTTTCCACCCATCTCTAACGTTATAGAAGAGAAGTTATCTGCAGCAGCCTTCATGACTATTTTCCCTACTGCATTTCCGCCGGTGTAGTAAATATGATTAAAGGGTAAAGATAGTAATTCTTGCGCAACCTCAACGCCGCCTTGGATAACGTAGGCTTCATTCTCAGGTAACGCTTTATGAATTATTTCTTCTAATATTTTAGCTGACTTAGCTGCATGTTCAGATGGTTTTATAATAACAGCATTACCCGCTGCCATTGCAGATATCATGGGAACAAATGTTTCTGCAGTGGGGGCATTATACGCTGGCATGTTTAAAACTACCCCCTTGGATTGATGTCTTATTTCACAACGCTTTCCTAATGTGAACATTGTATTCTTTACTCGTTTTGGCTTTATCCATTTATCTAAATGCTTAGACGTATAGTCTATCTCTGCTTTTACCATAATTAGTTCACCTGCAATATCTACAGGTTGGACACCTCTTTCAATCATTCCGGCATGGTAAAGGTCATCTTTTCGCTCGACAATTCCATCCCAGATACGATTAAGTTTCTCAACTCGTTCTTTAGCTGTAGTGCCTCTTAGGTACAAAGCTGTGTTTTTAAGTAATTCAAATCTTTTTTTGATAACTGACATTTTTAACCTTTATACTGTGGTATACCGACAGCTTTTTGAATTGTTTTTTCAAATAAACTTTCAGACATGATACCCAGCATTACTTTCATGGGTTTAACGTCTTTTCCAACTAAATAGCGCGGCTTCCATTTTTTCTTATTAAGCAGGGATAATACCTCTTCAGTCACATAATCTGGATCATTGCCTCTAGAAATTTGTTCTACCATTTTTGTGGTTGTAGTTTCTAACAAAAAGGGCTGGTAAACAGATTTTACTGTATTTGAAATATTGGTCCAAATATCTTTGGTTGTTTCTTTTGCATTAGCTGTCATATGGGTTTTAACAGCTCCCGGCTCGATTGAAGTTACTTGAATGCCTAAAGGTGCGAGTTCATTTCTGAGTGTACAGGTTAGGCCTTCTACTGCCCATTTTGACATATTATAGCTTCCTGAGCATACGGGGTTTGCTCTCACGGCTCCTGAAGCAAAGTTTATAATACGTGAATGAGGTGCGCCTTTGCGTATCATAGGTAAGAATGCTTGTACCACTCTCATTGAACCAAATGTGTTGACCTCAAAGAGAAATTTAGCCTCTTTCATGTCTATGCCTTCAATTGGGCCAGTTCCCTTGTTCGCAATGCCTGCATTATTTATTAATAAATCTAATGGACGGTCTTTCAGATGCTTCGATACTATTTTTGCACTTTTTAAAACTGACTCTTCAGATGTTACGTCTTGCTCAACTATTACAATGTTAGAGTCGGTTCCTAATTCACTGGTATCGGCCCCTGGTAAAACTCCGGCAAAAACAAGCCATCCTCTCTTCGCTAACTTACGGGCCTTCATAGCCCCCATACCCATCGCCGCACCTGTTATGAATGCTGTTTTATTGTCTGTCATAGTTTTCCCTACTTCAATTAATTGACTTTCCGAACAGCGTTCAGAAAAGACTATGTGTGCCTCTGAGTCAAGCAGGCATAAAGCATAAATTAATTTAGAATTTCTTGAACCGCACGGAAGGCTTGTGATATAGCAGTGTTTGTATCTGCACTAGCACCAGCATCTGAGTTTGCTATGTGTATACTACCAAATGGTCTTCTCCCTATAACCCAAGGTTTTTCGCTGTCATCATTATAGTGAGGTTCCCAGATGAGATCTGGGCTATAAGCATATCCGTGAGGCCACCGATTTACAGTTATTGCGCTTATGTCTTTATTTGGATTAAATCCAGTACTACCAAGTGCTTGAAGTAATTGTTCTTTAACATGGTTTTCGTATTGCTGAAAAGTAGTTGTTAGCACACTATACCTTCCAGCGCGCCATTGATCAGCTCCTTTAACATCAGGAACCCATGGAACATGGCACATATGCAGAATCATGGGAGAGTCAGATTTTCCCACGGCTTTATAGCCCCCAATTTCAATGGGATAAGCGAACTCAACCTGCTTGTAGAAGCCTGAAGTATAGTATACAAAATCAGTTTTTAATTGCTCAAAATACTTCCAGTTAGGTACTGCTACTTTAGTATAAACTAGGGGGGCTTTTACATTATAGGATAAAGCTTCTTTTTGAACGTCTGGGATTTCAGGGCAAATGTAAGGAATAGCTGAGTTATAACATGCTAAAATACATTTTTTAGATTTAACGGTGTGAGCTTTATTGTTTAATACGTAGGTTGTTAAAACTGCGTCTTGATTACTAGTGTTTGTAATTTTTACAGCAGTGCTGTTAAGTCTAATTTTAACATTATTATCAGCTTTATCTAATTCTGAATAATTTGCCCTAGTTAATACCACATCCTCCATAGTAGAGCCAGGCATAGCTAAAGGTGTCAACTTTCTGACTAGCAACCTTGCTATTGATGCATTCCCGTCAGGAAAATGAAATATATATGGCTCATCATTTCGGTGCCCTGTTCTTGGTAAGGTATGGGTCACACCCGGCATGCCACCATCATAGTCCTGTATTAATGTGGTTGGGATTTCATCTATCCCTACGCACCAAAAGCTCATTCCCCACCTTTTGTAAATGTTGATTATTTGCTCATCAATTTTACAATAGTTTCGTAAATAATCCTCATAGCTTACCTGCTTTAAAAGTTCGTATTTTTCCTTTAAATTTAAGTTTGGTAAATAGTCTTCTTTGGATGTATGCACTCTTACAAAATCAGATTTTGCTTTGTCACTCACAGGCATATCTTCTGCAAAATCCTCCCAACTTCGAGATCCATACCCGAAAACAATTTTATCTTCACCAAAGGTTTCTTTATCGAAGACTATAGATTTCGATAATTTGTTACGCTCCCAAAACTCTTGATCAAAGTAATTATAAAATTTCTCAGTATTAATTCCTATTTCATTTAATAGTTTAATAGACTCAGGGTCATAGGCTGATGGTGTATCGATAGCTTCAGTCCCGCCGTAGCCAATGCGAAGATCCCCTTCTATGTTAAATTCATTTCGTTTAGCATGTCCCCCAAAATCATCATGGTTGTCCATAACCAGAATTTTACTATTTGGGTGTTCTTTTTGAAAAAAATAGGCTGCTGAAAGTCCGCTAATTCCGCCACCAACGATTACAAGGTCATACTCCTCTGATATTTTTTGATGCTGAAAATCTCTACCTGACACTCGGGAGTGCATTGTTTCCCAAGATCCGTCATGGCTTCCTCTTAAGCCTATTTTTTGAGGGGGATAATATGTGTCTGGTAGTTGAAAACTAGTGTGATTTTTCAAATTAGAGCTAGTTTTGGAGCATGAGGAAAGCACAGCGGGGTAAAGTGCTGCGCCAATTGCTATTTGTGATCCACTCAGAAAATCTCTTCGAGTTATTTTATCCTTATATATCACCTTTTAAAATTTATCGGGTCTTAATTGTGCATCGGTACCGCCGTCGACATATATAATGCTTCCTTGCATGTAATCAGCACTATCAGAAAGCATAAATTCTATGACCCCAGCTATTTCATCGGCCCTAGCAACTCTTGTCTTAGGAATTGGTATCATCTCAACACTTTTCCCTATTTCTGGATGATCTGCAGCCCCGCGAAACATAGGTGTTTCTGTTTGCCCAGGAGCTATTGCATTTAATGTAATCCCTGCTTTACCCCATTGTGGGGATCTTCGTCTTATAGCCCGCGCTACAGCATGTTTTGATAATGCATAAACCTGAGCGCCATGAGCATCACCAATTTCCTCCATTGCCTTGGCCTCATTTTCTTCTAAGAGATACTTTATTATAATGTTTTCTGGATCAGTCCTCATTTGAGCTGAATTAGAAGAAATAACTACAACGCGCCCATTACTTTTCTCTAGTACCGATTTAAAACCATCCAGTAACTCGATACAGCCAAAATAGTTAACTTTAGCTACCAACTGACCATTTTCTATATGTCCTCCCACTCCTGCTGCTAAGACTAATTTATCAATTTGATTATTTGATAATTTTAATGTTGTGTTTATTGCATATTGCCGGCCTTCGGGAGTTGACAGGTCAGCATCAATTTCTTGCCCTTGTAAATCGATACCTATTACTCTGTAGCCTTGCTCTTGCATTCGAGTCTTTATGCATGCCCCAATACCTGATGCAGAGCCAGTTATAACTGCTATTTTCATAATACCCCCTGTTAATATTCGTAATTACTAGTATATATTTTTACGCAAATCGAGATGAAAAACCTTTTAAAGTTAAAAATTCGTAGTCATAAGTGTTTAATTTTACGTTGTGGGATAATTATATGAATAAATTTGATAATGGAGTGGCTTTAGTTTTTGGGGCGACAGGCGGCATTGGCCGACATGTGTGTCTTGAATTGGCTAAAAACGGATCGGATGTAGCAATTGTTTGGCGCTCGAATGAAACATTGGCGCTTGAACTAGTAAGAACGATTCAGAAATTGGGTTGCAAAGCAACCTCGCATCAATGTGATGTTTTAATCCCTGGTTCTGTAGATAAGGTGTTTGAGTCTGCCATACGACAACACAATCAAATTCATACACTTGTTTGGGGTGCTGGGCCGGTGGTAGAGCAAGTTCACTATAGAGATGTTAGTTATGAGCAATGGCAAATGGCTTTGAATATCGAGGTTAATGGCTTCTTTAATGCGTCAAAGGCCGCTATTCTGCATATGAAGAACAAGGGCGGATCTATAATACATTTAGGTTCTGCAGGGGAATTAAGTTGGCCTGAAAAAGATGTTCTTTCTGTTGCCCCAAAGGCTGCTAATGAGAGCTTAATAAAAGCAATTGCCCGTGAAGAGGGGAAAAATGGTATTAGAGCAAATTCAGTTCTGATAGGCGTTATTGAAGCCGGAATGTTCCTCGAATTAAAAAAACAAGGAGTTTTTGACCAGGAATGGACTGAGGAAGTTCAGAAAAATCTCGCTCTTAAAAGATGGGGTCAGCCTGAAGAGGTCGGTTATGCAGTTGTCTTTCTTGCTTCTAAATGCGCGGGGTATATTACAGGGCAGCAAATATCTGTAGCCGGAGGCTATGGTTTATGAAACGACATAAACAAGCACCGAGACTTAACTGTTTGCGTAACAAAAATGCAACAATACTACGCAAAATAACATTTTTAGACTATTATTTGATTAAAACGCGCATTTTTTTGCATTTTTCTTGAGAGTATTCCATTGCGCACTTTTTTAAAATAAAGTAGAGTTTTAACAATCGCGGCAAAATTGCCTGATATATTACACAAGGGGAGACACATATGTCATCACGAACTTTCAAGGGTTTAACCGCTCTGGCCGTATCCACCTCACTGTTAGCACTAAGCGCTCCTGCTTTTGCCCAGTTAGATGAAATCATTGTTACAGC
>JAQXEH010000077.1 GCA_029250925.1 Hellea sp.
AGAATACAAAGGGGCGTCAAGAAAGTGGTCAGCAATACAAATAATATTGAGATACCATCAACACCAAGTCTAAAATCAATGCCTCCTCCCAGCCATTTTGCTGTCTCTACAAATTGGAATCCTGGCTTGGTATTATCAAAGTCAAATGTTAACACCATTGCAAGGAAAAATACGGCACAAGAAATTACTAGAGCAACACGAGGAGCATTTTGGGAGAGTTGTTCTTGTGCTTCTAAACTTGAAACACGAGCCATAAATATTAATAAAAGAGCACCTGCTAAAGGAATAAACGTTATTAAAGAAAGTATTGGGTAGTTTTCAAACATATTACTAGCCCCCTAACTTACTAAATACCATGATTACTATCAGTGCGACGCCCAGTAACATAAAAAAAGCATAATGGTATAGATAACCTGATTGTAATTTTGAAAGACGTTTTGAAGTACGGGAAACTGCTGAAGAAATTCCGTTGGGGCCAAAACCGTCAATTATTTTTTGATCCCCTATTTTCCAGAAAATATCTCCCATTTTTCTAACCCACTTTATAAATATTATTTCATAAACTTCATCAATGTACCATTTGTTGAGAAGGAAGTTGTATAAAGGTGAACCCCCATTATCTTCAATATCACTAATATGCTTTGATGCACCCCCACCACGCATGTACATTAGAAATGCCAGTGAAAATCCTGAAATAGATACCAAAAGTGGCAACAGCAATACCCAGAAAGGATATCCATGAACTAAATTAAACAGCCATCCAAATACACCGCTGTGTTTAGTAGCTTCAATTCCATTTAACACTGATACCTCAGCAGCAGCATAGAGATTTTCTGTGGACATACTGACATGGTGATCTGAATGATCCATTACTAGTGAGCCATTCCAAAAATCGCCATAATTACCCATAAACTTAGAATAAAACAGAACACCAGCGATTATCGCACCAACAGATAATAAGCCTAATGGAACTAACATATTCAAAGGGCTCTCATGCGCATGATCATAAGTCCTCTGATCGCCTCTGTAACTACCATTAAAGGTCATAAATATTAGTCGCCAGCTATAGAAAGCGGTCATGAAAGCAGCAATAATTCCAATCCAAAACGCAAAGGTAGCTGAGTCACTTGCACCTATTGCTCCAGCGGTATAGGCAGCTTCTATAATCGCATCTTTTGAGAAAAATCCTGCAAACCCAATTTTAGTACCTGGAATGCCTATCCCTGTGATGGCTAGAGTACCTATTATCATAGCTATATAAGTAAAAGGAACTTTTTTCCAAATACCTCCCATTTTCCTCATATCTTGTTCATGATGCATGGCGTGGATAACTGAACCTGCGCATAAAAAAAGCAGAGCCTTGAAAAAAGCATGTGTAAACAAATGAAACATTGCAGCATTATAAGCACCCACTCCAGCAGCGAAAAACATGTAACCCAACTGAGAGCAAGTTGAGTAAGCAATAACTCTTTTTATATCATTTTGAACTAAAGCTACACTTGCAGCAAAAAAAGCAGTGAAAGCCCCAATTGCAGTTATGAAACCAGATGTAATAGGCGCAGCATCATATATTGCTGATGCACGACAAATCAAAAATACCCCAGCTGTCACCATTGTAGCAGCGTGGATTAAAGCAGAAACAGGGGTTGGTCCTTCCATGGCATCGGGCAACCAAACATGGAGTAAAAACTGCGCAGATTTACCCATAGCACCGATAAATAGTAGAGCGGCAATTAGTTCCAATGCATTAATCTCAAATGATAAAAATGAAAGTCTTCGATCACTATTCTCAATAATCGAGCTAAAAACAGTATCGAAATTCACTGAACCAAAAACTAAAAATATCGTCATAACACCCAAAGCAAGACCAACATCACCTACTCTATTTGTTACAAAAGCTTTAATCGAAGCTGCGTTAGCGGTATCTTTCTTAAAATAGTATCCAATTAACAGATAAGAAGCTAGGCCAACACCTTCCCATCCAAAGAAAAGTTGAATGAAGTTATTAGAGGTAACAAGCATCAACATAGCAAATGTAAACAAAGATAAATATGAAAAGAAGCGTGGTTTATAATTATCATCACTCATATAACCCCAGCTATACAAGTGAACCAAAGCTGATACTGAATTCACAACCACCAACATTACTGCTGTGAGCGTATCAATTTTAAATGCCCAATCTGCTTTAAAGTTACCAACGTCTATCCACCGTAGTACTTTAATATCGACAGCTTCGTGATTAATACCCACTTTAACAAGCGAGACCCATGAGAGTGCCGCAGATGTGAATAAGAAACTGGTCGTCAAAACCATACATAATTTTTCATTTAGAATGTTACGACCAAATTTGGTACCAGCGGTTCCGGCGATCAATGCACCAATTAGTGGAGCAAATATAATTACATGATAAAGCAACAATCTATCCCTTCATCAAATCAATATTTTCAACATTGATATTTCCTCTGTTACGGAAATAAACAACCAGAATTGCCAGACCAACAGCAGCCTCAGCTGCAGCCACTGTTAGAATAAAGAGTGCAAAAACTTGACCAGCCATTGGGTTACTTCCGACGGCATCTGTCATATGTGTAGAAAAAGATACAAAATTTATATTGACCGCTAATAAAATGAGCTCAATACACATCAGTATTACTATAACATTTTTACGGTTAACAAATATCCCAAAGACACCAATTGTGAAAAGAATTGCGGCAACAGCCAGATAGTGAGAAAGCCCAATAATCATTATTCAATTCCTACACCGGGTTCAATGTCAACCACTTTAAGTCCTGTTTCTTTTGTACGACTAATCTGTTCAAATGGTATCTGTTTTCTCACACCATCTCTTTTACGAAGTGTTAAAACAATCGCTCCAATCATAGCAACCAAGAGAACAAATCCAGCCGCCTCAAAAACTCCTGCATAATCTGTGTAAAGAACTTGACCAAATGCCTCCAGATTAGAGATGCCAGCATCCCTAACGACAACTGTTTTTGTTTCTCCCGCAAAATATGCAGCACCAACCATCAACATTTCTAGAAGTAGAATTACTGCCACCAGCACCCCAACTGGAAGGTAACTCAGAAAACCTTGCTTTAATTCGACAAAGTCAACATCAAGCATCATTACTACAAATAGGAATAGTACAGCAACGGCACCTACATAAACCATAATTATTAGTAAGGCTAAAAACTCAGCACCCATCAAAATAAACAATCCTGCAGCACTAAAGAAAGTGAGAATGAGGTACATAACTGAATGAACAGGATTTTTAGAGGCTACTACCATAAAAGCTGATGCAATCGATATAAATGCAAGTAAATAGAATGATATAACTGTTAACACGGTAGCTTTCCCTTATAAAAAAATATTAGCGGTATGGCGCATCTAATCTAAGATTTTTAGCGATCTGAGTTTCCCACCTATCACCATTAGCTAGTAATTTTTCTTTATCATAGTAAAGTTCTTCGCGAGTTTCTGTAGCGAATTCATAATTTGGACCCTCTACAATAGCGTCTACAGGGCAAGCTTCTTGACATAATCCACAGTAAATACATTTAACCATGTCTATGTCATACCGAGTTGTTCTTCTTGAACCATCCTCACGTGGCTCGGCTTCAATAGTAATAGCTTGTGCAGGGCAAATAGCTTCACATAGCTTGCAAGCTATACACCTTTCCTCGCCTGAGGGGTAACGGCGTAATGCGTGCTCACCTCTAAATCTGGGAGAAAGAGGGCCTTTTTCAAATGGATAATTAATAGTAACTTTTGGTCTAAAAAAATATTTCAATGCTAACCAAAAAGCAGAAATAAAATCTAATAAAAGAGCACCCCTAATTACAAATTTAATTCTATTAATCATTAAGATGCACCACCCGCGAAAACAACTATTGTTGAAACTATAACTACCGACATTAATGAAACTGGCAAAAAGACTTTCCAGCCAAGGCGCATAAGTTGGTCATAACGATACCTAGGAACTATAGCCTTAACCATTGCAAACATAAAAAACATGAAAAGACATTTACCCATAAACCAAAAAACAGGCGGTATAAACTGAACCCCTATTTCGATAGGTGCGCCCCAGCCTCCTAAAAATAAAATAGTGAACATTGCACACATTAGTGTCATGTTTAGATATTCACCGAACATAAACAGCAAATAAGGAGTAGATGAATATTCAACCATAAATCCTGCAACTAATTCAGATTCGGCCTCTGGAAGGTCAAAGGGAGGTCTGTTTGTTTCTGCTAATGCGGATATGAAAAAAAGTATCCCCATGTAAAACATAATAGGAAATAGTAATAAATTCCACCAACCATAAGTATTATAGGGATTAAAACGGAACATATTCCAATTATAAAATCCACCAGCTTGCGAGCTTACGATTTCACTGAGGTTCATTGATCCTGCCAGAAAAACCACAGTCAGTATAATAAAGCCTATGGAAACTTCATAAGAAATCATTTGGGCTGTAGATCGCAAAGCCCCCATGAATGGATACTTGGAATTCGATGCCCACCCACCTATAATAATGCCATATACACCTAGCGAGGATATTGCCAATACATAAAGGACACCAACATTTATGTCTGACATTACCCATCCCGGCGCAATTGGCACAACAGCCCAAGCTAGGAATGCCATTACCAAAGTGATCAATGGTGCAAGTATAAATAATGATTTGTCTGACCCAGCGGGAATTATAATTTCCTTGAATACAAACTTTAGTAAATCCGCAAATGATTGTAACAGCCCAAACGGGCCAACTACATTTGGACCCCTGCGCATCTGAACTGCAGCCCAAACTTTACGATCCATTAAAATTAAAAAAGCTAATATTACAGATAAAATTAATACAAAAGCTGCAACCTGAGCAAGCTTTAAACCAAACCACATCATTGGTGAAAGATCAGACCAAAAAAATATTAATGATGTAATCATTATTCTGCCGCCTCTGTCATATCCAGACTATCAGCAATAGATGAACATTCAGCCATAACATTCGATGCACGTAATATTGGATTTGTCATATAAAAATCGCAAATAGGATTTACAAATGGTACATCTTCTAAAGCCTTGATGACCTTTTGTGGCAGAACATCCAAATTATTTGAGTTAGCTGGTTTATCAATATAACCTATTCCAGAAAATGATGGATGATCCTGAAAAAGCTTTGATCGCAATGCGTCTAAATTATCATAAGGTAATACTTTTCTTAAATGACCCGATAAAGCCCTAATTATAGACCAATCTTCTTTAGCCTGACCCTTAGGGTTAACAGCAGGCATTCCGATTTGTACTCTGCCCTCCAAATTAACATAAATTCCATTTTTCTCCGCATAAGAAGCACCGGGTAGAATTATGTCAGCAACATGAGCACCAGAATCGCCATGGCTACCCTGATAAATTACAAATGTAGACTCTAAACTAGACATTTCAAGCTCATCTGCACCAAGTAAGAATAATGTTTCAATATGGCCACTTTTGGAATATTCAATTATTTGTTTTGTGCCCAACCCGCCATCCCCTGGAAGAAACTTCATATCTAAACCAGCAACGCGCGATGCTGCAGTATGGAGTATATTATAACCATTCCATTGGGCTGTTATTAAGTTAGATTTAGACCCCAAAATATTGATATAGTTCAATATTTTATCAGTATCTTTGCGATTCAATATTCCAGTTCCTATTATAATAGAAGGCCTCTTTGCTTCCTTAAATGTTTTAGAAAAACCGCTTCTACCCTTGCTTACCTTTAATACATCAGAAGGCTTTGTTCCGAGATGCTCGAAATCATATGTTAAATCACAAAATTCACCCACAAGAGCTATAGTTGTCTTACCTGCTAACCATGACTTTCTAATACGTGTATTTACGAGTGAAGCCTCTAATCTGGGGTTTGAGCCTATTATTAGGATTGCATCAGAATCTTCTATCCCATTTATAGTAGAATTAAAAAGGTAAGACTCTCTATAATCAGAACCGATAGTCATGCCATCTTGTCTGCAATCGATGTTTTTTACATCTAAACTGATCATCAAGTCTTTTAAAGCTTTCATGGATTCAGCATCACAAAGGTCGCCAACGATAGCTGCAATTTTACGGGGGTCTCCTGAGAGTTTTTCAGCAGCCAGACTTAGCGCCTCATCCCATTCAGCAACTCTAAGTTTACCGTTTTCTCTGATATAAGGCCTATCAAGTCTCTGACGAGATAAGCCATCCCAATTAAATCTAGCTTTATCTGTTATCCACTCTTCATTTATAGAATCGTTGATTACTGGCATAATTCTTAGAACAGCCCCAGCACGGCTATCTATGCGTATATTTGAGCCAACAGCATCCATTAAATCTACAGACTCCACACTCTCTAACTCCCAAGGCCTAGCATTGAACGCGTATGGCTTTGATGTTAAAGCTCCAACTGGACAAAGATCAATTACATTGCCTGAGAGTTCAGAAGATAAGGATTGCTCTAAATAAGTTGTAATCTCAGCATCTTCACCTCTTGAAGCCAACCCAATTTCTTCCACTCCCGCAACCTCTGTAATAAATCTTACACAGCGCGTACATTGGATACAGCGATTCATTATTGTATTGACCAGTGGACCCATATTTTTATCGTCAACTGCCCTCTTATTTTCATCAAAACGTGCAGAATCTCGCCCATAGGCCATTGCCTGATCTTGAAGATCGCATTCTCCACCTTGATCACAAATAGGGCAATCTAAAGGGTGATTAATTAATAAAAACTCCATCACGCCTTCACGAGCTTTTTTTACCGTTTCAGAGTTTGTTCGAATATTTGCGGGAGTTCCGTCTCGGTTAGGCCTTAAGTCATTAACAGTTAAGGCGCAAGAAGCCTGTGGTTTAGGAGCCCCTACCCACTCAACTAGACACATGCGGCAATTACCAGCCACGCTGAGCCTTTCATGATAACAGAAACGAGGTATTTCTGCACCTGCAGCCTCCTCACAAGCTTGCATCAATGTGTATTCACCCGGAACTTCATACTCTGTTCCATCTATATTAATTTTACGAAATTTAGACATATTTTACTCTGCCGCTTGAACAAATACGGGCTTGTTGGCCCTGTAATTATCTATACGATCTTCAATTTCATGACGAAAATGCCTGATTAGGCCCTGAATTGGCCAAGCAGCAGCATCGCCCAAAGCACAAATTGTATGCCCCTCAACTTGCTTTGACACTGATAAAAGCATGTCAATTTCAGATGTATCAGCTTCGCCCCTAACCATGCGCTCCATAACTCTCCACATCCAGCCAGTGCCCTCTCTACAAGGAGTACACTGACCGCAGCTCTCGTGCTTATAAAAATAACTTAATCGCGCAATGGCCTTTATTACGTCTGTTGACTTGTCCATCACAATAACCGCTGCTGTTCCTAGTCCAGATTGGTTCTCACGAAGAGCATCAAAATCCATCAAAACCGTGTCGCATATTTCTTTAGGCAATAAAGGGACCGAAGATCCGCCAGGTATAACGCACTTGAGGTTATCCCAGCCGCCCCTAACTCCCCCAGCATAAGTCTCTAATAAAGTCCGCATAGGAATAGACAAAGCCTCTTCAATATTACACGGGTTATTTACATGGCCAGAAATTGAAAAAACTTTAGTTCCCTTATTGTTTTCTCGTCCAAACTGAGTCCACCAATCAACACCCCTTCTTAATATAGTGGGCACTACTGAGATTGATTCAACATTATTTACTGTTGTAGGGCAACCATATAAACCTGCTCCAGCCGGAAATGGTGGTTTAAGACGTGGCTGACCCTTCTTGCCTTCTAACGACTCTAGTAGAGCTGTTTCTTCTCCGCAAATATATGCCCCTGCCCCATGATGCATGTAAATATCAAAATCCCAGCCAGTTCCACATGCATTCTTTCCCACCAAACCAGCCGCATAAGCCTGCTTAATGGCCTCATCAAGTCTGTTCCTCTCCTGTATATATTCACCCCTCACATAAATATAACACGCATGGGCCTGCATCGCATATGCTGCAACCAAACAACCCTCAATCAACAAATGTGGCTCATGTCTAAGAATATCACGGTCCTTACAAGAACCAGGCTCAGACTCATCCGCATTTACAACTAAGTAATGCGGACGATTACCAACTTCTTTTGGCATGAATGACCACTTTAAGCCAGTAGGGAAGCCAGCCCCGCCACGCCCTCTCAGGCCAGAAGATTTAACTTGATCAATTATCCAGTCTCTGCCTTGTGCTAAAATTGCCGATGTACCTAGCCAAGCTCCACGATCACGAGCAGAATCAAGCCCCCAATCTTTGAATCCATAAAGATTCTGAAAAACTCTGTCTTCATCCTTAAGAAGCTCAACCATTATTTACCAGCTTTCTTACTTTTAGTATTTGAGGAGCGCTTAGGCCTAGCAATGTCAGGGGCTTCATCAACCAGCCCTGCGGTAAGGTCTCGGCCAAGGTTTCCACTTCGCTTTTTTGGATCGGAATTAGCTTTTCTTTTTGGGTCAACCCAACCTCTACGTGTCGCCCTTTTAGCTTTTGGGTCCCATTCATAATAATTAACCCTAGTATCTTTTTCAGCATTAGGAAGTTTATTTAATATATTGATTTTAAACGATAAATCTTTATTTAAAGCGATCGCCCCGCCTAGTGGCTCAGAGCTAAACCTTCCATTCTTTGGGCCCTGCTGGGGCTGCTTACCCGCTACTAATTCATCAAGAATATTTTCAAGACTTTCAGCAGTTAAATCCTCATAGTAATGATCACCAGCAGAATTAGATATTTGAACCATAGGTGCATTAGAGCATGAACCCAAGCACTCAACTTCTAGCCACGAAAATTTACCGTCATTAGAAAGAGTATTCTGCTCCCCTATCTTTCGATTAAGAAGCACCTTGAGCTCATCTGAACCCCTGAGCCAACATGGGGTTGTTCCGCACATTTGAACATAATTGACACCGACAGGCTTTAAATTAAACATGGTATAGAATGTTGCAACCTCATAAACACGAATATATGCCATATCTAACATATCACCTATTTTACGTAGAGCCAATTCAGGAAGCCAACCACCAGCATCTTTCTGAATTATCCAAAGAGCCGGTATTAAAGCGGACCTAATGCGGTCCTTAGGATATTTTTTAATCCACTTATTAATTTCCTTATTAGCACTATCAGATAGCTCAAAACTAGAAGGCTGGCTTATGGATAGTCGCCTAGCACTCATCTATCAATCTCCCCAAAAACTATATCAAGAGACCCCAATATAGCAGAAACATCAGCCAACATATGACCCTTATTTAGATAGTCCATAGCAGCCAAATGCGGAAATCCAGGAGCACGTATATGACACCTGTAAGGCTTATTTGTTCCATCTGAAACCAAGTATACCCCAAACTCACCCTTGGGCGCCTCCACACAAGAATAAATCTCACCCTCCGGCACACGAAATCCTTCGGTATAAAGCTTAAAATGATGAATAAGTGCCTCCATACTTTGCTTCATTTCCGACCTCCGTGGCGGTGTAACCTTATTGTCTTTTGACATTACTAGGCCCTCAGGCATCATATCTATACACTGCTGTATAATCTTAACGGATTCGTGCATCTCTTGAACTCGGCATAAATAACGGTCGTAGCAGTCGCCATTTTTACCCAACGGTATTTTAAAATCTAATTCTGAATATATTTCATAAGGTTGATTTCTTCGTAAGTCCCACGGAATACCAGAACCGCGCAGCATAATACCTGAAAAACCCCATTTATAAGCATCTTGCCTAGACACAACACCAATATCAACATTGCGTTGCTTAAAAATCCTATTTCCAGTTAGCAATGTTTCTATATCGTTTAATTTTTCAGGAAATTGTTTACACCATAATGATATATCTTCTATGAGCTTTTGCGGCAGGTCTTGATGAACTCCGCCTGGCCTAAAATACATTGCATGCATTCTAGCACCACAAGCCCGCTCATAAAAAACCATTAACTTTTCTCGCTCCTCAAAGCCCCAAACAGGCGGAGTAAGTGCGCCAACATCCATTGCCTGCGTGGTAATATTTAGCATATGAGATAGCACCCTGCCAATTTCGGAGTATATAACTCTTATAAATTTTGCCCGCCTTGGAACATCAATACCCATTAACTTTTCAATGGCCAGACAAAAAGCATGTTCCTGGTTCATAGGGGCCACATAGTCCAATCGATCAAAGTAAGGAAGCGCTTGTAAGTAAGTTTTATGCTCAATAAGCTTTTCCGTCCCACGATGCAACAATCCGATATGAGGGTCTACACGCTCAATAACTTCACCTTCCAATTCTAAAACAAGGCGAAGAACTCCATGCGCCGCAGGGTGCTGAGGACCAAAGTTAATAGTAAAGTTGCGGTCATCGCCTTCTAACAAAGCTTCTGTGGTACTCATTGTAAGGGTTCCAACAGATAAGATTTGTGCCCATTATTGAACAAACATAGAATACGCAAATATTTAGGGAAAAATAAAAACATATTATTCAGGCTTTCTTTTCAATTAAACTTTGATCAGGAATATACTCAGTTCCCTCCCAAGGACTTGTAAAATCAAAACTTCTATATTCTTGAGGTAGGTCTACATCTTCATAAACAACCGACTTTCTTTCTTCATCATATCGAACTTCTACAAATCCTGACAGAGGGAAGTCTTTTCTAAGTGGGTACCCCTCAAAACCATAATCAGTTAGTATCCTTCTTAAATCAGGGTGTTCATCAAATAGTAT
>JAQXEH010000004.1 GCA_029250925.1 Hellea sp.
TTGAGAGATAACCCACAATATGCGAACACTCTTCGCGCCCTTCAAAAAAATCCTAGAGCACTTCTTGAGGGTCCTATAGCTCAAGAAATTTTACGCGTAACGCATAGACCTCCATTTCCGGGCAGTTTGACACTTGATGATATGAAAAATTATCAAGCAAAAAAAACTGAAGCGCTTTGCTCCACTTATAGGTCAAATATCATTTGTGGAGCTCAACCTCCAAGCAGTGGACCAGTTGCCGTACAGTCGATTTTAGGGGTTTTAGAAAACTTTAATATGAAAAAATTGGGAATGACATCGGAAGGATGGCATATTTTTTCAGAAGCTAGCTTTTTGGCTTATGCTGATAGAGATAAATATATTGGTGATCCAGATTTCATAACAGTGGATGCTGATTCACTTATAGATAAAGAATATTTAAGGTCTCGTGCTAATTTGATCCGTAATGATATTGCAATTGAGAATGTAACGGCAGGTAACCCAAACGCACTTGAACGGGGTAAAGACTCTACTCCAGATAACCCAAGCACATCACACTTTACTGTGGTTGATAAAGACGGCCTTGTTGTTTCTATGACCACTACAGTCGAAGCAGCATTTGGTTCGCAGCGAATGGCTGCTGGCTTTATTTTAAATAATCAACTTACTGATTTTTCATTTCAACCTAGGAATTCTGATGGCCTTTTAGTAGCTAATGCGGTTGGGCCAAACAAACGTCCTAGGTCATCGATGGCACCAGTAATTGTTTTTAATCCCGAAGGTGAATTTTTGTTTACATCTGGTTCGCCCGGGGGGAGTTCAATCATAGCTTACACGGCCAAAACTATAGTTGGAATACTTGATTGGGGCTTATCTCCCCAAGATGCTATTGAACTACCTAATGTAATCGCGCGCAACGGGCGCGTAGCGGTAGAAGCTAAAGGTTTAAAAGATGAAATCTCAGGTGAAATTGATCGAGGTTCACCCGCTGAAGAATTTGGTCTTCCAGAGTCATTGATAAAAGGCCTCGAAAGTAGAGGACATAAAGTCCGCCGTTCAAAAGGTGAGTTTAGCGGAATACATATTATATACAGAACTGAAGATGGAACATTGATTGGCGGAGCTGACCCAAGACGCGAAGGGGTTGCTTTGGGTTTAGATTAATTTGTTCATGAAAAACACAAATCTATCATTTAATTATAATTCATCTAAATGCTGGCTCCACTCTCCGGTGCTAGCGAGGCTATTCATTTTTGCTCTATGGGAAAAGGCTTCTTGAGCGAGTTTATAATTACTTTCTTGACCCTTCCATGCAAATAAAGCTGACTGCTGCAAAGCACGTCCATATGAATATGTAAGTTTCCAGGGAAAACCCCCTATTTTATTCATCATGTCAAGGTTTCTTGTCGCCTCTTCATTCTTTTGGCCACCGGATAGAAAAGCTATTCCTGGAACAGCGGCGGGCACTGTATTTTTTAAAACTTTAAGCGTTCGCTCGGCTATCTCTTCCCTGCTAGGTTGATGAGCACATTTCTTTCCTGCAACAATCATATTGGGCTTAAGTATTGTACCTTCTAATTTTACTCCTTGTTCATATAATTCCGTAAAAAGTGAATTTAATGTTATCTCTGTGACTTCCTGACACCGGTCAATGTTATGATAACCTCCCATGAGAACTTCGGGTTCAACTATTGGAACTATACCGGCTTCTTGGCATAGGGCGGCATAACGACCAAGCGCATGCGTGTTAGCTTTGATACCTCCGATAGTTGGAGTAGTTCCGACATATTGATCCGGGTGAGAAATCTCAACTACAGCTCTCCACTTTGCAAATCGCGCGCCCAAATCATAATATTCTTTAAGACGTTCACGAAGGCCATCAAGTCCTTGAGTTATGGTTTCTTGAGGTCTACCTGCTAGCTGAGTTGTTCCCATATCAACCTTTATACCTGGTAACGTATCAGTAGATTTTATCAGTTCAACTAAAGGTGTGCCGTCCGCAGCATTTTGGCGGATGGTTTCATCATATAATATAACTCCAGATATATGATTCTTCATTGCCTCGGAGGTTCGAAATAACATTTCTCGCCAGTCGCGACGGGTTTCATAAGTGCTTTCAGTTTTAATACTTTCAAATCTTTTACCAATTGTTCCTGTGGACTCATCAGCTGCAAGAATACCTGTTCCTGGTTCGACCATTTTTAATGCTGTATTGTTTAGTGCTTGAATATCCATATTATGGCCTTTTTCTTAAAATCTCGATGCCTGGAAGATTTTTACCTTCCAGCCATTCCAAAAAAGCACCTCCAGCTGTACTAATAAATGTAAAGTCATCAGCTGCTGATGCATGTTTTAAAGCTGCTACTGTGTCGCCGCCGCCTGCAACAGAAACAATCTGTCCGGATTTTGTTAACTGTGAGGCGTAGACTGCTGTTTCAGATGTTGCTTTATCGAATGGATTAATTTCAAAAGCTCCCAATGGTCCATTCCATATAACTGTTTTCGCCTTATCGAGGGCTAACTTTATATCATTGATAGAGTTAGCACCGCAATCAAGTATCATTTCATCATTTAAGACTTCATTCGGGCTGCATTGGCGAAACTCAGCGTTAGCTTGAAAATGCTTTGCTACTATTACGTCGGAGGGTAATATAACCTTACAATTTTCTTGTTTCGCTTTTTTTAGTATCTCTAATGCAGTTTTTTCAAAACTAGGCTCATACAATGAAGATCCAACTCCGTTTCCTAAGGCGCTAAGAAATGTATTTGCCATGCCGCCGCCAATAACTAGTATATCCAATTTTTTTACTAGATTACCGAGAAGTTCTATTTTTGTTGAAACTTTTGCACCGCCTACAACACCCATTACAGGCGATTTTGGTGTATCAAGTGCATGGCTTATATGTTGAATTTCTCTTTCCATGGCTAAACCTGGGTAGGACGTTAAGATTTTTCCAATGACTGATGATGAAGAATGTTCTCGATGTGCAGTCGAGAACGCGTCTTGAATAAAAATATCCCCCAATTTAGCTAGCTTTTTAGCTAATTCTATATTGCCGCTTGTTTCGCCTTCATGAAACCTCATATTCTCAAGAAGCATGATTTCGCCAGGTTTTATTTTATGGGTATCCTTAAATTCTAAACTATCATTAAAGGATACTTTAGTACCCAAAGCTCTATTTAGCGCAGGAATGACAAAACTTAAAGATAGTTTCGGATCGTTTTTTTTATTGGGTCTACCAAAATGTGAAATTAAAATTATTTTTGCGTTAGCTTTTCTTAAAAAATTAATTGTGGGAATTGCTGCTTTTAACCTTGTATCATCCAATATAGACCCATCATCATTTTTCGGTAGATTAAAATCTACTCGAACGATTGCAGTTTTCCCATCGAGCTGAGCATCTTTTAATCGATTAAAATCCATTTACATTATATTTTCTTTTGATTGCTCATCACTCGAGAGACATCAATCATTCGATTAGCAAAGCCCCATTCATTATCATACCACGCTACAATTTTTACTAAGTGCCCGTCTAAAACTTTAGTCAACGGCGCAGCAAAAGTAGCACTGTTGGGGTCATGATTGAGGTCTGAACTTACAAGAGCATTCCTTGTGTAGCAAATGACCCCTTTCATATTTGTATCAGCAGCGTTTTTCATAATTGCATTTAATTCTTCTGCACTTGTTTTCATTTCAGGTTGAAATGCTAGATCGAGCATTGACACATTAGCTGTAGGCACTCGAACTGCCGAACCTGAAAGTTTACCAATGAGTTCAGGTATAACCAAACCAACTGCTTTTGCGGCACCTGTGCTGGTGGGAATCATGTTCAGGCCTGCAGCACGCGCCCTGTATAAATCTGTATGAGAGTTATCCAAGATACGTTGGTCTTGAGTATAGCTATGGACTGTAGTCATAAACCCACGTTTAATTCCAATACTGTCTATTATTACTTTGGCAATCGGCGCGAGGCAATTCGTTGTGCAAGAAGCACAAGACACTACTTTATCTTCGTCGGTAAGATCATTATGGTTAACTCCATAAACAATAGTTTTGTCTACATCTTTCCCAGGAGCGGAGATGAGCACTTTTTTTGCCCCAGCTTCGAAATGTGACTGAACATCTTTTTTAGACCGAAAAATTCCTGTGCACTCCATGACCACGTCAATATTTAAATCACCCCATGCAATATTTGATGGGTCACGCTCATGAGTCATCCGTATTTTTCCGCGACCATAATCAATGAAGTTATCACCTTCAATGACTTCGGTTTTGAAGCGACCATGCACCGAGTCATAACGTAAAAGATGTGCTGATGTTGATATGTCCCCAGGAGAATTTATCGCTACCAACTGAACGTCATCTATGTTGTATTCAGCTAAAGCTCTTGCAACGAGTCTACCAATTCGGCCAAAGCCGTTAATACCAATGCGGATAGTCATTAACTTGTAACCCTTACCAAGAAAAATTTTACTACATATAAAGCATCTCAGGAATGGGGTAGCTACTCATTACTGTCAACAGATTATCCCTTGTTGTTAGCCTATAATTGCTTCATTCTATCAAAATAAACTAAGATTCGGGGTATCACATGAATGACAGCGCTGACATAAAAGAAGCTGCTGACAGATTACAGTCAGCACTTGGTAAACTTGGGGGTTCTATTGACTCGTTATTGAATAAAGTGAGTCGTTTAGAGGCAATAAAAAAAGAATCAGACTCCATGAGTGCAGACCGGGCGGCACTTGCTGCTAAGCTTGATGCAAGTTATGCAAAAGAGAAAGATTTTTTAGCTCGTGAAAAAGAGTTTGGTGCATTGGCCGAAGAAACAACTCAGGAGTTGGACCGAGTTATAAGGCAAGTCCGAATGGCACTAGGAGAGGATTAGGGCATGGCAAAAATAAGTGTCGATATAAATGGTCGAAAATATGCCCTGGGTTGCAATGAGGGGGAGCAGGATCGACTTATGCGTCTAGGACAAAAGCTAGATGAACGTGTTAAAAATATGGCTACCCAATTCGGTCAAATAGGTGATTTACGACTTTTTGTTATGGCAGGGCTTACAATGCTTGATGAATTAGAAGAGATGAATAAATCCTTAGACAAAGAAGTTGATAAGCGCATAGGAAATCTTCGTAAAGAAGCAGCCTCAGCAAATAAATCAGCTGCAAACGCAGAAAATAAAGCTATAAAAAATTTACTTGATGCAGCTAAGAAAATTGAGAAACTAGCAGCTACATTAGAAACTAAATAATAATTTTTTACTCTTTTCCTTGCCTTAATACTAATAGTTCGCCAAAGACACTTTGACGGTTTCTGCGGGTTTTGTGAGAAGCACTAATCCACCGGACCTTAATATACTCCTAGGGAGCTGGCGCTGTTCAGGCCGTGGTCTGTTTATTTCCGGCACCCACTTGAACTCTAGGTTCACGAGGATTCTTTCAGCCTCCACGGACTCAGTGGGACCGTCACAATAAGTTTAGAAAATTGCATGGAAATAATTTAATATGATTAGTATGCAAAAGAAACAGGCCAGACGAAAAGCCAAAACAATTAGAGCTAAAGAAAATAATAATTTATCTGCATTTCAAATTATAGAAAACATACCCGAGAGTGTTTTCAATGATAAGATAATTGCAGGTTATTGGCCTTTACCAGGTGAATTAGACATTATTCCTCTACTTAAATGCTGTTTTTCTCAGGGACACAAAGTTTCTCTGCCCTGTACGCCTGAGAAAGGTAAACCATTACTGTTTCGAAATTGGTTGCCATCAGATAACCTAAAGGAAGGGCTTTATGGTACTCGAGAACCTTTTTCTGAAAAGGCCCAAGTTGTTCCAAATCTAATACTTTTACCCCTTTTAGCATTCACCAAAGAAGGCTGTCGTTTAGGTTATGGCGGGGGGTATTATGACCGTACATTAGCTAGTTTAAGGTTAAATAATGATATTTTTGCTTGCGGTATCGCATTTGCTAGTCAAGAAGTTGATTTTTTACCGACTGACGAGTTTGATCAAAAGCTTGATGGTGTATTAACAGATAAATACTTTAAGGCGTTTTGATGCGATTAGCTTTTTTTGGAGATGTAGTTGGTAAGTCAGGCCGCGAGGCTGTGAAACGTCACCTTCCGCGTATCCGAGCAGATTTAAAGTTGGATGCAGTTGTTATAAATGCTGAAAATGCTGCTGGTGGTTTTGGCATCACGAGATCGACTGCTGATGAACTTTATGATGCAGGGGCTGATGTTTTGACTCTTGGTAATCATAGTTTTGACAACCCTCAAGGCATTTCTGTTATTGAAAATGAAGATCGTTTACTTCGCCCATGTAATTACCCTCCAAACACTGCAACAGGTAGAGGCTCTGGCATGTATAATGTTAATGGGTATCAATTACTGGTAATTAATGTTTTGGGCAGGGTTTTTATGGACGCACTAGACGACCCTTTTCAAGCTGTAGAGAGAGAATTGAATACCGCCCCTTTGGGAGTGGCGGCGGATGCAATAATTGTGGATATTCATGCTGAGGCAACCTCCGAAAAACAAGCAATGGGACATTTTTGTGATGGAAGAGCTAGTTTGGTTGTCGGGACACATCAGCATGTACCAACAGCGGATACACGGATATTTGTTTCTGGAACAGCATACCAAACTGATGCTGGAATGTGCGGAGATTACAATTCAGTAATAGGTATGAATAAAGAGGAACCTTTAAGACGATTTACAACTAGAATGAGAGGCGGTCGCTTTACTCCTGCCACAGGTGATGGAACTTTATGCGGAATTTATGTTGAAACCGATAATAAAACTGGTCTGGCTATCAGGGCTGAGCCTTTGCGATATGGTGGAATGTTGTCAAATTCTTTTCCCGAACTGGCCTAAAAATTTAAGTAAGAGTAATTTATGTCTTTTAATGTTTCTGAAAAACTATCTCGCGTAGCTCCATCCGCAACTATGGCTGTTACGCAATCTGCAAGAAATATGTTGGCAGCAGGCATTGATGTGATCGGTTTAGGGGCTGGTGAGTCTGACTTTGATACGCCAGACCATATTAAGGATGCCGGAGTTAAAGCAATCAAAGATGGTAAAACAAACTATACGAATGTTGATGGAATACCTGAGTTAAAAGAAGCGATAATAAATAAATATAAGCGAGATAATAATTTAGTATATTCATCATCCCAGATTAATGTTTCACCTGGTGGAAAACCAGTAATTTATAATGCATTTATGGCAACATTGAATGATGGAGATGAGGTAATCATTCCTGCCCCGTGTTGGGTTTCTTACCCTGAGATGGTTAAAATGTGTGGTGGGAAGCCAAGAGTCGTTACCTGTGACATTAGTGATAATTTTAAATTAACTCCAGAGAAACTGGAAGAACATATAACTTCTAAAACTAAATGGTTGATATTAAATTCCCCTTCAAATCCAACTGGTGCCGCATATACTTCTAGTGAGCTTAAATGTTTGGCAGATGTGTTAATCAGGTACCCCCAAATAATGATTTTAACTGATGATATATATGAACACTTAATTTACAATAACTTTAAATTTCATACTATTGCCCAAGTCGAACCTGCTCTTTACGAGCGAACGCTTACTATGAATGGATTGTCTAAAGCATATGCCATGACGGGTTGGCGAATCGGTTATGCCGGAGGTCCAGAGTGGTTGATTAAAGCAATGGCGAAGGTCATGAGTCAATCTACATCAAATGCCTGCTCTATATCTCAGTGGGCTGGTGTAGCTGCTTTAAATGGCTCACAAGATTTTATATATGAGAGAAATAAAAAGTTTGTTGAGAGGCG
>JAQXEH010000009.1 GCA_029250925.1 Hellea sp.
CTTAAACTAGACGAAACTATCTGCCTATTTTTTATAACGTTTGAATTTTCATCATTGGATCCCAATCCTGTATTTAAGCTTTCGTAATGATTTTTGGATACACCACCAACTCGACCAAAAAAACCATGGGATATATTTACATGATCAAGTAGTTCATGAGTTTTGAATGGTGCTATCATTTTAAACTTTCAAAACCTAAAGGTAACCCAAGCCCTTCTGATTGAAAGCATATTACTTTGAATAACGCACCCATTTCATCACGTGATATTAGTTTATTGAGCTGACGTTGAATATTACTCCTTGATTCTGGTTTTGCCTTCATAAGGTTTTTTGCGCGAACTTTAATGCCCATGTTACATAAAAATTCACCCTGAGTTATTACTGAAGTCACGGACAAATTATTGTTTATTGAGAGGTTAGCTAAATGTTCAAAGTTAACTCTAGCAGTTAAATCGGCGTTTCCTAAATCAGAGAAAACATTTACTTTTCTATGTTCTTGTAATGATTGTAACGTATCTCCAAAATCTGTAGTTGCTGGACCATAATCTATAAACAAAGCTCTAGTATCGCTTTTTAATGATCTTTTTTTTAATTCATCTATTATTTGAGAAAAAGCAGGACAAAATTCTAATAGGTCATTTTGAATTGCCTTGTAATGAGAAGTTGGTAATATTTTTTTTTGCCACTCGGGTAATTCAATAGGTGATATTCCAAACCCCAATTTATTATTTTTTACAGTTACTAATCTTTCTCTCCATCCTTTTAAACCCAAGTTTTCGTCTGTTTGTATAAATTGTCTTATCGGCAGGCAATCCAAAAACTCATTACCTAATATAATAGTAGGCATCTGTGGTATTTCTTCTAAGTTTGATGCCCAATTAACAGGGCAGGGGGCTTTTGATAATGTTTCAGCCTGAATGGCTTCCAATACCGGAGACGCCTCTATAAATGTAATGTTTATCGACTCTAGAAAATATTTATCAAGTTTTGCAACTCTAACTATGTCTTGCATCATTATGCCACGACCAGGGCCATACTCAATTAAGTTAATTTTTTTTGGCTGCCCCATGTCATGCCAAGTTTGCATGCACCATAGGCCTATTAATTCTCCAAACATTTGACTTATTTCTGGTGAAGTTATGAAGTCCCCATCTTTACCAAATGGATCACGAGTTGGGTAATACCCATTAGTTGGGTCTAATAAACATATCGTCATGAACTCGGCTATCGTTATTGGTCCGGTTTCTCGTATCTTTTTATGGATTTGCTCTGTAAAATTATTGAGCATTTTATGACTGTCTGGAGGTTACTTTAAAGATAATTAATGCGCCAATTATAATCATTGGTATCGAGTAGGTCATACCCCTAGTAAGGATACCAAACTGATTTATATTGTCTGGTTCTCTGAAGAATTCCACTGAGAATCTGAAACAGCCATATAAAAAAATGAAAAACCCAGTACATAGACCTGGTATCATCAAGGCTTTAAACTTAAACATCATATACCTCAAGAATATGAAAATAACTAAACCTTCTAAAAAAGCTTCATATAATTGGCTTGGGTGTCTTGGAAGTAAATTTGGGTCAGTAGAAAATATCATAGCCCAAGGCATGTCAGTTACTCGTCCATAGAGCTCTTGATTGAGAAAATTACCTAAAATTCTAACTGCAAATAATCCTAATGGAGCGCCAATCGCTATAAGATCGCTCAGACGCCATAGATTGCATTTGTTTTTTAACTTCGAATAATAAACTGCGAGGCAAACCCCAATAAATCCCCCATGAAAACTCATGCCCCCTTGCCACACTTTAAATATATCTAATGGTGACGTCCAAATAGTTGATGTATCATATAGTGCAATATATCCAACTCTTCCTCCAATGATTATTCCTAAAAGCGAATAAAACATAAGGTCTTGCAAAATAACTTTATTGGGAATTTTATCTTTATCGATACTGGTTTTATTATTAATCCAGAAGTGGGGATTTTGAATAACAGAAATAGAATAGTAGTAACCACTATATATCGCAATTATATATGATACTCCGTACCATTTAATCGACAAAGGGCCTATATTGAATATTTCACTACTGAGCCATTTTGGAAAGTTTGTTGCGCTAATTATATTTATAATAAAATCAAACATTTTATAATTACTTTATCCATAGAAAAAAAACTAGAAAATCAACATATATAGGTATAAGCTAACATAGTACATTTAAATGTCTAATAAAGAGTATATAATGAAAAATAAGCCCAACCCAATTAATGGTTTCTCAAACCTCGTCACAAATGCTTTTGGAGCAGTTAAGGGCCTGGAAGATGAGGTTAAGTCCTTGGGAAGGTCTAAAGCTGAAAGCTTAATAGCTGAATTAGACTTAGTTGGAAGGGAAGAGTTTGAGATACTTAAAACACAGCTTTTCCAGTCTAATGAAGAGATCAAAAAACTAACTAAAGAATTGAAAAAGTTAAAGTCTTTATCAAAGAAATAACAATTATTGGCCAATATTATTTAGAAAAAACTTGTAATAATCGCTGACTTCTTCGGGAGCTTCAAGCTGAGGGTAATGGCCTATATTTTTCAACTCTTTGAGCCAAGCTATATCTCCAATCAGCTGTTTATACCTTTCTATCATATGAGAACCTGAAACAGGGTCTATAGAACCGTTAATTAAAGCAATTGGAATTTTTGATTTTTTAAGTGCAAGTATCCATCTCTCTCTATTTTCTTTTCTATCTGACATATAGCTAATTAAGTTATGAAAAATATGCCGTCCTTTATTGTGGTTTATCAAAAACCAAAAGCTATCTAATTCTGATTTTGAGGGTTTACTTTTTGGTCCAAATACTCTGATCATAGAATTGTTAAATTGTTTCTGAGTGGCTAGTTTATTTACAAGCCATCCTATTTTACTCAATAGAATTTTCTGAATTAATAATGCTTTATGGGTCTCAGGAAATAATCCTCCGTTCAAGAAGCAAACCGATTCACACCTTGCGCTTGTTTTTCTATTTTTACGTGAAAGTATTTCTTGTGTTACAGTATCTCCATAATCGTGAGCTAATATGTGATAATTAATTAGTTTTTTATCACTTATTATTTTTTCAATTATATCTGCTTGCTCTGAGATTGAGTATTTATGGGGATTTGGTTTGTCTGAAAATCCGAATCCAAGCATATCAACTGCTATTAATCTGTAGTCCTTTTCAAGCAAAGCCCATATATCTTTCCAATCCCAACTGGATGTTGGAAATCCATGTATTAAAATTATAGTTTCTTTGTCTTCGACTTCCGTATCACAAACAAAGATGTTGTAATCATTGATTGAGATTAGATTTCCTGATTCTTTCCAGTCTTGTATTGTGATCATACTTGAAGCTCGAATAAATTTTTCTGTATCGCCTTGACGTTCATTTTTATAAGACCATTATAAACATGGACAGGAGATATTATGCTTATTGATTGTGATTTGTATATAAAAAATGGACTTATGTTTGATGGTAGCGGGGAATATCCTGTTATTAATGACATAGCGATATCTAAAGGTTTGGTAGTTGCTGTAGGTAAAAATTTAAAAGTAGCAAAGAGTGTAGATACTATTGATGCAAGCAACGAATGGGTAATGCCCGGCTTACTCGATATTCATACTCATTATGATTTAGAAATTGAAGTGTCACCCGGATTAAAAGAGTCGATCAGACATGGTACAACAACAGTTGTTATGTCTAATTGTTCGCTTGGGTTAGCATTTGGCTCACAAAGAAAAAGTAACGAAGACCCCATTGTATCATGTTTTGCTAGAGTAGAAAATATACCAAAACATGTCCTCAAAAAAGTTGCTGATAAAGTTTATTGGAATTCATCATCTGAGTATATTCAACATTTAAATAAATTAAAATTAGGACCTAATGTTGTTCCGATGATACCTCATTCAATGCTTAGGATTGAAGTTATGGGACTTAAGGATAGCGTTAGTCGCAATCCAACCTTAAAAGAGCTAGACAAAATGAAGTTGCTTCTTAAGCAAGGGTTAGATGAGGGTTATGTCGGTTTTTCAACTGATTCTCTACCTTTCCATTTTTTAGCTAATGACCCGAATAGGAAAAAACAAATTCCTACTCAGTTTGCACCATTTTCTGAGCTAAAATCTTTAACCTCCATAGTTCGAGAGTATGATCGCGTATGGCAGGCTACCCCCCCTAAAGACAATCCTTTTAAAGTGGTGAGAACATTTTTGTTAACAAGTGGACGTTTATACAAAAAACCCTTGAAAACAACGGTGGTAGCGGCGTTGGATATAAAAAGTAATGGTTCTATTATTAAACTAGCAAGAACCTTGGCTCGTGTTCTAAACTCTAAGTTGATTGGAGGGAAGTTTTATATGCAAGCTTTAGGTGCCCCTTTTAAAATTTGGTCTGATGGTTTGTTTAATCCTTTATCAGAAGAAATAGACGAAATGAGAGAATTAATTGAAACAGATTTGGATGATAGGCAGGCTAGAGTTTTAATTTTGGAAAATGAGGATTTCCGAAAACGATTTAAAAAAATGTGGATGAAAGGAAAAGCTGGTTTAAATTTAGCGAGGTTGAAACGATTAGTTAATAGAGAGGATTATGCTTTTAACCGCAACCTTGGCGATATGTTTATTGATAGGTGTCCCATAAGTCGCTGGGTTGGATTAAGCTTTCAAGAAGTTTATGACGACATAAAGACAGGTAATGTCCCCATTGGCTTTGAGTCTATCAAAGATGAGCCTGATTTTGTTTTGGCTATGCTCAAGGTCTTTGATACTGATTTAGTCTGGAATACTACTAGTGCTAATAGAGATCCATACCAAACTAGAAAACTACTGATGGACCCTTTATTGCTTCCAGGTTTCAATGATTCAGGGGCTCACTTAACTAATATGGCATTTTATGACTGTAATTTACGGTCATTAAATATCGCTCAAGAGGGCGGAATTTTAGATGTTAGCTACATGGTGAAGAGGTTGACACGTGATGCAGCAAATATTTTTGGTATTGAAGGTGGGCAGATAAAGGTTGGGGAGAGGGCTGACATATCTATTGTGAATCCTGAAAAACTCGATGTTTATGATGGTGAAAATAATGTCCAGAGGATATATCGAGAAGATTTTGACCATGAACAACTCGTTAATCGTTCCGATGGCGTTGTTACTGCAACAATAGTATCGGGTCGTGCTATCTGGCATAATAGTAAATTTGCAAATGACATAAATAAGTCAAAATACGGTAAGTGCTTACTAGCGAGTTAAAAAACTTATTAATATAATGTTTATTGATAGCCTTTTATTTTATATACATTATAGAGGCTGCGTTTTGTATCATTAAACAAAGGATTATTTATGTTAGCTATTATACAATCTGGTATATCAGTATTCGGAATTTCTATTGACCCTGCCTTATTTTGCTTCGGGTTGATTGCATTGATATTTGGTGGTTTGAATATACTGGAATTTAAAAGATTTGATTAGAATTTGGATATGCTAATTTCATTCTTAATGCTATTTCTTGGACTATTTGTACTAGTATATTCCGGAAATAAGATGGTGGAGAGTGCGGCGTCTCTTGCGAAAAGTCTTGGTGTCTCTGGATTAATCATTGGTTTGACAATAGTTGCTTTTGGCACCTCATCTCCAGAACTGATTGTTGGGGTAAGATCTGTGACAACAGGAGTAGGGGAGCTAGCTTCTGCAAATGTTATCGGTTCAAATATTGCCAATATTCTTCTCGCCTTGGGTATTCCAGCTACCATAATGGCAATACCAACAAATACAATTGGAGTGGCTCGTAATGCTTCAATTGCATTGTGTGCATCAATTTTATTGATAGTTATGGTATTTATTAATAATCCCTTATTATTTTGGCAAAGCTTCATATTCTGCATGTGTATAATAATATACCTTTTGTGGATGTATAGATTATCATCTGCAGGCTCGGAAGACCCTATTCTATATGAGTTAATAAACGAAGCTAGCGATAGTCATACTAAAAGTTCAAAGGCTAGTTTGATTATTGTTTTGTTAATCGGCATAGTGGGGCTATTACTTGGTGGTCATATTATCGTCAGAAATGCTGTACTAATCGCTACAGCTTTTAATATATCTGAAACAGTAATAGGTTTAACGATTGTTGCAATTGGAACTTCTCTTCCTGAAATTACGACTGTTATAATTGCTTCTTATCGTGGGCAGCCACAAGTAGCACTTGGGGGAGTTATTGGTTCAAACATTTTTAATTTGCTGGCAGTACTAGGTATATCAGGTTTGACTGGCCCTATTGATGTAAGTGTCTCAATAGTTAGTTTTGATATTTGGATATTGTTATTAACCGCTATTGCACTGGTATTTTTAGTCTTGAGAAGAAAGCCTATTGGTAGAAAAACTGGGATATTCTTTTTATCCAGCTATGCTGTATATTTACTGGTGATTATTAATAGTGTGATGTAATAAAATATAATGTCTGAACTTATATTCGAAATAGAAAAAGATTTTCAGTTTGAAGCTGCCCATTATTTCGGTCACTCAGATGCTAATGACCTGTTCAAGAAAATTCATGGTCATAGCTTTTCTGGCACGGTAACTCTATCTGGGGGGGCACAAGAGAACAAGGGCTGGGTTAAAGATTTTTGGAAAATTGAAAAAATAATCTCAAGCGTGATCAACGTTTTAGATCATTCACTATTAAACGAAATTGACGGTCTTGAAAAACCTGCTCTCGAGCAAATAGCTAAATGGATATTCTTGAAACTAGATATTTTACTTGATGGATTAATTTGTGTTGAAGTTAGGCGAGAGTCCTGTGGTGAAAAAGCTAGAGTTAAAAAGCAATGACCAAAGCTATTTTGATAACGGGATCTGGAACAAGAATAGGTGCTTTTTTAGCTAAGAGTTTATCTAAGCATGGCTGGGCTGTTGCGATTCACTATAATAAAAGCAGCGAAAGTGCTGAGCTTCTGTTTGAGGAAATCAGAGCAAAGGGTGGAAAAGTTGCATTAGTAAAGGCAGATCTGTTTGTTCCCGATGATTTAGATGTACTAATTAAAAAAGCCTCGGAAAATCTAGGTGTGAGATTAACAGCACTTATAAACAATGCTTCAACTTTTGAAGAGGATAGTTTTGAGAGCTTTACAAATAGTTCTTTTGATTACCATATGGATATAAATTTACGAGCTCCTATAATACTAAGTCAGAAGTTCGCTGAACAATTACCGTGTAACATTAAGGGGCAAATTATAAATATTATTGATCAACGCGTTTTAAATTCAGACCCAAGCTTTTTTACATATTCTATTTCAAAATCTGCTTTATTTTGGGCCACAAAAACTATGGCTCAGAGTTTGGCTCCTAACATTCGTGTAAATGCGATTGGACCAGGACCAACAATTAAGAATTATATTCAAACTGATGAGGATTTTAATAGTGAGATTAATTCAACTCTATTGAAGAATGGATCTCCACCAGATGAATTATTAAAGGGTATTCTGTATCTTCTTTCTGAATCGTCCGTTACTGGTCATATGATACCAATAGATGGAGGTCAGCATCTTTCATTCACTTCTTGATAAAAATTCTTTGTGCTCTAAAAGACTTTTTAAGTATACCTAAATATAATTTAAATAGAGCAAAATATAAGAGATTAATATGTCAACTGTGTTGCTAATAATACAATTAATTATCAGCCTGATATTAACTGGACTTATACTAATTCAACGGTCTGAAGGCGGTGCGTTAGGAATAGGTGGCGGAGGCGGAGGCGGCTTGATGTCCGGAAGGTCGGCAACGAATTCAATTTCACGCTTAACATGGATTTTGGGTGCTGCATTTATTATCAATTGTTTAGCTCTTTCGATAGTTTTCAACATGGAAAATCAAAATACTTCACTTATTGACGACACAAATGCGGTTGCCCCCTTGACTGAGACGGTAGATTCAGTGGATACAACAATCCCGTTGGATGACGAAAATTCTGTACCTTAGACTACCACAGAAGATACATCATTGTTGGTTGCTAAAGAGGCTTAATTAAACGACCGAACGTTTGAATAAGCCCTTAAGTTTTGATTGGACGGGCTTCATGGTTAGTAATACTCCAAGATATATTTTCATAACAGGTGGTGTGGTCTCTTCATTGGGAAAGGGTTTGGCTTCTGCAGCATTGGGTGCTCTTTTGCAATCAAGAGGGTATAAAGTCAGATTAAGAAAGCTTGATCCCTATTTAAATGTGGATCCAGGGACTATGAGTCCTTACCAGCATGGTGAGGTTTATGTAACTGATGATGGCGCAGAGTCTGATCTTGATTTAGGTCACTATGAGAGGTTTACCGGTGTTTCAGCCACTCAATCCGACAATATTACTACCGGTCGTATCTACTCAAATATTATTAGCAAGGAAAGAAAAGGGGAGTATTTAGGGGCAACGGTACAGGTAATACCGCATGTTACTAATGAAATAAAAGAGTTTATTACATCTGACGCTGGCAATGTTGACTTTGTGCTATGTGAGGTTGGCGGTACTGTAGGTGATATTGAAGGTTTACCATTTTTTGAAGCTTTACGCCAACTAAGACAGGAGCTACCTATTAACCAAAGCTGCCATATGCATGTAACTTTGATGCCATTTATCGCAGCAGCTGGTGAAATGAAAACAAAACCCACTCAACATAGTGTAAAAGAACTACGTTCAATAGGAATTCAGCCAGACATATTGCTTTGTAGAGCTGAGAGAGAAATTAGTGATAGTGACCGTAAAAAAATAAGTCGATTTTGCAATGTCAGAGAGAGTTCAGTAATTCAGGGTTTAGACGCTAGTTCAATCTATACCGTTCCTTTATCATATCATTATGAAGGACTTGATAGTGAAGTGCTTTCGCATTTTAATATAAAAAATGCACCATCTGCGGATCTCTCCAAATGGCAAAAAATATCAGATACTCTCAAAAGCCCTGACGGAGAAGTAATCATAGCTGTTGTAGGTAAATATACTGTATTACCGGATGCTTATAAGTCCATTACTGAGGCATTAGTTCATGGAGGTATAGCAAATAAAGTAAAAGTTAAAATAAAATGGCTTGAGGCTGAGGAGTTTGAAAATAATGACGATATCGAATTACTTAAATCTATTCACGGTATTCTTGTTCCAGGTGGATTTGGTCAAAGAGGTTCCGAGGGCAAAATAAAAGCAGCAAATTTGGCACGTACAATGCTCTTACCTTATTTTGGTATTTGTTTTGGAATGCAAATGGCAGTTATTGAGGCTGCACGGAATATGGCGGGTATTGAGCATGCTAGTTCATCAGAATTTGATATGGAAGGAGAAAATATAGTAGGTTTGATGACTGAATGGTCTAAAGGGGGGGAGAAAATTCATCGCAACTTAGAAACTGATTTAGGCGGTACCATGCGATTAGGGCAGTATCCTGCAATATTGACTAAAGGTTCGGTTGTGGAGAGAGAGTATGGAAAATTAAAAATTTCTGAGCGTCACCGTCATAGGTATGAAGTAAACATAGATTATAAAGAAAGACTAGAGGCTGTTGGAATGTTATTTTCTGGCATTTCACCCGATGGGCTTTTACCTGAGATAGTGGAAATACCTAATCATCCATGGTTTGTTGGAGTTCAGTATCACCCAGAATTAAAATCCCGGCCTTTTGAGCCACATCCATTATTTTCTGGTTTCATAAAAGCTGCATTGATGCAGAGTAGATTGGTTTAAATTAGATGTTACTAAGATTTTTAAAAATTAGTTTTATGGCTTTGTGTTGTTTCAGTTTCTCAATGACATCATGTCAATCAAAGCCCCCTTCATCGTGGAACTTATTAGGTGATGAATCAAAGATTAATTATGTGTCTATTAAAAATAATAATTTACTGGAAAATAATATTTTTGAAATTCTTGAAGGGTCAGTTAATCTAGATGGGAGTGCTGAGTTTTTAATAAATCTTAATTCAGTAAATACTAATAATGATATCCGCGATGAGCGTTTGCGGAATATCTTATTTAAAACTGAAACATATCCAATTGCTAAGGTTACTTCACTTATTAACCTATCTGATTATGAGAACCTATCTGTTGGATCAAGTATCATAAAGAATTTTAATTTTAAGATTACTTTTCATGGTCTTACTGGAAGTTTTGAAGCTGAGATGGAGATTTTTAGGCTTGGCATGAACAAGGTGTTAGTTAAAAATATTGAGCCTGTAATTGTCGATGGTGGTGACTATGGCCTGCATACTGAATTTAAACAATTACAGCAATTGGCAGGTTTAGATAGTATTGTACCTGTTGTTCCAGTTACTGTATCCCTTTTATTTGAAAGGTAGTGTGATTAAATTATACGCTGAAGCTAGTGCCGCAACCACAGCCAGCTGTTGCATTTGGGTTATTTATTTTGAAGGAAGATCCTATTAGCTCATTAGTAAAATCTATTGTGGCACCCAACAAAAATTCCAGACTTATGCTATCAATCAAAACTTTAGCTCCATTTTTTTCGACAATTAAATCGTCTTTATCAGCTATATCTGAGAAATCATATTTGTATTGAAAGCCAGAGCACCCACCACCGTGTACAGATATTCTTAAGAATTTATCAAAACCTTGTTTTTTCATAATTATAGAAATTTGTTTTGCAGCATTTTCTGTTAATGAAACTAATGTGGTGTTATCTGACATATTGACTATATAAAGTAATGAATCACAAATTTAAAGGCCTAGATATGAGTAAATTTTCAGCTTATCGTCAGCGCGCTGTATATGCTGTCGACCCTGAAAACTGCAGAGGAAGGCGTATTCCACAAAAAGTCACATCAGAAAGAAGTCCTTTCCAGCGTGATAAGGATAGAATAATCCATAGTTCTGCTTTTCGTAGATTGAAAGGCAAAACCCAAGTATTTGTTGCTCATGAGGGTGATTACTATCGTACTCGCTTAACTCACAGTTTAGAAGTATCTCAAATAGCAAGGTCTATTTCGAGAGTTCTTGGCCTTGATGAAGATTTATCTGAGTGCTTAGCTCTTGCTCATGATTTAGGTCATCCCCCTTTTGGTCATTCGGGTGAAGATGCTCTATCCTCGGGGATGATGAATTATGGTGGTTTTGACCATAACGCTAACACATTGCGTATAGTTGAACACATTGAAGGTAGATATGCTGAATTTGATGGTTTAAATTTAACATGGGAGACATTGGAGGGAATTGCGAAGCATAATGGACCTTTAATAAAAGATAAATCTGACACTAAAACATTACCGTGGGCACTAGTTTCACTTAAAGGGTGGCAACGTCTTGATTTGCATACTTTTGCTAGTGCGGAAGCACAAGTGGCTGCTATTGCCGATGATATTGCATATAATAACCACGATATAGATGATGGTTTGAGAGCTGGTTTGTTTTCCATAAAAGAAATATCTGAGGTTCCTATCGTTGGTGAAACATTTACTAAATTGAAAAAGAAATATCCGCTTATTTCTGAAAACCGTCTTATTCACGAGGTTGTGAGAGATATGATCGGATTTATGGTCAAAGATGTACTAGCCGAAACTCGTTTAAGACTTAATGAGTCGAAACCAAATAGTTCTGATGAAATAAGACATCTTGGATATTCTATTTGTGATTTTTCAGAAAGTTTCCGCGAAAAAGAAGCACCATTGCGAAAGTTTTTATATGAAAATATGTACCGGCATTTTCGAGTTAATAGGACTATGGGTCAAGCGCGTCGTATAGTTAAAGACTTATTTGAACTTTTTTTATCGGACCCCTCTTTGTTGCCAACTGAGTTACAGAAAAAAACTTCTGATCCAAATTCAGAGGTAACAGCAAGGGTTGTATGTGATTATATCGCCGGAATGACAGATAACTATGCTATAAATGAACATAAACAACTTTATTCTACTTCTGGTTATATTTAATTTAAATTTGGAATGCATAATAGTTTAAATTCAATATATTAGAATTTGCGAATCAATGATTAATCTAGATCTTGAGTTTTCAGATCTAATCATCCATGGATAGAAACTTTATGTTTTCTACAAACAAAAAAAATCAAAATACTTTGTCTTCTTTCGATGTTAGAGAAAGTACTGGACCGATAGGACTGTTGAAGTTGTTGATAGCAATAAGTCTATTAATCGCGGTTTTTATTCTTTGTTTGAAAGTTTACCAGGGCGGTGTAAGAGACAGGTCAGAACCGCCGACTATAGTCGGCGATAAAACTCCATTTAAAGTTACACTCGAGGAACAAGGTGGCGTCGAAACCCCAGACCAAGACAAAACTATTTATTCGGTAATGGATAATACCATGCCTGAAGTCACTGTTACTCCCAGAGAAGTCACGGAGAGTCCAATAGATTTCTCTGAAACAATTATTCAAAATGAGATAAGTAAACCTAAAAAATTTAATCCCGTGAGCTCTCCTAGTAATATAAAGACATCTGGGCCTGGATATATTAAAACTGCTCCAAATATTGAAAGTGACTTTGTAATACAATTAGCGTCTGTTCGTAGCAATGAAGCGGCAAAATCTACTTGGGAGGATGTTAAAGTCAAATATAAAAATTTAATAAAATCAGAACTCTATCACGATATCAAGACTGTTGATTTAGGAAATAAAGGGATATATTATCGCCTTAGGGTCGCTGGCTTTAAAAATAAAGAAATGGCAAAAACTTTTTGTGACAAACTCAAGGACCTAAATCAAGCTTGCTTTGTGACACGGAAATAATGTGCATAAACTTTCCGTAATTTTTGGTTTATCTGGTTTAAATCTCACTCAAAAAGAAAAATATTTTTTTAAGGAAGTTAACCCTTGGGCTTTTATTCTCTTTAAGAGAAATGTGTTAAATAAAAAACAGCTTTATAGGTTAACATCCGATTTACGTGAGACACTAGGTAGGAATTGTTTAATTTTTGTTGATCAAGAGGGGGGGCGTGTTCAACGTTTGAGTAGTCCTAATTGGCAAGTGTATCCCTCGGGCTCGTTTTACAATGACCTTTACTCAGTAGATAAAGCAATGGCTTTAAGGTCAGCTTACTTAGCTTACAGAATGATAGCCGATGATTTACGAGAATGCGGAATAACAGCAAACTGTGCCCCAGTTTTGGATATTCCAGTTGAGGATGCAGACCCTATTATATCTGATAGAGCTTATGGAAAAAATCCATCGCAGGTTATTGATATAGCAAATGCTGTTATGTCTGGTTTGATGTCTGGTGGTGTTGTTCCTGTTATTAAACATATACCTGGCCATGGTAGAGCTAGAGTTGATAGCCACAAAGAGTTACCTGTAATACCTACGAAATTACAAACTCTTAGGAATTCAGATTTCTTACCTTTTAAAGCCCTTAAAGAGGCTCCCATGGCTATGACAGCTCATGCTGTTTACGAATGCAGTTCGAAATCACCTTTAACTGTTTCTAGGAAGTCTTTTGATACCCTTATTAGAGAAGAGATAGGATACAAGGGTCTTGTTATGAGTGATGATCTTGACATGAAAGCTTTGAGCGGAGATTTAATTGGTAGAACGCGAGCGAGTTTAAATGCAGGCTGTGACATCGCGTTGCAATGTTCAGGAAATCTTGATTCTATGAATAAAGTAGCAAAAGGAGCCAAAAATTTAGATGGTATTAGCCTGAATAGAGCAACTATTGCAGAATACTGCAGTGATATTTTTGATTGCATTGACCGAGAAGGGTTTAAAAATGAACTAAACTCTTTAACTGCATTCCACCATAAATATTTTGAAATGAACAGAGATTAGATCATGAGCGAAGTATTTCAAGAGGATTTTGATTTTAAAGCTGCCAATGATGCTGCTGATGATGGTCAGGCCCTATTAGTTGATATTGATGGGTATGAAGGACCTTTGCACCTTTTACTCGATCTAGCGCGCAAGCAAAAAGTTGATATTACAAACATTTCAATATTAGAATTAGCAGATCAATATATACATTTCATAAAAACTGCGGATGAATTAAGAATTGAGCTTGCAGCTGATTATTTAGTCATGGCATCTTGGCTCGCGTATTTGAAATCCCGCTTGATTATTCCAAAAGAAACTGAAGGTGAGGTTCTTGAAGAGGAGGACAGTATGGCACTTCATTTAGCTTTCAGGCTCGAGAGGTTAGACGCTATGAGGGTAGCAGCTAATGGTTTGTTGGCTTTGCCTCAAGTTGGACAACAAGTTTTTAAACGTGGAATGCCTGAGGGACTTCGTTCGCGTAAAACGCATTTATGGGAGGCTGAAATTTTTGATATGTTAAGTGCTTATGGGGTATCAAGATCAAGATCAGTAATGCAGCATCACAAAATTGAAAAACCAATGATATTCTCTCTTTCAGGGGCAAGAAAAAGATTAAAAAAAGCTATAATGTCTATTTCTTCTAATTTAAAAGTATGGACTGAATTCTCTAGCTTGTTACCTCAAACTAATGACCTTGAAAAAGGTATTCCAATCGAGTCCGTTAAAGCCAGTACATTGTTAGCAAGTCTTGAGCTATCTAAAGAGGGTGACATACAAATACGACAAGACAAACCTTTTAGTCCGATTTATATACGAAATAACAAACAATAATATTTAGAAAGTAAATCATGAAGAAAGACCGCGTTAAGATTGCATCGGAAGGCATAAACAACTCTGTTTCTATTCTGAAAGCTAGGTTATTCTCAGAACCAAACGTAGCTATGGATAATAATTTAAGGTTGCTTGAAGCATTATTGTTTGCTGCTGTTGAGCCCATTGATACGCAAACATTACGCGACCGTCTGCACTCCGATGTTGATGTTAGTGCTTTATTGGCCCAATTGCAGAAAGAATATGAGGGTAGAGGTATAAATTTGGTTCGTGTGGCCGACGGATGGCGGTTCCAAACTTCAATTGATTTGCAGTCTAATCTAGTTGACTTGAAAGAGATGCCAAAAAAGCTTTCAAAAGCTGCATTGGAAACACTAGCTATTATTGCTTACCATCAACCTGTCACTCGCGCGGAAATTGAAGAGGTCAGAGGAGTGGCTGTTTCTAAGGGTACTGTTGATGTGTTAATGGAGCTAAAATGGGTTAGATTAAGGGGTAGAAGGCGAACGCCTGGGCGCCCTGTTACTTACGGTACTACGGATGGATTTTTGGCTCATTTTAATTTGGAAGAAATATCTGATCTACCAGGCCGTGAAGATTTACGCGCGGCTGGATTGCTTGACCCAAGATTACCCAAAGACTTTGAAATTCCAGAGCCTATGATGACCGATGATGTTAATTTAGATGATGAGGATTTAGTCTCTGAGGATGAAAATCAATTTTTTGAAGACTTTTTATCTGAATCTTGACGACTATGTAGTCTATTATTTAATTTGTTAAATAATGCGGCCTTGCATGGAATGAAGAGGGGGGCTAAAAGAGGGTAAATAAAGAAAGATGAGAATATGGCTATAGGACCTTTACAAATAATAATAATACTTGTCATCGCATTATTAGTTTTTGGTGGTAGGGGAAAAATTTCTTCAATTATGGGTGATTTTGGAAAAGGCATTACATCTTTTAAGAAAGGCTTGAAAGATGGGGTTGATGACCAATCTAACTCCTCAGAAGAAGCTTTGGATGTGACGCCTAAAAAAGATAAGTAAAACATTTATAGGATACTTGTGACTCCTCAATTTGGCTTTTCGGAAATATTAGTATTGGCTTTATTAGCAATAATAGTAGTGGGTCCGAAAGACTTACCAGTACTTATGAGAAATATCGGTAAATTTTTTTCGTCTTTGCAGTCTTTAGGTAATGAATTCAAGTCTGCTTTTGCGGAAATGGATGCTAGCAATGAGATATCAGAAATACAAAAAGAAATTAGTAGCTTAAAGGATATTGGTAATTACGAAAATCTTTTAGATAGTGATATTAAGGGGGAGTTATTAAGTTTGGAAACAGAATTAAGGGAAGAGATTTCACCAAGCGTTAAAAAAAATGATGATTCTGTTCCATGAAAAAAAATAAGTTAACTAGTAAAATTGATGATACCAAAGCACCATTGATGGACCACTTAGTTGAATTAAGACAACGACTAATTAAGTGCATGCTGGCAATAGTAATTGGATGCGTTTTGTGTGCTCCATTTCTAAAAGAAATTATAGAGATTTTAATTTGGCCATTTGATGTAGCTATAGATAGGTATAACTTTTCTCTGATAGCTAGTGGTGCAGAAGGAATCAAACTTGATCTGATAGCAACGCACCCGATGGAGACCTTCTTTGTTAAATTGAAAATTGCTTTATTCGGAGGCATTGTTCTTTCATTTCCTATATTAGCTTATCAATTCTATCGTTTTATTGCTCCTGGACTCTATAGAAATGAGCGTAAAGCTGTTTTGCCCTATCTAGTTATATCACCATTTTTATTTATCCTGGGTGCTTCGCTAGTTTTTTTTTATGTCTTTCCATTTGTTATGGAATTTGCATTAAATCAGCAGACCATAAGTGATAAAAATCAAATTGATTTGTTAACTAAAATTAGTGATTATTTAAGGCTATCTACAACACTATTTCTTGCTTTTGGTTTTTCTTTTCAACTTCCTGTTATATTAAGTCTTCTTTCTCGTGCGGGCATAGTAACATCTGATGATCTTAAACGTTCGAGAAAGTACGCTGTTTTTCTTATAGCTGTGTTTGCAGCATTTGTTACTCCGCCGGACCCCATTACTCAAATTGTTTTGGGAAGTGCTATATACTTACTTTATGAGTTATCTATTCTTTCAAGTAGTATTGTTGAAACCAAATAGTAACTTAATTGCTATGGGTACAATTAAATTTTGATGTATCTTTAAGTTGGCCATTGCATATGCTTATCAGGGTCTTATATAAGCCAAATAACTAGAATATAGATATTTATTAAGGGGGTACTATGTTAAACGTAATTATGCAGGCTTCACCAGGCGGTGCAGGTGTCATTCAGAATTTTTTACCCATACTTTTAATAGGTATAATATTTTATTTTTTATTAATTCGTCCACAGAATCAGAGGATGAAGGCTCATAAGAATATGTTATCTGAAATTTCAAGAGGTGATGTGATCGTTACTAATGGTGGATTAGTAGGCAAGGTTAAGAAGGTTACAGATGATGAATTAAATGTCGACTTTAATGGAACTGAAATAAAAGTTGTTCGCACCATGATTGCTGATGTCAGAAATAAGCCAGCTCCCGCAAATGATACAGGAAAAAAGAAGAAATAATTAATCTCAATAAATAGGCTTTTAATAGTACCATGCTGTTTTTTTCAAAATGGAAAATATCCTTAATTCTTAGTTGTCTTGTTTTAGGTTTCTTTTTTGCATTACCTAATGTTCTACCTAGTAATACGCGAGCTAATATGCCGGGTATGTTCAACAGGACAATTAATTTAGGACTCGATTTACAAGGAGGTGCTCACATGCTTCTGGAGGTTGATCTCTCGAGTGTAATGTCCCAAGCCTTAGAAAATGAAAAGGAAACAATAAGACAAGAGTTTCGGGAAGCTAACAGACTTAGGACCGAAACAATTCGCGTTGATTCTGATTCAGACTCCATCTTTGTTCGATTAAGAAATAAAGAAGATTCTGAACGTGCATATAATTTATTGCAATCTTTATCAAAACCCATCGACCCATCAAGTCTATCTCAGGAAAAAACAACTTTAGTTGAGAAGGATGGTGACAAAGACTTTAGGGTAATGATTACTGATGCGAATGTCGCGGATATCCAAAAAAGAACGATTGCACAATCAATGAATGTTCTCAGGCGAAGAATAGATCCGCAGGGTACCACGGAGATGACTATAGCACCCGAAGGTGATGACAGAATTTTACTTCAAATACCTGGTGCTAAAAATGTAGATGACATAAAAAGTGTTATAAATAAAACGGCTAATTTATCTTTCCACATGGTCAGAAAAGAGAGCAATAACGAAGCAGCTCTTCGCCTTGCTGTGGAAAAAGGAACGGTTCCTCCAGGAGCTGCCTATTTTCCACAAGAGTTGGGTGGGGGCCTCATTGTAGAAAGACGAACTAAAATTACTGGGGAATGTTTAAAAACTTCCAGTGAAGGCCTTCACCCAGAAGGTAACTACCCGATAGTTAATTTTACATTTAATATAAGATGTGCTCGGCTTTTCGGTGAGTTGACTTCGAAAAATATTGGACAGAGGTTTTCAGTTGTTCTTGATGATGTAATCATCACTGCACCGCGTATAAATGGAGCGATAACAGGTGGATCTGGTTTTATCGAAGGAAGCTTTACTTTAGAAAGCGCCCGCGAACTTTCGTTACTTTTAAATGCTGGAGCGCTACCAGCTAAATTAGTAATAGTTGAGGAAAGAACCGTTGGGCCAGGTTTAGGCCAAGACTCAATAAATGCTGGGAAAATTGCTTCTATAATAGGTCTTATAGGTGTTGGCTTGTTTATGTGGTTGTCATATGGCCTTAGGTTTGGAACAATTGCTAATATAGCTTTATCAACAAATATAGTTTTGATTGCTGGTGCACTATCTTTATTAGGTTCAACATTAACTTTACCGGGCATTGCGGGTATTATATTGACCATAGGTATGGCTGTTGATGCTAATGTTTTAATTTTTGAAAGAATAAGAGAGGAAGCTCACTTAGGGCGGCCTCCAGTAAATGCCATTGAGACTGGTTACCGTAGGTCTCTAGCTCCAATTTTAGATGCAAACATAACCACTTTAATAGCGGCTGTGACTCTTTATTTTGTTGGTTCTGGCCCCGTGAGAGGTTTTGCGGTTACTTTAGCTATTGGTATAATCATGTCAGTCTTTACTGCCGTGATTGTTGCTCGTTTAATAACAGCTACATGGTTAAGGCGTAATCGTCCAAAAAGCTTACCAATTTAGGAAGAGAAGTTTCCATGAAAGATATTTCTTTAGTAAAAATATTACCAATGGAACCTAAAGTTCCATTTATTAACCTGCGGTTTTTTGCAGCTGTGTTATCCGTCATTGCTTTATTAATGTCGGTCTATTTATTTAGTTCAAAGGGGTTAAATTACGGAATTGACTTTACTGGCGGCACAGTAATTGAAATTGATACAGGGGGGGATCCAGACTTAGCAAGAATAAGAACCGTTATTAATCAAGCAGGTTTTCCTGGCGCAACTGTACAAGGTATAGCTCCTGATGCTTCAAGTACGTTAAATCATAATTACGTTCGAATTGGGATACCTCTCCAGAAAGAAACTGAAGAGACGGGTGCAGCGGCACAGCAGATAGCCATGAAAGTGGCTCAAGATGCATTAATCGAAAATATTGATGGATTTAAAGGGTCAGAAAATATTAGAAGTCAGGAAGCAGTTGGCTCTGCTGTTTCAGGAGAGCTACGTCAAAAAGGAATTTTAGCTGTCGCTTTAGCCCTTTTAATGGTTTTGGGTTACATATGGTTTCGCTTTGAGTGGCAGTTTGGATTAGGTGCTGTTTTTGCTCTTTTTCATGATGTTATACTTACCATTGGGGTATTTTCATTAACCCAGATAGAATTTAATCTATCAATTATAGCAGCTATATTAACGATTGTTGGGTATTCGCTTAATGATACAGTAATCGTTTATGATAGAATTAGAGAAAACCTTCGTAAGTTTAAAAAAATGCCATTAGCTGATGTTTTGAATCTATCGATCAATGACACTTTATCTCGTACAATATTAACTTCACTTACTACACTATTGGCTTTATTCGCTTTGTATACATTAGGTGGGGCTGGACTTAGAGGATTTTCGTTTGCAATGATTTGGGGAGTTTTTGTGGGAACATACTCATCAATTTTTGTTGCATCCCCCCTTTTACTGCTTTTGAAACTAAAGCGAGGTGTAAATACAGGAAATGCAGAAGGTAATAGTAATTAAAGTTTACGAATACGCTTGCGTCCCAAAGAATAAATCGCCTGTCCTATAATTCTTTCTCTGCTAACAGGGCCAATTACAGAAGTAGGTGTCGATAACTTTAAATTATCGCCTTCAAAAAAATATTTATTATTTTTCTGACCTTTAAGTCTTTTTACTATTACACCAAGGTCTGTATGATTGATCACGTAAATAAACCCCACCTTTATGAGGTGAGGTTTTTTAGATAGCAGAATTTCGCCATCATTCAGTGTGGGGCTCATTGAGCTTCCTGAAATTTTTAACAGCTTCATATTGCTTACAGATCGGGTATTACCACTTCTATATTTGGGGCGTAAGGTGTGGATGCTCTCTTGGATTTTATACCTTTCATGTCCCAGAAGACTTCTGAGAATTGGTTACATAACTCTACGAGCTTTATACCATCTTCCCTATGTAAGTCTTGTTTGCATGCAGACCCAGCTATCATGATATCATGCGCTAGCGCGTGAACTTCGGGATGCTTTTCTAAGTGAGCGCCTTTCATAAAATCACCCCATATTACGCGAACTTCATGCTTCACAAGCTCAGCTTGTTTTTCTTTTTCAGTAGTATTCCTACTGACTTGCATGGCGAATGATGTTTGGCTTAAGCCTTTGTCTTTTAGGCTTAATAAAATATCAATTTGCCTTAAAGTTGAAACAGCGTGATACATAACGGTTCGGGCATCATATATACCACAAGGTATGTCGCAATGAGCTGAAACAGAATCTAATGAATTATTAAATTTTGAAATTAAATTATTTAACATTTTAAATTATACCTTATTTTTGTATGATTTACAGACTGTAAAGCAAACTGTTGCTAGGCCTAAAAAAACTAAACCTATCTCCATTAGTGATAGATTGGCTGCAGCACTAGAGAGAGTTTTCTCATGATGCCCCATAGCAGGCCCCGCTGCGCAAAGTGCCACTAAAGTTCCCGTAATATATTTATTAATTCTCATTTTCTGGTCCTTATGATAATTATTTACTTTAACTGTATCGTCTACTTGTGCAAGAAGACCTACAAATTAATACGGGGATATTCAAAAAAAAGTTTATAAATATGGAACTTTATAATTTACTTTCTCAATTAAAGCTTTCTGACCCAGACAGATATAGGGCTTCAGTTTTTGCAGATAGAAATTTACGTAATAATTTAAATATTATATACGGATTTCATTATGAGCTTGCTAAAATACCTGAAATAGCTAGTGACAACTTAGTCGGCTCAATACGCTATCAGTGGTGGAGAGATGCAGTTGATAGCATCTATAACAATAGTTTGCTACATGACCATTACATACTACAATATTTATCTAATATAATTACACAAAATGAAATACCCCGATATTGGATTGATAAACTAATTGATGGAAGAGAACGTGATCTTAATTCAACCAGTTTTTCTGACTTAAATGAAGCGAAAAGCTATTGCCGAAATACGTCCGGCGTATTAATGAAAATAGCTACTAAATCTTTGGGTATAAATCCTAACGAAGGCGTCTTAAAGGCTGGGGAAGCTTGGGGTTTAATTGGTTTAGCTAGGTCTTATAAATACTATCATAAAACTATGCTTTCAAATATAAATTTTAATGAAATTTGCGATGAAGCATCTGACATTTATTATTCAGCGCTTAAAGATCTAAAGCACTCTCCAGATAAAATATTTCCTGCAGTAGCATATATAGCTTTGATACCGCAATTTTTAGAAAAACTACAAAATGAAAAATATAAACCTAGAGTAGATTCCCTTATATTTAGTCCTTTGTCAAAAAAAATATGCTTATTAAAAGCAGCACTCTTAAATATATATTAGTTTAAGAAATTTAATGATGTGATAACCACTGGTCCATATCTTTGAGAGCTCTTACGGAAAGCAGTCTTTTTCTAAATTTTGTTTTATCTTTTCCTCGCAAGCTCTTACCATTTTCATCTTTATATTTAATATCATTTATAGGCGGGAATAGGCCAAAATTAACATTCATAGGTTGAAACTTATTTTTATTATTACTCAGAAAGCCTCCAGTGATATGTTCAACTAAAGAACCCATTGCTGTAGTATTTGGAGGAGGTGGGCATATATCTCCACATGCATTAGCCGCAGCCATACGTCCTGCAATTAATCCTAAAGCTGCTGATTCAACATAACCCTCAACACCCATAATTTGACCTGCAAACCTAAGGTCTGGCCTCGATTTTAACTGTAGTTGAGAATTAAGTAATTTAGGAGAATTTATGAATGTATTTCTATGAATGCCGCCTAATCTAGCAAAAACAGCATTTTCCAGTCCGGGTATTTTTCGGAAAATATCTGCTTGTTCTGCATATTTTATTTTTGTTTGAAAGCCCACCATATTGTAAAGGGTGCCAAGAGAATTATCTTGCCTTAATTGAATTATGGCATGTGCTTTAACGGTAGGGTTATGCTTATTGGTAAGTCCGACAGGTTTCATTGGTCCCCAACGTAGTGTCTCTTTACCTCTCGCTGCCATTACCTCTATGGGTAAGCAACTTTCGAAATAAGGAGTATTTTTTTCGAAGTCTTTGAATTTTGTTTTATCAGAATTTATTAAATCTTGTATAAACTGCTCATATTGATTTTTATCAAGTGGACAATTTATATAATCTGCACCGTCTCCGCCCGGTCCTTTTTTATCATAACGCGACTGCATCCAAGCTTTAGAAAAATCAATACTATCCTTATAAACTATAGGTGCAATTGCATCAAAAAAGGCTAAACTATCCTCACCAGTTTCGTTCAATATGTCATTTGCTAAATTTGGTGCAGTTAAAGGGCCAGTAGCGACAATGGAATTCTTCCATTTTTTGTTGGGGAGTTTTTTAAGCTCAGTGTAATTCACCTCTATTAAGGGGTGGTTTTTTAGTGCTGATGAAACTGACTCTGAAAAATTATCCCTGTCAACCGCGAGGGCTCCCCCTGCGGGCAGCTTATTTATATCGGCCATTCCAATAATAATACTATCTGCTTTTCGCATTTCCTCATGTAATACACCGACAGCATTTCCATTTTTATCATCTGACCTAAATGAATTTGAACAAACTAGTTCAGCAAATCCATCAGACTTATGTGCTTCAGTCATTTTTACGGGACGCATTTCATGTAAAATGACTGGAACGCCTTTTTTTACACATTGCCATGCAGCCTCTGAACCTGCCATGCCCGCACCGATTATATGAACTGGTTCAATAGTTTTTTTCTTTTTCATTTAGAAATGCCTAGTTTAATATATGATATAATAAAATACATTAAGTGTAGGATTAATATACTATATTAATTATTATTTTAACTTCATTTAAATAGAGGCTCAAGATATTTACCGGTCCAGCTTTTTGAACTTTTTGCAATCATTTCTGGTGTACCAGAAGCCACCACTTCTCCCCCACCATCACCTCCTTCTGGACCTATATCAATAATGTGGTCGGCAGTTTTTATAACATCTAAATTGTGCTCTATTATCACCATTGTGTTTCCATTATCTACTAATTCATTCAAAACTCCCAATAATTTATTTATATCTTCAAAATGCAAACCAGTTGTTGGCTCATCTAAAATATATAGTGTTCGGCCCGTGGCGCGCTTGGCAAGTTCTTTTGCAAGTTTTATTCTTTGAGCTTCACCACCCGAAAGTGTTGTCGCTTGCTGGCCGACTTTTAAGTAAGTTAGTCCCACTCTCTGTAATGTGATCATTTTATCACGGATACTTGGAATGGCTTTGAAAAATGAAGCTGCATCGTCTATCGTCATATTAAGTACATCAGATATTGATTTGCCTTTAAATTTCACTTCTAAAGTTTCTCTATTATATCTAGCTCCTTTACATATATCGCAGGTAACATAAACATCTGGCAAAAAATGCATCTCGATTTTAACAACACCACCGCCCTGACATGCTTCGCAACGTCCCCCTTTAACGTTAAAGGAAAATCTTCCAGGTTTATATCCTCTAATTTTCGATTCCGGTAACCCTGCGAACCACTCACGTATCGGCGTAAATGCGCCTGTGTAAGTTGCTGGGTTAGAGCGGGGGGTCCTACCAATAGGATTTTGGTTTATATCAATCACTTTGTCTAAGTATTCTAAGCCCTTTATTTCTTTGTGAGGCATTGGCAATATTGTTGACCTATTTAATCGCCTAGCTGTAGCTTTAAATAGTGTTTCAATTGCTAGAGTTGATTTTCCACCACCTGATACTCCAGAGACACATGTCATTAAACCAACTGGAAATTCAACTGTAATATTTTTAAGGTTATTACCTGTAGCTCCCTTGATTATTATCTTTTTATTTGTGGGCCTTCTACGCTTATATGGGATGGGAATACTTTTCTCCCCACTAAGATATTGACCAGTCAATGATTCTGGTGAGGCAATTATATCATTGGGACTCCCACTCGCAATTATTGAGCCCCCGTGAACTCCAGCTAGTGGCCCCATATCTACTACAAAATCAGCTTCGAGGATAGCATCCTCGTCATGTTCAACAACTAGGACTGTGTTTCCCATGTCTCGTAAATTTTTTAATGTTTCAAGCAATCTTTCGTTGTCCCTTTGATGCAATCCTATTGAGGGTTCATCCAGGACGTAGAGTACTCCAGTTAATCCTGAGCCAATTTGTGATGCTAAACGAATCCTTTGGGATTCGCCGCCAGAAAGGCTTCCAGAGCCTCTTCCAATTGTTAAGTAATCCAAGCCCACGGCTATTAAAAATTTTAAACGATCTGTTATTTCCTTTAATATTCTCTCACCGATTTTTTTATCCTTATCATTGAGGTAACTTGGGATATCACTAAATTTTGTTAAAGCTGCTTTAATTGAAATATCGCTTATTTCTGAAATTTCCATGTTAGCAACACGAACAGATAAAGCCTCGGGCTTCAATCTTTTTCCCGAGCAAGAAGAGCATTGGGCATTGGACATGTATTTTCCGAGTTCATCTCTCATCCAATTCGACTCAGTTTCCCTGTAGCGCCTTTGAAGGTTGGGAATTACTCCTTCAAATGTTTTTGATGTTTCATAACGGCGTCCATTGTCTTCATAAATAAAATTTATTTTGTTATCACCCGTTCCAAATAATATTATTTCTTGAATTTCATTTGTTAACTTATTGAATGGCTTATCTACTGAAAATTTATAATATTTTGCTAGTGATTTTATGGTCTGCATATAAAGACCACTAATTTTGTTAGGCCAAGCAGAGATAGCCCCTGAAGCTAAAGAAATATTTTTATCTGGAACGACTAAATCTGTATCAAATTTAAGTTCTTTTCCTAGCCCATCGCAAAGAGGGCATGCGCCATGGGGGCTATTAAAGGAAAACAACCTCGGTTCAATTTCCGGTATACTAAAGCCCGATACTGGACAAGAAAATCTTTCAGAAAAAATAATTTTTTCATCAGGTTTTTCTGATGCTTCTATGGATGCAAGTCCATCAGCTAGTCTTAATGCTGTTTCTAGGCTTTCAGCAAGCCTCGCTTCTATTCCTTTTTTTATAACTATTCTGTCAACAACAATATCAATGTCATGTTTTATTTTTTTATCAAGTTCTGGAGCATTCTCTAATGTATAAAACTCCCCATTAATTTTCGCACGTTGAAAACCGCTTTTAAGTAGTTTTTCAAATTCTTTTTTGAATTCCCCTTTGCGTCCTCTGACAATTGGAGCAAGGATCAATGATTTTGTGTTGAAAGGAATCTCCATGGCTTTATCGACCATTTGGCTAATGGTTTGACTTGTTATAGGTAGCCCTGTTGTAGGCGAGTAGGGTACGCCTATCCTTGCCCATAAAAGTCTCATGTAGTCATAGATTTCTGTTACAGTCCCTACTGTTGATCTTGGATTACGGGATGTGGTTTTTTGTTCTATACTTATTGCTGGCGATAATCCTTCAATTGAGTCTACATCTGGTTTACCCTGTAGTTCAAGAAATTGCCTAGCATATGCTGAAAGGCTTTCAACATATCTACGTTGCCCCTCAGCATATATAGTGTCAAATGCTAATGAGGATTTACCGGATCCTGATAGGCCAGTTATAACAATAAGCTTATCTCGAGGAAGGTCGATGTTAACGTCTTTTAGGTTGTGTTCTCTAGCTCCTCTTACTTCTATGAACTTTTGCATTAAAGCTTTATCTCCAGTAACCAACAGAAAAGTCTGTGGACAATATACGTCTTAACATGGACTCGCAGGTGTAAAATCTTCAAAAGATGTTAAAGTTTTTTTGAGTCCTTGCAAACTTACACTAAGTTTAATAGAACATTAAGGGAACATACACAAATCTTAAGAGGCAAATTATGGCTGGTTCGGTAAATAAAGTTATTCTAGTTGGTAATGTTGGTAATGATCCAGAAATACGTACATTTGGTAATGGAGGAAAAGTTGCTAACTTTTCATTGGCAACTTCAGAAAATTGGCGTGATAAGCAAAGTGGCGAGAGAAAAGAAAAAACTGAGTGGCATCGCGTTGCGGTATTTAATGATGGCCTAGTTGGGGTTATTGAACGCTATGTGAAGAAAGGTAGTAAGCTTTATGTAGAGGGCAAGCTACAGACTAGAAAATGGACAGATAATAGCGGGCAAGAAAAATATACAACTGAAATTGTACTTCAAGGGTATGGTGGAACATTAACAATGCTTGATGGCAGAGATCAGGGTGGAGTAAGTCAAAATAACTTTAGGACGGCACAAAGCAATAATATTGGTAATGGACAACCCGCTGATCGTATGGATAGCCCTAAAGAAAGTTTTGATTTAGATGACGAAATTCCATTTTAAATAATGGAACTATTGTAAAATAACTATTTTTTACTCCATTTTCACTACCAATATAACTAAACATAATTAAAATTTTTAACCCGTGACCTTCTCTTGATTGAGCTCTCATTCATTTGATGCATTACATGAATAATGCTATGAATAATCTCATAGATGCCGAATCAAAATTAGAAGAGTAATTGGATTTTTATATTGTGAACGATGAAACTAAAATCCCTTCAGATAATAGTCAAATGGGCTTGGCGGATGGTGTCTCACCGATAACAATCGAGGAGGAGATGAAGCGCTCCTATCTTGATTATGCAATGTCAGTCATTGTTTCAAGGGCAATACCGGATGTTAGAGATGGGTTAAAACCAGTTCACCGCAGAATACTGTATTCAATGCATGAAAATGGCTTTACTCGCGAAAAAGCATATAAAAAATCAGCTCGTGTCGTTGGTGACGTAATAGGTAAGTATCATCCGCATGGGGATAGTGCTGTTTATGATGCTCTAGTACGACTGGCCCAGGACTTTTCTATGAGGCTTCCTTTGCTTGATGGGCAAGGAAATTTTGGTTCTATCGATGGGGACCCTCCAGCAGCTATGCGTTATACTGAGGTTAGAATGGATAAGCCAGCTGCTTCACTTTTGGCTGATATTGAAAAAAATACTGTTAACTTTCAGGAAAACTATGATTCTTCTGAAAATGAACCTGTAGTACTACCATCTCGCTATCCTAATATTTTAGTCAATGGAGCAGGGGGAATTGCTGTAGGTATGGCAACTAATATTCCTCCTCATAACTTGGGGGAAGTCATAGATGCGACGCTTGCTATCATGATGAATGAGAATTTATCTGATGAGGATCTTTTGAATATTATACCTGGTCCTGACTTTCCTACTGGCGCACTAATTATGGGGCAGAGTGGTGCTCGCTCTGGTGTGCTTACGGGCAAAGGGTCGGTGACTATGAGAGCTGTTGCTGATGTGGAGGAAATTCGTAAGGACAGATATGCAATAATAGTCACAGAATTGCCTTATCAAGTGAATAAAGCAAATATGATTAAAAAGATAGCAACTCTAGTTAATGAAAAAAGAATAGAAGGCATTTCGGCAGTTCGCGATGAGTCTGATAGGGTTGGTATGCGTGTGGTTATTGAGCTTAAACGCGATGCTGTCGCTGATGTTGTTTTAAACCAATTATTTAAATATTCTGCTATGCAGCAAAACTTTAGTTCCAACATGTTGGCTTTAAATGGCGGCAAGCCAGAGCAAATGAATGTACGGACTATGCTTGAGGCCTTTTTAGGGTTTCGAGAGGAAGTAATTGCAAGGCGCTCTAAGTTTGATTTAAGCAAAGCAAGGGACCGAGCTCATATCCTTGTTGGTCTCGCAACAGCAGTGGCTAATATTGATGAAATCATTAAAATGATTAGAGGATCAAAAAACCCTAAAGACGCTCGCTCTAATTTACTTTCAAAAACTTGGGATGCTCAATCAATGGGTTCACTTATAGATTTAATTGCAGATCCGCGATCATTGCTTTTAAGCGATGGAACTATACAATTAACGGAAGAACAAGCCAAAGCAATATTGGAATTAAGACTTTTAAAGTTAACAGCTTTGGGCATGGACGAAATAACAGATGAGGCAAAGAAGCTTTCCATAAAAATTATTGATTTGCTTGATATTTTAAGATCACGAGAAAGAGTCCAATCAATTATCCGCGAGGAGCTTATTGAAGTGAAAGAAAAGTTTTCTACTCCACGCCGCTCAATATTCACAGCAGGAGGTTTAGACTTTGATGATGAAGACTTAATCCCGATTGAGGATATGGTAGTAACTGTAACATCGGGGGGGTATGTAAAAAGGACCCCACTAGATACTTATAGGGCGCAAAGACGTGGTGGTAAGGGTCGCTCAGGAATGTCCATGAAGGATGAAGATTATGTGACCACAGTCTTCGTTGCCACAACTCATACTCCTGTTTTGTTTTTTAGTTCTTCTGGAATGTCATATAAATTAAAAGTATGGAAGCTACCCTTGGGAGGTGCTGCAACTAGGGGTAAGGCAATGGTAAATTTATTACCACTAGACCAAAATGAAACTATCAATTCAATAATGTCACTTCCAGAAGATGAAGAAGATTGGAAAAACCTTGATATCATGTTTGCTTCAAGGTCTGGTGGTGTTCGAAGGAATTCTTTAGCCGACTTCACACGAGTTAACAGAAATGGCAAAATAGCTATGAAGCCGGATGAGGGTGACGGTATTGTTGACGTGAGGTTGTGTACTGAAGATGATGATATTCTTTTAACTACTGCAATGGGTAAGTCGCTTAGATGCAGAGTTACAGATGTTAGAAGGTTTGTCGGAAGAACCTCAAGCGGTGTAAGGGGGATAAAGTTAGCAGATGGTGATGAGGTCATATCTATGGCTGTTTTGCGACACGTTGATGTATTAACGGAGGAGTCTCGTTCTTATATGAAACATGCGAATGCAATGCGTCGTGCATTAGGTGAAGGTGATGACGATATTTCCGGGGAATCTGAATCAGAAAGTAGCTTATCTGATGAGCGCATCGGTGTGTTGGGCGCCAATGAACAGTTTTTACTTACTTTAGCTGACGATGGCTTTGGTAAGCGAAGTTCTAGCTATGATTATCGGTGTATGAACCGAGGTGGGCAGGGTGTTACAGCGCAAGAATTAGCAAGAAAGGATAGCGATAATGCTAAATTAGTCAGAAGTTTTACTATTGAAGATGAAAATCAGATTATGATTGTTACTGATGGAGGACAGCTTATCAGATGCCCGGTTAGGAATATTCGTATAGTTAGCCGTACATCTAGGGGGGTGACGGTTATCAAGGTTAAAGAAAAAGAAAAAGTAGTAAGCGTTGAAAGAATTGAAGAAAGCGAAGATAACGACAGCGAAAATCAAGTCAATACAGATGCTTAAGGCATTAACTTAGCCCCATTTTTCTCTTAATAGTTTTTCTTTCTTGGTGTTTATATTTACATTATTGATATCGTTACCTGCCCATTTCATGACTCTTTTGTCCATTATTGCAAACCAGAGGGGGGGGACGAAAGCTAAAGCAAAGCAACCGCCATAACCAGTTGGAAGAGAGGGGACATCGTCATAGTCTCTTAGTACTTGATAGGCTCGCATGGGGTAAGCATGATGGTCTGAGTGCCTTTGGAGATGAAATGATAAAAGATTTGAATATGTATGATTTGTGTTCCAGCTATGCTTAGGTTGACAGCGTTCGTATTTACCATTTGATAATTTTTTTCTCATTAATCCGTAATGCTCTATGTAATTTGCTTGCGTGAGTGCTAACCAAGCTACAAAATGGTGTGGAATGAGAAATATTAAGATTGAAATTCCGAACATATAGGCAAAAATTAATAATGAGATAAAAGTGATTGTATACACTTGTAAAAGATCATTTTCTAAACACCAGAAACCTTTTCCTGAATTCTTTAATCTTTTCATTTCATAGTTTACCCCTCTTTTAAATGTTCCAGAAAGTTCGCGTAGCATAAATGCATAAAAATTTTCTCCCATTCTTGAGCTTGCAGGGTCCTCAGGTGTGGCCACCCAAGTATGGTGGCCTTTATTATGTTCTATATTAAAGTGTCCGTATCCCATTATCATGTTACCAATTTTTGCGGAAAATCTGTCAAGTTTATTAGATTTATGACCTAATTCATGTGTCATAACCATTACTCCGCCACTATTAGCTCCTATACCGATGATTAATGCGATAATAGACCACCACGGCAGTTGTTGAGTTCCAACGAATATAACAAAACTGATATAAAGCATAATGGATACAATTATTAACGAGTGAACGATGAACCTGTAATAATTATCTGCCATCATAGCATTAACAACTTCTTCTGGCGGGTTATGCTCATCTTCTCCTATAAAAAAGTCCATTAAAGGTGTGAAAATATAGAAAAATAACATTGGCATGAGTGTGAAGATTGGATTCTTATCAAATGTAAAAAACAAATAAATTGATAGCCATGAAATAACAGGAGATGCCAAAATTACCCAATATAAATGACGTTTTTTATCAGCATAAATCACTTCGCTACCATTTTCTGTCAATCCCATGAATGTAGTCATAATTAATCCTTATAATTTTCTGTAAATGGAATGCAAAGCTGTCTCATAGGGCTTAGTGCTGATAAAATTAGCTCCAACCTGTCGACTACATAAGGGCCATTAATGTCATGGAACACTTGCCGTCCAATCTTTTTAGAGATTGTTATTCCTGCTTTTTCAAGGTTTAGAAGATGCCGGGAAACGACAGAGCGGTCTTGGGATAAATTTTTTGCAATAGTGGTTACATCGCAAACACCAAAAGATACTAATTTCTTAATAATCAGTATGCGCGTGGGATCAGTTAGTGCTTTTAAAAAAGCTGTATCTAGCACCTCTATTATTGTGTTTGAAATAGAATTAAGTTCAGTATTTTGGATTTTTTTGGTAATCATGTGTGTATATATGCACACACATGCACATATTGCAAGTGGATTTTATGCTAGTATTCCAGTTTTATATACGCGAATCTTTAAGCCGCCATTTGAAATTGCTAACTCAGAGGATTCAAAGGGCAATTTAGTTGATTGTGCTAATGCATTATCAGAGGTAATCATTCCAACTCGCCATCCAGAGAATTCATTTTTCATTTTTTCACCAAATTTTCTGTACAGTGAAAATAGATCCTTTTTTTTACCTATCCTCGAACCATATGGAGGATTTACTATAACCAAGCCTGCAGGACCGTTTGGTCTGGTTAGTTTTTCTATACTTTGAGTTTTAAAGTTGGATATATCATCGATACCAGCCCGTATCGAGTTTTGGTAAGAATGCTCAACTACATTATGGTTTCTATCCATGCCGGTAAATGTAAGTGCAGAGGCTTTATTTTGCCATTTTTTCACAAAATGCTCTACTTGTTTTTCATCATAACTATTAAATTTTTGAAAGGCAAATTTCCTATTTCTCCCCGGCATTAAATTACGTGATATTTCTGCAGCTTCTATAATAATTGTTCCTGAGCCACACATAGGATCTATAACAGGTTCATTTCCTGAGTACCCACAATAATATAATGCTAAAGACGCTATGTTTTCTCTGATTGGAGCTTTTCCCGTTGCTAATTTGTAACCCCGTTTGTACAGGCCGTCTCCTGACGTATCGAGGGATATAATAACATTATTATCAATTATTCTAATTTTTAATACGATATCTGCACTTGATATAGATCCTGCTATTTTACTGCCTAATTCCTCGGAAATAGCTCTTTCTATTCTCTCAACAGCTGCGCCAGCATGGTATATTTTATTTTTTCTATTTGTAACCACTTCTGCTTTTATACTCATGCCTTTTGGGATTGTAATGTGCCATGGAAACTTTCGTGCTCGTTTATCAAGTTGAGCTAAATGAAATGCGCGAAATTCGCCGATACGGGCTAACACTTTTGTTGCACCCCTTAGATATAAATTGGCTTTCCAAACATCCACCCAATCTCCTGTTATGGAAACTCCCCCTACAAGCAACACTGGATCAGTAAATTCGAACTTTTTGATCTCATCTTGAAGTAAATGTTCTAATCCCAGCTGAGTGGTTATAAATATTTCAAATTTGTCTGTTTGTTTCATGTTGAAACATATATGCTCATACAAACGTAATAGTAAGCATAATGTAAATTTTGATGAGAAAAACAATTTACCTCGTAGTCAACTAATGAGAGGATGAACAATGGGCAAAAAACCTATCACTAACATAAATGTCTTAAGCTCCTCGAAAGCTATTAAAGAAAGACAATTTCTTTACAACGGCGGTATTTTTACCGAGGACTTAATTGCGGCGATAATTGTAACGATTTTATTAGTTCCGCAGTCGTTGGCTTATGCATTACTAGCTGGGTTGCCCCCACAAGTTGGGATATACGTCTCTATTTTTCCTTTGTTAGCATATGCTCTGTTAGGGTCGTCTAAGTATTTGAATGTGGGACCTACAGCAGTTATTTCTATTATGACTGCTGCGTCAATATCAATGTTACCTGAAGGTGAACGTCTAATTAGTGCAGCAGCTTTAGGGGTTATGACAGGAAGTATTTTATTAGTGGCATGGCTATTTAAAGCAGGGTTTATAATGAATTTTGTTTCTAGGCCAGTTGTTTCCGCTTACATCACTGGTGCAGCATTACTAATCATCATAAGCCAGATAAAACATATTTTTGGGGTTAGCATAGAGGGTAATACTGCGATAAGTATGGTTAATGAGCTGCTCAGAAATATGTATAATATTAATGAATACTCAATGCTTATCGGTCTTTCTGCAATTTTTTTACTTTTGATTATCAATCGTTATCTAGCTTTTAGTTTAGTAAAGTTACGAATAAAAAGCCGAAGAGCAAAACTTGTTGGTAGGGTAGCCCCTATATTAATTGTTGCTGTTTTTATAATAATCAGTTCATTTTATAATTTTAAAATAACTTTAAATTTAAACGTAGTAGGTGAGATTCCAAAAGGTCTGCCACCTTTTAGTTTTCCGATGCTTTCATATGATGCCCTAGAGTCTCTTCTGATGCCGGCAGTTGTCATAGCGATTGTAGCTTTTGTTGATAGCTGTTCAACAGCTCAGGAATTAGCTGCTAGATCCAGAAGCAGGATTGATTCGAATAAAGAGCTTTTAAGTCTTGGTGCATCGAATTTTATTGCCGGTATTTCTGGTGGCTACCCTATTAACGGGAGTATGTCGCGATCAGCTGTAAACTTCAATGCAGGTGGAAAAACTAGGGTGGTGGGTTTGCTTGTTGCTTTGATGATGGCGCTTACCGCTGTTTTTCTTACGCCATTGCTTAAAGACTTACCTTTAGCGGTACTCGCTGCATTGATAATAGTTGCGTGCTTTAGTTTGTTAGATTTTCAAAGTCTTTGGAAAACTTGGGTTTATAGTCGTGCTGACGGAATTACAGCTATAGCAACATTTTCCTCGGTTTTAATGTTTGGGGTCCAGTGGGGCGTTTTAGCCGGAGTTATCCTTGCAATGGCTCTTCATATAAATTCAACATTGTTGCCCTATATGCCTCTTGTCGGTCGTTTTCCTGGAACAGAACATTACAGAGACTCTGGAAGATTTAATGTCGAAACTAACGAAATAGTAAAAACATTAAGAATCGATGAAAGCTTATACTATGCAAATGCTAGGTACTTAGAGGATAGGGTAGCTCAAATTGTTGAAAATAGTCCTGAACTTAAAGACCTTGTCCTAATGTGTACTGCGGTAAACCGAATTGATGCTAGCGCTTTGTCTAGTCTAGAGGAAATAAATAAGCGCTTAAGAAGTGCAGAGATAAGACTTCATTTTTCTGATATGCAAAGTCGCGTTAAAGAACGTCTATTTAGGTCTGATTTTTTAGAAAAACTTTCAGGACAGATTTTTCTCTCACAACATGAGGCGATGGTAGCATTGGGTCCTGAACCAGATTGGAATGAGCTATCCGACCATATGGATATACATTAAATATAAAAATTTATTTACAGCAAGCTAGTCTTTCGTTTATTGCTAAGGTGAATTGCCTTGAGCCCAAGTTTGGTTGCTCGGTCTACAAATGTGAGATTATCAATGCCGGATAGAACATTATCCGGAGACGATGTTTTGGGGAACGTTGGTACAGAAAAACCCACTAAACCTCGTCGACGGAAAAATATGTCTAATTCTTCAGGTAATAAAAGCCTCAAGAAAGGACCCAATTTGTTTGCTGCCCTCGATTTGGGTACTAATAATTGTCGTTTGCTAATCGCTCGCCCAACTGATGATGGATTTAAAGTAATTGACAGTTACTCCAAAGTTGTACGGCTTGGCGCAGGCTTAGATAGCACTGGATTATTATCTAATAATAGTATGAATGCTGCGGTTGAAGCCCTGAAAATTTGTGCAAGAAAGATAAAGGCTCACCGTGTTAAGCGGTGGCGGTGTATAGCTACTGAAGCTTGCAGAAAAGCTTCAAATGGAAAAGACTTTTTAGATCGTGTAAAGCAAGAGACGAGTTTATCTCTGGAAATTATCTCTCCGCGAGTAGAATCAAGGTTGGCTGTCATGGGGTGTTTAAATTTAATTGATACGACTAAAAATGTAGCTTTAGTAGTAGATATTGGCGGGGGTTCAACGGAATTGAGTTGGGTGGATGTTCGACGTCTAAAAGTTGAGAGTGTATCTACAAGTATATACAGACCTCCTATCAGCGCATGGGCTTCACTACCTATTGGCGTCGCAACGCTATCTGAACGAATTCCAGAATTGGCGGATAGAGCTTTATGGTATCAAACAATGAAATCTGTTGTTCGAGATGAAATTAATAAAAGCGGTTGTGAAAATAGGTTTGTTAATACTTTTAAAGAAGGAAAAGGACACATAATTGGAACTTCAGGGACTATCACTTCTCTAGCAGGTATTCATATGAAACTACCTTATTATCAACGCGAAAAAGTTGATGGTCTATGGTTACGGACTAGCGATGCTATTAAAGTTTCTAGACACATGTCTTCTTTGTCTTCTGAAGAACGGGCGAAGGAGCCATGTATAGGTGAAGAGCGTGCAAATCTTCTAGTTGCTGGTTGCGCTATTACCGATGTTATTTGTGAAACGTGGCCAACTAAGATCATACGGGTTGCTGATAGGGGGCTCAGAGAGGGTATGCTAATGGGATTAATGCAGCAAAGGCAGCAAGTAAAAATAGTAAATGGATTGTAGTATGACTGACAATGAACCTAAAAAACGTATGTCTGGTGGCAAACCTGAGAAAGCAAAGCGAGAACGAAAAACAAAACCGATTGATGTGAATAATGCTACTCGAATGATGACGCATAAAGTAAAAACTGCGCGCGGAAGAAAAATATCTTCCAAACTCTGGATAGAGCGACAGATCAATGATCCATATGTAAAAGAAGCAAAAATAAAAGGATATAGATCGAGAGCAGCATTTAAGTTACTGGAATTAAATACTAAATTTGAATTAGTAAGGAAAGATGCTTTAGTAGTCGATTTGGGTTGTGCGCCAGGTGGTTGGGTGCAAATAGCACTCAAGCTTGGAGCGGACCGAGTAGTTGGAATTGATTTATTGCCCGTCGAGCCAATTGGATCTGCAGATATGATTGAAATGGATTTTATGAATAAAAATGCACCTAAAATTTTACGAGAGAAACTTGGAAGAAAGCCCGATATTGTACTTTCTGATTTAGCAGCCAATACTACAGGTCACAGGCAAACAGATCATTTAAAAACTGTCGCTCTTGTTGAGTCTGCTGCTGAATTCGCGATGGAGGTTCTTAAGCCAGGAGGTTCTTTTGTAACCAAAGTTTTTCAGGGAGGTGCAGAAGAAAAATTATTAGCTACGCTTAAAAAATCCTTTAAATCTGTGAAGCACGCCAAGCCAAAAAGTTCGAGGGCTGGAAGTCCTGAGATGTATTTGGTTGCAAAGGGTTTTCTTCTTAATAACTGAAAATTTACAATAATGTATAATTCAATTAAATTTCCCTTTGCATTTATAGGTTAACCCTGATAACTCCCGCTTGCAAAAGTAGGAGGATCCCATGGAGATTCGTGAAGGATTAACCTTCGATGACGTTCTTTTGCAACCGCGAGCATCGGATATACTTCCATCTGACGCAGTTCTTAAAACTAGATTGACAAAGTCTATTAACATCAATGTTCCATTAATATCAGCTGCAATGGACACTGTTACTGAAGCAACCCTAGCAATTGCTATGGCGCAGACAGGCGGAATTGGTGTGATTCACCGCAATTTATCAATTGAGGAGCAAGCTGAGGAAGTACGCAAGGTTAAACGTTATGAGAGTGGTATGGTGGTTAATCCTGTAACCATTTCACCTAATGCAACTCGCCGTCAATTAGGCGAAATTGGTCAAAGGTTAAATATATCTGGCATTCCTGTTGTCGAAGATGACGGAAAGCTGGTAGGTATAGTTACGAATAGGGACGTAAGGTTCGCAGATGACCCTGAAGAGCTAGTTTCAAATTTGATGACAACAAATATTGTTACAGTGAAAGAAGGTATATCTGAATCCGAAGCTCGCGCATTACTGCATAAGCATCGTATCGAGCGTCTTCTTGTTGTAGATGATAAGTATAGGTGCGTTGGGCTAATTACTGTCAAAGATATGGATAAGGCACTTAGTCATCCTAATGCGTGCAAGGATAGTAGAGGTCGTTTGAGAGTGGCAGCAGCTTCCACAGTTGGCCAATCCGGTTATGATAGAGCAATTGCTTTAATAGATGCTGGGGTTGACGCTGTTGTGATTGATACAGCGCATGGTCACTCCAGTAAAGTAATTGAGATAGTAAGGCGTTTAAAAACTGATTATCCAAACTCTCAGATTATAGCAGGTAACATTGCTACAGCTGAAGCGGCAGATGCTCTCATAACAGCTGGGGCAGATGCCATAAAGGTAGGAATAGGTCCTGGCTCAATATGTACTACAAGAATTGTTGCGGGAGTTGGGGTGCCTCAATTAACAGCTATTGTGGATGTTTTTAGAATTGCCAACAAAGCTGGAATACCAGTTATAGCAGATGGAGGTATTAAATACTCTGGCGATATGGCCAAGGCACTTGCTGCGGGTGCTGAATGCGCTATGGTTGGATCACTTTTGGCCGGAGCAGAGGAAACGCCTGGTGAAGTTTTTCTCTATCAGGGACGATCTTACAAGTCATATAGAGGTATGGGTTCTGTATCTGCTATGGCCAGAGGCTCCGCTGATAGATATTTTCAAAAAGAAGTTAGCGATAAAATGAAGTTAGTTCCTGAAGGAATAGAAGGCAGAATAGCTTTTAAGGGACCTGTTGGGCCAATATTGCATCAATTATTGGGTGGAATTAAGGCTTCTATGGGATACACAGGATCTAAAACAATTAAGGAACTTCATAAAAATGCTAAATTTATCAAAATAACTAATGCAGGTCTACGTGAAAGCCATGTACATGATGTTCACATCGCAAGAGAAGCGCCAAATTATTCTATGCCTGGATAATTATTAATATTTTGTATTGTCGTTGTTAAACACTGTGATGATATTATTGATCAACTGAATAATATTTCTAAGTCTGAAATGTTAAAATTAAGAGTAAATACATGCTATTAGGTGGACGTATTAAAGCCGCTATCGAGGTTCTCGATGACATACTTAATCGAAAAACTCCTGCCACATTGGCATTACGTGACTGGGGTAAATCTAATCGTTACGCAGGTTCTAAAGACAGGTCAGCAATCGGTAATTACGTTTACGATGCTTTACGTTGTAAAAACTCATTAGAATTTAGAATGAATAACGATAAACCGCGTGCTCTAATTCTTGGCTCGGCTGTATTTATTGGCGAAAGAACGACTGAGGAATTATTTGAAGCATTTGAAAATAACAAGCATTCACCTGAACAGTTAACTAAAGATGAAATTTTAAAGCTTTCTGGCTCAATAGATTTAAGTGGTGCTCCTGATTGGGTCAGGGCTGATATTCCAGAATGGATATGGCCCGCTTTTGAAAATAATTTCTCGGACAGTGCTATAGATGAGGGGAACGCTCTTACTAAAAGACCACCACTTGATCTTAGGGTAAATACATTAAAGTCAAATGTGTCAGATGTGATTAATGAATTAAAAGACAAAAATATTGAAAGATGCATGATCTCCTCAGTAGGGCTTAGGATAGCGGCATCCCGTGCAGATGGAAGACTGCCTAATATTCAAATTGAGGAAACTTATCAGACTGGAGCAGTTGAAATACAAGATGAAGGTTCTCAGATCGTAAGTTTGCTTGTTGATGCAAAGCCAGGAGAAACCATTTTAGATTATTGCGCTGGAGCAGGAGGTAAGACTTTAGCGTTAGCTGCAGATATGCAAAATCAAGGTACTGTTTTTGGTTTTGATATTGATAAACGCAGACTATCTCCACTTTATCAAAGAGCTCAAAGGGCGGGAGCTAATATTATAGATATTCGTCAGCCTCCGTCTGAAAGCCTTAAAGATTTAGTGGGTAAAATGGATAGAGTTTTGGTTGATGCGCCTTGCACGGGTCTAGGTACATGGAGAAGAAAGCCAGATTCTAAGTGGCGTTTGAATGAAGATGGACTTGAACTTAGAAATAATGAGCAACGCTCAGTTTTAAACAGTGCTAAAGGTTTTGTTAGGCCAGGGGGTCTGCTTTTTTATGTAACATGCTCTATGTTAGCTGAGGAAAATGAAGCTCAAGTATATGATTTCATTGATAAAAATGAAAACTTTAGCTTACTTTCTGCGGGTGAGGTGTGGGAAGAAAAATTTGGGGCTGATGCGCCTAAGCCTTGGTCTGCTGATGGGTGTTCTCTTACGCTAACACCATTATCAACTAATACAGATGGTTTCTTTTTTGCAGTTATGGAGAGAAAAAAATGAGTCATACTCATCATGAAAAACTGTTAATTATTGATTTTGGTTCGCAGGTTACAAAACTCATAGCCAGGCGAGTACGTGAGAGTGGTGTTTACTCGGAGGTGCACCCCTACAATAAAATCGATAAGGAGATGCTCGAAAAATTTGGACCAAAAGCAATTATACTATCTGGAGGTCCCAATAGTGTAACTGGTATAGGCACACCGCGGGCTGACAATCATATTTGGAGCATGGGAATTCCAATTCTAGGTATTTGTTACGGTCAGCAGACTATGTGTACTCAACTCGGGGGATCGGTTGAAAGTTCAGAAGATAAAGAGTTTGGAAGGGCAGACATGACCGTATTGGATGACAGTCAATTATTTGAAGGTCTCGATAAAGAGGAACGGGTCTGGATGTCTCATGGTGACCGAGTGGTTTCTATACCCAATGGTTTTAAAGTAATTGGTACATCCCAGCATGCACCTTATGCAGCGATTTCTGATACAAAGAAAAGATTTTACGGTGTTCAGTTTCACCCAGAGGTGGTTCATACTTTGAATGGGGCAAAGATATTAAAAAACTTCACACATAAAATATCAGGTTTTAAGGGTGATTGGACAATGGCTTCCTTCAAAGGTGAAATGATTGAAGCTATAAAAGAACAGGTTGGATCAAGCCAAGTGATTTGTGGTCTTTCTGGCGGAGTCGATAGCTCTGTTGCTGCTGTTCTTATACATGAAGCAATTGGTGAGCAATTAACATGTGTCTATGTAGATACTGGGATGATGCGTAAAGGGGAAACCGAACAGGTAATTTCATTGTTTGAAGAGCATTATGATATGAACCTCATAGCAGTTGATGCAAGTGAGGAGTTTCTTAACTTATTAATGGGTGTCTCTGATCCAGAAAAAAAACGTAAAATCATCGGAGGAACTTTTATTGATATATTTGAACGTGAAGCAAAAAAAATAGGCGGAGCTAAATACCTAGCTCAAGGTACATTATACCCAGATGTAATTGAGTCGGTGAGTTTTGATGGAGGGCCATCTGTTACTATAAAATCACATCACAATGTTGGGGGTTTGCCTGAGCGAATGGACATGGAGCTTGTTGAGCCTTTACGAGAGCTCTTTAAAGATGAAGTGCGAGAGCTAGGAAAAGAGCTTGGTCTTCACAAAGACTTCGTTGAACGCCATCCATTTCCTGGTCCTGGCCTTGCAATAAGATGTCCAGGCGTAATAACAAAAGATCGTTTGGATATATTGAGGGAAGCAGATTCTATCTACCTTGATCAGATAAAAAAACATGATCTTTACAATGAGATATGGCAGGCATTTGCTGTAATACTTCCAGTTCAAACTGTTGGGGTTATGGGTGACGAACGTACATATGAAAATGTACTGGCTTTAAGGGCTGTGACTTCTACTGATGGAATGACCGCTGATTATTATCCTTATTCACACGAGTTTTTAGGTGAAACCGCGACAAGAATAATTAATGAAGTTAGAGGAGTAAATAGAGTCGTTTATGATATAACATCTAAACCTCCTGGTACCATTGAGTGGGAATAAAAGACCTAATGATCACTTATATCGCTATTGACTAAATTAGGCCTTGAAAATATGTGTTAACCAAGGGTTCAAACTTTTCTATTTGGAGATCTACCTTAGTGTCTGTGTTTTTTCGTCCTCTTAATAGTAATAATGTATTTCATTTTTTTGAAGATAAAAATCTACCAAACAATATTAAAACAATTTCTTATGAGCTAGGTGCTGATAACTCAGTTGTAGGGAAGTGGGAAAAAAAGGGTACAATCAGCCAGTTAATGGGGGCTATTAAGTCAGTTTCTGACGGAAAGGCTGAAATCCTATCTAAGTCTGACTTGGAAGCCATTTTTAGTGTTAATACGTGAGTAGACTTATAATGAATGTAAGAAAAATACATAAATATGTAGGCTTGCTGATTTCTATTCAGTTGCTACTATGGACTGTTTCTGGGCTTTATTTTTCTTTTAATAAAATTGAGAAAATTCGGGGTGACCATTATTATCGTGAGGTTGATAAAAGTAATACCTCCGCTGGTCATGATACAGTTGAAATGATAAGTAAAAATAATGCTTTTTCTATTATTTTAGAAAAAACTTTCCTAACACCACTCGAGTTAGAAGTAATTTCCGAATCAAAAAAAGGTTCGGAATACAGGGGTAGGAACCTGCCTCTTTATAAAGTCATAGCCAAAAACATTGAAGATACTTATATAAATGTTTATCAAAATCCTTATTCAGGAGAAATTTTATCAATAAGATCTCAATCTTGGAGAATTTGGGATTTTATGTGGGGTATTCATATAATGGATTGGGTTGAAAGAGATAATATAAGTAATATATTTTTAAAATTTTTCTCTTTTCTGGCTTTGATTACTTCAATTTCGGGTATTTTTCTTTTTATGCGTAAATGAGGTCAAAAACTTTATCTTAGTTTTGAAATATATAAACTTTATGTCATTGTAAGTTTTTTCTAACTTAAGGACATAACATGAAACAAGTAAAACTCTCAAATATCCTTTTAGGTATTATCGCTATTAATTTAACAGTAGTAAGTATAAGTTTAGTAACGCCGAAAGCAAATGCACAGATGAGCTCTTACGATGCTTCAGCATTATCTAAAAACGTTAGAGAAATTAGTAGTAGCCTCAACGATATTTCTAGGTCTCTCTCTTCCATTTGTCGTGAAACTACCGGAAGTAGTTATGGTTGCTAAATAAGGGTTTAATAAAAAATAATTTCTACTTTGCGAATTAGTCATAAATACTTTATAGAGTTTTTACTTTTTGCAAAAAGGAAAACAAAAATGAAAAACTTAATTACGACAATACTAACAGTAGGTTTTATTGTAGGCTGCTCGCAGGCTCCAGTAGAAGAAGCACCAGTCGAAGAAGCCGCACCTATGGCTGAAGAGGCTGCGCCTATGGCTGAAGAAGCTGCGCCTATGGCTGAAGAAGCTGCGCCTATGGCTGAAGAGGCTGCGCCTATGGCTGAAGAGGCTGTAGCTGAATAAATAAATACCGAGCCCAATAAAATGAAAAACTTAGTTATATCATTATTTCTGTCTGTTAGTTTACTTGGTTGTTCACAAAACACAGTAAATAATCAGAAGGGAACTGCTCCCGTTGCTTATGGTGACATAGCCGAGAATTTTATTGGGCTCGTTTTAACTCAGCCAGATGAAGCACAAAAATTGTTACATGAAGATTTTAGGTTTCGATATATGAATAGAATACCAGCTTCACTTATGGGTGAATTGGTAATTGAAGATTTCTATAACAGGTCAACATATTTTACTGACTTCCTAGCAGTTGTTGGAACATTACTACCAGACGGTATAGTTCTTACACCAATTAAAACAATATCTGACGGTAATCATGTCGCTGTTATAATGGAGGGGCGTGCTGAAGGAAAGAATGGACGCTATGACAATAGATATGTTTTCACTTACGAGTTTAAAGAAGGTAAAATATTCCTTCTAGATGAGTATAATAGCGATATCTTAGTTGCAACACGGCTTTATGATAATAAACTTATTTCTCAGACATCAACCGCTCCAGAATAGATAATAGCGAAATAGCTTATTTTATGAAGTACTTTAAGCCCTTAATCCTATATGCAATCTTTCTTCTAATTTTATTAGGTTCCAACACTTTTTTTGAAATTACTTTGTATAATTTCTTAGCCCAAGCATTACTTTTTTTTACAATCGTTTGTATCCCCATTTGGCGAACAAATCGTATGAGCTATGTTGATATTGGCTGGCCTCTCGGGTTAGTTTTATTAAGCATTTTAAGCTTTTGGTTTTTTGATGGAAATTTTATTAGATCAGTAATATGCTGCGGAGCTTTGCTTCTGGTTGGATTAAGAATGGGTGTTGGAGCAATAAACCTTTGGAGGAAGGGGCATTTAAAAAGAGAATTTCCTCGGTATGAGTACCAGCGTTTAATATGGAAAAAAGAAAACAAAACAAATGTGCCATTGGCATTACAAGTTGATGCTATCGTTCAGGGAATGGCGAATGCGTCATTTTTATCAATACCTATATTTATAATTTCAACAAATGATAACCCAGATTTTCATCCTCTAGAAATTATAGGTCTTTTTATTTTTGTAAAATCTTTTATTCTTGAATCTGTTGCTGATTTTCAAAAGTTAGATTTTTTACTTAAAATGAAAAGAAACGGATTGAAAAATAAGGTTTGTAATGTGGGGTTGTGGAAATATAGTCGTCATCCAAACTATTTTAGCGAATGGATGGTTTGGAATGGATTTATTGTAGCCTCTATTCCTTCATATATGGCATTAAGACCTTCAGAAAGCTTGTATATTTGGGTACTTTTAGGGATTGGCTTAATTTTTACATCCCTAATAATGTATTCTACACTTGTTTATAAAACAGGCGCTGTGCCGTCTGAATATTATTCAGCTCTCAAAAGGCCTGATTATAAATCATATCAGGCTAAAACTAATCGATTTTTCCCCGGTCCCATCAAGAAATAACTTCTGCTAAGTTTAACATAAATATGTAAGTAAGTTTGTTTAATATATGATAAGTAAAAAAAATATAATAATTGCTTCAATATTAGTTCCATTATTGCTGTTCTTTATTTGGCCTGAAAAAAAATATAAAGCTTATGAAGTCGGTGACGATTTTCAAAAACAAGTTGATAATTTTTATCTACCTACCATGCCTCCTGACTGGAGCTGGCATTATTTTGAAGCAGATGATGGCACTAAACTTCGCTGGGGGGAAACAGGTAACCGGGGAGCTGCCAAGGCTACAGTAATAATAATTCCAGGATATTCCGCAACTATGAGTATGTATGGTGAGCACGCTGATATGCTTGCTAGACGTGGCTACCATGTTGTTGGAATTGATATGCGAGGGCAGGGTGGTTCTGATAGGTACAGAGATAATCAGCCAGAAAAATTATGGATAGATGACTTTAAGGTTTACTCAGATGATTTAGCTTCTTTTATTAAATCAATAAAAAGTACAACTAAACAGCCCATTATTCCTATTGGAGTTTCCTTTGGAGGACATGTTGCAGTTAGAATGGCTGGGGAACATATGGATGTTATGGACTCTTTGGTTTTGGTAGCGCCCGCTATAGTTCCTAAAACAGGTGCTTTATCATACAAAAAATCTAAATTTTTAATAGAGTTAAGCCGTTTTTTAGGTAAGTCTAATAGGTATTTGGTGGGACAGGATAATTGGAAGCCGTTTAGGAAGGACCTATCGGTAGCTAATATTAATTTATGTGCTTCAAATCCAAAAAGACTACCATATAGAGATGTAGTTTTTACTCGTAACGCAGAAGAGCGTGTTGGAGGGGTTACAGCACAATGGGCTGGAGAGTTCCTTTCATCAAGTGAGGTTATAAATACGAAAGCTTTTTTGAGTAGCATTGATATACCTGTCACCATGATCTCTGCTGAAATTGATCATCTTGTAGAGACAAATATTAATCAAATATCTTGCGATAGTATTTTTCCAAATTGTACAAGAGTAGATATAAATAATTCAGGACACTGTCTATTTCAAGAATCTGATGAGATCCTTAACTTAATATTTGATAGTGTAGATGATTTGCTTTTAATTAATTCAAAGCCTATGGAATTTTAAAAAAAGCAGGCATGTTCCCACCAAAACCCTCTATCTCTTTGGACTTAATTGTGGACTCTGCCTTACTATTCTGATTGAGTTCTTTTTTATTATTTGTTTTGTCGGTTGTGTTGTTTTTAATGCGTTTTGGAGATTTTTTTATATTCTCTCTTTTTTCTTTTCTAGGAGCTGAACGCGAATTACTGCGTTTGTATTTTCCGCCATCTTTTGGAAAGTTTTCAATACCTTTTATTTCTATCTCTTCTATAGATTTAGCTTTAATTAACTCCAGAATTTCAAGATAGTTCTTTTCATCAAGACGTGAAACTAGCATTACTGCTTCACCTTTACGTCCTGCTCGTCCTGTTCGGCCGATACGATGTACATAATCCTCTGAGTGATTAGGGACATCATAATTAAAAACATGGCTTACGGATGGAACGTCTAAGCCGCGCGCGGCTACATCACTTGCAACTAATATTTTTATATCACCATTTTTGAATTTTTCTAGGGTTTCAGTTCGCAATGACTGTGGCAGATCTCCATGAATAGGAGCAGATGAAATTTTGTGAACTGAAAGAGACTTTGCTACAATGTCCACATCTTTTTTCCTGTTACAAAATACAATGCCATTGTCGACTTCATTGTTTTCTATGAGCCATCTCAATGTAGTTCTTTTTTGTTTGGGGTCAGACGAGGGCATTCGTACAATATATTGCTTTACTGTTTTAGCAGTCATATTTTTTCTAGCAATTTGTATTGTCAGGGGTTGATGTAAAAATTGATCTACTAATCTCTTTATTTCATCCGGCATTGTTGCAGAGAAAAATAATACCTGCCTGGTGAATGGGGTCAGTTGAAAAATTCTTTCTATGTCAGGTATGAATCCCATATCTAACATTCTGTCAGCTTCATCAACAACTAACGTTTGCACACCAGTCATAAGTATTTTTCCACGATCGAATTGGTCTAACAACCTGCCTGGTGTGGCTATAAGGATATCAACCCCTCTCATTAATTTTTTGTCCTGTTCCGCAAAGCTAACACCCCCTATCAGAAGTGCCATTTCTAACTTCAAATATTTACTATATTGTTCAACATTTTCAGCCACCTGTGCTGCGAGTTCTCTTGTTGGACAAACAATTAGACACCGCGGCATTCTAGCCCTGGCCCTTCCCGAGGCCAGTTTATGCATTGTTGGCAGTGTGAATGCGCCGGTCTTTCCTGTGCCAGTCTGAGCTATGCCTAAAACATCCCTTTGTTTTAAGGCGGCTGGAATTGCTTTAGCTTGGATTGGAGTAGGTTTCTTATAACCCAGGTCATCCAAAGCTTTTAATATTCTATCATCAAGACCCAGTTGATTGAATTTAATATCAACCTTGGTGTCAGAGTCTATTTCTTGATTTTCTTTTTTTGAGCTCAACTGATGGCCACTTATTAGTATTTAGAGTAAGTTTATCCTACAATCTTTAAAGCGCAACATAGAGTTAGCACTCTAAACGTCAAGCTGATTGATAACATTACTTTACTTCTTATAAAAGCATGTTTATCTGACCTCAAAATTAATGACTCAAGCAAAGGAATTTATGATGTCCATTCAACGCACTTTTTCTATTATTAAACCAGATGCTACTGCACGAAATATTACTGGTAAAGTTAATGCTAAGATTGAAGAATCTGGTTTGCGTATTGTTGCACAAAAGCGTCTTCTTCTTACAGAGGAACAGGCTTCTGGTTTCTATGCTGTTCACAAAGATAGGCCTTTTTATACAGATTTAGTTAAGTTTATGATGTCTGGACCTGTAATCGTTCAAGTTTTGGAAGGCGAAAATGCTATAGTAGCATATAGAAAAGTTATGGGCGCTACTAATCCTGCCGAAGCAGATTCTGGAACTATAAGAGCTGAGTTCGCACAAAGCATTGATGCAAATACTGTTCATGGATCTGATGCTCCAGAAACTGCTAGTGAAGAGATTAAATTCTTTTTTGCTGAAAATGAAATAGTTGGTTAGTTGCGTTTGTTAAATTACTTAGAGTAAATTAACTCATTCGCAATTTTTTTTAGTGCTTGAGGGTACGCCTCTAACTCTTTAATGAGTAATCGTTCCGATAATGACTGTGGCGTATCATCACTCAAAATTTCTATACTTTTTTGTAATACTATTTTACCTGAGTCTAATTCACTATTTATAAAGTGAACAGAGCACCCATGAATAGTGTCACCTGACTCAATTGCTCTTTTGTGAGTATTTAGTCCTTTGTACTTTGGGAGCAAAGAGGGATGTATGTTAAGCAGTTTTCCTTCCCATCTTTTTACAAACCAAGGAGATAATATTCTCATAAAACCAGCACAGCATACAATTTGAATTTTTGAAGCCCTAAGATGAGCATCTAAATCTTTTTCGAATTTATGCCTATTTTTATAAGCTTTATGATCAAGTACTACCGTTTTTATTCCGAATTCTTCAGCTTTTTTGAGTCCTTCAGCCGATGGTTTATTTGATATAACAATATTCAATTTTGCTGGATAGTCATTATTCTGAGTAGCTTTTAAGATAGCCATCATGTTGGAGCCACGGCCCGAAATTAAAACAGCTGTTTTAATTTTATGCATCTTTTAACTGTCCAATAACCCAAGCTGTTTCACCATAGCTTTCAAGCCGCTCAAGAACATCAGTCATTTTATCTTGCTTAACGGCCAAAACCATACCGACCCCACAATTGAATGCTCTTAACATTTCAGACTCATCAATCTTTCCTGTTTGCTGAAGCCATTTGAAAACATTTGGTCTTGGGAATGATGATATGTCTATATCAAAAGACAAGTTTTTGGGAAGCATACGTGGTGTATTTTCAGTAATACCTCCCCCAGTTATATGAGATAAACCTAGCAACATGTCATCTTTTATTAAGGACAATATAGAATTAACATAAATTTTTGTAGGTGTTATTAGAGACTCGCCTAATGTTTTTCCTGGCATAAATGGGGATGCATCATTCCAGTTTAAGTCTGATAGATCAACTATTTTGCGGATTAAAGAGTAGCCATTAGAGTGCGGTCCACTGGAGGCTACTCCAATTAATATGTCACCAGCTTTCATTTTCTCATGCTTTGGAAGCATTTTTTCTCTCTCAACAGCGCCCACTACGAACCCTGCCAAATCAAAATCATCACCATTGTACATACCTGGCATTTCCGCTGTTTCCCCTCCAATTAATGCGGCACCTGATAACTCACAGCCCTTGGCTATTCCTGATATAACTTTAGCTGCTTTTGTAGTATCGAGATGACCGGTTGCGAAGTAGTCTAGAAAAAAAAGGGGCTCGGCTCCATTTGCAAGCACATCATTTACACACATTGCCACAAGGTCTATTCCCACGGTATCAAGAATGTCTGTATCTATTGCTATTCGTAATTTTGTTCCAACACCATCTGTTCCTGATATTAATACTGGATCTATCATGCCAGTGGCTTTTAAGTCAAAAGCGCCGCCGAAACCCCCAATAGTTCCCATCACACCCGGTCGATGAGTTTTTTTAACCATTGGCTTTATTTGTTCGACTAGTTTCTCTCCCTCATCTATGCTAACTCCAGCATCTTTGTAGGTAAGTCCTTTTTTAGACATTTTTTTCTCCACTCAGTTAGGTGCTTAAGACAATAAAAAAAGTTTTATTTCAAGTTCTACTGTTACTTTATTTATATTGTAGCCACTATTGGACTTTGCAAAATGATTAAAGAGGGTTATCGCTAGTCTATGAAACTAATAAAGACAACACTTACGGTATTATTTTTCTTTTTCTTTTGCAGTTCAGTTTTTGCATCTGACCCATTTACAGTCAGTGGTATACGCGTTGATGCCAGTGGAAAGACGCCGGTAAAAGCGCAAGTTAAAGCAATTCGTGCAGGTCAGGCTAAAGCTGCTGATATCTTGTTAAAAAGGTTGACACTAGATTACGGTAAAGAGGGGCAGATAAAGTCAATATCAGAAGATAATGCCGCAAAGATGATTCTTGCAATTGAAATAGGCAATGAAAAAAGGTCTTCAACTAGATATTTAGGAGATCTTATTGTTTCATTTAATCCGAGTGCTGTAAAAGCATATTTAAATCAATCTGGCGTAAAAATGGTTACTTCTCAATCACGCACCAGGCTTATTTTGCCACTTACTAAAGGTGACTTAGTCCTAAATAATTCATGGTATAGATCCTGGAGAAGGACTGATACCGCAAACATTCTCACCCCTATGATTACATTGCCTATGTATAAGGCATTGAATATTTCTATAAAACCTTCTGATGTTGAGGATATGAACTTTGATGTGTTTAAATCTATTGGCAAGCAGTTTGATGTTCAGCAGTTGTTAATAGCTAATAATGTTAACGGCACAGCTAAAATGATAGATATTTCTTTAGATACCCAAAAAGTTAAATCATTTTATTACAATGCCAGCGCCAAAGATATTACTGATAAGTTTCAAATTGAATGGAAAGAGTCCGCTATTAATTTCGCTATGAATAAATCGATGATATTAGTGAATGTTGATTATTCATCACATTCCGATTGGCTAAAAATTAAAACTATTCTTAATAATACATCTTTAATTTTAAATGCTAAATTAATTTCTTTTGCAAATAAAAGTGCAATCATGGAAATTTACCATGGTGGTGGTATTGAGGGATTAATGAATGAGTTGAGCTATAAAGGTGTTAATTTAAAAGCTGACTCATTTCCAGGTTATATTTTATCACTATCAGTAATAAATTAGTCTTATTATATATGAAAAATAATCATCAGCTCCCTCTAGATTTATCACCCTTGCAAAAATTTTCATTTGAAAATTATGTAGGGGGCTCTGCCAACAGAAAAATGCTAAAATTTTTAAGGTCACCAATGAATTGGAAATCACCAATTACTATGCTTGTGGGTCCAATTGGAACCGGAAAATCTCATATTGGAAATGCTTGGGCTAATGAGACAGGTTTTCTATTCCTTGATGATGCGAGTCAAATGGATGAAGAAATGCTTTTTTTTCAATTAAATTTGATACTTAATGGTACTGGGAGACGACTACTATTGGCGGATAAAAATTTTCCTAAAATATGGCCAATCCAGATGCCTGATTTAATATCCCGATTAAAAAGCATAACATTAGTTGAATTGGCTGAGCATGATGATGAGGTCCTTGAGTTGATAATGCGTAGGGTTTTTGAGGCGAAAGGGCGGACTGTTTCCCAAGGTCTGATTTCATATTTACTTAAACATTATGAAAGAAGTGTCCCTGCTCAAGTTCAAATCGCGGAGATGCTTGAGAAGGCTGCGCAATCACAGAAAGCTGACCTTAGCAAATCATTTGCGATGAAGTTTTTAAAAACTAATTACGCTACCATCCCAAGCTAAAAGAGAACCGCTTTCATTGACGGTGGCTACATTAATTACATTCAATAATTTCAGTGCACTGTAGTCTGAACTAAACAACCTTTCCTTAGGTACATTTTTTTGAAATGGTTTGGAAAGATTTGTATCGACTGTCCCAGGGTGTAATCCTAATATTATCTGATTTTTTGATTTTCTTGATACCTCAATAGAGAGGCATTTTATAACCATATTCAGTGCTGCTTTTGATGCTCGATATGCATACCATCCACCAATCTTGTTATCCGATATAGATCCAACTCTTGCAGATATCGCTGCAAATACAGCTTTTTTATCATTTCTTAAAAGAGGAATAAAGTGTTTAGCAATTAAAGCTGGTCCAATTGTGTTTATAAGGAAACTTTTATTAAACGAAGATATTTTTAAAGATTTCATATTTTTTTCAGGTGTTATTTCTTTATCTTGGAGAAGACCAGTAGCGATAATGCAAAGATCAAATTTTCCAGTATTTAAGAGTTTTGCTGATGTACTTTGAATGCTATCTTCATTTGATAAATCAAGTTTCTCGGTAATTATTTTATTAGAATTGCTTTTTTCTGGATAGCGTGAAAGAGCGTAAATCTTATCTACTTGATTGGAATTATCTAGGTTCTTTACTAAAGCTTTTCCAATTCCTCCGGATGCACCGATGATTATTACTCTTAGTCTGTCATCCATTGTTGGAAGTTTATAATTCATTTATTTCCCTTTCTACACCGTTTGGAACAGTATTTAATTTCTTCCCAGTTTCTTTCCCATTTTTTTCTCCAGGAAAAAGGTAGC
>JAQXEH010000021.1 GCA_029250925.1 Hellea sp.
TTAACGTAAGTAGCCAAAGTACTGTAGTTCTGTAACTTTTACTCTCTGTAGTCAATGAGTTGTTCATGCTTTCCCTTTTTTTTGAAGGCATTAAATAATTTTTAATATGGGGGCTTGTCTAATCCTTTGGGGGATGAAGTAAATATTTCATAACCATCCTTTGTGACACCAATCGAGTGTTCAAACTGGGCTGTCAGTTTCTTATCTCTAGTCACCGCAGTCCAGCCATCGGATAAGATTTTAACATCTGGTCTGCCTAGATTAATCATAGGCTCTATTGTAAAAAACATACCTTCTTTTAAAGTCTCTCCCTCACCAGGCCTGCCAAAATGCAATATATTGGGTGCATCATGAAATAGCCTTCCTAATCCATGACCGCAAAAGTCCTGAACGACAGAGCACCTTTCTTTTTCTGCAAATCTTTGAATTGCATATCCGATATCGCCTGTTGTTTTTCCTGGTTTTACTTCGGCTATACCAAGCAAAAGGCTTTCATATGTTATGTTGATAAGCCTTTCAGCTTTTCTATTAATTTCTCCAATTGGATACATTCGCGAAGTATCACCATGCCATCCGTCCACTATAACTGTGACATCTATATTCACGATATCACCATTTTTTAATGTTTTTGAGTTTGGTATGCCGTGACAAACTACGTGATTAACTGAGGTGCATACTGTATGCTGGTAACCGCGATAACCCAGGCATGCTGGTATTGCTCCATTATCCAAAACGAACTCTCTTGCGGCCTTATCTATTGTTTCTGTGCTAATGCCTGGTCTTGTTAATGAAACCAGCATATCAAGGCACTCTGCTGCCAATCGGCCAGCTTTGCGCATGCCAGCAAAATCGTCATGTGTGTGTATCTTAATTGCGCCATCGCGAAAATCTTCAGCATCTTTTGCATCTATGTAATTCATATGAGACGTATAACATTACATAGAACAAGTGGCTATAAGTAAAAGTAACATTATGAGCAAAAAAGTAATAACAGCCGGTATCGTTGTGATAGGTGACGAGTTACTCTCGGGCCGAACCCAGGACAGTAACATATCCTATATTGCAAAGTGGCTTGAGCCTCTGGGTATTCGGGTTGAAGAGGCAAGAATCATAAAGGACTGCGAGAGTATTATAGTAAATACAGTCAGAGAGTTCTCTAAAAGGTTTACATATATTTTTACTACTGGCGGAATAGGGCCCACGCATGATGATATAACAGCTGATGCGATTGCAAAAGCTTTTAACTTATCAATAGATATTCGAGAAGATGCGGTACGCATGCTTAAGCAGCGATACAGCGATAAAGAGCTCAACAAAGCTAGGCTAAGGATGGCAAGAATACCCAAAGGAGCAAGCCTAATTAAGAACCCTGTAAGTCAAGCACCAGGTTTTCAGGTTAGCAACGTCTTTACTCTTGCTGGAATACCGTCAATTATGAGAGCAATGCTTATTGATGTGCAGGATAGACTTGAGACTGGTATCAAATTGTATTCAATTGCTGTGATGGCTGAAGGCATTAGTGAGGGAGATGCTGCACTACCGCTTTCTATGATAGAAAAAAGCTACAATAATGTAATACTGGGTAGCTATCCTAATTTTAATTCAGAATTAATTGGGGTTCAATTTGTAGCGCGTGGTCCTGACTCTGAGGAATTAAAGAAAGTTAAATTACAGCTTGAGGCCATGGTTGATAACTTAAAACAAACAGAGTCTATAAAATAATAAAATTCTTGAATTTTATTATATTCCAAATTCGGCAAATTTTAAGGGTGCGGGCGGCAGGACCTGAGCTGGAACTTCCATATGGCAACAAGATTTTAAATCTATCGCAAGTACCATTAAGTTATTGATTTTGAGTGATATAAAACTGGGTAAAATGCAATTAGTAAGAATAAATTTACGAATATTTATATTATCTGATCGTCTATGTGTGCGGGATCGATAATAAATATATTATCAAAAATACAATTCAGACTGATTTCTCTAGGCTTAAAGCTATATACCTTCTTGTCAGATTAAATGGGCTAGATTTTCCACGTTTTAGACCTTCGCTTAGCGGCTGTATTGATACGATTTTAAGCTTTAAAGCATATTTTACACTAAAAATTTAACTTAATACTGAGTGCTCATTAAACATTATTTGTTATCAAGGGTTCTGACAGATTTTGCGATGGTAACAACGCTTTCTCCTAAACTCACTGGTGGACCTGCTAATCCGTAGAGCGTATATCCACTTACTGGCGCTTTGACGGTCTCTACAGGCTCGCCTTTATAATTATAGACTACCCCTAATGTCTCGCCAGCTTCCACAAATCTCGAATGCGAAGAGACGGGCGTCCAAACGCCTGAATGTTTCACAGGAACTGATTGTGTGCCGTCAAAGTAGTTAGGTTTCAATGCTATCGTTGGATTACTGGCCTTTCTCATATTCATATGTTTCAAGGCGTTCTTTACACCTGACACAATTGTCTCGATATGGATGTCTTCACGTTTTCCGTTTTCACCAATTTCAATGAGAAGCGTGGGGAGACCTTGCGCAACCGCCTGCCTATTCAAGGAACGACCTTTATCAATTTGCTCCTGCGTCTTCATTTTGTAGCGCACAATATTTGGGAATTGGAAGGCTTCTGCTAATGATAATGCCAATGGGTAATCTGTTGCGAGAGGGCCGCCATAAACTCCGATAAAAGCTTCAAGCCATTCAGCCCCATCGCCGCTGTGAACGTCAAACACAACATCAGCCAACGGTATTACTTTGGTAGATAGTGCATGGGCGATGCGTTCAGTTTGAGTACCATTCAAAGCGCCGGGAAATGACCGATTTAGGTTCTTTCTGTCATAGGGATTCACATAAGGCGAGCGATTTTCAAAAGCTGAAATATGAGCCACTCTAACAATAATTAATGTCCCGTTCAGGCCTTCTGGCTTAATTTCATCCGCAAGTCTCTGAGCGGCCAATATGGGTGCAAATTCATAGCCATGAACACCTGCCACCATTAGGAGGGTTGGTCCAGAGCCTTCTCCTCTTATTATCGTTACGGGTATAAAAGTTTTAGGATCTGTTTTGCCGGCAATTATTGGAATTGCAATATCTTTGCGATCGCCTGCTTTTATGACCTTTCCATCAATAATAAAAGGAGACTTCGCAAAGGCTGTATCTATGGAAGTCGTGAATATTAGCAGAGTAAAAAATATGATTATTTGACGCATTATTATAACTTCATTTTCTTTCAAGGACGTTTTGATACTTGGGAATCTCAGCTAAAGCAGCATCGCTGCTGAACGGTTTGTTTGAAAATATTCTGGGATAATGCCATTTACGTAATTGTTTATGATAGTCACGAATACTTTCCTCATAGGCGAGTGATGCTTTCATATCGGTATGTGCGAGTTTTTCGAGTTGTCTTTGGAGTAAGCTTGCCGGCGAAATGAAGCTTGCTTTTCCAATCAGAGCATCACGCTGCTCCCGGGCCTTTCGGTAATTTTGACTCAGTGCCTCGGCCTTTTGATCCCCCACTTGTTGGAAGGCATAATACCATTTCCATTCAAAACCTTTGTCACCGTCCCAGCCCGTGAAATCAGTCCATGTAGGGTGGCGCTCTAGGAAGGCTTTATAAGTGACATCCTTAGGAATATCCCAGGCATCATTTACGGCCTCTCGCTGCGTTAAAACAATGTCGCCGCCGTTAGGAAGAGAGACTGATTTATTTACAGTTAAGACTAAAAGGGCTGGCAATACTGCACAGACTAAAAGCCAAATACCTGTCAAATAGGTCAAATTTGCAGATCCTGTTCTCCTCTCATTCGCGATCAAATAGACGAGTGCTCCCCAAAAAAGTGTATAAATTAATAAGGCCAATGAAGCACTGAGAAGCGTTGAGGTAGGCGTTCCCTCAATCACTCCGCCAATCCAAAGCGGTGTGAGCAAAGCGAGATATAACCCACCCAAGCGCAATGTACTTCGCATTAGCCATACACGCTTAGCTTGCCCTGCGCTTGTCTTAATAAGATTTAATCTGCCTGCCGCAAGTTCGCCTGACCGCAAGTCGTATAATAGTAAAATAATCAAAAGCGGTGTGAGCAAAGCTGCAACGAATGAGTAATCGAATCGCCCAATCAAAGCAAAATCTGGATTATCAGCATCGGTTTCATAAATCTGACCTTCCAGCGCGAGCATCCGAATGCGGTGTTTCCATGGGCTAACATCCCGTTCACCGAAGGCTGCAAAGGCAAAATCAGAGGGTGGGTCGTAAGTTAGGTGAAACGTATAGTAAGCTGCGTTGCCCCAATCCGATTGTGCGTCTAGGGTAAGTTCACGTTCAACACGGTCGAGTTTTTGCAATTCTGCAAGTGCTGTTCGCTGCTGGTAAACTTCACTTACCCCCAACAAGACAGCCATCATGGCGGAAATGAAAGCAATCGTCATCCAGAGTAAAGCTGCTCTGTCCTTAATCAAAAAGAAGAATTCATGTCTCATGGTTGTAGTTTCCGTGACGTGAAGAGCCCGATAAAGAGAATAACAAGCAGCCATATCAGAAGGCTAAGAAGTGAGGCGGCAGCCCGATTAAAACGTGTCGAGGCCGTGTCAGGCTGAAATCTGAAATCTTGTAATATCTGCCAGTTTTCAGAACTCACTCGCGCGCGTTTACCAGCTTCTTCATCTTTATTACGCGCCATATCATCGGCGTAACTTAGTTTTTTGATATGTACTTTGTTCAAGTCTTGAATAAAATTAAACCTTAAATCCTCGGTTTCTCGTAAAAAACGATGATGCGTGCTAAGGTCGGTCCCTGCCAAACTGCGTGAGGCGGTGCCAATGGCGACATAGGGAGATATCATGCCGAATCTATCGAGGCGTGTTGATTGCTCCAGCTCTCGAGACATACGTTTTTCCGAATATTTGTTGAGCGTCGCGGTTAACTCTGCTTCGGATTGCTGAGCGACTAGGCCCCGAAAATTTACTGGTAACTCGTCGACACTGTCCACATCATATTGCGCCAGTATGTTGCTTCGGAACTTGGCAAAGGCTGGATCGGCGGCGTTGTGTCCATCACCGAGTTTGCGTAGGTCTTCATTCATACGCATACTAGTTATGATTTTTCCTTCGCTAGGCAAACTATAGCTCGCCCATGTGACGGCAATACGCGGCACGACAAGAGCACTGAATATCCAGACGAGAAGCATTAGACCCAAAGCAATGCCCCGGCTACGAACGAGGCAGGATACAGTTAGTATTAGTGAGCCCCAAATAGCTAGGTAGAGACAGTAGGAACCGTAAAGAGAAAGTGCTGTTAAAGCACTTTCCCCTTGGGTTATTGCCAGGCTGCTGCCAAAAAGCGCTGGCAGACTAAGCCCCATAATCAGCGCCAAGATTGCTAAGCCTTTACCTAAATACAAAGCTGGACCGTTGACGCCTTGCGACATGAGCGGGACAAGTGTTTTGGCCTCTCGCTCTCTTACAATTGCCGCATGTGCAATCGCGATCAGCAAGAGAGGCAGAAAGAGTTGGTAAATTAAAGCTGGTGTCAAACTGCCAAAACCGCCTGCGCGCGCATTCCCGCGAGCCTCTGCAAACATTGCGGAATTTTGCCGGTGTCCCTCCAGAAAAATAGACTGACCCGTTACGGCATCTACGCCAGGATCAAATTGCGCGAGGGGTGTTGGCGCACGAAAAGCGTAATGACCATAATGTACCATGCGATGCGGATGACGGTCCGGTTGTTCCCGAAAGCTTTGTTCTGCCTTTTCCTGTTGATGTTCTCGGTCATGCCGTATCTCCGATACACGGCTAGCAGTTAAAGCACTGGTCAAAATCAAGAGTAAGGCAAATACAATAAGGCCAATTTTAACAAGTCGGGAACGTAACCAATACCGCCATTCTTCTTTGGCTATAGTGACAATCTGGCTCATGATACCGCTCTCTTGGCACCTGTTCTTTCAGTAAAAGCTTTGTGAACCGTTTGCGTATCTATTTTCTGTCCTTCATTAGAGCCAAATAGACCTACAAGTTCACCGCCCCGTAAAAGACCGATACGATCCGCCACCTGACATGCGCCATAAACATCATGCGTTACCATGAGGATTGTTCTTCCCTCAGCTGCCAGAGAGCGGACGAGACGATTGAACTCATCAATGGCAACAGGATCCAGCCCTGACGTTGGTTCATCCAAAAGTAAGATGGGCGTATCACGAAGCAGAGCCAATGCAATCGACACTTTTTGACGCATACCCTTTGAATAGGTCTCCATTTTTTGACTACGAGCATCGGTCTGCAAATCCACCTTCTCTAAGGTTGCGTCCAATTCTGCCTTTGACAGCTTAAGCTTTGAAAGTGACAGAAAATACCCCAAATTTTCATAAGCATTTAGATGCGGGTAGAGCGTGGCCGCCTCTGGTAAGTAAGCTACCTGATCTCTAATTTTTTTCACGTTAGCCGATGGACTAATGCCGTTCAAAGACACCGAGCCTGCAGCTACAGGTAAAAAACCCAGCAACGTTAAAAGTGTTGTCGATTTCCCTGCGCCATTACCACCTAACAAGGCAAAAACTTCGCCTACCTGAACCGAAAATCTAATACCGTGGAGCACAGCTTTCCCGCTGCGCTCCACTTTCAAATCTTTGACATCAATAGCGGTCACTTTGGCTCCTAAAAATTATACGCCATGGAAATGCGGAAACTGCGCGGGGTGCCGGGGCCAACCCAAACATCGGCGAAAGAATTGGTGTAAAATGTCTCATTGAAGAGATTATCTATATCTAGACGAAAAGAGATATTTTTTACGGGTTGAATTTCACCAAAAACGCGCAGCGTTGTGTAGTCAGGCAACGTAAAGTCAGACCCCACAAAACCGTTGCGCTTGCCCACATAAAGAAGCCCTCCACCAAGCTGTGCTGGCATGGAGCCCAATTCTAAGCCTTTGGCTGCCTGAATATTAAGCTGGTGCTTAGGCGTATTGATGAGAGGGTCACCTGCATCTATAGTAAATCCAAATCCATCAGCATCGGCGAAACTATTTTTAAATTCCGCGTCAGTATAGGCATATGAAACCCAGAGTTTCACATCACTCTCAAACTCTACGTTGGCATCAAATTCCACACCCGTGCTTTGAGCTTTGCCCGCCGGAATAGAAAAGAAACCGACAGCTGTAGCTTCAGGTCTGTCGTCATTGACGAGGAAGTTGCTTTGATCAACTTGGAATAAAGTCAGGCTAACACTGCCTGTGACCGCATCATAAAATTGGCCCAACTCGGCTTTAATTCCACCTTCTAGCGACTTGGTAATATTCGGGTCAAATTGATTGCCTTGAAAGTCTTGACCTGTTTGGAGGCGGAAGCCTTCGCCGTAAGAGCCATAAAGACTTAAGCCGTCATTCACACTATAGACAGCCCCCACTTGCGGCGAGAATCGACTATCATTAGACGTGATTGTAATAGCAGGTACTGCGCGTAAGTTGATCAAATCTTGTTCAAAGTCATCGAACCGACCTCCAATACGAATTTGGAGTTTGTCAGTCATATCAATCTGATCTTGGAAATAAAGTCCCGTGCCTTTTAGGACTTCATTTCGATTTGTGTTTGGCCCCGGAACAGGATTGAGGTTGACGCCATAAACAGGGTTGGTGACATCCAAAAGAAGATGTGTCGCAATTAAACCCGAGTCGGTTAAATCTCCACCGGCAGGGAACCTGGTACGGTAACGCTCAATGGAAAGCGTATTATCAAATTCGTCGTAATCTGCGCCAAAGATGATGCGGTGACGTAATTGCCCTGTATTAAATTCGCCTGACATCTCGCCGCGCAGCACGAGGTAATCTGATCCGTAGTCACGTGTTCTAAAGAAACGAGAAATTGTTTGGCCATCTAATCGATAAGTCTGCCTCGACCCAAATTGAGGCTCAAAGGCATCTCCTTCAAGAGTCGTCTCGCGAAACCCTAAACCCGTCAAGAGGCTCCAGTTATCATTTAAGTCAAACTCAGCCTCTAATTGATGCCCTAAGACTTCTGTCTCAATCGGTACGGGCTCTCCGACGAATACATCACGCGATGAAAAACCAAAAGTCTCATTATAGACAACACCGCGATCAAATGGGTTTTCTTGGTCTGTATACTCAAACTCATAGGTAATAGTTGCAGTATCTGAGAGGTTCAGTGTGAATGATGGGTAGAAACCTAGTTTCTTGGTTTCAACACCTTTGCGGAAGCTTTCTGCATCTTCATAAAACCCAACTAAGCGAACGCCCAAATCATTATTCTCGCCAACAGACGTCTGAACATCACCTTCTACACGGTATTGGTCCCAGCTGCCGATTGTGCCTTTTAAATAGCCGCCCGTTTCAAATTGAGGGCGTTTTGTGACTAGATTGATGGTTCCGCCGGGTTCTCCGCGCCCGAAAAGAGCGGAGCGAGGGCCCTTTAAGACATCAACAGATTCGACTCCCGCTAAATCGCGTGGGCCGCCAAAGCCGCGCCCAGCGTTAAAACCATTAACTAAAAAGCCGCTGGGAAGGTTTATGTCCCCGGAGAAACCACGAATTGAGAAGCTATTCCACAGGCCGCCGAAGTTGTTTTGACGCGAAACTGAGGCTGAAAGGTCTAAAGCTTGGTCAAGATTAAGCGCGCCCGATATTTCAAGCGTTTCGCTGTCAATTGTCTGGTTAGCTTGCGGCGCTTCTAGCGGAATGAAGTTGCCTTGATAGGCTTGCCGCGTTCCTGTTGTGACGATTTCATCATCGACTTGGGCGTAGGTAGGGTTAGAAAGCGCCGTAAGGCAGATAGCTGTTGATGCTAAATATGAAAGTTTTATAGAACGCATAGGTTCCTCCTTTAGGTAAATTTATAGATATGATGTGGGACTGCCTGACAAAGTCGGGAAGAAAGATGAGTATCAAAGAGATCTCAAAAAATGTCTGGTTTTGGAAGGCCTAGACAGGCGGTGCACGGGGTGTCGATGGCCGCAAGTTAGGCGGCTCAATGACATTCACATCATTACTAAGGTGCGCTAATGTAGCGCCAGATTTAAGTGCTAGGTCAAAGTCTAAAGTATTTGGAATAACAAAAGGTGTGGGAAGGGATGGCGGAATATCGAGATTACCATCATCATCTTGGTTAGAGGCTAGGCACATGACGCAGACACTAGGTTCAGGAGAGTTTTCAATGTCGCTATGGGTATGTGAGGCGCTAGCGAACTGAGCGCAAATGCATATAGAAACAATTAGTAAGATTATGGCTTTATTTATAGTTTTTGATGTGAAAAACATCGATTTCATGATTAGGCCTAATCTAGGTTTATGTAATTTCATTGCTTACCAAGCCTTGGTGCGGGCGGCCGGACTTGAACCGGCACTTCCATACGGAAACAAGATTTTAAGTCTTGCGTGTCTACCAATTTCACCACGCCCGCAAAAGCTTTGTGTTTGGTTGCAGTCGCGTGATTAATAGGCCTTGCTTCTCGGGGCAAGTTATTTTTTGCCATAGATGTGAATTAGTTTAGATGTTGTAATATTATATGTCATTTCCCACAAATTTATTTAAAAATAGTAATTTTATGATATAAATTTAAATAATTCTTACTTATTACTTGTAAATAAAAAGTATTTGTGGGATATTTCCCACTATTATGAGTACTATAAAAGAATTTTTAATTCGTGTTGAGGCATATGCTGCTATTAGTGAGCAATCTGTATCCACTTTATCTAGAAAATTATTAAACGATGGTAAGGGAATTGCGCGTTTGAAGGCTGGTGGGCAATGCACTCTCAAAACTTTAAGTACTGCTTTTACTCGGCTTGAAAATTACGAGCGTGATTTACTTGGAAAAGACAATGTAAATATGACTCATTTAGAGCACTTGGAGGCTGAGGCTATCCATATTATGCGTGAAGTCGTAGCTCAATGTGAAAACCCAGTCATGTTATATTCTGTTGGTAAAGACAGTTCTGTTATGCTTCATCTAGCTGAAAAAGCTTTTTATCCATCACGACCACCCTTTCCCCTGCTACACGTGGACACGACATGGAAGTTTAAGGAAATGATCAAGTTTCGTGACCGCCGTGCTAAAGAAGTTGGGATGGATCTTATTGTTCATATTAATCCCGAGGGCCTCGCTAAAAACGTTGGGCCTTTTACTCATGGTTCAGCTGAGCATACCGATATCATGAAAACACAGGGACTGAAACAAGCATTGGACAAGTACCAGTTTGACGCTGCTTTTGGAGGGGCAAGGCGCGATGAAGAAAAATCACGAGCCAAAGAACGTATTTTCTCGTTCCGGACGGTACAACACCGTTGGGACGTTAAGAACCAAAGGCCTGAACTTTGGAATATTTATAATGCCCAAGTAAAGAAAGGTGAAAGTCTTCGTGTATTCCCACTCTCCAATTGGACTGAATTGGATATTTGGCAGTATATTTACAAAGAAAATATTCAAATCCCTAATTTATATTTTTCAGAAAAGCGGCATGTAATCAGAAAAGATGGCGCTTTAATTTTGGTTGATGATGAGCGAATGCCAATAGGCCCGGACGACACAGTTGAAGAAAAAATGGTACGTTTCAGAACGCTCGGGTGCTACCCTCTCACTGGGGCTATTGAAAGCGAAGCTAATACGCTTCCAGATATTATTAAGGAAATGCTCCTTGCGACTACATCGGAGCGTGAGGGTCGTATCATAGACGCAGACTCTGGTGCTTCAATGGAACAGAAAAAAGAAGAAGGTTATTTCTGATGTCACATCATGACGATTTGATAGCAACCGATGTATTAGCTTATTTGAATGTGCACGAGAGTAAGAGTTTTCTTCGCTTTATCACATGCGGCTCTGTTGATGACGGTAAGTCTACATTAATAGGTCGCTTGCTTTATGACTCTAAACAAATTTATGAGGATCAACTGGTCATCATTGAAAAAGAAAGCAAAAAATTAGGAACTCAGGGCGATAAAGTTGATTTGGCACTCTTGGTGGACGGTTTGGCCGCTGAACGAGAGCAAGGTATTACTATCGATGTGGCTTACCGATATTTTTCGACAAACAAGCGTAAGTTTATCGTAGCAGATACACCAGGACATGTGCAGTATACACGTAATATGGCTACGGGGGCGTCAACCGCTGATGTGGCCGTCCTGCTGATTGATGCCCGTTACGGATTGCAGGAACAGTCCCGTCGACATGCATATATAGTCTCTTTATTTGGGGTTAAGAGAGTTGTTTTGGCTATCAACAAAATGGACTTGAATAACTTTGACCAGAGTGTTTTTAATGCGATTGAAGTTGATTTTAGAAAATTTTCTGAGAATCTTGGCTTTTTAGATATTACTTGTATCCCAATATCGGCGCTTAATGGCGATAATGTAACAACTCTTTCGAACCGATCAAAATGGTATAAAGGGCCGAGCCTGCTAAATTTTCTTGAGCATGTTGATGTGGATCAGAATTCTTTTGAAGCTCCATTTCGCTTACCTGTACAGTGGGTAAATAGGCCAAATTTAGATTTTAGAGGTTTTTCAGGCACCATTACTTCCGGTATAATCAATGTAGGCGATAGTATTACCGTCAGCCCATCTGGAAAACGCTCAAAAGTTAAAGAAATTGTTACTCATGGTGGCAATCTAAAGACCGCTTGTGAGAATATGGCAATCACCCTGACATTGGAAGACCAAATTGATATATCGCGCGGAGATATGATATCAACAAGTGACAGTCCCACTGCACAAGCAGATCAATTTCAGGCTCATATTTTATGGATGAATGAAAAAGAGTTATTCCCGGGACGTCAATACTTATTAAAGACTATCAACAAGACAGTCCTAGCCAGCATATCCAACCTAAAATATAAAGTTGATATCAATGATTTCTCTGAAGTAGCGGATAAGACGCTAGGCTTGAATGAAATTGGTGTTGCTACACTCGTTTTGTCAGCGCCAATTGCCTTCGATGCTTATGCTGATAATCGTAAAACAGGCAGCATAATAATTATTGACCGTCAAACTAATGAAACTGTTGGCGTTGGTATGATAGACTTTGCACTTCGAAGATCCAGTAATGTTGTTTGGCAAGACCTAGAGGTTAACAAATTGATACGTGCTAAACAAAAAAATCAAAACCCAGCATTGCTTTGGTTTACTGGCCTTTCTGGATCAGGAAAGTCCACAATTGCAAATTTATTGGAGAAGCGGTTACTTGATTTAAACCGTCATACATATATTTTGGACGGCGATAATTTGAGGCATGGTCTCAATAGAGACTTAGGGTTTACAAAGGTTGATCGAGTTGAAAACATTCGCCGTGTGGGTGAGGTTTCATCATTAATGGTAGATGCGGGTTTAATAACAATAGCTTCATTCATATCACCGTATAAAGCAGAACGACAAATGGCTAGAGATCTTTTGGGCGATAAATTCTTTATTGAAATTTTTATTAGCACACCATTAGATGTAGCAGAATCACGCGATGTAAAAGGTTTGTATGCTAAGGCCCGTGCGGGTGAGATCAAAAATTTTACCGGTATAGACAGTGATTATGAAGTTCCGGAAAATCCAGAAATCGAAATTGATACTACTAAATTATCAGCTGCTGAGGCTGCCGAAATTATTGTAAAATATTTGAAAGACAACGGATTTCTTTCAGGTTATGATTTGTAATGGCTAATTTTGATGTATTTAATGGAGATGCTGACGGAATAATATCTTTGGTTCAGTTGCGACTTGCATCTCCTCTAAACTCAACCTTAATAACCGGATATAAACGCGATATAAACCTATTATCACGTGTAGATGCAGGTGAAAATGATAATGTAGTGGCATTAGACATATCAATGCGATCAAATAAAAAAGATTTAATTCGAATATTAGGCGAAGGTGCAAAAGTACTATATATAGATCATCATAACTCAGGAGAAATTCCAGAGAACGAAAACTTGCAAGCAATAATTAATACATCCCCAGAAATGTGTACAGCAATGTTGGTGGATATGCATCTTGATGGTGCTTACAGAGCATGGGCAGTAACTGCAGCATTCGGAGATAATTTTCCGAAATTAGCACACCGAAAATCTCAAGGATATAATTTTCCTTTGGAAAGTTTAAGTCGATTGGGAAAGCTTATAAATTACAACTCTTATGGATCCTCACTAAGCGACTTACTTTATAAACCATCTGAGTTGTATTCTATGTTGGTAAAATATGAGGATCCAATGCTTTTTTTGAAAGAGAATGGGGCTATTATAGATTTGCTTGAAGAGCAATATATCGATGACATGTTACTCGCTGAAAAATCAGAAATTCTAGATTGTACTAAAACGGGTAAAATTTTAATTTTAGAAAATACTGTTGGATCGCGACGAATATCAGGTGTATTTGGAAATAAATTATCTCAGAAATACCCCAATATGGCTCATGCAATTTTGACCCATCAAAAGAATGGCTATATGGTTTCAATCCGATCACCTATTGCATCAGGAGTTGGTTCCGATGAACTCGCACTTAAGTTTAAAAGTGGAGGTGGGCGACCTGCTGCAGCAGGTATAAACTTTCTTCATGAGCATGATTTAAAGGGTTTTATCGAGGCTTTTCGTAAAGCATTTTAGTTGTTGAATTTATATCAAGTAACTCTATTAAAAAACCTAATTTCTATTTCTTAGGAATATTTAAAACAATATAATTAAAGGATTATAGATGTCTTCTTTACTTTTTGAACAATTCAAATGCAAAGGTTTATCCTTAGAAAATAGATTTGTGATGGCCCCTATGACGAGAACTTTTTCTCCTGATGGTATTCCTGGCGATAATGTAGCAGAGTATTATGCCCGCCGTGCAGCAGCTCATGTAGGTTTAATAATTACAGAAGGTACTGTCACAGACCGTCCTGGCTCAGCCGATAATAATAATTATCCTAAGTTCTACGGAGAAACTGCAATTAATGCTTGGAAGAATGTTGTAGCGAGCACACATACAGCTGGAGGTAAAATCGCTCCGCAGCTTTGGCACGTTGGTATGATACGCAAGCCGGGCACAGGACATAACCCAGATGCCCAAACTGACGGACCTTCGGGAATAACCCATTCAGGAAAATCTATAATGCCAGCGCCAACAGATGAAGAAGTTGCGGACATGGTATCTTCTTATGCAAGATCCGCACGTAATGCTAAAGCATTAGGATTTGATGCTATCGAGATTCACGGTGCACATGGATATTTAATAGACCAGTTTTTCTGGGGTGTTATGAATAAACGCGAAGGTAAGTATGGGGGCGGATTTATTGAGCGGGCAAAATTTGCTGCTGATGTAATCAGGGAGTGCCGTAGAGAAATAGGTGATGATATGCCGATAATATTGCGGTGGTCACAGTGGAAACAACAAGAATATACAGCGCGATTAGTAGAGACACCAAAAGAAATGGAGACTTTTTTAAAGGTATTTGTTGATGCTGGGGTTGATATACTTCATTGCTCTCAACGTCGATTTTGGGAGCCTGAATTCGAAAATTCAAGTTTAAATTTAGCAGGTTGGGCAAAGAAATTAACTGGCTTACCCACAATATCCGTTGGCTCTGTAGGGTTAAATGGAGATTTTTTTGGAGCTTTTGCAGGTCAGAGCTCTCAAGCTGCTCCTTTGGATAAACTTTATGAGATGATGGATAGAAAAGAATTTGATTTAATTGCTGTGGGTAGGGCCCTTTTACAAGATCCAGAGTGGGTAAAAAAAGTCAAAGAAGGTAGAATGGATGAGCTGAAAGATTACGATGGAAAGGCTCTATCTACTCTTTACTAAGGTTATAATTTCCAAGTTACCTAAACCCTATATTTGTATTTCGTTGTGGTGCCAATTTAAGTGGTCGTCTATGAATGAAGCGATGAAATAATAACTATGATCATAACCTTCTTGCATTCTAAGGGTCAATTTTTGCTTTGATTTTTCACATGCTTTTTTGAATATTAGCGGCTTAAGCTGATTATTTAAAAATTCGTCAGAGAGACCTTGGTCTATCAGTATGTGTGCGTTTGATGGAAACTTTTCTACTAACATAGTGGCATCGTAGTTGCCCCATTCTTTTTTGTCAGCAAGATAACCGCTGAAGGCTTTTTGACCCCAAGGTACTAGCGAGGGAGCAACTATTGGTGAAAATGCAGAGCAAGTTTTAAATAGGTTTGGATTTTTTAAATGCAATGTTAGCGCTCCATGCCCTCCCATGGAATGACCTGAAATTCCAACTTTACTTTTGTTGAATTGTGGTATGTTTTGTTCTATTAAACTCATCAGTTCTGTTGTGATATATGACTCCATTTTATAATTTCTTTTCCATGGATCTTCTGTCGCATCGAGATAAAAACCTGCACCTTTACCAAAATCATATTGATCCTTAATATCAGGTATACTTTCCCCTCTAGGAGATGTGTCAGGCGTAATAATTAAAATGCCTAATTTATCTGCCAAGCGTTGCGCTCCTGCTTTCGATATAAAATTTTCTTCACTACATGTGAGCCCTGACAACCAGAATAGAGATGATAGGTTTTTAGTGCTTTTTGGTTTATATACTGCGAATTTCATTAAGCATTCACAAACATCAGAGTAATGTTCATAAACTGTCTGAGTACCGCCGAACATTTTTTTTTCGAATATAGTTTTCATTGTAATGGCCTGAAATAATTACTTTAAATTTTTGTCGCTAGCGTATGGAATTTCTAATTCGTTGCTTGGTTTTCCAATATGGATCTACCCAAGTATCTATTTTCATTGGTTTTATTGATTTTTTAAGTATTTTATCCGCTACTTTCTCTGCAACCATAATCGTGGGCGCATTTAAGTTTCCATTTGTAATTTCAGGAAAGATAGATGAGTCTACAACCCTTATACCATTGAGGCCTATCAGGCGGCAATCTGAGTCAACTACTGCCATTTCATCATTTTTATCACCCATTTTACACGTTCCGCAGGGGTGGTATGCGCTTTCAACATTATTGACTACCCATTTATCTATATCTTCATCTGAAGTGATGTTTGTTCCTGGTTGTATTTCCTCACCTCGATAACAATCGAGAGCGGGTTGAGAAATTATTTCCCTAGTTAGACGTATGCATTTTCTCCATGTTATAATATCTTCAGGGTGCTTTAAATAATTGAATCTGATACTCGGGGGTGTATTGGGGTCTTTTGAGATAATTTCAACTGCACCTCTACTACGAGGCTTGTTCGGACCAACATGAACTTGGAAAGCATGTCCTTTAACCGCTGATGTACCATCGTAATTTATTGCTGCGGGCAAAAAATGATATTGTATATCAGGGTACTTTATATCTTTATCAGACCTAATAAAACCACAGCTTTCGAAATGATTGGTTGCACCCAAGCCCGTTTTAAATAAAATCCACCTCATACCTATAAGCAGTTTATTGAAAAAATTAAGTTTTGAATTTAAAGTAATTTCTTTTTTGCACTGAAATTGGAAGTATACCTCTAAGTGATCCATTAGATTTTTACCTACACC
>JAQXEH010000038.1 GCA_029250925.1 Hellea sp.
GATTTCGCTGACTTAAGTGTTGCATTAGATTACTTTGATATCACAATTAAAGATGAAATCTCAACATTGAGTGCTAGCGCTATTGTTGGTGGTTGTTATGCTTCAGAAAACTTCTCAACGGAGCCACTCTGTAACTTCTTTAACAGAAACCCTCCAGGGCCTGGCGCTGATGATTCTCGTATTACCGACGTAACAGCGACTTTCATCAACGTAAACCGTCAAGAAAACAGAGGTCTTGATCTTACAGTTCGTTATGGTCAGGATACACAGTTTGGTCGATTAGAAATCAACGCTCAAGCCACTCATCAGTTAGAATCAAGAGGTCTGTTATTAGCAGATGACTCAGTAGAAGACTTTAACGGTGAGCTTGGTGAGCCGAAAACAACTGGTTTCTTGAATGTTACATTGCAGCCAAGCGACAGATGGCGTGTACGCTGGAGTGTTAACCACATAGGCCGCACTTCAAACAACATGCGTGCCGATCGCAATAACCCAACTCCAACTCTCTACGGCGTACCTGCAAAGTATAAGAACTTTACAGAGTCAACTACTTATCACGGTATATCAGGTGAGTATTCATTAGATGGTGGATGGACTTTCAGAGCAGGTATTAACAACCTCTTTGATGAGCACCCACCTGCAATATCATCTGGTGATACAGGTAATGTTCCTATACGTTCACAGTATGATTACCTTGGACGTACTGGGTTCCTTAACGTAACCAAAACATTCAACTAATAGTCTTAGTTTTGTGAGTTTATGCGGCGGGCCTTGGTCCGCCGTTTTAATTTGTACTGAAAGAATTTTATGCCGCGTATAATAGCCAAGCCTGATAATTTAGATGATAAAAATTCTGACTTTTCACACGAGTTACTAGAAACATCAGTTTTCCTTAATAGTGTTCCAAAATCAGGTACGCATTTACTTAAAAATGTTATGCGAATGTTTGTGCCTGTAAATCAGCAACACAAAGATGATTTTATTCAATTTCCTAATCTTAAAGAAAATCGTCACGCATTTCTCGATAAATCTAATCCTGTTTTAAGCTGGGGCCATTTACTTTTTGCAGATACGCCGTCTTTATTATTAAAAGATGTGAAGCATGTTCTGCTGATAAGAGATCCGTATGATTGGGTTCTAGCACGTGCAAGATTTTTCTTATCCGAAAATTTTCAAGCAAATTTGGAACACCTAAAGTCTGGCCGAGTGCCAATGGATGATTTTCTAAACATGATGATATTTGGTATTTATAATAAAGTTCCTACAATGGAAGAAATTTACACAAATAATGCAGTTTCATGGATAGGCACATCGGCAAAAGTTATAAAGTATGAAGATTTAGTATCGCATGTCAAAAATCTAGATGCAGCTTCCTCAGAAGCATTCTTCAAAGACTTACTGAGGCACTGCGGTATAAAGTTACCAGAAGACTGGAAAGAAAGAGTAAAAGTTGGATCAGATCGTAGCCAAAGTGGTACAGCACGTGAAAACTTAGACCTTGATAATCTAGATATTCCAAATGAATTGCCTGAAATGCAAAAACGCTTGGTAGATTATGCAGCTCCAGGGCTCAGGCAGTTACTAGGTTATAGCTAAACCCACCCAGCAGGAACTTTATTGCCTTTCCAAGGCTTCATACCTAGAGCATGATGCAACCAGATGTGGTGCGGTGGTATCTTAGAAGGGGCTTGTTTTAATCTATCCATCACAAATGGAAATACTCGTGATGGCTTAGATGAATCTGAAAATTCAGATTTTCTCCAACCCATACCAAATAAAATAGCCTCATAACTTTCATGGTTCCATAATCCTGCCGTATCAACTGGCGGCCTAGGATCCATGTCATCATCTGCAACGACATTATAGTTGAAACCCATGAAAGCTTGGTCATCAAAATCAGCCATAGATGGGGATTTAATTTTCCAGTGTTCAAATTTAGCCAATAACCTATCAGTAATATGTTCAGGCTTTTGCACCTCTTTCCAAAATTCTGTATCTGTTCTTTTACTTAAACAATAGTGCATATTAATGAAGTCTAATACTTCATAGTACCTGTTAGATATTATACGGTTAAACCGATAAGCTAATTGCGGCATATCTTCGTCTCTATTAGGAAAATGCTCCGCTAACATAACAGCGGCAAGGTCACAGAAGTAAAGACCGGTTGACTCAAGGGGCTCAATAAAGCCACCGGATAAGCCAATAGAAATACAATTTCCTGACCAGGCTTTACGCCTTTGTCCGCTTTTAAACTTTATAATCCGGGTATCGGCATCTTTTAATTTTGGATCTTGATAATCGAGTAATTCTCTTTTTGCTTTCTCTTCGGTCGTAAATGAACTTGAGTGAACATATCCAATAGAGCGCCGACTTTGCAATGGAGTATCCCAGACCCAGCCTGCTGAAAGTGCCGTAGCCGTTGTATAGGGGCGAATATGACCGGGAAAATAATCTTCATAATCAAATGCGGCTATAATGGCTTGGTCGCACAGAAGCCACTGGCTATAATCGTCATAAGGAACTTCAAGAGCTTTGCCCATTAGTAAAGATTTAAAACCCGTGCAATCAACAAAAATATCGCCTTCAACTAACGTTTCATTGTCGAGTTCTACATGCTTTATATGGCCATTATCGACTTTTGCATTTTTCATATTTGCTAAAATATGAGTAACACCGCGTTCGACAGAAAAATCTCTGAGGTAGTCAGCAAATTTTTGAGCATTCATATGAAATGCATATTTCAATGGAGGTCCCATCGTCCATTGGCCTAACATTTTTGGAGAGAGGTTCATCTCGCACAGAATAGGTTGAGCAGATACGGTTTCCATAAATGGAATATTTCTTTTACTTTCCATCCAATCCCGTCCTGAGAAATCAATAGGGCCTTGGCGTGCTCTACTAAAGGGGTGGTGGTAAAATGAATTGTCATTTTTATGCCAATTTACATACTTTATTGATTGTTTAAATGTTGCATCCGTAGCCTTCATAAAAGTCGCTTCATCAATTCCAATGACGCTCAAAACGTGGTTTATGGATGGAATAGATGCCTCACCAACTGTTATCCTAGGTATGTCGGGCGATTCAATTAAAGTAATATCAACTACTTTTTTCTCACCTTTATTATTGAGAGCTCCATTGAGGTATGCAGCGGCCATCCAACCGGCAGAGCCGCCTCCAACTATCACCAATCGTCTCATCTTAATAAAATAACCTTCCAGTAGTATTTCTGTATGTTTAGCATAACTTTAAGCAAATAAAAATCTAATCTTATTTACCTGACCTCTATAAATATGCTTACAACGCAATTATATATTTCACAAAAAATATCATTTGCTATGAGACAGAATGACACTAATTTTATAAACACACTGGTATATACCAACTTTCGTAAACCACGAGGTCACAAATGTTAGATTTAAAAACAGGTAACTTTATAAATGGCGAGTTAGTTGAGGGTGATACTGAAAAATTATTAGTTAGTATCAACCCCGCTACTGGTAGCCAGCTTACAAAGATCAAGCTCGCAAGCCTTCATCAAGCAAATCATACTGTAGAGATCGCAAAAAAAGGGCAAAAAAAATGGGCGGAATTGTCGGGTAAAGAACGTGGACGTATCCTACATAAAACTGCAGAATTAATCAGACAAAATAGAGACAGGCTCGCAAAGTTAGAAACTTTAGATGCCGGAAAGCCTATATCGGAAACCCCTGAGGCCGATATTGACAGCGCCGCAGATTGTTTTGAATATTTTTCATCTATAGCTCACACAATGCAAAGTGAACACATTCCAGTTGACGGTGGCTTTGCTTACACAACACTTGATCCACTTGGCGTAGTGTTAGCTATTGGCGCTTGGAACTATCCATTTCAAATTGCCAGCTGGAAAACAGCTCCGGCATTAGCCTGTGGAAATTCAGTTATTTTTAAACCATCAGAGTTAACCCCAATAACTGCGACTGAATTAGGAAAAATCTTAAAAGATGCAGGGCTTCCAGATGGAGTCTTCAATGTCTTAAATGTTGAAACTAAAACTGTTGTAGATTTATGTGCGCATGAAGACATTTCAAAGGTATCACTTACCGGTTCAGTTGAAACGGGCAAAAAAGTAATGTCTCAAAGCGCTTCAACTCTAAAACACATTACTATGGAATTAGGCGGAAAATCACCTCTCATTATTTTTGCTGATGCCGATATGGATGTTGCTTTAGAGTCAGCCATTAATGCAAACTTTTATACACAAGGTGAAATATGTACCAATGGCACTCGTGTCTTTGTAGAGCGGCCAATATATGAAAAATTCTTGAACTTAGTAAAAAATACAACGGAAAATTTAAAAATAGGAGACCCTTTAGATCCCGAAACGGATATTGGCTCCCTCATAAGTAAACAGCACATGCAAAAAGTTATGAGCTATATCAAATCAGGCATAGATGAGGGAGCAAAAATCATTTCTGGGGGCTCACAAATTACTGAAGGCAACCTAAAAAATGGAAACTTTATTCAGCCAACTATATTTGTTGACGTTAAAGATAATATGAAGATCGCTCGGGAAGAAATATTTGGGCCTGTAATGTGTGTTATTCCATTTGATACAGAATCTGAAGTCATTGAAAGGGCTAACAACACCAATCTAGGTCTAGCGGCAGGAGTTATTACGAGTAACCTCTCGAAAGGACACCGCGTAGCCAAAGCTTTAGAGGCAGGCATTTGTTGGGTTAATTCATATAATTTAACACCCGTAAACATCCCTTTTGGCGGAAAAAAGATGTCAGGTTTAGGCCGAGAAAACGGTTGGGCTGCTGTCGAAAGCTATACAGAACGTAAAACTATTTATGTGGCTTTAGATTCTTAATAGCGGAAAAACTTAAATATATAGTCATCATAATATTTTTAAACTGGCTCAATAGAATTGCCGTTGCTGGCTCTAAACAAAATATCTCATTATAAGGCAATCCTACTTTTGTAATGAGCGAAATATTTAAGTAATACATTGGGTAATATTTCGCAATTAACATAAGTGGGAGAAAGCTATGTTAGTTTCGCAAAGTAATGATGAAGTCATTCAGAAAGACCGCAATTCCGTTTGGCATCATCTGACACAGCATAAAGACCTTGATGTAAACGACCCTTTTATCGTGGCCGAAGGGAAAGGTATGATTGTAAAAGATACCACAGGAAAAGAATACTTAGATGCGACGTCTGGTGGTGTGTGGTCAGTAAATGTCGGGTATGGCCGCGAAAGCATAGCAAATTCAGTAGCAGATCAATTAACGAAAATGTGTTATTACTCAGGCACAGGGGGAACAATACCTGGGGCTTTATTTGCAGACTCACTGATTAAAAAAATGCCTGGCCTCAGCCGCGTGTATTATTCAAACTCTGGGTCAGAGGCCAATGAAAAAGGCTATAAAATGGTCAGACAACTCGCTCATATCGAGGGGACTGGATCAAAACATAAAATAATTTATCGCCACCGTGATTACCATGGGACCACAATTGGTGCGCTGAGTTCCTCTGGTCAATCCGAGCGTAGTGAGCACTACGGCCCCTTTGCTCCTGGTTTTGCAGAGTTTTGTAATGCTAATTGTTTTAGGTGCCCCTTTGGGAAAAAATACGGTGAATGTAATATAGAATGTGCTCATGACTTAGAGCGCGTTATACTTGAGGAGGGTCCAGAGAATGTAGCTTCAGTTGTTTTAGAGCCTATTACAGCGGGCGGGGGTATAATAGTTCCAGTCGAAGAGTATTATCCTATTATCCAAAGTATTTGTAAAAAATATGACGTTTTATTGCATATTGACGAAGTTGTGTGTGGTTTTGGGAGAACAGGTGAGTGGTTTGGGTATCAGAATTACGATATACAACCTGATATTGTAACAATGGCTAAAGGTTTAGCGAGTGGATACGCTGCTATTTCCTGTACTGTTACAAATGAAAATGTATTTAATCGATTTAAGTCTAATCCTGATGATAAGATGTCTTATTTTCGAGATATCAGCACATTCGGCGGATGCGCAGGTGGTCACGCAGCTGCAATTGAAAATTTAGCTATTATTGAAAGAGAAAACTTAGTCGAAAATTCTAAAAAAATTGGAGAGTACCTCTTAGATAAACTTAAAGGTTTAAGAGATAAGCATGAATTTGTTGGCGATGCCCGAGGAAAAGGCCTTTTAGCAGGTATTGAACTCATCAAAAATTCTGACACAAATGAACCAGCACATGAACACTATGCCATTAAAATAGCAAACTACTGTAAGAAAAAAGGAATTCTTATTGGCCGTACTAATCGGAGTATTCCTTCAAATAACAATACAATTTGTCTAACGCCTGCATTGATTGCAGGGCGTTCAGAGATTGACACTATTGTTCATACTTTAGATGAAGCCTTGGAAAATATACACCCACTACCTTAGGCGCTATGGTGTTCCTGCATAATACCCTTAGCAACTTGGCTAATTATTTTAATGCCCTCTTCAATACTATTCTCATTAATAGAGGTATATCCCAGTCTGAACCTATTATAAGGCCTATCGCCGGAGACATAATGAATATTACCCGGCTCAAGAAGTACACCTCTTTGCAAACATTTTTGCGCCAAAACTCTGGCATCAAGAGTTGTTGGGCCCGTTACCCAAATTGACGACCCGCCCTGATTTGGCGAAACCCTCCACTCAGGTAAATAAATACTCATGCTTTCCAATAATCTGTGACGTTTGCTCTTATTAGACTTTATCAAAGCCCGTAAAAGACTTTCATGGTGACCGCGGGCTAAAAAGTAAGCTGCGGCTCTTTGATTGTTTGCTGCGGGGTGCCTCATTATTAGTCGGCGCAATGCCCGAGCTTCATCAATAAACGCTTTGGGCCCTACTAGATAACCCAATCTCAAACCTGGAGCTAAAGTTTTAGATAAACTACCAACATATATAACACGGCCATACTTATCATCACTCATCAAAGCGGGAAGCGGCTTATGATTAAAATTTGTTTCTGCTTCATAATCATCTTCAATAATTATAAAGTCATGTTCTTGCGCTAATTCTAAAATCTCTTTTCGGCGGTCTTCATCTAATGTTACGGTTGTTGGAGATTGGTGACTCGGAGTCAAATAGATACCATCGCAACCCTTTAAAGCAGGGCTTAGGGTAACGCCGTGATTATCAACGCAGAGAGGTTGTACATTTTTAGTAAAAGCCAAAGCTATATTTCGCACATCAGGATAACCGGGCTCTTCAATACCAAATATGCTTTTTTCATTAAGCATAAGACGGAGCGAGGTATATAAGGCGTTTTGCGCCCCAACTGTTACAAGTATTTGATCTTCGTCAACCCACAAGCCGCGCCGTGGTAGAAGTTTGGTTCTTATCTGCTCTACAAGTAAGCTGTCGTCTCGGTCTATAAGGTCTTGTGACCAATCTGAGATTTCCTGAACACCCACGGCATCACGCCAACATTCGCGCCAATGGCGCACCGGAAAAAGTGATGGATCTATCTGACCATAAACAAAACAATATTCATAATCCCGCCAATTGGCTGGTTTTACAATATTTCTCAACTTAGTTGCCTTAAACGTTAGTCTACTTGACCAATCTACTGCTTCCGACTCAAGACTATTTTTGGTATCTGCACTAAAGTTTTGCGCGGCCTTATCTTCCAGTACAGTATCATTTACATAATAACCACTTCGCTCACGTGAAATGATAAATTCGTCATCCTGCAAAGACTCATAAGCGGCCATAACGGTGTTACGCGCTATGCCTAGCCTCTCTGATAGACTTCGGCTAGATGGCATGGGAGTACCCGGAGCTATACGTCCTTCAAGGATTGCAGCAGAAATCTTATCGCGAAGCTGATTTTGCAATCCGCGTTTATTATTTCTATCTAATTTAAACAAAAAATCCATTTTATTTCCAATATTCAGCTGGGAACATGGGTGTGTATTTTTATATTATCTGAATTTTTGATCTGTGTTAAGAACAATTAATGAACAAGAAGGGATGGTATAAATTATTCTACTAATCTGGTTCTATCAAATTGATGTTTTAAGTAGATAGTGTCCATCCAACTTATCTTAATACCAATTATTAGTGATAATTAGGCAAAAAATACAAGGTAAAAATAAATGACAAAAATGAATACTGAAGAAGCCTTTGTTAAAGTTCTCCAAATGCACGGAATTGAAAATGCATTCGGCATAATTGGTTCAGCAATGATGCCCGTATCAGACTTATTTCCGCAAGCAGGTATAAAGTTTTGGGATGTTGCGCATGAGTGCAATGGCGGAATGATGGCCGACGGCTATACCAGAGCTTCAGGAAAAATGTCTATGGCAATCGCGCAAAATGGACCAGGGATTACTAACTTCCTAACGCCTATAATGACCGCTTATTGGAATCATACTCCATTATTACTGGTGACACCTCAAGCTGGGAACAACACGATGGGACAAGGTGGGTTCCAGGAGGTTCCGCAAATGCGGATGTTCTCTGATTGCGTAGCCTATCAAGAAGAAGTTTTAGATCCCATACGAATAGCGGAAGTCTTGAATAGAGTTATACAAAGAGCCCATCAGTTCAGTGCGCCCGCACAAATTAATGTGCCTAGAAACTTTTGGACTCAAATTATAGACATTGAACTACCACAGATTGTCAAGCTTGAGCGTCCCCGAGGGGGAAAGGCCGCAATTTCAGAGGCTGCAAGCTTACTCTCCGAAGCTAAATTTCCAGTGATATTAAATGGCGCCGGAGTCGTGTTAGGTAATGCTATTGAGGCTTCAAAAAATCTCGCCGAAAAGTTAGATGCGCCTGTTTGTTTAGGTTACCAACACAATGATGCTTTTCCAGGATCGCATGAATTATGCGTTGGCCCACTTGGTTATAACGGCTCAAAAGCAGCTATGGAACTTATCGCAAAAGCCGATGTAGTGCTCGCACTAGGAACACGCCTTAATCCATTTTCTACCTTGCCCGGGTACGGGATAGATTATTGGCCTCAATCTGCCAAAATCATTCAAGTTGATATTAATGCCGAGCGAATTGGATTAACAAAAAAGGTTACTGTCGGCATTCAAGGGGATGCTAAAGTGGTTGCCGAACAAATTCTTGAACAGCTAAGCGATAATGCCGGGGATCACGGCCGAAGTGAGCGTAAAATTGATATATCTGAAAGTAAGTCAAGATGGGCTCAGCTTTTGACATCAATGGAACATGAGGATGATGACCCAGGTACTAATTGGAATGAAAGCGCTAGAACACGAGAACCCGAACGTATGTCTCCACGTGCAGCTTGGAGGGCTATCACATCAGGGTTGCCACAAAATGCTATAATCTCAACTGATATAGGCAACAATTGTGCGCTCGGTAATGCATATCCGTACTTTGAAGAAGGCCGAAAATACCTTGCACCAGGAATGTTTGGGCCCTGCGGGTATGGCTTACCCGCTATTCTTGGTGCAAAGATTGCTAAACCAGATGTACCAGTCGTAGGATTTGCAGGAGACGGTGCATTTGGAATTTCTATGAATGAAATGACTGCTTGTGGCCGTGGCGACTGGCCAGCAATTACACAAGTTATTTTCAGAAATTATCAATGGGGCGCAGAAAAAAGAAATACGACTTTATGGTATGATAATAACTTTGTTGGAACTGAACTTAATCTTGGTGTTGAATATGCTAAGATAGCAGAAGCCTGTGGTCTTAGGGGGCTACAGGTTAGAACAATGACGGAACTAACCGAAGCAATAAGGGAGAGTGTGCGCCTTCAAATGGAGGAAAACATAACAACTTTTATTGAATGCGTTTTAAATCAAGAGTTAGGAGAACCTTTCCGTAGAGACGCCATGAAAAAACCAGTTAAAATTGCCGGAATAAACCCAAAGGATATGAAACCACAACTTAGTGGATAAATTTAATTTAGAAGGTTTTCATGAGTTCCATTAACGAAATGTTTGAGCGCGCAAGGTTATCGCCCAAACATATCGTTCTTGCCGAGGGGGCCGATCAGAGGGTTATAGATGCGGCAGTAAATGCAGTTAATGAAAAGATAGCTCAAATAACACTCTTAGGTAATGAGAAGGAGATACGAACCTTACTCAAAAAATCAGGAGAGAAAACTCACAGAATTTCAGTAATAGACCCAGTTCTTTCATATGAAATGCTTTTAGACGATTTTTATAATCTTAAAGCCTTCAAAAATATGGGCTTAGAGGCTGCCAAATCTGAAATTAAAAAATCTTTAAATTTTGCTAATATGATGGTTTATAAAGGATTAGCAGATGGTTCTGTTGCAGGAGCAGTTTATACTTCAAAAGAAGTTATTTTATCAGCCCTTAAAATTATAGGTACAAAAGAACCAGATGGACTTATTTCCAGCTCTTTCATTATGCAAATGCCTCATAATTCAGAAGTATTAAAGGGATCTGTTGTTTTTTCTGACGGGGGAGTCGTTATAAACCCAAATGCAGAGGAGTTAGCGCAAATAACAATTGCTTCTTCGGAAACAGCTAAGTCTTTATTAAATCTTGAACCCAAAATTGCGCTTCTGTCATTTTCAACACATAAAAGTGCTAATCACCCTCATGTAAATAAAATATTTGACAGTTTGAAACTAGTTAAAGCTATTAACCCAAAATTAGACATAGATGGACCCCTCCAATTTGATGCAGCCATAATACCTTCAGTTGCAAATAAAAAAGCGTCCAAATCAAGTGTCGCAGGAGATGCAAATATATTTATTTTCCCTGATTTAAACTCGGGTAACATAGCTTATAAAATCACCGAACGGCTGGGGGGAGCAAAAGCTATTGGGCCCATACTTCAGGGACTAAATCAACCCGCAAATGACTTATCGCGTGGTTCAGATGTTGAAGCCATAACTAATATGGTTATGGTGACTGTACTTCAAGCTCAGGCCCGCGGGAATAATAATTAATGCAAATAAG
>JAQXEH010000047.1 GCA_029250925.1 Hellea sp.
TGGAATATCATCTATACCGGGAATAGGAGGTATTGAGGCTTTCGATCCTGATGCAATCACAAACCTTTTAGCCGTTACTATTGCAGAGGGCGAGGTGACGGTCGTCTGATTTTTAAACTCAGCATACTCACGAATTACGGTGCATCCTAACCCTTCAAACCGTTCCTGACTATCTGCTGGAGCAATCGTATTAATAGCATTATGCACATGTTGTTGAACCTCTTGGAACTTAATGTTTGGTTTTTTTAGATCTACACCAAATGCTTTTGTTTTTTTAAAAATATGTGCTTTCTTAGCTGCTGAAATCAAAGCTTTAGAAGGAATGCAGCCGTAATTAAGACAATCGCCGCCCATTTCGTTTGCTTCAAAAAGAACAACAGACCTGCCTAATTGCGCCGCCCCTGACGCAACCGAAAGCCCAGCAGAACCTGCGCCTATTATGCAAATATCAACATTATATACTTTTTTATTCATATGACCCTTAGAAAGCTTTCTTAAAATTAAGTTAGTTTATTTTTTTAAATACTTATAAACGACAGGCATTAAAGCAAGTAATGAAAGAACGAAAAATGCAGGAAAAAAGTTTTTTCCTGCATTCTGTATGAGAAGTGACACATCTAATGACTGACCGCTTGCGGATGCATCCAATAAAGTGTCACGTAATCCTGTACCAATTAATGTGTATGCTAGAGTTCCCGGAATAATACCAAATAATGTTGATATAAGATAATGACTAAATCTGGCTCCTAAGAGAGCCGGTGCAATGTTTACTACAGCAAAAGGAAAAAGCGGAATTAGGCGAAGAGAGAAAAGGTAGGATAAAGAGTTCTCTTTAAATCCATTTTCCATTTTTTTTAAAAATGGCCCCGCAGTATTTTGTAAAGCATTATTGAAAGAGTACTTTGTAAGCATGAATAGTATACAAGCCCCTGCAGTAGCGCTGATAACAGTTGTAGGAACACCTAAAATAGTTCCAAATAAAAATCCGCCCATAATTGTGAGTGCACTTGCAGGGATCATGAATACAGTTGAAAGAATATAAATAATAACGAAACCACTGAAAGCTACCCAAAAATTATTTTCTACAAGAGTGTTTAAATCTACCGCATACAGACCTAGTGAACTTGGTGTAAGATATTGATCCCATCCCTGGTAAAGCGCAAATAGCAATCCTGATATCAGTGCATAAATTGGCCATACCTTTAAAAAAAAGGACCTTTGATTTTTACTTTTACTCATGGCATCTAATTGTCTGTTACATCATTTAAAGTCCAGTCATAATTATATGATTTAATTTTCACGCCCTTTTTTATAGCATTTTTTAGATCTTTGTTTGCATGCTTTAAAATATGATCGAGTACACCTCCATCATTTTCGAAATCTTCTTTAAACCATTTATAAATCGAGGAAAGTCGCAATCCATTTTTTTTAAGAGTGACGGCTCTTGAAGAATTTATATATTCAGTAGCAGCTGTTAATTGATCCGCCTCTAAACTATCTGCCTTCCATAGAGTAGCCTGAAGATTTGGACAACTCATTGAAGCGCAATTAAGCATGTAGTGAATATATGGTGATTTATATTTTGATCTTAATATTTTATGTTCTATATCATCAAGACTAACTAATTCGTTGTTTAACTTTATAATCTTACGCTTCCATGGACCAGAATTTAAAGGCCCTAGTTTGCGTATAGATTTAATCGGATAATTTTCCATTACTAGCTTTATCGTAACCGCATTATATAAGTTAACGTAATAAGCTATGGCCTCATTTTTTGACATTAGATTAGGATTCATGCCTTCAAGGCTAGATAAATAATTTTTCAATAACACCCAATCATTCGAGCTTTTGCTCAATGCCGCGTAGTTAAATAAATTGACCCCACCAGGCTCACTTTTTATGACGTAACGTTTTAGAATTAAATTCCAATCACTATGTGCAGAGGGGTTTTTATATCTTTGCGCTTCGGCTATATTGTTACCGTTCAAGTTGCTCACCAAATTATTATCCAGTGGCAAAAAAAGGAATAGAGTAGGCAACAATAATGTTTTTAACATAGTGATTCCTTAGTCGTAGTTTAATATAAGCATTTGCTATCAAATAACACCTTAAACTACTATGTCTAAAAAGTTGTCAGTGATTTTTGATAAACACAGTTGTGTTCGTTGATGATATTAGTTATTCATAGAGTTGAATACGAGCATATACGTCATTAAGCTTTTAATTAAGAACATAATATTTATGAAAAATATAAACTTTACTGCTTTATGAATATTAAATTCATTGATTTAAATTCTCAACAGTTGCTTTTGAAGGACGAGATTAATGACGGCATTCAATCAGTTCTAAAGCACGGCCAATACATACTTGGCCCCGAAGTAAGGAAGTTTGAAAAAAACTTAGCAAAATTTGGTGAATCAAGGCATGCTCTAGGCTGCGCGAATGGAACTGACGCTATCTTACTTCCACTATTGGCATGGGGAATTGGCCCCGGTGATGCCGTATTTTGTCCCTCTTTTACATATTGTGCAACAGCTGAGGCAATCGCTAGTACTGGAGCTACGCCAATTTTTATCGATATAAACCGTAGAACATATAATATCGCCCCTGAAAGCTTAGAAAGAGCAATTAGCGAAGTAAAAAAAAATAAAAAATTAATTCCCCGAGCAGTTATTGCAGTAGATTTATTCGGTCAAAGCGCAAATTATCCAATCTTATCAGCCATAGCAAAATCCTATGACTTGAAGTTAATTGCTGATAGCGCTCAAGGGTTTGGAACTACCTTAAAGGGAAAGCATCCGTTACACTGGGCTGACATTACTACAACAAGTTTTTTTCCTGCTAAGCCACTCGGATGTTATGGAGATGGAGGGGCTATTCTTACAAACGATGACAATCTTGCAATAAGAATTGAATCGCTTAGATTCCATGGCAAAGGTACGGAAAAATACGATAACACGCATGTAGGTATAAATTCGAGACTTGACACTCTCCAAGCTGCGATTTTACTGCCAAAGTTAAAAATTTTTCCCGAAGAAATTAAAGTCCGTAATTTAATTGCCCGTAGATATATTGATAGCCTCAAAGATCATGTCTTGCGCGTTCCTGAAATATTGGAGGGCGTTATTTCTACTTGGGCACAATTTACTATTGAGGTTTCGGATCCAGAAGTTTTTTCTAGAAAACATAAAAAAAAAGGAATTCCAACAGCGCGTTATTACCCTAAACCAGTTCATCAACAGTCTGCTTATTCACATCATCCCATTGAAGGGAAAAATCTTTCAAACACGGAAGATTGTAGCAACCAGACTATTAGTTTACCCATGCATCCTTATCTTGAAGAAAGCACACAAGATAAAATAATTGAAATAGTACAGAAAGTAGCTAGATAAATTTTACTTAATGGCTTAAATTCACATTTATAACACCTTACAATGCTTGACAGATCAGATGAGCAGCTCTAATGGACCCATTCTAAAGTTAGAGTGGTATCTACCGCTTCGGAGAATGACATGAAACGTACTTTTCAACCATCCGTATTGGTTCGCAAACGCCGCCATGGTTTTAGGTCCCGTATGGCCACTAAAAATGGGCGTGCTGTTTTGGCTCGTCGTCGCGCAAAAGGCCGTAAGGTACTGTCTGCCTAAACAGTTCTTACGTGTAATAGTCCTATGGAGAACCATACCAAACTCGGGGTGCTAAAAACGCGGTCCGAGTTTTTACATGTAAGATCAGGTAAGCACAGAGCATTTAAAAACCTTGTCATCCAGGCGAACGCTAATCCCAGCAGCGGGGCCATAAGGGTGGGCTTTACTGCCACAAAAAAGATTGGCAACGCAGTAGTAAGAAATAAAGCCAAACGGCGCCTTAGGCACGTGGCACGTGAACTACTACCGGAACATGGTTTAAAGGGGGTAGATTATGTTTTTATTGCTCGCAATTCTACGGCATCCACTCCATATAAAAGCTTAATAAGTAATACACGCGATGCCCTTGCAAGCATCCCACAAATAAACAAAAAAGTATCTAAAAGTTAGAACGGCTAAATTATGCAAGACCAAGGTAATGACCAGAAAAATTTTATTTTAGCCATGTTACTATCAGGCTTAGTGCTCATGGGTTATTGGTTTTTCTATGGGCAACCATTAGAAGAAATGGCGAGAGAAAATGCTGCTTTAGAACTCAGTCAGGATACAAACAAAGACATTGACTTATCAAACAAAAACCAAACAATTAAAACCAAGGGTCTAACTGGCCAAAGGGTTAATATAGAAACTGCCTCTATTTCTGGGTCGTTCAATACAGAAGGCTCAAGATTTGATGATATTGCATTAAAGAACTACAATAAAACCTTAGATGAGGAGGATGG
>JAQXEH010000048.1 GCA_029250925.1 Hellea sp.
CGGAAGTTGATTTGATGCCGTTCCTGGGTGATCCATGGTTATGACGTTGTAACCTAATGAGTTCATTCTTTTTACAAAGCTGTAATCTGGGTGCAGATCAAAAAATTCGGCGGATGAGCCACCTCCAGGTAAACAGAATAAAGTAAAAGGTTTTTTATCTCCTAAGGCCTTGTAAAAGTTAGCAGATAAATTAATTCCTTCTATGGTTGTTGAAAGTTGTTCAAACATTAAGCTTCTGGCGCAATCTCAATTTCCGCTCCATCGTGCACATCTGATAGTATTATCTGACATGATAACCTTGAACTTTCTTTTACTTCAACGAAATCAGCCAATCCTTCAAGCATATAGCCCTCATCTTCAGTCTGTTCACCCGCGGCTGCCGAGTCTTTGAAGTAAACATGACATGTGCCACAACTTGCTGCGCCTCCACAGGTTCCTTCAACTAGGCTTAGTGAATTTAAAGCTTCCATCATTGAGCATCCTATTTCAGCTTCTAGTGTATGTTTTTCCCCAGTGGGGGTGGTAATATGTAATTTCGGCATCTTTCTTCTCTTTATATCTTGACTGTAGCTTAACAAAAGCTATTTTCGAACAGCGTTCGGAAACTCCCTAGCGTGACAATTACAATAAGGCAAGGGTGCTATGGCGGGTGTATTGAATGATATTAAAGTCCTCGATTTATCTTGGGGTATATCGGGTCCAATGGTTGGCATGCTTCTTGGTGATCATGGAGCTGATGTAACGCGTATAGAGCGCCCGCAGGGCGACCCCTTTAATGGCATGTTAGGCTACAAGGTTTGGCATAGAGGTAAAAAAAATGCCATATTTGATTTTAAAAATGAAGAAGATCTTGGGTTGTTTAAAAAGTTGGTCGCAGATGCCGATGTATTAATCGAAAGCATGACGCCAGGTAAAATGAAAAACTTAGGATTGAGTTACGATGAGTTATCTATATTCAACCCACGTTTAATTTATTGTTCTATTTCTGCATTTGGTGATGATGACCCAAGATCTGCCTACGATGCTGAAGTAGCTGCTGAGTCGGGTCTTCAATGGGAACAACGTGGGTGGCCCGAGGGTGCTTTAAACCACATAACGGGGCGTGAAGACCCATTTGCAGGTGCAATTGATATCAACCCTAATTTATTGCAAGGCGCCAACAGGGAGGGGCCATTGCATACTGCTTCGAAATGGCCAAGTATGGGTGCTTTTTTTTCTGCACTTACAGGTATTTCAGCAGCTCTATTTGCGCGTGAAAAAACTGGTAAGGGGCAAAGAGTAACTACAAGTTTGCTTCAAGGTGCAATGGCTTGTGGCTCTGGGGTGTGGCAGAGAGCTGAAGATATAGATGCGCAAGGTTTCAATACTTGGATTATGGGCTCTGCATCTCCAAAAGGCCACTTTAAGTGTGCTGACGGTAAATGGCTTCATAACTGGGTGCCTAATCCAAGGTTTATTTTGGAAGCATCCAAGGGAGAAAGTTTAGAGGCTTCCCCGGACTTATCGGTACAAAATGACCCCGATAGATTTGGTATAGGCCCAGAAGAAATTTTAGTTATGGCACATTACCAACCTATTTTGGCTGATGCTGTAAAAAAGTTTAATTGTGATGAATGGGTAGAGGCTGCAGCTAATGGCAATATGACAATGCAGCCTTGTCGTTCAATAGAAGAAAGTTTGACTGACCCATACTTGATATCAGATAACTGCGTTACGACGATTGATGACCCCGAGCTAGGGAAGATCAATCAGGTAGGAATAACCTACCGTTTATCTAACAGTCAGGGTGAAGTTAAAGGGCCTACACATAAATCAGGTGCTGATACAAATACTGTAAAAAAATATGCAGAATTATTACCAGAACCAACCGTGCATAAACTTCCTGCCGAACCAACGGGCAAGGGGCCTTTGGATGGAATTCGTGTCTTAGACTTAGGTCTAGCTATTGCTGGTCCATTCGGCTGTCAGCTATTAGGTGACATGGGAGCCGAGGTTATAAAAATGAATACTTTATGGGACAGCTATTGGCATAAATGTCATATAGCTGCGATGGCTAATCGTAATAAGCGTAGTTTTGCTGTTATGCTAAAGCACCCTAAAGGTATGGAAGCTCTTAAAAGATTAATTGCTACTTGCGATGTCGTTCAACATAATATGCGTTATCCAGCTACACAACGACTAGGCCTTGATTACGAAACTTTAAAAAAGGAGTTTCCTAGTTTAGTTTATTGCCATTCTAGGGGCTTTGAGGAAGGACCTAGAAAGAATCTGCCTGGAAATGACCAAACTGGAGCTTGTTTATCAGGAATTCAACACGAGGATGGTGCTTTATATACTGGTCGAGAGGATACATTTCCAATCTGGTCTTTAACTTCGCTTGGGGATACTGGGAATGGTTTTTTAACTGCGGTTGGTATTTGCAATGCTTTGATGGAGAGAGAAAAAACTGGAAAAGGTCAATTTGTTGATACTTCTATTGTAAACGCTTGTTTACTAAACACAAGTTATGCAGTTTCCAAGCCTGATGGCACTCCAGTTGAAAGACCACGTCTTAATTTTGATCAAACGGGTTATGGCGATTATTACAAACTCTATCAAACAGAAGATAATAAATGGATCCAAATTGCTGCTATAAGGCCAGAACATAAATCAGCCTTTGATGCTCTAGCGGGTGATAATAAATCTGGTTCATTTCTTGCTCGATGCTCTAAAGAGTTGATGAAAGATTTAAGGGCTGCTGGGATACCTGCGGCAATATCAGATGAGAATGCTTCGAGAAGATTATTTGATAATAAGGAGTTTAAAACTAAACAGTGGACTGTTGAGTACAACGACCGTCATGTGGGTAAGCTTGAGCAAATAGGATTAACATATAAACTTTCTGATACTCCTGGTGTAATAAGCCGTCCTCCTCTAATAGTTGGTGACTGCACCAAGGAGATTTTGGAAGAACTTGGTTACACGGAAGCGGATATATTAGGTATGGCAAATGAAACAGCAATATTATGTGATCCACCCGTTCCGGGGCAAAAAGAAATGAAAAACCCATGGGGATTATAAATGCGGCCTGATCCAATAAAACGAATTGATACTGCTTTTTTTTGGGATGCTTGCGAGCAAGGAAAATTTGTAGTTCAAAAGTGTGAGCCTTGTAATACTCTTTGGCACCCACCGCGTCCTATGTGCCCAAAATGTCATTCTGTAGAAAAAACCCATCAAAAACTATCGGGAAAGGGAGTTATAATGTCATGGGTTAGGCAAGTTAGACCAGCAAGTTATGGATTTGAGAATAGCCCTTTTGTTATTCTCGTTGAGCTTAATGAAGGTTTAAGGATTGTTTCAAATTTGATATCAGATTCTGTTCCCGTGATTGGTGATACTGTAGAAGTAGATTTTGAAAAAACAGTAGGTGAAAAATCTGTACCTATTTTTAAGAGAGTTGTAGATTAATGATTTCTAGTTTTCAAAAAGCCTGTATCGTTGGTATTGGGCAAACTGAGTTTTCTAAGGCTTCGGGACGTAGTGAGCAACAATTAGCTGCTGAGGCTATTTTAGCAGCATGCAATGATGCAGGTATTGACCCGGCATCCATTGATGGAATGACAACTTTTAGCTTAGACCATTCCGATGAAGTGGACGTAATGCGATCTCTCGGTTGTGAAGAAATAAAATATACTACACGTTTGCCTCAAGGTGGTGCTGCTTCAGTATCAACAATCGTCCATGCTAAAAATGCTGT
>JAQXEH010000058.1 GCA_029250925.1 Hellea sp.
AGTGCGCCGTCTAGCTCTAAACGCCAGCTATTGCCTAAATTATAACCAAGGCCAAGTGATATAGCAACATCACCTTTGCTGTTCAGACCAGTTGCGTCGCCAGCAGTAGTATCAAGACCACCAGATAATTCAATATCAGTATGAACGCCATATCCAGCGTTACCTCTGAGGTACCAACCAGACTCATCATGAGCGGTTGCAAGTGATGGAATAGCCATCAAAGCAGTTGTTGCTGCTGCTACAAGAAGCCGTGACTTCATTTTATTTCCTCCGTAATGGTATAAACCATTTTCAAGTTGTGCGCATTGTACGCGTAATTAGCGGTTGTTTTTCTATATTCCCACTATGGTTAATTTTCCATTACAATAACTTTTATATAATAGCTACCCTTGGATAGAACTAATCGACATTTTTTAAAAAGCTTTTTTATAACTAGTTGCTAAAATGCATCACAATTATAGTGTACCAATTTCTACAACAATTTAACTGGAGTGTAATGGTACGCCCGCACAGACTTGAACTGTGGACATCCTCATTAAAAGTGAGGCGCTCTACCAACTGAGCTACGGGCGCACAATACGTACATTATGTATAATATTCCCGGTATCTAGGGGCGTGACTAACCATCGTCAAGTCCAAAATGTGTGGCAAAATAAAATTATTTAAAGGCTTTTAGGTTTGAGTGTAATTTAAACGAAAATTAGTTATGAAAGAATCAAACTCACCACTACTTATGGCTACTCGCATTCTCGACATTAAATCTTGATAATAAGCAATATTATGCCAACTTAAGATCATTGAGCCTAGTAATTCACCCGAACGCACTAGATGGTGAATATAAGCTTTTGTATAGTTATTGCTTGCGGGACAATCAATTTTTTCATCCAGGGGCGCTTGGTCCTCACAATATTCAGCTTTTTTAATATTATATGGGCCAGTATCAGTCCACACTTGTCCATGCCGGCCTGATCTGGTTGGAATAACGCAATCAAACATGTCTACCCCTCGAGCGACAGCTTCCACAAGGTCTATCGGTTTGCCAACCCCCATCAAATATCTAGGGCGGTCCGAAGGTAGATTTGGAATGGTAAAGTCAAGTGTTTTGCACATATTTTCATGCCCTTCACCTACAGCCAAACCACCAATTGCAAAGCCACCATAACCACCATTGAGTGTTTCTTTAACACATTCCTCAGCACTAACTCGACGTAGATCTTCAAAATTTGAACCCTGTATTATTGCAAATAAATTTTGGGTTTCCCTCTTACCAAATTTCTCTAAGGATCGCCTGCCCCACCTTAGAGATAGTTCCATCGATTTCTTTGCTAACTCATGGGATATTGGATAATCTGTACACTCATCAAGCTGCATACATATATCAGCACTTAACAAATCAGCCTGAATTTCAATAGATCTCTCTGGTGAGAGTAAATGCTTTGAACCATCTAAGTGACTTTGAAATTCAACGCCCTTCTCTGTCATTTTTCTAAGTTTAGAAAGTGACCAAACTTGAAATCCACCTGAGTCAGTCAAAATAGGTCCACTCCAGCCAGAAAACTCATGTAATCCTCCTAATTTTTTTACTCTCTCAGCCCCAGGTCTAAGCATTAAGTGATAAGTGTTTCCCAATATTATATCCGAACCAGCACCAGCTACCTGGTCCATATATAGACCCTTAACTGTTCCAGCTGTTCCGACAGGCATAAAGGCAGGAGTCATAATATTACCACGAGATGTTTGAAGTACCCCTGATCTTGCGCCACCATCTTTAGATAAAATATCGAATGGAAATTTCGTCATTTTAGCGTCTCTGATTTCCATAAAAGGCTTGTATCACCATAACTATAAAATCGGTATTTGTTTTTTATTGCATATAAATAAGCAAATTTCATATTTTTTAATCCAGACAGAGCACTTACGAGCATAAATAAAGTAGATCTAGGTAAATGAAAATTTGTCATAAGTCCGTCTATTATCTCGAATTTAAAGCCAGGAGTTATAAAAATATTTGTTTGGTCGGCAAGCTTTGTTACGATACCCTTTCTTGCAGAGGACTCCAGGGCTCGTAAAGTAGTGGTACCAACTGCTACTATCCGCCTGCCCTCGGATTTAGCAGAATTTATACGCTTTGCTGTATCAGGAGGTATCTCATACCACTCAGTGTGCATGTGATGGTCTTTAGTATCCTCAGTTTTTACAGGTAAGAATGTTCCAGCACTTACATGCAAAGTAAGTCGTTCGATTTGAATTCCTCTTAAATTTAATTCCTTGAATAATGTATCAGTAAAATGGAGTCCTGCAGTTGGAGCGGCAACAGAGCCGGAATTTTCGGAGGCATAAATAGTTTGATAGTCATTTACATCACTGTCGTCTACAGGTCTCTTACGTGAAATATATGGAGGTATAGGAGGTTTTCCAAACTTATCTATTGCTTTTGTCAGTGCAATGCCACTCATATTAAATCTTAGCCCTATGTCACCGTTTTGTAATTTATCATAAACCACTGCATGAAAATCATCAGAAAAGTATACAATATCATCAACTTTCAGTCGTTTGGCTGGACGAATGAATGCACGCCATTCATTCTTAGATACTAATGTATGAAGATTAATATTTAGATTAACATCCCCCCCTCCACCATAATCTCGTGCTTTTCTAGTTCCATTGAGGGCAGCATGAAGAACTCTAGTTTCATTTATTACAAGCACGTCACCTCTTAGCAGCAACCCTGGTAAGTCTTTGACACAATAATCAAGCAGTTCACCTGCTCTCGAAACTTGTAATAGTTTTGCACTATCTTTTGGCGAAGCTGGCCTAAGAGCTATACGTTCTTCAGGTAAATCAAAATCAAAATCACAAACTTTCATACTATTGATTTTTTCTTTGAATTATAAAATAGAGATAAAGTTAAGTAATTAAAGGACGGTCGCCTTTGTTATTTTTCCTGGGTATCTAGGTGGCTCGCCTTTTGGAAGGGCATGAACAAGGTCCATTCCACTTTCAACTTCTCCCCAGACGGTATATTGCCCGTCCAAGAAAGTTGCATCATCCAAGCAGATAAAAAATTGACTAGACGCCGAATTTGGATTTTGTGACCTAGCCATTGAGCAAACACCTTCGATATGAGGGTGTTTCGAAAATTCAGCCGGTATATTATCTTTAGCTCCACCCATACCTGTTCCGTTAGGGCATCCACCTTGTGCCATAAAACCATTAATAACTCTATGAAATGTGAGACCGTCATAAAAACCTTCTCTAGCTAGTCTTGTGATCTGTTCGACATGCTTTGGAGCCAAATCAGGTCGTAATAAAATAGTTACTTCTCCATTTTTTCCATCATTGGCATCGATATTTAATATAAGTTTTTCAGTCATTGTTTTTCCTGTTTTATACGGGTTGGAATTCGAATATCACAAACGTCTGGAGTTGATCCTTCAGTTTCTTTGAGCTTACTTAAATAATTTTTAAAAAATATGCTATTTGTTTTTAAAATTTGAAAATTTACTCTTTCACTGTGGGGAACATCAGAAGCTAGGCGAACCTTTTTCATAATATCGGGAATAAAACTAGCATTATCACTTTTTGAACCCACCTTGATTTTTGTTAAATGCTCATGACCAATTAATGTATTGCCCCAAATTGAATATTTTGCGTTTAGATGGTCTGCAATATCACGCATCAAAAAAAACTGGCTGTTGGCAGTATTTGGCTCTGTGCTACGAGCCATAGATGTTACCCCCTTACAATGTAAACCATAAGCTGATACCATGCCATCTCTTGTAAACATGGCCTGAACAATAGGCTGAGTAGCTACAGGTAACGCCTTGTAAAACCCGACCGGTATTTTTTTTGAACCCAATTGCTTTGAACCAGTTAATGAAACGGGCATTAAATCTGATCTTCTAAAAGTAAATTCACCTATTAAGTCAGGCAAATCTGAACCACCCGTACCATCGCCCCTTGGGTCGCCAGTCTGGTTCATAAACCCTTCAACAACTCTGTGAAAGGCAATGTAATCATAAAAGTTCCGACGAGTTAACTCTTTGATGCGCGCTACATGGTTGGGTGCTATTTCTGGGTACAGCTCTATTATGACTCTACCATACTCAAGATCTATATATAGTATGTTCTCTGGATTTGGGCTTCTCCATGCTTCATCGGGAATGTCTTCTTTATTAAAAATAACTGAAACTTCAGAATTTTCTGTTATTGAATCAGTAGCGCCAGCTGCGGGATAAACAAAAATTAAAAATAAGAACAATAAACTTATGTATTTGGTCATGTAAACTTATCTTTCAGACGGTATTCCACTTCTGGTGTTACAAACTGTGAAACATTTCCTCCAAGCCTAGCTATTTCTTTTACCAATCTAGAAGCAATCGTTTGGTATTGAGGGTCAGCCATTAAAAATACAGTTTCGATATTAGGATTTAAACGATCATTCATTCCTGCCATTTGAAATTCATATTCAAAATCAGATACAGCTCTTAAGCCCCGAACTATCATTGTAGCACCCACTTGTTCAGTGTAATGAATTAATAAGCCCTCAAAAGGTTTTACCTCGACTTCTATTCTCTCGCGAAATGGCGATACTACATTTTCAACCATTTCAACACGCTCATCAAGAGAAAATAAAGGGTTTTTATTACGATTTATAGCAACAGCAACTACCAACTTATCACATAGTGTACTGGCCCTTTTTAGAATATCCAAGTGACCGAGTGTCATTGGATCAAAAGTTCCTGGATAAAGTGCTATTCTTTTTGTCATAAATATGAACTTACAGGTTAGATATATTAAAATCTAGATAGAATTAAAGCAAATCGGGCTAAATTTAAACTCGTTGCCTTAAAGTTACTATTTCTTCTGCTAACGTTGGATGAACAGCACAGGTGTTATCAAAATCAGCCTTTGTTAAGCCTGCTTTTACACAAATACCTAAAATTTGAATAATTTCCGGACTATCATCGCCAATAATATGGACTCCAATAATTTTTCCCTTTGCTGATTCAGTTATTAATTTTATAAAACACTTATCTTCCTTTCCGCTAAGAATATTCTTCATCGGACGAAAGGTTGTTTCATAAACCATAATATTGTCACCATAGATCTCCCTGGCTTGAAGTTCATTCAAACCTACCACCCCAATGGGAGGACGTGTGAACACAGCACTTGCTATATTTCTGTGGTCATATTCTACTGGCTTTGATCCATAAATAGTTTCGATAAATGCCTGTGCCTCTCGGATAGCCACTGGAGTTAAGTTTATTCGATTAGTAACGTCGCCAACTGCATATATATTTTCAGCAGTAGTTTTAGAAAATTCATCTACAATAATGCTTCCTATGGTATCAGTTTGTACGCCTACCCTTTCGAGTCCTAACTTTGATGTGTAGGGCCGGCGTCCCGTCGCCATGAATACCAAGTCAGCGGTAATTATTGTACCATCATCAAAATGCGTATCGTAAGAATTACCATCTACATTAATTTTTATGGGTGAAATATTAAAGCGAACATCAATACCATTAGCTTTCTGATGAATACCTACATGAAGTCGAATATCTTCATCAAAACCATTTAGTAAATGTTTACCTCTATATGCTTGGGTAGTTTTTACTCCAAGCCCAGAAAAAATACTAGCAAATTCCGAGGCTATATAACCACCACCAATTATTAAAATAGACGATGGTAATTTCTCAAGAACAAAGGCGTCATCAGAAATTATCGCATGTTCTACGCCTGATATATCAGGGGACCAAGGCCGACCACCAACAGCAATCAGTATTGTATCAGCGGAAATTTTTTTCTTACTTGATGTTAATATCACTGTGTTTTTATCAATAAACTCTGCACGTTCATTATATACAACTGCACCATTTTTTTTCAAAATATTAGAATAGATGTTTGATAAACGATCCACTTCTTTTTGAATGGAGTCTCTTAACTTTTTCCAGTTAAAATCTAAATTTTCATATGACCACCCATATTTTCTGCTTGATTCAATAGAAGAGCCATATTCTGCCCCGTAAACTAAATATTTTTTTGGTACACATCCTCTAACTACGCAGGTCCCTCCAGGTTTACTTTCTTCAGCTATAGCAACTTTTTTTCCCATTTGTGCAGCGAGCCTAGCCGCGCGTACACCACCAGACCCTGCACCTATTACAAAGAGATCATAATCAAATTTTGACATTGATATTTTATTCCTTAGTTTTTTTCCATGACTTTGGCATGGTTTTCAAAGCCTACAATAATTATACTAGCTAGATCCACAAATAGGCCATGTTCCATTACACCAGGAATTTTTGATAATAGAAAAGCTGTTTCGGCAGGGTCTGGAATTTTTTTACAACTACAATCAAGTAAAAAGTGACCACCATCAGTTATTAACGGACCACCTCCATTTATTTTTTGTCTCAAGACAGTTACGGCACTTTCACAACCACTGTTAACTAATGCATTATATATTTTTTCAGCAGTGAGAGCTATTGCAAAGGGGTCTACTTCAATTGGCAATGGATATTCACCTAAAGTATCAACAATCTTACTATCATCTGCTATCACAATCATTTTATCAGAGGCATGAGCTATTATTTTTTCTCGAAGCAAACAAGCACCTCCGCCCTTGATAAGTGAAAACCCTGGGTCAACCTCATCAGCTCCATCAATTGTCAATTGAATACTACTTACTTTATCTGGTTCAATTAAAGGTACGCCATTTTCAATTGCTACAGCCTCCGTCCGTTTTGATGTTGGAACCCCTATAATTTCCATTCCATCGGCCACTAGCAATCCTAAATGTTTTATAAATATCTCTGCCGTAGAACCCGATCCTAAGCCTAAGGTCATCCCATCTTCAATATACTCCAAGGCAGCAAGCGCAGCGTTTTCCTTAGTGATTTGCATTAGTTACTTTTCTTTCTTTTTATTTGGGCTTTCCGGAATCTATGCGCCCAATCTATTTTAATGACTTGCTTTGCCCTTGCTAAAGCTAGTGAACCTGATGGTACATCGTCAGTTATTACACCTCCACTTCCTAAAAATGCCTGGTCACCAATTTTTATTGGCGCGACTAAAGATGAATTAGTACCAACAAAAACATTTTTTCCTATTATGGTTTTATACTTTTTGTAACCATCATAATTACATGTTATGGTTCCAGCACCTATATTACAGTTTTCACCAATTTCTGCATCACCTATATATGACAAGTGGTTGACCTTAGTTCCCGCATGTATTTGAACATTCTTAGTTTCAACAAAATTTCCTACTTTGGTATTCTCACCCAAAACGGAACCTCGTCGAAGCCTTGCAAAGGGGCCTACTTTGGATCCTGTGGATATAAATGATCCTTCAATATCACAAAAAGGATAAATAATTGCTCCTGAGGAAATCTTAACATCGAGCCCAAATACAACGTTTGCAGCTATATCTGCATCTCTTTCAATAATTGTATCATAAGAGAAATAAACTGACGATGGGTCACGCAAAGTAACGCCTGCCTCCATTGCGTTATTTCTCATTCGAGCTTGGAAAGACTTTTCGGCCAAGGCTAGGTCTTTTCTGGAATTAACACCTAAAACCTCATGCTCAGGAGCCATAACAAAAGTTGAGACCTTTCCCTCTTTAGACATAATTTTTATCATATCAGTAAGGTAATATTCACCCTTGGTATTCTCATTATCAATTTTTTTGAGGGTTTCGTGAAATTCCTCTGAAGAAAATGCTATAATGCCGCTATTACAGAGGCTTATTAAAAGTTGATCAGGGCGAGCCTCTTTAGCTTCAACAATCGCAGTTAACCTATCTCCCTCAGTTATTAACCTTCCATAACTATTCGGTTCACTTGTATTAAAACCTAAAACCACAGCTGAGGGTTTATCCTCGAGACTAGTAAAGACTTTTTCTATTGTTTCTATTTGAATTAATGGAGTATCTGCATATAAAACCATAATATTACCAGAAAAATCTCCTAGTATTTCTTCAGCGGCCATAACAGCGTTTGCTGTTCCCAGTTGTTGTTGCTGAATTGCAATATCAAGACCAAGGTTTTTTGCAGCTTCTTTAACATCATCATTATCGCTGCCAACAACACATATTGCTCTTGAAACATTTGCTGCTCGAGCCAAAGATGCAGACCATGCAAGCATAGATTGACCTCCAACACAATGTAGGACCTTTGACTGCGAAGAGTTCATACGTGATGATTTACCCGCAGCTAATATGATAGCAGCTCTTTTTTGGCCCATAAAGCACTCTCCCAGATGATTCGACGGCGTTGACTTATTTTAACATTAAACCATGATAACTAAGAACGCGATTCTATTTATAGGAAATATATGAAAAATCTTCAAAATATTTCCATTTGCTTTGACCTTGATGGAACTCTTATAGATACCGCACCTGATCTTATCAGGGTTCTAAATGATGTTATAGCACTTGAAAACCTACCTAAAACAAACTTTAAAGAAGCACGCAAAAATGTTGGTTACGGTGCAAGGAAATTAATTATTGAGGCACTAAGGAGAGAGAAAAAAGAAGTAAATAGTTGCCGTTTGGATCAGTTACAGGAAATATTTATGCACTTGTATGCCAAGAATATGTGTTTATTGAGCAAGCCATACCCGGGAGTTAGAGGTGTTCTTAATAGTTTAAAACAAAAGGGAGCAGAACTATCAATATGCACTAATAAACCAGGCTACTTAGCACGACCGTTGATTAAAGACTTATCGCTTTCAAAGTTTTTTATACGAATTGTTGGCTCAGATGACTTAATCAGGAATAAGCCATATCCAGATCATATTTGGACCGCCGCCGGTCATAGGGGAACTAAAAAAAAGATTATAATGGTAGGTGATAGTTTACCAGATGTAATATCAGCTCATAAAGCAAGAGTTCCCTCTATAGTAATGCAATATGGCTATTCGACTATTCCCGCAAGAAGACTTGGAGGTGATTATGTATTACAACATTTTAAGGAGCTACCTTTAGCAATAAACAAATTAATATATTAATTGCTTAAGATGCAGGATCACTCATTGCTTCAATATTTGCACCCGCTTTACGAATAGCATCCTCAAGTCTGTCTTCAGCTGACTTTAAGTTTTTCTTTGGGTCTTGGTAGAAAGCAGTGAATTTCATTACTTGAAGAAAAGTAGCATTTAGTAATCGACCCCAAAATTTCATAGGTCTATCAAAATCAAATAAAAGAATAACTCGCTCTTGGTCTGTATCATTCCAAACTTCATGTTCATAGGTATCGTCAAATACAAAAATCTCGCCCTCTTTCCAAGGTGTAATGGTATTATCAACACGAATACGACAATTCTCAAAGTCTGATGGAATTATCAATCCAATATGAGACCTCAGTATACCTTTTGTAACTCCACTGTGAGCCGGTATATGATATCCTGGTGCTAAAATCGAAAACATAGCAGTCTGAAGGTTTGGAACAGCCTCAAGTAATTTTGATGTTTTTGGAGCAAGAGATGAATTTTTTGCTAATCTTTTGCCAAATCCAAACAAAACAAAAGTTTTCCAGTTATTTTCAGTTGCTAAGCGATATTGGTCTGGTGAAATATCTTGGAAACCAGGTATGACCTCTTTGAATTTCATTACTTCCAATGCTTCCTCTTTAATATCCAGCCAATTGTCTGTGAAGCTTTTAAGGAATGGAAAATATTTATTGTCAATTTTCGGGCTATCTGGAACAATTGATTGGCTAGACTGAAAGCTTGCAATTTTTCTCACAAGCTTTTTACCATTCCTTTTTACAAAAGCCCTTCTGGGATTTTGTAAATGTTTAGGCTTTTCAATTACTTTTTTCATAATTAATAATATCTACTATAATTTTATTTATTCATTTGGAATATATTAATCTCAATAATTGATTTAATAACTACTTAATAGCAGCAAGTCTTTTTCTTTGCATCTGACTTCCGCCAAATAAGTCCAAACAAATTTCATAATCTTCGGGCGTATCGAGTTCAGCCCAAGTTTCTCCCTTAATGTTGGTGGTATCAACTACCTTACCTGATAGCGCTAAACCATTTATTGCAGATAAAAACCAACTTTTAGTGCCCTCTTCCATTCTCATCAAACGCTCTAACTCGTTCTTAAAAATACTTGGACCATTCTTCATAAAGCGCAACATACCAATAGATTCACCTTGAGTTTGTTGAGGTAGCAATGTTTTACCTATCGCAGTAAGTTGATAACCACTCAATGAAACCTTCATGTCATCACCATCATAATGTTCCTTTTGGTCTATCGTTACTGATATATTTTTTGGTGGAGCGGCTAATACCTTTTTAAGTAATTCAAGGCTAAACAATGTGTCACCATTTATAAGTAGAAAGTCATTATTCATCTCTTGCCGTGCCATCCAACAAGAAGCTAAGTTATCTGCCAATTGATAGAAAGGGTTGTAAAGAGTACGTACTTTTTCTCCGTATCTAAGTGACAATACCTCTTCTTCAACTAGGTGAGAGTTAAATCCAGTTACAATCGTTATTTGTTCTATTCCTCGATTTAACAAAGTATCAATTTGCAGTGCAAGAACAGATGACAAACCAACAGGAAGCAAACATTTTGGCAAATCAGTTGTTAAAGGCAACAGCCTTGAACCACGCCCTGCAGAAAGTATTATAGCTTGCATTTCATTAAACCTATTATAAAAATTTAGTTCCAATTAACCAATTCAAAATTTTCGTCAATAGCGACTTTAGCTAGCTTTCTATCTGGATTGACAGCAACCCCCGCATCACTAAACCTTAATATATCAATATCTGAAATACTATCAGTATACATTTTAATAAAGATTTCTTTCCTATTATATGCTAGAATATTATCTAATAGTTGCTTTACTCTTTCTAGTTTTTCGGAACCATAGCAATTTTTCGATGCAAATTCTTCACTTAAAAAGTTATTTGTCCATCTCATATTAGTCGCAACCCAATGATCAATTTTTAATAACTCTGCTACGGGCTTCACTATTAGGTCAACAGCTGCACTTGCTATAATTATTATGTCACCAGAAGATTTATGATGATTAAGTGCCTCAATAGCCCCTGGACGTAGACCATGAGAAACTTCCTTCTTTGCAAATTCATAAGCTAATCTTTTCATTTTAACTTTCGAATGGCCGACCATACTCCATTTCATCATACTCTGCTTAACAGATATTCTTGGGGTATAACCAGCTTTATAACGCCACTGCGCAAAACCTGCAGATAATATCAAAGGTAGCCATATCCAAGGCTTATACTTAACAGTATGAAGGACAAATCTCCCCCACGTACCTTTCTTGGTCAATGTGTAGTCAAGATCAAATATTATAATGTTTTTCATTATCCACTCATCCAGCTTTGTGCTGGCTTTGGCAAAAACATACTATAAAATAATACAATTAGATTAAACAATATACATACCCAAGTCCAAATTCCAACTGCATAGAAACCCCATTTACCTGCATCAGGAAACAATGGTAAAAAACATATTCCTATCATGAACACAAACATATTTGGATTTCTGCGCGCAGTAATAAACCGCATGAAAGAATTAATAGGTTTCCATACATGAATGTGAAAACCATGCTTAGCTATAAAAATACCTTCGATAATTCTATCAATGACGTATCCGGCTAAAATAGCCACCAAGGTTAAACTCATGAGATCAGATTGAAGATTTTGCCAAGTAAATACACCGCCTAAACCAGCAAACCACGCCCAATACCAAAACGGTGGATGAATTAAATCTATGCCATGATCATAAATATTACCCCACCATGAATAAGTCATAGTAGTTCTTGCTAACTTGCCATCTACAGTATCCAAAAATGTCATGAGCCAGCCCGTCAGAAAACCTAAAGCCCACTCACCTACCCAAAAATAATACAAAGCAGCAAACATTAATACAAGGCCTATAGTAGTCACCATATTTGGTGAAAATCTTAATGCAGCAAACAAACGTGTGACATGAAATGCAGGGATAGGCCAAATCCACTTAGTTACAAAATCAGTTATGCCCTTATAGGAGCTCGCAAATTGTCGGCGCATAATTTCAGATGGTGGTGTTTTGTTAAGATCAAGGGCATAAGGTTGTTCTGTTTTTCTCAGCGCCTTGTTATAACCATTATCTAAATCCTCTGGTTTATACCCATCAATATTAGTTCCTATTAAAACATCAGAATTTTTTCCAATTATTTTGAGTGCTGTCTCTTTTTCTATCCCATTAGTACCTATAATTTTATCACCAGAAATTAATGCCATTTTATTTCCCTTAGCAAAAGCTTTAGCAAGACCTGACGATAAAACCCAATTTAATTGTAAATAAATAATCCCTGAATTAATATCTGATGCAGCCTTATTCATTGCACGCCGTTGCCATTTCACTAAAGGCATACCCCACAACTTTAATTCGGAAACTCCTATGAAGTTTATCGATTTATCAACACGCACATCTAATTTTGATTTTTTACCCTCAATGACACTTCTTAATGTACCTTGAGTTAAATAAACTAAGATTCCAACAGATGTAATATTGGCAAGAATTGCTGCCCAACCAGGGGCCATTTTTCCGATTAAGAAACTCAGAAATATAAAAGCGGCAATATAGACTACGACTCCCGTTCCGCGGGCGTAAATAGCTCTTTCAGGTTTATCTGCCGCATATAAAACTGGATATAATGGAGCAGCTATACCTGTCACAGCCGCTGCAAAAATTAGGAGTGAGGCAAGTGGTGCAGCCATCGCATAGTCAACAGAGAAGACCATACTTAATAAATTTGGTCCTCCAACTTTTACTACAAATGCGATCACGAGCCCAAAACTCAATAATGATATCGCTGTCTTTTTAACTAATCCCCATATTTTTTCAGCTTCGCCGAGGCTTATCATTTTAGCAAGCTCAGGATAAATTACCTGGTCAAGGAGTTTAAAGCCTTCGGAGAGTAATTTGGCCGCTTCCTCAGCAATTCTATAAATAGCCACCCATGTAGAACCAAACACTCCCATCACCATTAATGCCGGTAAATGTGTCGTTGAAGCAGATAGTGTAGAGTCAATATTGGATTTAATCATAAATTTCCATAATCCACTTCTTGCTTTCAAAAGCGGGGACTTTGTACGTATAACTAACATTAATAAACCACGAGACCTTAATTCTAATAGAGCCATTGCAGGCAGAAAGAAGTAGGCAGCCATTGAACCTATGTACCAAGCAAGAAGAAATCCTGTGAAGCCTGCATCATTATTTACTGCTATTATAACACCTAAAAATCGCGTGATTGGCATAACAAGGCCGTGAATTGCCAATATATGAAATTTATCAAACAAACGAAAGACACCGACCCCAACTCCCCTTTGTCTTAATAAAATCAAAGAACAGTAAAAAACTGCAAAATATTTAAGGTTATCCATCACATAAGGTAAGTCGGTGTTAAGTAAGCCAGGTATAGAGCTTGATAAGCTAACAACACCAAAAAAAATACTAATGGATATAAGGAAACCAAAAACTGCAGAAATAGCATCAATTTTTAATCCAAACTTTAATAACGCGGATATTCTGGTAGCATCATTATTTTTGAGGTCATCTGTGCCATATCTAATGAGCGACTGCCATGACTGGAAAGCAGTCACTTCAGAAAAGAAAAGCATGTAAGCATGTAAAAAAAGTATTATACCCAATTCAGAGGCGCTTAAACTTTTCGTTGCCAGCAATATACTTCCCAAACCTAAAAAAACAGCTGTCGACTTTGATGCTACCATCAAACCTGTATTTGCAGCTATGCGCCTTCCCACGGTATGTTTGGATTGAACATTTAAATTAGGACGCATATTTTGGTCCATTTAGTATTTCTTCCACCAAGTCTTTATCAGCTGGCTTATCGACATCAATAGCCGCCTCAGCTATTGGAATGATGACTGCTTTAGCCGATAAATTCAGTTTGATAGAAATATGGTTAAAAGCTTCTTTTAATTTTAAACTTCCTAATAAATATTTTATTAACAAGAACCATGAGATATTTATCGCCAATTTAATTGGGTTTTTCCTAAGGTGTTGTACTTTTTCCCAATACTGAAAAATTGCCAACCCTTTAGGGTTAGCAATATAAAACAAATTGCAACCAGAAACAGATATATCTGAAAAATTCCAATATGTTCTTTTTACGGTAGGATAGGAGTTTTGTATTACAGATTTTTCTGCAAATGCCATAGAAAAATCTGCTCCATTTCGTTGAGCCTTTTCAACAAAAATCTTTAACATGTCTGTAGATAAAAGTGGGTGATCACAGGTTGTTAAAAGACTTGGGAATTCATTTCTTTTCGTCAACGCTATCAGCGCACTTCCTGCCGGCCCGTCATCACTAGGTAGCTCCTCTAAGCATTTATGGTGACCCGCATCAAATCCAGAAACACCAAATGGTTTGTTTAAATTTGATTTTAATAGTGTTTTAATTACAAAATCTATCATAGGTGTACCATTGATTGGAACAAGAGCTTTATGACTGACACCCGCATTTAAACAAAGAGAGTCTTTCACCCCTTTTCTTTGCCCAGCTAAGATAATAACATTAACCATTATATTTTCTTTTGGTACATTCTATATTTTTTGTAAGGAACGGCACTTGCTTGTTCACATATTGATATCATCCCTGAATTATTCTCCAGTATCCAACTTAATTCACAGTGACTAAAGCCTTTTTTCCTACCCGCCTCAAAAACAGTCTCGCAAAGTTTGGCTACCAATGATAAACCTATTCTGGTATTATGAAATTCTTTACGCAGTCCCATTAAGGGAATTCTTGCCTGTTTAACCCCTCTTATCTTTAAACGCCAAAATAATTTAACCCAGCCAAATGGTAGAATTGAACCATTTAAACCCTCTATAGCTTCGTTTACATCAGGTATCATCCAAATATAAGCTATGGGTTTCCCCTGATACTCCCCGATCCACAAGCCCTCTTTGAACATGATGGGCCTAATTTCGTTGGCCATGTGTTCTATTTTCGTGTCATCAAATGGCACAAAACCCCAATTCTCACTCCATGCATCGTTGAAAATATCCATTACAATATTTAATTCATCTCTAAATTTACCCGATCGCATAGATCGAACTTTAATATCACTGTTGCGGTCTGCTGACTTTACCATCATTTGGGTTATTTTCGGCCTTGGGTAGCCAACCGATAATTCAGCTTGATAAGCAAACATATCTATTGCCTTTGTATAGCCAAAGCCTTCAACAATTTCCTTATATTCCTCCTTACCATGTAGCATCATAACAACAGGCGGGGTATTAAAACCTGAAATTAAAAGGCCACACTCTTCATTTACACTCCAATTTGCAGGACCTATAATTTGCTCTACACCTCGGCCCTTTAACCAATTCTCAGCGCTTTCTAACAATAGCTGTCCAAGTAAATTATCTGCGAGACAATCAAAAAAACCAAAAAAACCATCATTTTTTTTAGAATGTTTATTATGGTCCTCATTGATAAAAGCAGCAATGCGACCGACATCCTCACCGTTTTTGGTTGCTATAAAAAGAACTCTGTTATCAAAACTGGGCGCACTAGGATTACTAATTGGATTTATCTGAGCCTTACGTTCAAATTTTAGTTGAGGCCTCCAGGAGCTTTCATCTTTATAAATTTTATCAGGTAAGGCTAAAAACCTAATAATCTGCTCTTTATTACTCACAATTTCTATTTTTAACGAGGATAAAGGCACTTAGGCTCCGTAACAATAAGGATGCATCACTTAAACTAATAATATAATTCAAGCAATTAGGGTTTTACTAAATTTATTACAACCTCAATACCCTCTTGCGGTACATAGAAACTTGCTTCAGTCCACCTTGGTAGTCGTAAGCTTTCTATTACCGGGTTATTCGACACCCCATAGGGTTCTTTGGGTTTCAAATTCCAAGCTTTTTTTAATTTTCTATTTCCATCCTTGTCATGATAACTAACTAAAGCATATTCTCCTGGCGCTGGTACATTTATACACAAGCTAATTCTATCACTATCTGCAGGAACACGAATTCTTCTTAACTTTCCCGATTTTTTCATAAAATTCTTTTTACCGAAGAGCTCAACCTTAACTATTCCAGACTTTGATAAATTGGTAATTAATGTTCTAATTTGAGTTGATTTATCTACGCAAGAGTCTGCTTCATCAAATTTGTATAGCTCTAAATTATTCTCTAACCCTATTTCAGATATCTTACCCCGGGGACCCACCTCAGATCCTTTCAAGTATGATGTATCATTAGCATAACTATTATAAGAAAAGGCTAAAAAATATAAAACAAGCGACGAACTAAGAAAAAAATTGTTAATGAAGTTTGCATTCACGATTAAGCCTCTATAATGCGACCATTAATGTATTGGCCGTTTATATAATTATATGATTTATAGCCATATGAAGTAAAGGTTTTTTAGTAGTTAAATAATATATGGGAAAACTTAATGCATATCTAATGAAGAAGGCCTCCGTCACAATCGGGGGGCTTATTATATTTGCTTGCTGCGTACTTTTGATGGAACGCTTGTTGCGAATATTTCAGGTAGTTGCCAATTCATCTAACCCGGCGAGTGACACCTCACAAATGATTATTAATTTATTACCCTATTATCTAGGGATAGCCGTACCTATGGCACTTCTTTTAGGAGTCATAATAACTGTGGATCGGTTCAGTAAATCAAGTGAGCTTACAGCAGCTCTCGGGGCGGGGGTTTCATTGTTTCAGATGACAAAGCCTTTCCTGATACTAGGTTTATTTTTAGCAATAATAACATTATTTATCGAAGGTTACATGCAACCCGTTGGGAGGTATAATTACCGACAAGTAGAACACTCCGTGAAACAACAATCATTTACAGCCGCCCTAAGAGAGGGCACATTTACTACTGTTGGCAATCGAACTTTTTTTGCAGGTACCGATTTACCCGGTGCTGCAATTGGCCCAATATTTATTTATGAAAAGAATAAGGACAATAATGAACAGAACCAATTGAGACTTACCACGGCAAAACAAGGAAAACTAATTGTAAGGGAAAAAACACAAGAACCCGTATTGCAGCTTTCAAAGGGACAAATTTATCAAGTTTTAGAAGAAAAACAGCTGGATGGAGATCTTAGTTTTGAAAGTAGCTCCATAGCTGGGGTAGCCAGTGAAATAAACTTCAGAATACGTGGTGATGATGAGAGGGAAATGACCTCATTAGAGCTATTAGGCAATAGAAAAGGTGATTACACAGAATTCAAGGTAACCCAAAACGTAAATAATGCAGCCTTACACCTAAGATTATCCAAATCTATCTTATTATTAATACTACCATTTATTGCAGTTCCATTTGGCTTAAACTATGGACGCAACCCGTCTTCAGCAGGCATTGCCATAGGTGTTATATTTTTAATTTCACTCCAAAAAACTCTTGAATTTGGCCAAAGCCTTGGTGCGGCTGGGAAAATTCCTCCATGGACAGGGATATGGCCTACAATAGTTATTGTAGCATTATTTGCTTTTTGGCTATTTCGAAAGAGTGCATTTAAAATGGGGCAACCCCCTCTTACCGCAGTTTCACATTACATCACTTACATGAAAGAAAAAGTAAGAGATAAAGTTGATGCTATTTTCTCAGCAAAAGAAAAGCTGAATTAATGATTAAACTTCTCTCTTATTTATCAAAAACTTTCTTCGCCATCTGGGTCACAACTGTATTTGGTTTTTTGGTTTTAATTGGACTTCTAGATAGTCTTGCAAACGGCAGTGATATTCTTGCTGGTGGTGGAGGGTTCATTGATACTTTCAAATATATGGGCTTAAGAGCACCAGTTATTTTTGACAGAATATTTGTTTTTACAATAGTAGTAAGCGTTCTGCTCACTTATGTTAAACTGATTAGACAACATGAATTAGTTGCGTTACTGGGTTTTGGGATATCAGTTCCAAGACAATTATTATTGATGACGCCGGTCGTACTATTTACTGCTACTTCTTCTATTACTATAATTGACCTTAGCATCGCTCCAGCAGTCCGTTCTCTTCAAGCATGGGGAATTGGAGAATACAAAGTGAAAAATATAACTCCTGAAAACCCCCTTTGGCTGGAAGATAATGGGAGGATTATAAAAGCTAATAAACGCTTAGACTACAACACCCTTGGTGATATTGAATTTTATAAAAGATCAGAAATTGGCTCAGTAGACGAAATTTTATGGGCTGAAAAAGCAACTTACGAAGGAAAAAATTGGACTCTAGAGGGAATAGAACTGCTTACCACTAAAGAAGCAAACGGTGAACCACGAAAAGCTGAGCAAGACATAAACCCACGACTTTGGGTTACGCGGCAAAATCCCAAGTCAATAGCTAGATTAGCTGCCGAACCTAGAGATTTATCAATATCAGAAATGCGTAATTTTAGCAAAGAAGGCAACTCCGGCTCTAAACCAAGGTTTGCTTATACATTCTGGCATGCACATAGATTAACACGGCCTTTAGCTGCTTGGGTTTTACTTCTTGTTGCTGTACCTCTCATGCAAAGTACAGGAAGGCAAGATACTGGCGATAAAACATTAATAATTGGGCTTGGAGGAGGGTTTCTCTTTTTAATAATTGATGGTGCTATGGCGACATTTGCAGCATCAGGCGGAATGGCCGTGTCAACTGCTATTTGCTTACCAATAGCTGTATTTGGAATTTTAGGAACGTGGCTTTGCCTGAAAACGGAAAGCCTCAAATAGATGGTTTCTGATAACTCGAAACTATATTTTATTTATAACCCTTATAGTGCGGGGGTTTTGAAAAGAGGTTCCTTTCTAAAAAAAAATTACCAAAGATTTAATGCGCAACTACATAGTTTAGAGAAATTCTCCGATGTAAAATTAATTGTCTGTAAAGCACTAAAAAATAATGCCTCTCACATTTGCATAGAAGGAGGGGATGGCACAATTCATGGTGTCATGACAGAGTTTTTAAAACAATCACCAAATTTAACTCTACCTTCTTTCATGTTGATACCCGGTGGAAATACAAACCAAATATCAAGAAATATTGGTATCAAATCAACCTCAATAAAAGCTTTAGAAAGGTCTTTTAAAATCGGCAGCACTATAAATTTTCCTATGTTATCAATTACCGATGATAAAAATAATAGCTATTATGGATTCTTATTTTCCAGCGGAGCACTGCCACAGATGACGGAATATACAAAAAAAAGATTTCACCAGCGCGGAATTGGGGGGTCAGCAGCCGTACTGGGCGGTATGATAAAAGGGCTTAAGAAGAAGAACAAAATCGTACAACCAACTAAGATAAAAATTGATATTGAAACGCTAAAAAACCATACAATAGATAGTCTACATTTTGGCTCAATAATTACTACTTTACCGAGCTTAATTCTTAAGCTTGATCCATTTTGGGGTAAGGAAGAATTTCCGTTACGCTTTACTTATGCCTCCAGTAATTATAAAAGATTTTTCAAAAATGTGATTAGCTTGTGGCTAGGGGAAAAAAATAAATCCCGAAAAAAATATGGATTATTAAGCTGGAACGCCATTAAAATTAAATTCTATTATACCGGGCCATGCATGCTCGACGGAGAATTACTTAAATTGTCAGATAGATTTATTATATCATCAACAAAACCAATAAAGTTTATCAGATGAACGAAACAATTATTGATATATTATCTGAGGAAAACATCTTAACTAATCCCCGTGTTTCAAAAATATGCGACACGATAGTCAAACGGCATTTAGGAAGAGTAAAAGCTGTAATATACTATGGTTCATCCTTGAGAGATTTAGACAAACCGGGCAAAATGCTCGATTTCTACGTACTTGTTGATAGTTATAGAAAGACACATAAAAACCTTGTCAGAGCTACTCTTAATTACTTATTACCGCCTGCTGTTTACTACTATGAAAAATTAGATAAAAATAATATATTAAATACATGTAAGTACTCAATTATCTCGTTATCCGAGTTTGAGAAACTAAGTGGAGAAAAATCTTTATTATCCATGATATGGGGTCGATTTTGCCAGCCGTGCAGTATCCTTTATTCGGAAAGCTCAGCTGTAACTGAGCGTATTCTCATTGCCCGAGAGAATTCAGTGAGACATATGGCCTCCCAAATAACCCCATTGCTTTCAGGCCCTATAAAATCCTCTCAATTCTGGGCAAAAGGGTTTTATGAAAGTTACAAAACAGAACTTCGCCCAGAAAGCTCGGAAAAAAGAGCGATAGAAATTGTTGAACGTTACGAAAATCGTTATAGCAGGATAACCACTGTTCTGTTTGGTAAACCTAATGAAGATGGTTATTATGTAATCCCACAAGAAACTAAAATTTACGCAAAAACTAAATGGTTTATCAGAAGACTAATAGGAAAGCCAATGACTGCAATTCGTGTTATAAATAGTGCGGCAACATTTGATGGGGGATTAGACTATATTTTAATGAAACTGAGAAATCATTCTGGTGTAACCATCTTACCAACTTCTTTCGAAAAAAGACATCCTGTAATATGCTCACCCATAATGGGTTGGAAACTATGGAGAAAAGGGGCATTCAAGTAAATAATTTCAATCTAGGTTTTTTTAGCTTTTCTTCGTATTTGAAAAAAATTTTTCAAAATAATTGATGAATCATTTGCAAGAATTCCTGACTGAATTAAGGGTTTATGATTACAAAATTTTGTTTCAAAAAACCTAACTCCGCTCTCTAATGCTCCCCCTTTAACATCTGTAGCTCCATAAACTACTCTCTTTAAGCGAGCAGCGCTAATAGCACCGGCACACATTGTGCAAGGTTCGAGCGTTACATATAGGCTACAATCTAATAACCTGTAATTTCCTAAAATTGTGGCTGCCTCACGAATTGCTAAAATTTCAGCATGCGCAGATGGATCCAGTAAACTAATTGGAGAATTCCCTGCGCGTGAAATAATATTACCCTTTGAATTGACAATAACTGCTCCAACGGGCACTTCGCCACGATCTGATGCCTCTTGCGCTTGTGCTATAGCTTCACGCATGTAGTATTCATCATTCATTGTTCTATCTACTAGTGTAGAAAGCAGAAGGTCAAGACAGGTAATTTATGAAGCAAGGAAATAAACTGAATGAAAAATCCGAACGGATTGCTAAATTTCTAGCACGCTCCGGTGTTGCCTCAAGAAGAGAGAGCGAAAAACTAATTTTCGATGGCCGTATTAAGTTAAATGGAAAAATTTTAATGTCTCCAGCAATTAAAGTTACCCCAAAAGATGTAATCCTCTTTGATAATCAACCTGTCGCAACTAAACAACCATTACGGTTATGGCGCTACCATAAACCAGATGGTTTAATAACCACCCATAAAGATGAAAGAAATAGAAGCACGGTGTTTGACGAACTTCCTGAAGAGTTAGGGAGGGTAATTTCAATAGGACGCCTTGACCTAACATCAGAAGGTTTACTTTTGCTAACAAATGATGGGGAGCTTGCTAGGGCATTAGAATTACCTAGCACTGGATGGCAAAGAAAATATCGAGTACGGGCTTACGGAAAAGTCACTCAACATGATCTTGATAAACTCCAAAAAGGTATAACTATAGATGGCATTAAAACCGGAGAGATTGTCGCTACACTAGAGCGCCAAAAGGGAGATAATGCATGGATATCTGTTACATTGAGAGAAGGCAAAAATAGAGAAGTGAGGAGAGCTTTAGATACGCTTGGCCTGCGAGTAAACCGCCTTATAAGAATTTCATATGGCCCTTTTCAACTTGGAAACTTAGAAAAAGGAACAGTTGAAGAAGTTAAATTGCGCATTTTAAAAGAACAAGTCGGGCATTTAATCGAAATTCCTGATATAAAAAACGTTAAAGAAAGTAAAACCTCTGATAATAAAAAATTTATATCAAATAAACGATCACAAAATCCGTCTTCAGTTAATCATAAATTTAAAAGAAAACATCCTGTTAGCAGAGAGAGATTACATAAGAGAGCTGAAACAAGCCACAGTAAAGCAAATAAAAATAGGAAAAAAAATTAGTGCGAATTGTTTCAGGAAAGCTTAGGGGACGAAAAATTCATACCCCCCAGGGTAATAATACTCGTCCGACTAGTGACCAAATACGCGAGTCTATTTTTAACATACTAACTCATGCAGATTGGTCACCTCAGCTTGAGGGTGCAATAGTCGCTGATATTTTTGCAGGTACCGGAGCATTAGGTTTTGAGGCAATTTCCCGAGGTGCAAAGTTTTGCTTATTTGTAGAAACAGAACCAAATGCAAGAGGTGCTATTAGAAAAAATGCAGAAAATATGGATTTATTTGGATGTACAAGAGTTCATCGTCATGATGCCACTAAACTTAAAATAGCGCCAGGAAATCTGAGAGGGGCCTTTACGCATGTATTCATGGACCCCCCTTACAATAAAGGACTATGGAAACCTGTTATTAATAGATTGAAAGAATTTAATTTAATAGCAGAAGATGGGATTATAATCCTAGAAGAAAGCAAAGATGTAGAAATTGATCGAAGTAAATTCACTATATTAGCAGATAAAGAATGGGGAGGCACAAGAGTTCTATTTTTGCGGCATTACTAGAGTGTATATTAACGCCGTCCAAACAAACGCTCGACATCAGCTATTTTCAGCTCCACATATGTAGGCCTACCATGATTACATTGACCACTATGTGGCGTGCTTTCCATTTGCCTCAGCAAAGAATTCATTTCATTATTATTCAACACACGCCCAGCCCTGACACTTCCATGGCAAGCCATAGTCCCACAAACATGCTCAAATTTTTCCTTCAGGCTCAAAGCTTCATCATATTCACTTATATCATCTGCTAGATCTTGCATCAATTTTTGAATATTCATTTCTCCTAGAAGAGCTGGAGTTTCACTGACAGCTACTGCACCCACTCCAAATCCTTCAAACAAAAGTCCCATATCTTTTAACTCAGCTTTGCGTTCTAGCAGCCTTTGAACATCGCTATCACTGAGTTCAACAATTTCAGGTATAAGCAAGGTTTGCCTTTCAACTCCTTGACCTGCAAAGGAGGATTTCATCTTTTCGTAGACAAGTCTTTCATGGGCCGCATGTTGATCAACAATGACTATTCCATCTTGTGTTTGAGATATTATATATGTTTCATGAAGTTGTGCACGTGCAATACCTAATGGATATAAATCATTATCTTGCTCTATTTCATCCTTTATATTATCTTCAAATTTAGCAGAAAAACCATAATTTTTTGGATATGAATTATCTTTTGATAAGTTGCTTTCAGCATGAGTAGTATCATCAAACCGATAGGGTGGTTTATAGCCGAGGTTATTATAACTTCTTTGAAATGTATACTGGGTTTCTTCAGTTTGTATTTTTCCTAGAGCAAAATTCGATATTGTCGTGCTTGCTCTGTGTCCAGCTGCTGCAAGGCTGTGACGCAATGCAGAAACTATTAAACCTCTAACCAAGCCAGGATTTCGAAATCTTACTTCATTTTTAGCGGGATGAACATTTACATCAACATGGTCATTGGGTAAATCGATGTAAAGAGCAACAATTGGGTGCCGATCCCTAGCTAGAAAGTCTTGATAGGCCCCCCTTACAGCTCCATGTAGAATTCGGTCGCGCACAGGTCGACCATTAACAAAAAGAAACTGATGCTGTGTATTTCCACGTGAAAACGTTGGCAAACCAGCATATCCACTTAAACTAATCTCATCTCTAGTTTTATCAATCAATATTGAGTTAGACTTAAAATCTTCACCTAATATTGATCCCAGACGGGACAACCTAGTCCCATGATTACTCTGATTATTCTGAACATTAAATATGGTACGTTTTGCATTGCTTAACTTAAAGCCAATGCTTGGGTTTGCCATGGCTAGACGCCTTACGTTATCTGAAATAGCTAAGCTTTCGCTTCGCTCTGATTTCATGAACTTTAATCGTGCAGGAGTTGCATAAAATAAATCTTTCACAGTTACTCGAGTTCCGTGATGACCCAACCTTGGTGCAGGTGTAACTGAACTCTTCTGACCCCCATCAATAGCTATCTTCCAAGAATGAGAGGCATCCTTTAGTTGAGATAAAATCTGAAGCCGCGACACGGAAGCTATAGATGGTAAAGCTTCTCCTCGAAAACCCATGGTATTTATATTTAATAAATCCCAATTCCCCTCGGAGTCGGGAAGCAATTTAGATGTAGCATGACGTTTGATAGCCACAGATAAGCAATTTTTACTCATTCCGCTGCCATTATCAGTAACCGACACTAGTCCAAGCCCACCTCCATCATAGACAATATCAATTTGAGATGCACCTGCATCAATCGCATTTTCAACTAATTCTTTTATCACGCTTGCGGGGCGCTCGACTACCTCACCTGCAGCAATGCGATTCACTGTTTCAATAGGCATTTCACGGATGACTGGTGGCATATTATTCATATGGTATTTCGAAGGTATATAGCCATATGAGTAAATCTATAGACCAGGTAATTTGGCAGCTCCTGGACGTTTAGTGATTTTAACATCTTTCCCACCGGTGGCGGCTATAATTGCCTCTAACCTTTTGGCCTCAACGTCAGAGTCCATAGGAGCGCTGTCCGAGGAGATGCTTCTCCCGTCCTTCCAAAACAGTACCTGATCTGAAAAGCCTTTGGATTTTCTTTCAACAGAATTAGATCCATCAATTTCCATCCTAATTTCTGCATTAGCTGAGCCAACACCCGCTTTAGACATTAAAACAACTTCGCCGCGGGTAGGTTCCACCTCATCAATATTGCCTAATAATGCTTCCCTAGCAGATTCTTGACTGTAATTATTTTCAGACGAACTTGTTCCTATCTGAGGGGGTCTGAGGTTATATTCTGGAGGAACAACTAATGGGGCTTTAGTTAAAATATTAAATTCATTTGGAGCATTTTTTTTAATGCCCAAAGCTTTGGTTGTTTGAGTGCAACCCAAAATTATCGAAGAAGCAAATATAGCCATTAAAATATTAGTGAATTTCATTATGTTTCTTTCTAAAATATAATTGCTCATACCTAAAAGGTATAAGTTCACTTAGCCAATATGCAAAGCTATTTTTCTTCACATATAGTACATTTTTTCTCATTAATAAAGCTAGCAAGAATAAGCCCAATTACCCCACAAGTTATACTGGTGTCGGCTACGTTAAAAACCCAACGAAAACCAATTTCACTAAAGTCAATAAAATCCGTTACTGATCCGAATAAAAAACGGTCAATACCGTTTCCTATGGCACCACTAATGATTAATGAAAAAGAAATTTTCGATAAAAAATCTTCAGCTTTACTCAACATGTAAATTAAAACTCCACTCATAAGAAAAGCAAAAATTGTCAGAAGCCACCTTTTTAACTCACTATCACCTTGTAAAAGCCCCCAACTTATTCCAGGGTTACAAACTAATGATATATCCATTGGTCCTGGTAAAGAATGATATTTTCCAGGAACCAAGTTCATTTCGCAAATATTAACCGGAACATTAAAGAACTCGGTTACTGATAGCTTTGTCCACTGATCTAAAAATACTAGACCTAAGGGAATTAAAACAGAATATAAAAATAGCTTTTTTTTCATGTAATTACACTCTTGATGCTACCGTCTTAAAGTGACGATATAACTTGTTATGGAACAACATCAACTATTTAGTAAAATATTCAGTTTAAAACTATTATTATAGTTGATTTAAATGAATTTCTTTATCATTCTACCATTGGCGAGAGCATTTTTTATGCTAGAGAAACTAAATAATGCGCAAACGAAATAGGTTAGTTCAGTAGATGGCTATATTATCAAAACTACGCAACAATCGATTAGTGGCAAGTTCACTTGTGGTTTTATCAATTGCAATAGGCCTCAGCAGTCCAGCTCATGCCCAAATTATAGTTAATGATGACAGAACAGACCCGGTAGAAACTAATGGTGAAGACATTACGATCGAAAATGAAGGAACCATAACGGTAGATACCGCGGGGCCAGCATTAGTCTTAAATTCCGACAATAACATAGTAAACTCCGGCTCTGTGACAATTGAGGATGTAAGTAATGCCGTTGGAGTAAGCCTTGAGGGTGGAGAAAATAGAAACTATACACAGAGTGGCTCTGTAAATGTAAACGAGACTTTTGAAGTGACAAGCTCTGATGCAGATCCCGCTTCAGATGGGCCATTTGCAGAGGGCACAGGAAGAACAGGAATTTTAATTTCAGGTTCTTCCCCCTTTGAAGGCAATGTTGAACTTACATCCACTTCAAGTATCAATATTGAGGGAACTGATAGCTTTGGTATTAACTTATCAAATACTTCGATAAATCAAGAGGGCTTAATTGGTGACTTAACCACTGGTGGTGCAATTACAGTGCGTGGCGCGCGTAGTACTGCCATTAATATTTCTTCAGGAATAATAGGAGACTTTACAAATACAAGCACAATTAATGGTCAAGGCGACGGAACAAGAGGCATGAATATTGAAGCAGATATTCAGGGTGGTTTTGTAAACTCAGGGGGTGTAAGTTTAACTGGGTACAGGTCTCTTGGACGTCCAACAATATCAGGAAACTTCAGTTCAAATAGTCGCGAGCAAATTACAGCAGAAGATATATTACAAGCTGGTTCAGCAATAACAATAAATGCAAATATTACCGAAGGCATTCATCTCGATGACGGCATATCTGACGTGCTTGACGATAATGGGAATCAAACTTTTGATTCTAATGGTAATGTTATCCGCAGTTCGGGCACTCCTAGCACAGTAGTGCAAAATGGTTCAGCGCCTGCAATTTTAATAGGTAATTCAGTGAATTCAATTGTAATTGGCAATGTTGCTCAGATTACTGATCCAAACAATGTTCTTTATGAGTCAGACCTTCAATATGCATTTGTAAATCAAGGAGGAATTCAATCTAATGGTGTTTATGACGATATAGATGCAACAGCTCTTTCTATCAACAATACCTTACTGAACCAAGGAATAAATAATACTGGACAAATGACTGCCACTGCTTATGTGGCGCCGCAAGAGCTTACAGATGTTGATGGAAACTCAATCACTCCTGGTGACGGACAAGCCATAGTAATTGCATTAAGTTCCAACTCAGAAGCAGATGTGCTGAATAATTCAGGTGTTATATTGGCATCCTCATCAGAAGCAATAGATCTAGTTTATAATGATCTAAGCAATGTCTTGCCTTCGCGTAATGTTTCCGCGACTGGAATAGATATAGACGGCTCTTCAATATTAAATGAAATTATTAATAGCGGGAGTATTAGTGCAGTTTTGGTGGGTAGACAAGGAACTGCATACGCAATCAGAGACCAATCGGGTAGCCTTTCAAGGATTTCCAACACCGGAACCATTGGTGCGATCGGAACAACTTCGGATCCAACAGGAAATGAAAATGTTAACTTTACTTTGGTAGCCATAGATGCATCACAAAATACAAATGGTTTCGTTCTTGAACAAAACCGTGCAGTCGATAGTAATCCCGATGATGGCCTCACACCAGCAGATCCAAATATTTTTGGAGAGATTAAATTAGGTGTTGGTAATGACAGCATAATTTCAACAGCTGGGAATATTAGAGGCAATATAGACTTTAATTTTGGGGATGATAATCTTAGCCTTTCTGGTAACTCTTTTTTTCAAGGTGCAATCTATAACCAGAACGGACTAAATATATCAGTAACCGATAACAGCACTTTGGTATTAACGGAGGCTAGTACAATAGATACTACATCCGTAAATTTTGATGGAACATCTACTTTTAGTCCATTGCTTGATGGCAATAATGGTACCGCCTCAACTCTTCAAGCAAGCAACAATATAAGTTTTGAAAGTGGCGCCACAATAGCACCAACGCTCACTAATGTAGTTGGCATAAATCAAACGGCCTTCACAGTTGCATCAGCTGGAGGGCAATTAACTGTAGGTGATCTTGCAGCATTATCTTCACCTGACACACCCTTTTTGTTCAACACCAGCTATGATGTTATAGGGAATGACCTAGTCATAACCCTTCAGCTAAGAGACTCATCAGAGTTAGGCTTAGATCAAGTTCAAAGTTCAGCTTATGCACCAGCAATTCAAGCTTTACGCAATAATACTGAATTAGGTGACGCTTTCGCCAATATCACAACAGAGAGGGAATTTAATTCTGCTTTCAATCAGGTACTGCCTGAGTTCTCTGCAGCTGCACGTCAATTTGTTTTAGCAAATGTAGATGGTGCAGTTGGTGCAGTTGCTAATCACTTGGACTCTGTCCGCCGTTCACCTGATAAGCCCGGCGGTGCTTGGCTTCAGGAATTTGCATATTTTGCTGATCGAGAGCTGTCAGGTCTATCGGAGCAATATCGCGGAGCAGGATTTGGGATATCTGCTGGACTTGATACAGCACTGGGACCGTTCCATGCTGTTGGGTTGAATTTAGGGTTTTCTTCAACTGAAATTGAAGATGTCCTCGGTATTGATGAACCTCTTGATGTAATCACAATTCAGGCTGGGGCGTATGCTGGATGGGCCAGTGGTCCGTTAGGAATTGAAACATATCTAGGAGGTGGATTTAACGACTTTGAACAAAACCGCAGGGTAAGAATAAATAGTTACAGCGGTGAAGCTCAAGGAGATTGGTCTGGGGTTCATGTAAATAGTTCAGCTCGCATAGGTTATGATTTGGACATAGGGGATAAGTACTGGATACGCCCAACACTAAGTTTAGACTACTTACGGTTATCCGAAAAATCATATACCGAGACAGGCGATAAAGGAATAGCACTCGATGTAGATAAAAGAACAACATCATCAGGCTCTGCAACTGCTATGTTTAACTTAGGAGCCAAATTTCAAGGAAAAAGAACATGGATTAAGCCATCGATTCGCTTTGGTTATAGATATGAACTCATAAATAATCCGGTCAAGACTAGTTATCGTTATGCAAATCTGATTGACGGAACAGGACAAGCATTTAATTCTGAAACAGCACAGTTGCAATCCTTACTATTTCCAGACAGCGGGTTCATTATTGGATTAAGCGTAGCCGCTGGCTCTGTTTACTCATCAATTGGGTTAGATCTTGATAGTGAGCTTCGTGAAGGGTTCATTCGTCATACAGGACGTGTGGTAGTAAGGCTATTATTTTAGAAAATCATATAAAAGAAAAAATCTTACTTAGTGACTATCTTAAAGGTTTAGTCGAAATTTACGGTTACCCAAAGGCGGTTAAGGAAAATAATGCATTATTCCTTGTAAAAAATCTTAATCCTGATCATCCTAATTTTACAGACAAACTACAAAGTTATAAAGATATGTTTGCCTTAGAGTGGAGCAAATTATTCTTTGAAAAAAAAATATCATTTAGTGAATTAGGAGCTAAACAAAGTCACTTTGCGGAAATCACTATCAATCTTGCATTACAAGCAGCATGGACTTCCGAGATAAATAAATTAAATCTAAAAAAATTACCCAAACGTCCTAATGGACTATTTTTACTCGGATTAGGTAAATTGGGAGGTTTAGATTTAAATTTTAGCTCTGATGTCGATCTAATTGCTTTTTATGATCCAAATATACTCCCCATACCTGTAAGCATGGGCCAGACATACGTAGTAAACAAAGTTTTAAAAACACTTGGCCAAATTTTGAGTCCCAGAAATAAACCAAATTTCGTATGGCGCGTCGATTGGAGATTAAGACCTGAAAGTTCTGCGAGTCAACTTGTTATGTCCGTAGATATGGCTAGAGATTTTTATTTTTTCCGTGCCCTTCCGTGGCACAGATTAGCCCTTATGAAGGCAGGTATTATTGCTGGTGATTTGAGCGCTGGAAAAAAGTTCATGTCGGAAATTGAAACTTTTGTATGGAGAAAAAATTTAGACTTCCGTTCTTTGGATGATTTAGCTTACCTGAAATCACGAATTAATTTGGAGCACCCAGAGCTAGTACGTGAAGGAAAATTTAAAGATCATGTAGACCTTGGAACAAATAACTTCAATGTAAAGCTAGGAAAAGGCGGGATTAGAGAAATTGAATTTATTGCAAATGCCTTGCAACTAATTTGGGGCGGCAAACAGCCACAACTTCGTACCACAAACACACTAAAGGCTCTTAATGAATTAACTAAATTGAATCATATTGAACATGATATATCTACTCAGTTATCTCGGTCCTACAAGCGACTTCGTACGATAGAAAATATAATTCAAATGCTAAATAATGAACAGGTCCATACACTCCCAAAAAATGATGTGAAAAAAGATAAAATTTTAAAAATATTAGGAATATCCGATTGGAAAAGTTTTGATAAGGAGATTATTGGGATCCGAAATTTCGTTCATTCTGAATTTAATAAATTATTCGCTCAGGATGATTCAAATCAATTGATTGATAAAAAACAGAGTGCCAACTTGAGTGCTTTAAAACCAAACATTAGAGATATAGCTAATAATTGGCTAAATGGTTTCATTCCGATAACAAAAGATCCGGTAAAATTTCAACCTTTAGGTAGAGCACTATTAAATCAAATATTTTCATCATCAGTAAATGCAGATGAAGCTATATTTAGAGTAAATAATTTTCTTTCAGCGCTTTCTCGGTCTGAGCAATACTTAGACTTACTTTACCGCAACCAAAAGTTATTAGATGCACTGGTGCCCCCAATTATTCATTCTAGCCATATGACTTTACTTTTAGAGCAATCACCTCACATAATAGATATATTTTTATATCCAGAAAATGAAATGGATATTTCGCATTTATTTAACTCAAGCGATTATGGTTCAAGGCTGGAGAGCCTGAGGCGTTTCGTCAATGAACATCTATACTTATATTATACGAAATACTTAAGCAAAAGTGGGTGTGAGAAGTTACTATTTAAAAACCTTACTAATCTTGCAGATACAACTATAAGGGCCGCCCTTATGATTGTGGCAGATGATTTAAAAATTAAAGAAATGCCTTTAACAGTACTAGGGTTAGGAAAAATGGGGTACTCTAGGATGGCACCACTCTCAGATGTTGATCTCATATTCATATTTGATAATAAAACAGAGCATGAACTAGCTAATAAAATAGTTAGAAGGCTAAGAACTGTTTTGACAGCCAAATTAAACGAAGGGGTAGCATATGAATTAGATATGCGATTAAGGCCCTCAGGCAGATCAGGCCCGCCTGCAGTAAAATTTAGTAGTTTTAAGTCTCATCATCATAATAAAGCGCACAATTGGGAACATGTAGCTTTAGTAAATTCTCGAATAATCGCTGGCAATAAAAAATTAGGCATAGCTGTAAAACATCTATGTTCAGAGGTAATATCAAAGAAAAGAGACAGTCAACAATTTCTTCATGATACAAAATATATGTGGGAGTTAATCAAGAGCCAGAGGGTCCAGCATGTAACAGTAAAAAAATTCAACAGTAAACTGCGTGAGGGGGGTCTTATGCAGGCAGAGTATATCAATAACTGCCATAACATAATAGGTGTTAAAAATTACGATTTAAAAAAAGCAATAACATTTTGGTCAAAAGTCCAAGTTTGGGAAAGATTGCTAAATTTAACAGGTAAATCATCGAAAGACATACCTGAATTTTATAAAGGAAGGTTTTTAGATCAATTTTCCATAAATGAAATTAAAGATATAGAAATACTTAAGGTTAAATACGCAAATGTGGTTAAATCGGCATACTCAAACTTATTTAGAGATATTCAACTGGAAAAAAGCTACGAAATAAAACGTATTATTTGGAAGAGTACATAAAGTTCTTGCGCCTTCTGCAGTATGATTCATATTGAATAATGAATCACTACAAAGGATAATATGCCCTCCAAAAACAAAAAAGACCTTTTTGGTAATGCAAAGATAGGAGACAACTCCGAATACTCTGCTAAAGACATTCAAGTTTTAGAAGGACTAGAGCCTGTAAGATTGCGGCCTGGAATGTATATAGGCGGTACTGACGATAGGGCGTTGCATCACCTTTTCGCAGAAGTCATTGATAACTCAATGGATGAGGCTGTGGCAGGTCACGCCACAAGAATATCCATAGAGCTTGACGCACAAGGATTTCTATCTGTATCAGATAATGGCAGAGGAATACCTGTAGATTCCCACCCTAAATACCCAGAAAAATCAGCACTTGAGGTGATATTCACAGAATTACATTCTGGTGGAAAATTCAAAGAAGGTGCCTACGAGACATCTGGGGGGCTTCACGGGGTTGGCATATCAGTAGTCAATGCACTCTCAGACCACCTAGAAGTAGAAGTGGCTAAAGATAAAAAATTATATAAAATGGATTTCAAACGAGGAAAGCCAACAGGCGGACTTGTTAATTTAGGAGTTATTAATAATCGAAGAGGAACTAAAGTACGCTTCCATCCAGATCCTGATATATTTGGAGTAAAGGCAAAGTTTAAAGCTACAAGAATATTTCGAATGGCTCGAGCAAAAGCTTATTTACAGCCCGGTGTTGAAATAAGGTGGAAATGCGATCCAACAATAATTCAGGAAGTTGATACAATACCCGCTGAGGCAGTATTTCACTTTCCAGCAGGCCTTTCTGATTTTTTATTAGAAATATTAGGCAAAAAATCTACCATTACCTCAGAAATTTTTTCTGGCCGTTCAAATCAAAGTGTGGGTCATGGTAGAGTAGAGTGGGCAATTAGTTGGTCCCCCGAGGGATTTGATGAGGCAGATAGTTTTGTAAGATCTTATTGTAATACTGTTCCAACAGCAGGAGGAGGAACGCATGAAGCAGGACTAAGGGCAGCAATTACAAAAGGTTTAAGGGCTTATGCTGAAATTGCAGGTATGGGAAAAAAAGTAGCTCACGTTACTCCAGATGATGTTATGTTTGGAGCGGGTGCCCTTGTGTCTTGTTTTATAAAAAATCCAGAATTTCAAGGGCAGACTAAAGACAGGTTATCCAATACTGAAGCAACGCGGATGGTAGAAAATGCGGTCAGAGATCCATTTGATCATTGGCTTGCAAGTTCTCCTAAAGATGCTTCTAAATTATTAGAGTGGGCTATTGAACGGGCTGACGAGCGAGTAAAAAGAAGAAAAGCAAGAGATGTCCGTCGTAAAACTGCTACAAAGAAATTGCGGCTACCAGGTAAACTAGCAGATTGTTCTCGCAAAGGATCAGAAGATACTGAAATTTTTATTGTCGAAGGAGACTCTGCTGGCGGATCAGCAAAACAGGCAAGAAGTAGAGAAACACAAGCAATCTTACCGCTAAAAGGTAAAATTTTAAATGTCGAGTCTGCTACAATTTCAAAAATACAGGCTAACAATGAAATAAACGACTTATGCACTGCCTTAGGTGTTGGTATTGGTAAAAAATTTGAACTCGATGACCTTCGTTATGAAAGAGTTATAATTATGACTGACGCTGATGTTGATGGGGCACATATTGCAGCTTTATTAATCACATTTTTTTATCGTTATACACCTGGGTTGATAAACGCAGGAAGGCTCTATATGGCAATGCCCCCACTTTATAAGATGGTCCAAAAAAGTAGGACTGAATACGCCATAGATGATGCACATAGAGAAGAGCTCATGAAAACAATATTCAACAGCAATGCGAAAGTAGACATTAGCCGCTTTAAAGGTCTAGGAGAAATGAACCCTGCACAACTAAAATCTACAACCATGAGTCATAAATCTCGGCAACTAGCAAGAATTACGGTTGACCGAGAAGAAATAATGACAACGGAAAGCTTAGTAGAAACGCTGATGGGAAAACGCGCAGATTTACGTTTTGAATTTATTCAAGAACACGCAAAATTTTTGGATAAAGCCAATACCTAAATTAAAAGCTTAATTGCAATCCAATACCCAGACATCATATACCGAATGGTCCAATGCGCTGATTGCTGGACTGCTTGATAACATCCAGCCTGAAAATACACGTTCCTGTTTGTCAGTTTCTCGCTCGCTATCAAGTGTTAAGTCATCAATTTGAATAAAAGCATAAGTTTCAGGAATTTCTTCCGGTGGAGTTTTTTGACAATTTTTCACAGAAATTGTGAGTGAACCATACCGAAGTTCATCGCCAACTGCTACTCTATAGTCTTCAGTTATAGCAGTAACTTTGTCCAATGTGCGCAGTATAACATGCTTTCCTTGCATGTTAGTTGAATAGGCAAATGGAGATAATAACAATAAAGTATTAAATAATACAAAAATAAATAATACAACTCTAGTCATCGGGACTCCAAGATTCATAGTCTGATGCAGTTTTTGATCGCTTGCCGCCGCGGGCAAGTGAGCCTTTTGGTCTATAAGCATGAACAGTTCCTGTGAGGTTTGGCTGATGCTCTTTTTGCCAATCATGCATTTTTTCACTATTTGTTGGAGCTTTGTCCCTGGTATAGTTTAACCATCCCTGCCATTCTGGAGGAACTCTTGATGCATCAGCATAGCCTGTGTATGTAACCCAGCGGCGGAGTCGGCCGTCATATGCGTTAGCTTTTTGCTCAAAATACTTATTTCCATATTCGTCAGATCCTACTTCACGTGCTTTTCTTCGAATTTGTAAATTCGTACCTATAGTAGAACCGTTCCACCAAGTAAAAATTCGTTTCAAAAATGACATAAGCTTACCTAACAATTTGTTCTAACAATATTTATAAACATAACTGTAACTTCTAAATCACATAGAGGGCTTGATAGCAAAGCACAAGAAAGATATCTAGAACTTATGCCAATTGCTAATTTAAATCGTTGCATTATTTCACTATCAGGAGATGGAGTTTCTGAATGGCTGGAAAGCTTGATCACAAACAATTTATCTTCCGACATTTCATTCTCTGCACTATTAACACCTCAAGGGAAAATAATATCAGACTTTTTTATAACAAAGTCTCATGAAAAATTAATTATAGATGCACCCAAAAAAAATAAAGAAGTCTTAATTAAAAGATTAAATATATATAAGCTTCGCGCACCAGTAATAATTGAAGATATAACTGAAAGAATGAACGTATATGCTTTATGGGATATCAAAAATAGCCCTGGTTTGATAGACCCTCGTAAAGTTGCACTTGGCACAAGGTTATTAACTGCAGATTACCTAGAAACTGCCGGTGACTATGATACTCACAGGCTTTCACTAGGCATTGTTGATAGCGAGTGGGATTTTGAAACTGGAACAACATTTCCAGCAAATTCCAACATGGATCAAATGAATGGCATTGATTTTAAAAAGGGTTGTTTTGTCGGGCAAGAGGTTGTGAGTCGCATGAAGCGAATGACTGAAGTAAAAAAAAGAATGCGCAGCGTGGAATTAACTAAAGAAGCTACAGCTGGTGACAAAATTATATGTGAAGGTAGGGTGGTTGGTAATCTTGTTCATGTAAATAAAAATTATGCTATGGCAGTCATAAGGTTTGACAGACTAAAAAATAGTGAAAAATTAATCACAGTAAATAATGAAAAAATCAATATTTTAGGGCGTTATTTTGAATAGTAACCTTATACAAATTCGTAGAAATGACCCTAAATCTCTTGATAGATTCGCAATGCTTAATGCGACATGGATAGAGGATATGCACTTCTTAGAAGAAAGTGATAAATTAATGATAGCTAAACCAGAAATATATATACAGAATGGAAATCACGTTTTTTCAGCACACCTTGGTCAGCTAATGATTGGAGCAGTCGCACTAAAGAAGCATAAAAATAACAAGTACGAACTCACGAAGATGGCAGTGGATGACAACTATCGTAAAAATGGAGTTGGTCAAAAATTAATTACCGAACTTGAAAGATATGCAAAAGAAAATATGGGATTAAATTATCTTTTCTTGCTATCAAACACAAGAAATGAGTCAGCTCTGAGGCTTTACAAAAGAAATGGCTGGAAAGTTAATCACGAAGGCCCTCATTCAGTCTATTCGCGAGCTAATATTGGGATGGAAAAATTTCTCTAAGTACACTACATAAAGTAAACTATTAGTTTTGACTTACACTAACACCCCTAATTTAATTAGATGTGACTGGGTCCCGTCAAATGATAAAATTTATACACATTATCATGATAAAGAATGGGGTCGTCCCATTAAATGTGAGAAAGAGCTTTTCTCTAAACTTATACAAGAGGGGCAACAAGCGGGATTGTCATGGAGCACTGTGCTTCATAAACGACAGAACTTATTATTAGCTTATGATAATTTTGACCCCGATATTTTATCAGGGTATGACAGCTCTGATTATGAAAGACTTATGACAGATCCTAAAATTATAAGATCAAAGTTAAAAGTAAATGCAGCGGTTTTTAATGCTAAAGTTTTTATTCATATGCGAGATAAAGAGCAAATAAATTTTAGTGATTATCTTTGGAAATTTATAGACTACAAACCCATCCAAAATAATTGGTATAGAAGCAGAGATATTCCAAGCTACAACAGTTTATCAATTTCAATTGCAGCTGACTTAAAAAAACGTGGTTTCAAGTTTGTTGGCCCAGTGATTATTTATGCTTTTATGCAAGCAGTTGGTATGATCAATGATCATACATTAAGTTGTTTTGCAAATGAAGTATGTAAAGATTTAAGTTAGCTGCACTTTTTATAATTTGATAATGTACAAATTAAAAAATCTTTAAACTTGAAAGGCTTTAATTTAATGTCATGTTCTATTTATATAAAAATAATTAAAAGGGTATCTAATGAAAGCCGTTATTAGTTCAACAGGTCTATGGACCCCAGAAGAGTCCATAACAAATGAAGAGTTAGTTGAAAGTTTTAATGCTTATGTTGATATATGGAACTCAAAAAACTCATCCTCTATCAGTAATGGAAAAAAACTAGAGTTAACTTATTCAAATGCCAGTTTTATTGAAAAAGCATCAGGGGTAAAATCACGTTATACAATTTCTAAAAAATCAATCTTAGATCCAAATATAATGGCGCCAAGAATTCCAAAAAGAAAAAATTCTGAGCCCTCTATACTTGCAGAAATTGGCTTTAAAGCTGCACAAAATGCTTTAGCTAAAATAAACCGTAATCCCAAGGATATTGATGCAATTATATGCGCATGTTCAAACCTTCAACGCGGTTACCCAGCTGTCGCAGTTGAAATACAAAACTTACTTGGTGCCCAAGGGTTTGCATTTGATATGAATGTGGCATGCTCGTCTGCTACTTTTGGGATCGAAACAGCAAGGTGTCTTATCAGCGGTGGACAAGCAAAGACAGTACTTGTAATAAATCCAGAAATTTGCACTGCCCATCTAAACTTTAAAGATAGAGATGCACATTTCATTTTTGGGGACGTTGCCACGGCTACCCTAATTGAGTCAGATGAAGTTTGTGAAAAAGAACACTGGGAAATAATTAGTTCTAAGTTAATAACCGAATTTTCTAATAATATCAGAAATAATTTTGGATTTCTAAATCATTGTGCCCCAGAGGACGATGGCATGATAGGAGAACGTGGAAAAAAAGGCTTAACAGACAAACTTTTTGTACAAAATGGGCGTAGTGTTTTTAAAGAAGTAGTACCAATAGTTGCAGACATGATAATAAAAGAGTGTGATAAGAATAATCTCCAACCAGACAACCTTAAAAGATTATGGCTTCATCAAGCAAACCTGTCGATGAATCAGCTAATTGCTAAGAAAGTATTAGGAAAAACATATGAAAAAGAAAAAACTCCCATAGTTTTGGATGAATATGCTAATACCAGTTCTGCTGGATCAATAATTGCATTCCATAAATACAACTCCGATTTTAAAAATGGTGATATAGGTTTAATTTGTAGTTTTGGTGCTGGTTATTCAGCTGGTGCAATATTTGTTAGAAAAAATGGCTGAAAATATCGGGTCAAAAAGGGCTTGGCAACGCATGCTATCTGGAAGGCGTTTGAACTTAATTGACCCTTCACCACTCGATATAGAGATTGAAGATATTGCAAGAGGTTTATCTCGTGTTGCAAGATGGAATGGTCAAACAGCTGGCATACACGCCTTTAGCGTTGCAGAGCACAGCATATTGGTTGAAAAAATATTCAAAATAAACAACCCTAATTCAACTCCAAATGATCAGTTAGCGGCTCTATTACATGATGCGGCTGAATATGTAATTGGCGATATGATTAGTCCGTTCAAAGCAGCACTGGGATTAAACTATAAATCTTTCGAAACCCGGTTGGAAGAAGCGATAAATATAAGATTCGGCCTTCCTTCAATTAAAAACACTGCATTGAAGAAAAAAATTAAACAATCTGATCTCTATTCAGCTTGGTTTGAAGCAACTCAAATTGCTGGATTTACAGTACCTGAAGCTAATAAATTTTTTTTAAAGCCCGCCTTCTCAATAAATATAAAGATCAAACCTATTGCTGTTGAATTTGCGGAAAAAGCTTTTTTAAATCGTTTCAATGAACTAAATAAGATTAACGATTAACAGTAATTATCTTATTAAAAGTTGGCTATAAATATTTATCACCTTTATAGGGCATTAAGGAATGGGAGCATAAGATGGAAAACAAACTCAACAACTGGGAAAATGGTCGTTGGATTGGCCAGACCCTAGAGGTTGAAAATGGGGTTTGTGCTTTACCTACTAACAAAGAATATAAACTAGATTACAATGATGAGGTAAAATTAGCTACTGACCATTTATATGCTAGTGTATCAAATTTTATTCCTAAATTTGAATGGCCAGCATATGCTCCTCTAGTACACGCAATAAATACCCTAAAAAAAGATAAAAATGCAGTAATATTGGCACATAATTATATGACCCCAGACATCTTTGGACTTATAGGGGACTACACAGGTGATAGCTTAGGCCTCGCAGTAGAAGCGACGAAAACAAATGCTAGTATAATAGTTCAAGGTGGAGTTCATTTCATGGCTGAAACCTCTAAAATTTTATGTCCTGAAAAGCGAATACTTATACCCTCTTTAAGAGCAGGATGTTCTCTAGCGTCCTCTATCACAGGGGAGGATGTAAAACTTATCAAAAAGAAATACCCAAATCTTCCAGTAGTAACTTACGTGAACACATCGGCAGACGTGAAGGCAGAATCTGATATATGCTGTACATCATCGAACGCAGTAGCAATTGTTGAATATATCGCAAAAAAATGGAATGTCGATAAAGTTATAATGCTTCCGGATGAGTATTTAGCTAAAAATGTAGCTAAACAAACTCCTATAGAAGTTATAGCTTGGCATGGTCGCTGTGAAGTTCACGCAAGGTTTTCTTCTGGTGATGTTAAAGATATGCGAAAAGAAAACCCTGGTGTTGTTATTTTAGCACATCCAGAGTGTCCTCCCGATGTGGTTTCGGAGTCAGATTTTACTGGTTCTACGAAAGCCATGAGCGACTTCGTATCCAAAAATAAACCAAAAAATGCTATACTACTTACTGAATGCTCAATGTCCGATAACGTTGCAATGCAGAATCCTGAAACTAAGTTTGTTAGACCATGTAATCTATGTCCTCATATGAAAAGAATTACATTAGAAAACATATATGAATGCCTTAAAAATGAAAAATATGAAATTATTTTACCTGAAGCCCAAAGAAAAAAAGCACATAAAGCAGTTATGGATATGATAAATGTCAAGTTTGACCCTGTTAAGGGACACTTTGATCCCAGTTTGCCGGCAAGTAACGTCAAGGTTATTTAAGAAATGGAACGGGGTAGTTATGAGTCAAAGAAATTACCTAGTGGTTCTGTTTTAGTAATTGGTGCTGGTCTCGCTGGGCTATACTTAGCTCTAAAATTGTTCCCAAGAAAAGTTTATGTTCTAACCTCAAAACGCTCATCTAAAGGTGCAGCTTCTGCATGGGCCCAGGGAGGAATAGCTGCTGCTTTATCAAAAAATGACTCTATAGAACTCCATAAAAACGATACAATTAAAGCCGGTGATGGATTGGTTGATCCGGAAATAGCAAAGATACTTGCTTCAGAGGGACCTGGCTGCGTTCATGATTTAAGCGCCCTGGGAGTACCATTTGATAAAAACAGCCACGGAGAATTATCTCTTTCTTTGGAGGCAGCTCACTCAACAGCCCGAGTTGCAAGAGTTAAAGGTGATACAAGTGGAGCAGAAATCATCAAAGTAATGGTATCCCGCGCTCAAGAAGCAGAGCACATTACTGGAATTATTGGTTGGAGAGCAGAAAGCCTTCTAACTGATATCAATGGTGGAGTAACGGGAACTTTAGCAAGAAGGGATGATGGCGCAATTCTTTGTATTGAGGCCGATATTACCGTTTTGGCGACAGGCGGTATTGGAGGACTATTCTCAGTTACTACAAATCCAAGGACTGCTAGAGGAGATGCATTAGGCATGGCTGCAGTAGTTGGTGCACAAATGCGTGACTTAGAATTTGTTCAATTTCACCCGACAGCTATTGACGTAGGTCGCGATCCCGCACCTCTAGCTACGGAGGCATTGAGAGGACAAGGGGCTATTTTAACTGATTCCAATGGTATTCGTTTTATGGATAAATATCATAAAAAAGGTGAGTTAGCACCTCGAGATGATGTAGCAAGGTCTATTTTTTTAGAAATAGAGTCTGGAAAACAAGCATTTTTAGATTGTAGAAAAGCTATAGGTGATAAATTCCCAATAAATTTTCCGACTGTTTTCGACAGTTGTATGGATGCCGGAATAGATCCCCGAAATCAACTAATACCAATTGCTCCTGCAGTTCACTATCACATGGGCGGTATAGCTACGGACAGTTACGGACAGACTAACCTCAATGGTCTTCTAGCCGTTGGAGAATGTAGCGCTGTGGGGGTTCATGGTGCCAATCGACTTGCAAGCAATTCCTTGCTTGAAGCAATCGTATTTGGAGATCGAGCAGCAAGATATATCAATGGAAAAAATTGGGAAAATAAACTCTCGCAAAAAATTAAAACGCAACCATGGCTATCTATGGGTAAAGAAGTAAGTCACTCCCTAAGAAAAGCCATGACATTAAATTGTGGTGTACAGAGAAATGATAAAAAATTAAACATACTGATTAATCATATAAATTATTTAATAGAAAAAGTAGGGCCGGCTAACCCACTAGTCGCATCAAAGATGATAGCATCATGTGCCTTAGCCAGAGAGGAATGTCGGGGTGCCCATTATCGAGATGATTTCAATTTTACAAAGAAAAATGCAAAATCAAGCTATATAACTTACGACATGTTGGATTAAAAATGAAATATAACCTAGACATTCTCCCCTCAATAATTGAACCAATAGTACGCTTAGCGCTTAATGAAGACTTTGGTAATTATGGCGATATTACATCATCATTGTTAGTACCAAAGTCAGCTCAAAATAAATTATACATAAGGTCACGCTCTGACGGTATTATTTCAGGCTTACAGCCTGCAAGGATGACATATGAATTAATAGATAGCACAGTAAAGTTTACCCCTAGATTAAAAGATTCTGAATCTGTTAAAAAAGGTGATTTAATTGCAACTGTAGAGGGCTCAGCACTTTCTTTATTAGCAGGTGAAAGAATTGCATTAAACTTTATGGGTAGGTTGTCAGGAATAGCAACATTAACGGCTAAATATGTAGCCCTCGTAAAAGGTACAAATACAAGAATTGCGGCAACAAGAAAAACAACGCCTGGTTTAAGGGCTCTAGAAAAACAAGCAGTGTTAGCTGGTGGGGGCTTTACTCACCGCGGAAGCCTATCATCAAGTATAATGATCAAAGACAATCATGTAGCTTTTGCTGGTGGTATGGAAAATGCTTTAAATACCATAAATAAAAATGCAGACCATATGGCCCATGTCAATATTGAAGTGGATAATATAGATCAGCTTGATGTGGTGCTCAAATATAGCCCTGATGTCATTCTATTAGATAACATGAGTCCAGAAGATTTATCTCATGCAGTAAAAATTATCAGATCATGCGATAGTTGCTCCCCGAAAATTGAAGCCTCAGGTAATGTTAGCTTAGGTAAAGTCGAGAGAATAAGCAAAACGGGAGTTGATATAATTTCAATTGGCTCGCTTACGCATAGCTCTCAAAACTTTGATTTAGGAATGGATTCTAACTAAAAGCTAATCTCCTTATCAAAGGTTGTATTTCCAGGACTGACAAGGCTCACGCGAGCTATCCGGGAATCCCAGTCGATGTCCATTAAGCCATAGTTAGGTTCATATTGCATCTGAGTAGTGCGGTACGGTCCTGCCTCTATACTCGTATCGTTATTTTTTGATCGCCAGTAACTTCCAGGCAAATTCAATGATGACGAGGTAACCTCATGAATTTTAAAAGGGGCTAAGTCTTCACGTTCATAGAATGCACCAGCATGTCGATCTCCCGAAAGAATAATTAAATTTTTTGCATTTGTGTCTTTGATTAATTTGTAAAGTTTATTTCTTTCATACGGCATAGTCCTCCATGCTTCCCAACCATGGCCATCAGCAATTACTTGTATTGTACTCACAAGGATACGCAGGTCAGCAGGCTTTTCAAGCTGTTCCTTGAGCCATGACCATTGCTCTAACCCCAGTAATGTTCCTTTCTCTGATGTGGAGGGAATATATCTTTCTTTTCCTGGGGCATTATATTGATCCGTAGGCGTCAACTCTGTTCTGAAGCTTCTAGTATCAAGCATTATAATTTGAATTCTTTGTCCTTTTTGGCCTAAGATTTTTGAAGCATAAATACCTGGCCTTTGATAACGTACGTCTTCAGGAGGAATATCCCAGGCCTTTAAGAACAGGTTTTTTGACCTTTCCTTAAATTTATAAGATGCCCCACCATCATTTAATCCATAGTCATGATCATCCCACGTTGGAATTACAGGAACTTGATCACGGAATTTTTTAAATTGCTTACTTTGCGCTAATTCATAATAGGCAGCCTGCATTTTAGGCATATTGGGGTCGTCAAAAATAGGGTCTTTATGGTAGGCATCACCGTAAATATTATCACCCATAAAAATAAAAGCGTCAGGTTTTTCAGCAGCAATATTATTCCATATTGATTGGTCTTCTTTCTCTGATAGACACGACCCAAAACTTAAACGGGTTATATTTTCTGGGAGAGCCTTTGAGGACATAGAAATGATTTGCAAATCATTTCGTGCCAAGCTTACTTTGGCTTTTGAATTATTATCAATCCCGTTTTTACAGCCTTGCAAAACTGTACTAATTATAATTAATTTGATAAAAAATTTAAACGTTGGGAAAGCATTCATAATATTGTTCTTTTAAATTTGTCTTGAGCTATTCAGGTATAACTAATTTAGTTTAACGTTGCAAAGTGTATAAGTTGAAAAACTAAACAAATTTACAGAGATTAGACTAATCAGATATTTCGCGAAATTTAAAACGATAAAACAAATGACTGCCTATTTTCCTAGTTGGTCTGAGATCATTTATCCAAGGAGGGCTAATATCAACGGTATGATAATGTGTAGAATTTTCAGTAAATGGCCTAACGCCACCCACCATTATTAATTTAGCTATATTTTGTGATCTTTTCCAATTTTTTTCTTCAATTTCATCAGAAATTGAACCGTCACATGTAAAACTAAATTGACACCCCGTTTTACGATCTGACCCCTGAAAAACAACTTCACATATTGTATCAGGAAAATGCTTAGATCTTCGTCTATTCAAAATAACTTCAGCAACAGCTTTTTGTCCAATTAAACTCTCTGATCTAGCCTCATAATATATTGCCTCCGATAAACACTGATGCTGTTCTATTGCTAATTTGTAATTATAAAAATAGTCTCTTTGAAAACTAGAATGAAGGTCTAGAATATTACTTTTCTTGTACTTGTTATTCGAATAACTTTTATCTTGAAATGATTTCGCTTTTATCACCCAAAAGTTTTCGTCTCTTTTTTGAAGGGCATTTTTAGATATTATAGGGAAAGTAAAAAAAGCAACAGTAAAACAAATTATCAGGATAACCCAGGGAAGAAAGTTATAACTTTTTAAATTCATATAGTTTCCTTAATGTCTACAGTAAGATCAAAATTAGAAATTTCTATAAAAATTAGTTCACGCTCTCTTGGATAATATAGCCGCTTGAGCAGCTGCTAACCTGGCGATCGGAACGCGATAAGGCGAACAAGAGACATAATCTAAACCAAGATTATGACAAAACTCTATTGAAGAGGGGTCCCCTCCATGCTCGCCGCAAATACCTAACTTAATATCACTTCTTGTTTTTCTTCCTTTTAAAACAGCAATATTGATTAATTGACCAACTCCATCTTGATCGAGTGTAACAAAAGGGTCTTTTTCAATAATACCCGCCCTTACATAATCTGGTAAGAATTTACCAGCGTCATCACGTGAAAGTCCATAAGTTGTTTGAGTAAGGTCATTTGTTCCAAAGCTGAAGAATTCCGCATGGTGAGCAATCTCCCCTGCAAGTAATGCCGCTCTGGGTAATTCAATCATTGTGCCTATTGAATAGTTTTTAGCGCCAATTTTATCTGCTAATTTTTTGATGGTATTACATAATATTTCTAATTCTTCAGGTGAAGAAACTAACGGAATCATAATTTCAGCATTAGGTTTTTTTCCGATTTCACCCTCAACTATAATCTGAGCTTCAAATATTGCTCTAGCCTGCATTTCATAAATTTCAGGATATGATATACCGAGTCTACAGCCACGATGACCCAACATGGGATTAGTCTCTGCAAGTTCCCTTGAGCGCAACATAAGTTCTTTTTTCGGCAAACCTAAAGATTTGGCAACTGATGCAATATCGTCTTCTGTATGCGGTAAAAATTCATGCAAAGGAGGGTCCAATAATCGGATAGTACATGGACGGCCTTCCATTATTCTGAATATTGTAGCGAAATCTTCACGCTGTACTGGTAAGATTTTTTCCAGTGCGTCTTGTCTTCCGATTTTATTAGACGATAAGATCATTTCACGAAAATGGGCTAGCCGGTGCTCTTCAAAAAACATATGCTCAGTTCTACATAGTCCGATCCCCTCAGCACCAAAATCTTTGGCAGTTGTAACATCCAAGGGGGTTTCTGCATTAGCCCTTATCTTTAGAGTTCTTGCGGTATCAGCCCAGTTCATAATTTTTGAAAAATCCCCGGATAATTCAGGTTGCATCATATCAACCAAACCGAAGAATACTTGGCCTGTGGCTCCATCAATTGTTAAAGTGTCTCCTCTCTTGACAACCCGATTCATCACTGAAAACTCTTTAGCTTCATAATCAATACGAATATCTCCAGCTCCAGAAACACATGGTCTACCCATACCCCTGGCAACAACTGCCGCATGAGATGTCATTCCACCTCTGGCAGTTATAATAGCTTCAGCAGCATGCATTCCGTGAATATCTTCTGGACTAGTTTCTGTTCGAACTAATATAACTTTTTTTCCAGCTTTTTTTAACTCTTCAGCTTCATCAGAGTCAAAAACCACTTCCCCAATGGCTGCACCTGGAGACGCAGGCAAACCCATTGTGAGTAGGTCCCTTTTTGCATTTGGGTCAAGTGTTGGATGTAATAATTGGTCCAATGATAAGGGGTCAATGCGTAATAGCGCGTCATCACTGGAAATTTGTCCTGATAATGCCATATCAACTGCTATTTTAAATGCTGCCTTCGCGGTTCTCTTACCTGAACGCGTCTGAAGTAGCCAAAGTTTTCCTCTCTCAACTGTGAATTCAATATCCTGCATATCTTTGTAATGATTTTCTAATGTCTCAAAGGTTTCGGAAAGCTCGGCAAACACCTCAGGAAAAGCCTCTTCCATAGACAGGCTTTCTTCCCCCATTTCTAAGCGGGCTACCTTAGTTAAAGATTGTGGGGTTCTTATTCCAGCTACAACATCTTCTCCCTGTGCGTTTATTAAATACTCACCATAATAACTTTTTTCTCCGTTAGATGGGTTCCGAGTAAATGCCACACCAGTTGCTGATGTATCACCCATATTTCCGAACACCATTGCCTGAACATTTACTGCAGTTCCCCAAGCAGCAGGTATGCTATTAAGTCGACGATAAACAACAGCGCGTTCATTCATCCAACTTCCAAAAACAGCATCAATTGCCCCTTGAAGTTGCTTCATAGGGTCCTGTGGAAATTGATAGCCTAATTCACGAGCCACAGCAGTTTTATATTTATCAATGATAATTGCCCAATCGTCAGCAGAAAGCTCTGTATCAAGATTGCAACCTTGGCTATCTTTATAAATTTCTAATATATCTTCAAATGTGTGGTGATGTACACCTAATACAACATCAGAATACATAGTAATAAAGCGCCTGTAACTATCCAACGCAAAGCGTCTATCGCCTGAAAGTTTTGCTAAACCCTCAACAGTTTCGTCATTTAAACCAAGATTTAAAACTGTGTCCATCATACCAGGCATTGATGCACGCGCACCTGAACGCACAGATAATAATAATGGATTTGAGTTACTTCCGAATAACTTTCCTGTTATTTTTTCTATAGTTTTTAAGCCATCATTAGTTTGAGCAGAAAGTTTATCAGGGTATTTATTTCCATTATCATAAAAACTAGTACACACATCTGTAGATAAGGTAAAACCAGGGGGAACTGGCAATCCAAGGGATGCCATCTCCGCTAAGTTAGCACCTTTGCCTCCAAGTAAATTTTTCATCGCTGTATTCCCTTCAGCTTGCCCTCCGCCGAAAGAATAAACCCATTTTGTCATTGAACTATGATCCCTGTAGTTTAACCCGTAATAGCATCAAAATCAGCTATTTCTAGGGCAGTATCACGTAACATAATTAAAAGTCTAAGGTTGTTTGCCCGTATATCTGGATTTTCATCATTTACCTTCACCTCATCAAAGAAAAGGTCTATTGGTTTCCGCAACTTAGACAGCGCTGTCATAGCCATAGAATATGACTCATTACCCATTTCAAGAACTATACTTTTTCTCGCTTGAATTAATGCGTCTAATAACTCTTTTGCTCTTTTATGCGTCAATGTGTCAATATCACCGCTCGGTAATTCAGCCTTTTTCTCCTCTGCTTTAAGTATATTTCCAGAGCGCTTGCAAACAGAAAGCAAGTTTGTTCCTTCTTCCGTAGATAAAAATGCCTGCAAAGATTCAACACGATTCGTAGCCGACAAAAGATCATCAACACCGCGTTTTAAAACAGCGTTAATAAGATCTTGCCTCATGTCATTATCACGAAGGTAAATTTTAAACCGCTCAATAATAAAAGATAGAAGACTATCAATAACTGAAACGTCCAATTCAGGTAAACAAGGTTTGGCGATGACCCTAGAAGTTACTGCCATTTCTAAAATGTTTGAAATATTTAATTTTATCTTATTTTCCAGTATTATTCTTACTACCCCTAATGCCGCTCGCCTCAAGGCGAATGGGTCTTTAGATCCTGTCGGCTTTTCCTGTATCCCCCAAAAACAGAGTAATGTGTCAATTTTATCAGCTAGAGCTACCGCGATTGCTACAGAATTACTTGGGACATTATCACTGGGACCTTGTGGCTTATATTGATCTTCAATCGCCTTAATAATATTTTTATTTCCACCCTCTGCGGCGTAATACATAGCACCAATTTGGCCTTGCAAACTAGTGAATTCAATAACCATATTTGTTACAAGGTCACATTTTGCTAACCGCGCAGCCTTTTTTACAAGTTCAGGATCTGCATCAAGATAAGGAGCCATTAAAGCCGCAAGCACTGCGACTCTTTCAGATTTGTCTCTAATAGAACCAAGTTTTTTATGAAAGACTATTGAGTTTAATTTGGAGTAATTTTCTTCTAAATCAAACTTCATATCCTCTTTTTGAAAAAATTTGGCGTCTGAAAGCCTTGCAGATAAAACCTTAGCATTACCCTTTGCAATTTCTGCTCCGCCATCGGGCGCAGTCTGATTTGAAACTACAATAAAGTGTGGGGAGAGACTTCCAGTAGATGGGTCTCTCACTGCAAAATATTTTTGATGTGTTCGCATGGATAGCTTTATTACTTCAGAGGGTAACTCTAAAAATAGAGGGTCCATATGACCTAATAAAACATTAGGCCACTCAACTAAACCTGATACTTCATCAATTAATGAAATATCATCAATTAATTCTAATCCATTTTCCTCACAAATATTTTTTGCATCATTATGGATTTTATTTTTCCTATCTTGATGGGAGATCATTACATGTCCCTCATTTTCAAGTTTATGGCAATAATCAGAGAAGTTTTTTACAGTAAAAGGACCCTTCCCGTGCATTCGATGACCTTCGGTCATTCTACCTGCTTTTATATTATCGACTGTACAATCTATTAGTTTGCCATCGACCAAACAAATAATTCCTCTTAGGGGCCTTACCCAACGAAAACCAGACGTCCCTGATTTCATTGACTTAGGCCAAGGAAAATTATTCATAACAGACACTAAAACTTCAGAAACTATTTGGTCACTATTAAGACCTTTTTTTTCAGTTTTAGTATAATAATAATCACCTTTTTTTTCATCAACCTTGATGCAAGCGTCAGACAAACTATTTAACCCCGCACTGCGAAGAAATCCTTCAATTGCTTTTTCCGGGGCATTAACCCTTGGTCCTTTTTTTTCTTCCGAAAGGTTTGGCGACTTGAGTGGAATATCAGCTTTAAATATTAGCCTTCTGGGGCCTGTATGATATATTATTTTTTCACATAATAACCCTTCTTTTTTTAGTCCAGATACCATGAGTTTTGAAAAATTTTCTCCTGCTTTTAATTGCATTCTAGCAGGAATTTCTTCACTAAAAATTTCAATAAAAAGTTCTGCCATTTTTAATTTTTCCATGCTTTTTCTTTAATGTTATTTTCTTTGTTTACATAAGAATTAGCGCAAGCTTTAGTGAGATCTCTAACACGTTTTATATACTCTTGCCTCTGTGTTGGTGAAACAACGCCCCTGGCATCAAGCAAATTAAACAGATGCGATGCCTTCAAAGCATGCTCATATGCAGGCAAAGGAAGAGCAATATCAAGTTCAAGGAGCGCCATGCATTCCTCTTCAGCAAATTTGAATTTCTCTAAGATTTTATATGTATCAGCGTATTCAAAATTATAAGCAGATTGTTGCACTTCATTTTGATGAAATATATCACCATATAAGACTTCTGGAGTACCATTACTTTTATTTTCTTCTGTGAAGACAAGGTCATAAACATTATCAACCCCCTGAACATACATAGCTAGACGCTCTAATCCATAAGTTAGTTCACCTGAAACAATATCAAGCTCGATTCCTCCTACCTGTTGGAAATACGTGTACTGACTCACCTCCATGCCATCACACCAAACTTCCCAACCCAAACCCCAAGCACCAACAGTGGGGTTTTCCCAGTCATCTTCAACAAAACGAATGTCATGCAAATCCATATCAATCCCTATAGCAGCTAAGCTACCAAGGTATAATTCTTGAAAATTAACGGGATTAGGCTTCATTATTACTTGGAATTGATAATAATGTTGTAACCTATTAGGATTTTCACCATATCTACCATCTGCAGGTCTTCTTGAGGGCTGAACATAAGCAACGTTCCAAGGCTTTTTACCTAGGGACCTCAAAACTGTTGCAGGGTGCAATGTTCCCGCTCCTACCTCCGTATCAAAAGGCTGTAAAATTACACAGCCCTGACTCGCCCAATAGTTTTGTAAAGTAAGGATCAACCCCTGAAAGGACTGCACTGATTTAATTTTATTTTTCATTTTCATACTATAGGGTTCTGACGTTTAAGTTGAGACAAACCTAGTTAAAAACCCATAAATTTCAACCCTTAAGGTTGGTGTATTTGATTTGACAGTCCCGCATATTTAAACACATCAACCGCATCTGCAAAATCATCATCTAAAACCATCAAACGCCTCGGTATAATACCAATTGAACCCTCTATTATACTAACATTTTCATCCATCGTAAAAAACGGAATGTCAGCTTCCTTCAAAATAGCCTGCGCATAATTTAAAGTGGCCAAGTTTACAGTTTTTAATATTGGGGTCATTATAAAACTCAATTTATGCCCTGCGACAGCAAAAGCTCTTGTGGGTTAGTTTTTAAAACACTAGTGATATTAATCAATCTTAGAAACCCTTAAAGGGGAATATGTGAACGCTCAACCACAACTAATTAATAAAGTAGACCGTAGTCCCGCTGAAAAACTATGGAAAATGGCTGCTAGTGATATGGCATCTGTTGACCAATTGATATTAGAAAGAATGCAAAGTCCGGTAGGTTTAATTCCAGATCTCGCAAAACATTTAATTAGCGCAGGTGGAAAACGATTGAGACCCCTACTGACTGTAGCAACATCTCAAATGTGTGGATATAAAGGAGATAAGCACCACAAACTTGCAGCTGCTGTTGAGTTTATACACTCAGCTACACTCCTACATGATGATGTAGTAGATGACAGTACGCTGAGAAGAGGTAAAAAACCAGCCAATCTAGTATGGGGAAATAGCCCTTCAATTCTAGTTGGTGATTTTTTATTTGCACGGGCTTTTAACTTAATGGTTGAAACTAATTCGTTGGAAGCACTTAACATTTTAGCAAATGCATCTTCTGTAATAGCAGAGGGAGAGGTAAGACAGCTAGCAGCTTTAGGAAACATGCAGATGGATGAAGTATCTTATATGCAAGTTATATCAGCAAAAACTGCTGCATTGTTCGCAGCCTCCACTGAAGTGTCAGCTGTTATTACATTTCAATCTGAAGAAAAAAGAAAAGCACTCCATGGTTATGGCTTAAAAATTGGCCTCGCATTTCAACTTGTCGATGATGCACTTGATTATAGTGGATTTGAAAGCAAATTAGGTAAATCAGTAGGGGATGATTTCAGAGAGGGAAAAATGACCCTACCAGTTATTCGTGCCATTGAGTTTTCTAAGCATGAAAATCATAGTTTTTGGCACAGAGTAATAGTTGAAAGAAAACAAAATAATGAAGACTTTAAAAAAGCAGTGCTGTTAATACAGAGCTCAAAATCTATCGAAAGTACAATGGAATTAGCTCGGCAATATTCACTGGAAGCAAAAGAGCTGCTTAATGTTTTTGATCCTAGCCCATGGAGAACTACACTAGAAGAATTGGCTAGTTATATTGTTGATAGAGCAAGCTGAAAATTATGCCTTCCGGCTTTTACCTTTTTGTTTCAATACTATATCTCTCTTAATAAAATACCTAACAGATGCAGCTGTTGTAATTGAAATTAAGAGTACCCACATAGAAATCCTAATTTCTTTAATCACACAAAAAATAGTTAAAGATGAAATAAACATACCTGTAGCTAAGTATGCTATAGATACTCTAGTGTGGCTTACATTTTGAGCAATTAACACTTGGTACAAGTGATCTTTATGCGCCGAGAAAAAGGAACCTCTAAGCCGTACTCTTCCCAGCATAGTTATAAAAATATCAGATAAAAATGGAAGAATTAAGAGCGGACCCACATAAAGAAGATCATGATTATCTGTCTCTTTTACCAAAAGCAATGCAGAGAAAGAGAAAATAAAACCCGTTAATAAAGAACCAGTATCTCCCGCAAATATTTTGGAATTATTACCAAAATTAAAAGGTAATAATCCTAGTAAGCCAAAACATAATGTAAGTCCTATAATCATTGTAGTTACGGCCCCTGATATAAATGCAATTATAGATAATGAAAAAGTAGCCAGAAACATAAAACTAGCCATTAGGCCATTAGCGCCATCCATAAAATTAATTCCATTTATACAAACAAATATCCATAGGACTGAACCAGTTAACCCAACTAAATAAGGCAAGTTAATTGTGCTATAAAATCCTGGCAATGAAGTAGCTGGTCCAATAAGAATTACAGCAACAATTGAAATAAAAATTATTATCGTAAATTTATGTATGGCTCTTATTTCAAAAATATCATCAAGCACTCCCAAAAAAGAGATCATTATTGCGCAAACTAAAAAATAAGGTAAATCTTTAGATAAAGACACTTCAGGAATAAAAGTATTTATTAAAATTAGTGAAAACCCGAGCGCTGCTATAATCCCTAAACCACCACCAGTGGGGTTTGTTTTATTATGGATAGAACGATAATTAGGACTATCACTCAAATTTACTAATACCATAAGCTTACAAATTACAAATGACACAATGAAACATCCAAGCCCAACATAAAAAATATCTGAATTCAAAGTTATCATTTATTTATCGCCTAATATGGTAGTCTCGCACCACCAATCAGGCGCTATAGATCTGATTGCATTAGCCGCCTTTAAAGATGCCCCTGCATCTTTAAAAAGGCCATAACATGTGGGGCCTGAACCAGACATTCGTGCAAGACAGCATCCAGTCTGGTTATTAATGATGCTCAATACATCCCCTATGATAGGCTCCAGTGATATAGCCGCAGCTTCGAGGTCATTTCTTCCATTTATTGCTCTGATAAGCAAAGATCCTTCAGTTGTAGTTGGTAATATTGAACCACCTTTAACAAACATGTCATCAAAAGCTTTAAATACCTTTGCAGTTGAAACACTCACCCTGGGGTTAACAAGTACTGCATTTACTTGTCCCAAGCCAGGAAGAAAGAATAAGTTTTCTCCGATTCCACTCATTTGTGCAGTTTTTGAAAACAAACAAACGGGTACGTCAGCACCAAGAGACATGGCTACCTGAATGCTCTCACTATTAAAAATACGCATTACTGCAGCAGCATTTGCACTACCTCCCCCAATACCTGCAGATACAGGTAAGTTTTTTAATAATTTAATATGTCGCGGACTACGGTCTATTGCTTTCAACGCTTGTATTGTTGAGTTAGACTCGTTTGCATTAAGCATATATCCAAATGGACCCGTAATTGATATCTTATTTTCTTTTGAAGGCACAATTAAGACTTCATCTGCAATATCGGAAAAAACAACAAGACTATTTAATGGATGATAACCATATTGAGAATGGGAAATATCATTAATTTTAGAGCCCACATGGAGCGTTAAGTTAATTTTAGCTTTCGCTCGCTCTTGGTATTCATAAGTCACTATGATTGAGATCCAATATGTTGGTGCTGATAAACAAACTGACCATCTAGTTTTTCAACTATATAATCCTTTTCTTTCGCAGTAGGATTATAATCTAAAGCTCGTTTCCATTGATACATTGCCTCTTTTTTTCTTCCTATCACCCAATAAATATCTCCTAAATGATCAATTATTGTTGCAGAAGTTGGAGATAGTTCTACAGCTGCTTCTAAATTAAGCTTGGCTTTTTTTAAATTCCCTAACTTGTAATGGGCCCAACCTAAGCTATCAGTTATTGCACCGCTATTAGGGCTCAATTCTACTGCTTTTTGTATCATCTCAAGAGATGTTGATAAATATTCTCCTCTGTCTATCCATGTATAACCTAAATAATTTAATGCATCAGCATGATTGGGGTCTATAGACAAAACTTTTTTAAAGTCAGCTTCCGCTTTATCCCATTTACCAATTCTCTCGTAGCAAATCCCTCTAAAATATAATGCTTGAGGATTAGTTTTTAATTCTTGGTCAGTCATTTTATAAATTAAGTCATCATAGACAGGTAAGGCATTAATATAATCTTCACGAATAATATATGCCCTTCCCAAAGCCTCCTGCGTGACTACCGTTGGCTTATCAATATTAAGTTTATGTAAAATATTAAATGCTTTTTGATCAGACTTTTTATTTAAATATAGATTTGCAGCGGATAGTTTAGCGGTAATATTATAGCTCGATTTATCTGAGACACTTAGGTAAAGACCCAAAGCTTCTGATGGTCGTTTAGTATTCTCAAGTAATTCCCCAAGCCATATAGTTGCTTTATCATGATCTGGGTCAAGGTCTAATGCCAACCGTAATAAAATCTCGCCTGCATCGCTTGAACGATTAGCAACAAAAAACCAATAGGAAGGCTCTGTTAGTGCTCTAGCTGCCTCTTGTATCGCTGTTTTCTCAATATTTTTAGTTGTTTCAGACTTAAGTAGCTTTATGTATCTTTCAATTGGACCTCCCCCTCGGAGATTATTTTCTTTTGAATAGTGTTCGAGTTCAAGCAAAGCATCCTTATTTCTATCTCTTGAGTTTAAGAAGCGTGCTTTTGATAAATAATACTCTGTTCTTAGTTGCCCACTATTCTCAACAAGTTTAAATGCCTCTAATGCTCGGTCCGTGTCTCCAATTAAGCCCTCAGCCTTTGCAATTTGTAATTGCCCTAAGTTTTGGAAATAAACACCACCTTCGAGGGATAAAAACTCATCGCGAGCTTTATCAATGTCCCCTAAAGCTACAAAGTTCCAGCCAGCTAATAAACCCTTCATAATACTAATTGTGACCTCATCAGTTCCATGACTTAAATACTGATTTGCTGTTTCATGAAGTCCTTGAGATAAAGCCCGGTATCCTAACAAAAAATTACTTAAAGGATCATTTTTGTCTTTTTTATTGATAACTTCAGCATGCTGATGTGCTAGAGCTAAATTATTCGCCACTATAGCAGAACTAATAGCTTTCTGCCCAAGAGAAACTTTAAAATCAGAATATTCAAAAGCAGTAGTTAAGTAATCAGATCTAAATTGTGACTCCTTAATTCTACTCGCGTAACTTCCAGCCAGAAAGCTACTAAAGACTTTAGTTTCAGACTGAATGGGCTGAAGGCGGGCTGTCGTACAGGATGCCAATATTAGAAACGACACGAACGAAGCATAAATTTGTAGTTTAAACAAAACAACTTCCTAGTTTTAATGTTACATATTAGGGTAGTTTGGCCCACCCCCACCTTCAGGAACTGACCATATAATATTTCTACTTGGGTCTTTAATATCGCATGTTTTACAGTGTACGCAGTTTTGAGAGTTAACTTGAAAACGAGGGTTTGAACCATCCTCTTCTCTTAAAACCTCATAAACACCCGCAGGGCAATACCTCTGTGCTGGCTCATCAAAATTAGGTAAGTTAAAGTCAATTGGAACCGTGGGCTTAACTAATTTGAGATGACTAGGTTGTTCTTCGCCGTGATTTGTGGCTGAAAAAGATACATTTGTTAATCGATCAAATGATAATATACCATCCGGTTTAGGGTAATCTATTTTTTTAAATCGATCTGCCTTCCCTGTTGATGCAGCGTCGTCTTTGCCATGAGATAAAGTCATTGTTCTTCTGCGCGAAAATAGCTTGGTGACATTCATTATTGCACCAATTAAATTAAACTTGGCAATAGTAGCAGACCACATATCAATCCCACCAAATAACATTCCACCAAGAAAGGGACCAAACCTTGCATTTAAAGGTGCAACATTTCTTACTGGTCTCAAATCTCGGCCAACAGGGCCATTCCTTAAAGCTTCATCATAAGATAACAATTCCGTTCTTTCTGAACCAAGCAGCAAAGCGGCGTGGGCAGCCTCTGCAGCATCAACACCAGAGTGCATAGCATTATGATTTCCTTTTATTCTGGGCAAATTAACTAGTCCTACTGAACAACCGAGCAAAAGCCCTCCAGGGAAACAAGCTTTAGGAATAGACTGAATTCCACCCTTTGTGACAACTCGGGCACCATAAGCAACACGTTTGCCTCCATCTAAAACTTGAGATATTTCTGGGTGATGCTTCCAACGTTGCATTTCAGCGTAAGGGTATAAGTGCGGGTTTTTATAATTTAAATCAATAATATACCCGAGATAAACTTGATTGTTCTCAGCATGATACAAAAATGAACCACCCCCAGCTTTCCAACCTAACGGCCACCCAGCCGTATGCACTACCAAACCCTCTTGATGGTTTTCAGGTTTGACATCCCAAATTTCTTTCATTCCTAGGCCAAATTTGGGGCAATCAGATAGTTCATCTAAAGAGAATTTACTTATAGCCTGTTTTGCAAGTGAACCCCGGGCGCCTTCAGCTATAAAGATATATTTGCCATGAAGCTCCATACCTGGCTCATACCCATCACCTTTTGTCCCATCCTTGGAAATTCCAAACTCGCCAGCGACTACACCTTTAACTGCTCCAGACTGATCATAAACTAATTCTGAGCATGACATCCCAGGAAATATTTCAACACCCAAAGCCTCAGCTTGCTCTGCTAGCCATCGACACGTGTTAGCCATAGAAACTATATAATTACCGTGGTTGTTCATCAAAGGAGGCATTAGGAAATTAGGGACCTTAAATGATCCGCTTGGTCCAAGTATAATGAGTTTATCATCCTTTACCTTAACCTTAATTGGAGACCCTTTAGTCTCCCAATCTGGCATTAAGCGGGTCAGGCCACTCGGATCTAGCACTGCACCTGATAAGATGTGTGCCCCAACTTCAGATCCTTTTTCAAGAACGACCACATTGTAGTTTTCATTCAACTGCTTTAATTTTATGGCAGCTGATAGCCCTGCGGGTCCAGCACCCACAATGACAACATCATACTCCATGCTTTCACGTTCAAAATGACTTTCTTTATTTTCATCCATTTATAGACTCGCATTTATAAAAATATTACATAGGCAATATACAGAATAGGTTAGCAAAACAAGCATTCGCTTTGCCGCAGATGCCTCAATAGTAATTTTTGTGAAAAAGAGACTTAAAATCGATGCTAAACATAGCAATTTTAACAGCGGATCCGGCCAATTACTCAAACAAGAGAATGATTAGTGCCGGAAAGAGTCTAGGACATAATGTTTACACTTTACTTACGCATGAGCAGGTCATTCCATCGCATGATCATATATACTTATCAGGGCTCAACCCAACCCCTGATGCAGTCATCCCTCGCATAGGGGTATCACTCTCCGATTTTGGTCAGAAACTCATAAATATTTTTGAAAACGCCAATATTCCAACGACTGTTTCCTCATACGGGTTTATAAATTCTCGTGATAAATTTTTAGCTGGCCAGCTACTAAGCAGAGTCGGATTAGCCATACCCAAAACTACATTATTTACAAATATGGATAAGTTAAATGAGGCTATTGAAAGCATCGGAGGATATCCATTTATATTTAAAGCAGTAAAAGGAACGCAAGGTGATGCTGTTTTTTTAATCAATGATATTAATACTGCTAGAAAAATAATTTCAGAATATATTTACGAACGTCGGCCTTTTTTGATACAAGAATTTATCAGTGACAGTGCGGGTTCAGATATAAGATGTTTTGTTATAGAAAAAGAAGTCGTTGCTGTCATGAAACGCACTGCTAAGTTTGGAGACTTTAGGTCGAACATACATGCTGGAGGCCTCGGATCTATAACTAAAATTACTCACGAAGAAAGAAAAATGGCAATTGATGCTGCTAACTTCTTAAACTTACCAATTGCTGGGGTCGATATACTGAGATCAAATAACGGGCCCAAATTACTTGAAGTTAATTCATCATCTGGCCTTGAAGAAATAGAGAGGGTAACAAGTATAAATATTGCTCTTAAAATTATAAAGTTAGTAGAAAAAATGGTGTATAAAAATGGATAAAGCATTAAAATCTGCTCTCGATTGGTGGTCCCAAGTTGGTGTTGAAACACCGGAATTAAATTTACCTCATACTCGAGAAAGTTCAATTATACAGACTGAAACCGAAAAAAAAGTAGCGATACATAAAAAGCCCATAAAAATAAATGATAGGCATCATAAAGACTTAAAAAAAATAAAACACCTCAATGATTTAAAGACTTATATGAGAGATTTTGAAAGTGCAGCCCTTACTGATAATGCAAGACAATGTGTGTTTTCGAGAGGAAATCCAAAAGCTAACTTAATGGTCATAGGGGACAGTCCAAGTAACCATGATGATAAAACTGGTCAACCATTTGTAGGGCCTGAAGGACAATTACTTGACAAAATGCTTGCCTCGATAAACCAAACTGAAGACAATACTTACATAACAACTGCTATTAACTGGAAATTATCCACTCACAAGAAACCTTCGGATGAAGAACTTAATATTTGTATTCCATTCTTGAAACGCCATATTGAATTAGTATCTCCAGATATATTACTTTTAGTGGGAGGCGTTTCACTCCAAGCCCTTACAGGACTTACCACAATTATGAAGAATAGAGGGCAATGGCAAAAAATTACTCTTTCTGATAAAGAAATAATTGCATTACCAATTTACCATCCAACTTTATTAATAAAACAACCTTTACTTAAAAGAGAGGCATGGAGAGATTTGTGCACTCTTAAGGAAAAGTTAATCAACTTCAGTAATCAAACAATTTAAAACATGACTTGAACAAGTTACCGACTGAGTATACATGCGCTCATCACAATAAAAATAACTTGGAAGCACTGTCTTGATCCGCTCTACACTATCCACATTTGCTAACAAAATCTCTATACCAGCTAGGCGACGTAATGGCCCGCTCACATTTGATTTTAATCGAACAAAAGTTGAAGTCTTATCTGGATTAACAGTAGCTCTAGCACTTGTTCCTGAAGCAGTAGCTTTTGCGATTGTTGCTGGAGTTGAACCATTAGTGGGTTTATATGCAGCATTTATTGTTGGCCTTATTACAGCATGTATCGGCGGAAGACCTGGTATGATATCCGGCGCAACAGGAGCTTTAGCTGTTGTAATGGTTGCCTTAGTTGCTCAGCATGGGGTCGAATATTTATTCATAACTGTAGTTTTAATGGGTATCATGCAAATAATCGCAGGTATTTTAAGGCTTGGTAAATTTATTAGGCTAGTTCCACACCCAGTAATGCTAGGTTTTGTAAATGGACTTGCTATTGTGATTTTCTTGGCACAACTCACTCAATTTCAAACGATACCCGCTCCTGCAGGTGAAACACATGGACCATTTAATATGCTCCACGGAACTTGGATGAGCGGTACAACTCTTTACTTAATGTTGGGCTTGGTAGCTCTCACAATGTTTATAATTTGGCTTACACCAAAAATTACTAACTTTATACCGGCACCATTAGCAGGCATCGGTATAGTTGCCGCTATAGTAATCACATTTGGAATCGATGTTCCTCGTGTTGGAGACATGTCATCTATAGAGGGAGGGTTACCAATCTTTCATATTCCTGATGTGCCCTTCAATTTAGATACTCTTAAAATTATACTGCCTTACTCATTAATACTTGCCTCAATAGGACTTATAGAAAGTTTGCTGACATTGAATTTAGTAGGGGAGATAAAAGAAGAACGTGGAGGGGCATCACAAGAGTGCGTTGCCCAAGGCATAAGTAATACTGTAACTGGGTTTTTCGGAGGCATGGGTGGCTGCGCAATGATTGGCCAATCTATGATAAATGTGAAGTCTGGTGGCAGAACTAGACTTTCAGGTATATCAGCATCATTGTTTTTGTTATTTTTCATATTGTTTGGATCACACATTATTGAAGAAATACCACTTGCTGCTCTTGTTGGGGTAATGTTTATGGTGGTAATAGGTACATTTGCTTGGCAATCTTTTTCAATTATGCGCCGCATCCCAACTATTGATGCTCTTGTGATCATCTTAGTAACAATTGTAACTGTCTGGCACGATTTAGCGATTGCAGTAATTGTAGGAGTGATAGTATCAGCTTTAGCATATGCATGGAATGCAGCTCGACGCATTAATGTTAATACTCAAATTAACGAAGAGACTAAGATTTACATGCTAGAAGGCCCTTTATTTTTTGGCTCAGTTGATGTTTTTAGTTCATTATTCACAATAAAAGATGATCCAAATATAGTGATAGTTGATTTTAAAAATAGCCGTGTCGTTGATCAATCAGCTCTTCAAGCAATTGAGGTACTTGCAGCTAAATATACACAATCGGGAAAAGAAATTCGATTAAGACATCTTACGCGCGACTGTCATAAGCTACTCAAGCGAGCAGGCCAATTAATGATAGATTCTGATGATGACCCAGAATATGGTGTCGCTGTAGACTATAAGGTTAGGTTAGGCCGCTTGGGTGGTGGGCACTAATTTATAGATTTTTTCGATCTATTTTAAGTTTTAGTCTATTCTTCTTTTCTCTATATTTTTTATTTTGCTTATTAGAAAATAACCAAAGTATAAAAAATATAAACAATAAAACTAATGTAATTTCAATATAGTAATTCATTTTGTTTTAACTATCCACCCTCCACCGAGAGTTCTTTTAGCAGAAATTTCTGAACTGTAAAATACGCAAGCTTGGCCAGGCGATAGTCCTTCATCCGGCTGATCTAGCTCGACTATAATTTCATCACCCTCAAGCAAAAAGGTAGCAAGCACTGGTGAACGCGTAGACCTTACTTTTACTCGAAGTTGGAAACCGTCAAGGTTTTTATTATATTCCCCCTTACCGAGCCAATTAATGTCTTCAAGCCATATTTTTTTGCGCTTTAAAGCTTCTCTTGGGCCAACAATAACTTGATTTGTGTTCTGATCTATTTTTATCACAAAAAGGGGGTCTTCCCCTGAACCGTCGGGCAAACCAAGGCCGCGGCGTTGACCTATCGTGTAATACATTATGCCCCTATGTTTACCTAATACTTGACCATTAAGATGAACAATATTACCGGCTATGCCAGATAGAGGGCGTATTTTTTCTATTACATCCGTGTACTTACCTGTTGGAACAAAACAAATATCTTGGCTGTCAGGTTTACTCGCAACATTAAGACCAAACTTAACAGCTAAAGATCTTGTTTCAGACTTACTAAAACTTCCTAATGGAAATCTCAAATAGTCAAGCTGCTCGCGCGTAGTTGAGAACAAGAAGTAGCTTTGGTCTTTTCCGTGATCATGGGCTCTGTGAAGTTCCGCACCCTCAGGGCCCATTATTCTTTTGATGTAATGTCCAGTAGCCATACAATCCGCACCTAAATCTTTGGCAACTGCTAAAAGGTCGTGGAATTTTACTGTTTGATTACAACGCACACAAGGAATTGGTGTGGAGCCAGCAAGATAAGTATCCGCAAAATTCTCTATGACTTTTTCGCGAAAATTATCTTCATAATCTAGAACGTAATGAGGAAAATTCATCATTTCGGCCACACGTTTAGCATCATAAATATCTTGTCCGGCACAACATGCTTTAGCTTTTTTAATTGCTTCTCCATGGTCATATAATTGAAGAGTTACACCGATTACATCATATCCCTCACTAGCCAACAAAGCGGCACATACAGAACTGTCAACGCCGCCGCTCATTGCAACAACGACACGTGTATCAGAATTTGCTTTAGCAAACCCCAGAGAGTTTAAAGATGTATTTTTTGATCCGCTCATTTTATAAGGTTCGTTATAAATTACTTAATATTAAAGGAAACATAAAACTCTATAAATAATCTTGCAAGAGCAGGCTTAATTCATAGACAAATAGTTGCCTAATTCGGTTGCACGCTAGGCTGCTGTAGCGCTACGATCTTCAGCCAGTATTGTTAACAAACTTTCCTCATTTGGAGCAGCCCTTAACCTCTGGCGCATATCTGGCTTGCGTAATGTTCTAGAAACTTTTGCTAAAGCTCGCAAATGGGCTCCCCCAGCATTTTTTGGAGCTAACAAAAGTGTTACTAAGTCAACAGGTCTCTCATCAATTGAGTCGTACTCAATGGGTGTTTCAAGCCTGGCAAATATTGCGTGGACTTCAGTTATTCCTTCAATTCTTGCATGTGGTAGGGCAACACCAGAACCAACACCAGTTGAACCAAGTCGCTCTCTCTCCATAGCAGCTAAGACTATATCACGGCAGGCAATATTAGCATTAGTCAATTTTCTTGACTCAAGAAGCTTAGTGGCCATTTCCTGTAATAACTGTTTCTTACTGGTAACGCTCAAGTCACAGAGTATATTGCTTCCATGAAATAAATTATCATTACTCATTATTTAAGTTCGCATTCTTTCAATTGATTATAAAGGCATCAACCAGCTTTAAAGCTAGAGCCGCCCATTAAACCCAAAGTAATGCGAGGTCAACACAAACAAAATATAACTATCTCATTATATAGTAATAAAAAATAAGGTTATTTTTTCTATTATCCAATATTGTCAATTGATGGGTCAATCCATCCAATATTTCCATCTGAACGCTTGAAAACTACATTTAATCCGCCATGTCTTGCGTTGTTAAAGACTACTACGCCATTATCCGCTAATCCTAGTTCAAAGGCGGCCATTCCAGGCGTAAGTGTTCTTATTTTGCTTGATTTCTCAGCTATTACTAGAGGCTCAGTATTTCCATCATACTCCGTATCATCTTCAGAGTTGTCAGTTATTGGATTTTCCAAAACAAACATTGTACCATTTTTAGCTTTAGCTTGCTTACTGTGGTCTTTTAAGCGTCGTTTATACCTTCGCAAGCGTTTCTCGACATGTTCAAGTGATTCATTTGCTGCAGCATAAGCATCTGAAGCCACTCCTTGCCCCTCCATCGTTGCACCTGAGGGTAAATGTATAGAACAAACCGTCTTAAACCCAGAACCTTCTTTACTAACTGAAACTTGGGCCTCGCCCTCACGGTGAATATATTTATCAATCATCTCCTCTAGTCTTCCCGTGATACGTTCACGGAGTGGTGTTGAAACATCTATACCTTTAGAGAAAATTTGAATTTGCATGAAAGTCCTTTCAAGTTTAAAATACAATAGCACTACTAATCTAGAAATGTCCCTTTATTTTTATAGAAAATAGAAATTTTTTTCTAATTTGCCCCCTTTTCAAATTTGCTTCGTAATATATGTTATGAAGATCTTAGATTTAGATAAGTTAAGGCAATGGTTAAATATACTAACCGCACCTCTAATGTGGGCCTTATCATCAATTCCTCAAATTTCTAATTATGGTAGAACAGCAAAAGAGTTCTCTGAAGTCAACGATAGTCTTTTAGTGCCATATGGTATTGCGTTTTCAATATGGCTTCCAATTTTCATAGGGTGCATAGGGTATTCAATTGTCCAAGGCTTCAAGGTCAATCGTAAAAGGAAGATTTATCGCAAAATTGGATGGTATACAGGCATCGGTTTTTTAGGTGTCTGTATGTGGTCAATTTTTTCAGCATGGGGGTCTCCAAGGGTTTCTCTGTTGGGAACAGCCGTAATCTTCATTCCAACAGTCTATTGTCTCACAAAATCTATGATTATATTATCTGATAACTCAACATCCCTAGATACATCCGAAAAGTTTTGGGTTTTCATTCCTGTCAGTCTAATCGCGGGATGGACCTCACTAGCAATTTTTTTAAATTGGGCACCGATAGTTAGCATAGCCTTTGGTACATCACTTTATGACATAACAACTAATATGTTTGTGCTTGTGTTAGCGTTAGCCTGGGCAGCAAATATTACATATAAATCATATGGAAATCTTGCATTTAGCTTTGCAATACTTTGGGGCCTCTCATGGCTCATAGTAGATTTTACCAATAGTAATAACCTCAACACTTCTCTGAGTTACACAACAATATTTGGTATTTTTCTGATAATTTTCACTACATATGTTACTCGTAATTCAACAAAAAAATTCGAAGAAAAAGAAACCAAAAATTTTAAAATAAATTATTCAATTAGCTCAAGATAATCGGCTACATTCTTTCATATATTTGAGTAATGCTAATTTCGCCTTCGGTATGTGTTTGCTGGAGAGTATTATCGTCAATTAACTCGATTTTTACTTTGTTCACAGAGCCTTCATAATCAGACATGGAACTCACCATAGCTGTTTCAATAGCAATTCCTGACTCATCAACATCAAATGAACCAAACCCAAAATTTTGAGATTTTTCACTCTCAAACCTAACATTATTCAGCCATATAAAGTGACCACCACCAATCATCTTAGTTTCATTATACACGGCAGAGTCAGCAGTTCCAGATATTGCAGGTAACCGACTTTTAAGTTTCCAAAGTCCGTCGTACTCTGATATGTCCACAGAAACAGTATCCCACTGCTCTACCATATCAAGAACACGGCCATCCTCGTATTTCATACCAATGATAGTTTGATCAAAACCATTTACAGTTTGTTCAATATCTACATCAAAACTATAACCTGAAACTGGACCATCGTGATTTACCCTAGGAACTTCAATCATTACTCCGTTCGACCAAGTTGCATCTCCAGCCCCAACATCTATATTTTCAGTTTGAGCATTATTAAAAGCATACATAAAACGACCATTAGTATAAATTTTAATTTGCTTTCTCTTTAATTGACTTATTTCACTACCTTCAGTGACGGTTACACTTGATAGCAAGTAAGCACCATCTGGTAGAGCTGGTATCTCAGCGGGTACCGATAATAGTTCTGGCTCATCTACTGGTGTATCTTCAACTGGAACTGAGCAGCTACTCATTATCATTACTGTTAATCCAAAACATATTTCTTTAAAGTTCATCGTCTAGCCGCCTTTTTATACGTAAATTAATTTTTTAGTACGATATTATCTCGAAATACAAGCACAAAAAAACCTGAAAATTGAAAACTTAGTGTGAGTGGTCTTTAGTCATTACCTTTGTATTTTTCAGCCCAAATTTCGACATCATTATCTTCAATTTTTGCAAAAAGTACATTAGGCGAATTTATTTCGTGACCGAAAGGTAAAGCATCGATTAATTTAGTAATGACTTCAGAGGACCCAAAATTCCAGGATCGGTTGTTTTCAGGAATATTCATCGCATCTAATATTTTAGATGCTGCATCAGGTATTATGGGCTGTGCTAAAATACCAAACAACGATACTAAATTCAAACCAACACGTACACCCATAGCAGCTTGGTTGATATCAGTTTTATAATGTGTCCAAGGTGCTGCTTGGGTTAAATACTCATTACCAGCTGCCCATATAGCCCGCGTTTCAGACATAGCTTTACGAAATTCTCTTTTTTCATAAAAGCTTATAAGCAAAGGTATTCTCTGGTTAAGTTCTTTTAATAACCATTCTTCAGCAGCAGTCTTCTTACCACCCTTTGGTACTTTTCCTTCAAATTTTCCACATGCATATTTAGTTATTCTATTTACAAAATTTCCTAACACGTTTGCTAAGTCTGAATTCACAGATAATTGAAACTCTTCCCAAGTAAAAGCTGTATCAGAGCTTTCCGGCGCATTGGCTATTAAATGCCATCTCCAATAATCAGAAGGCGCTATATCCAGTGCTTGGTCCATAAAGACGCCTCTCTTTTGAGAGGTTGAAAACTTTCCTCCATACCAAGTCACCCAATTAAAAGCCTTAAGGCAGTCCACTAACTTCCAAGGTTCGCCAGAACCTAAGATAGTAGTAGGAAAAGAAAGAGTATGAAATGCAACATTGTCCTTTCCCATAAATTGAACGTATTTAGTATCTTCAGCACCGGCATCTGTTCTCCACCAACTTTTCCAGTCTTTTCCGTTTTCTTCAGCCCAATCTTGAGTCGCTGCAATATATGCTATTGGTGCATCAAACCATACATAGAAAACTTTACCCTCAAAACCTTCTCTAGCAGACCCATCTGCATTTAAAACAGGTATGCCCCATTTTAAGTCTCGGGTAATTGAACGGTCACGAAGGCCTTCAGCAAGCCATTTATGGGCTATTGAAGTTGCTAAGTGAGGCCACCCCTCCGCCTTATTAACCCAATCTAATAAATCACCTGAAAGTGATGACTGTTTTAAATAGAGATGATTTGTATCCCGTATTTCTACATCTTTAGAGCCAGAAACAGCTGAATAAGGTTCAATTAAATCAATTGGATCTAGTAATTTTCCGCAACTATCACACTGATCCCCTCTTGCTTTCTCAAAACCACAGTTAGGACAAATACCTTCAACATACCTGTCAGGTAAGAAACGGCCATCAGCATTGGAATACACCTGTTGAGATACACGTTCTTCAATGAGACCCCTTTCTTCCAGAATATTAGCAAAATGTTGTGTTAACTTGTGGTTATTTAAAGATGAGGATCGACCAAAATAGTCATATGATAATTTAAATTTATCTCCTGCTGACTTTTGAGCTTCATGCATAGTATTACAATAAGCCGCAGTCTCCTCACCTTCTACTTGCGCGGCAAGCTCAGCTGGTGTTCCGTGCTCATCAGTTGCACAAATATATAAAACCTCATGACCTAAAAGACGCATTGCGCGTGCATAAACATCGGCGGGAAGCATTGAACCCGCTAGGTTACCAAGATGTTTTACACCGTTTATATATGGGAGCGCAGAAGTTATTAAAATTTTTGACATGTTTAATAACTACTAGCGTTACAATGATATCGTGCAAGTGTCGATTTACTAAAATAGCAGAATTTATAACAATTCGAAAAATAAAATATAGGTTTTCACACGAAAGATTGTTTATTCTAATATCAAGTTAATAGATAATTTTATAGATTACGTATTTTCTACCTTGCAACACTTTAACTACGAGGCTAAAGAGCCCTCACTTTACTTTTAAGTGCCCCTATAGCTCAGCTGGTAGAGCACCTGATTTGTAATCAGGGGGTCCGCGGTTCAAGTCCGTGTGGGGGCACCATTTTTCCTAATTTCTTGCTCTACAATGGGCTAAACGAAAACCACGGGATAAAAGCCATAAGGCGTGAGATTCACGCCAATCAACCATAGCATCAAAAGTTTATGCCAAGCGTAATACCGTAAGTCGCCGGCGCGCCAAAGTACCCATTTGTTAGTCCGCCAAAACCTGGACCAAAGTCGATAAAGTTGGCGATATATTCTTTGTCAAAAATATTCTTACCCCAAACAGAAAGCTCTACCTCATTATTTGCAATAGGAATATTTGATAGAGCAATACGGCCATCGACCAATGTACGAGCTTCGGCCCTCGAGTTAAACGCTGTTTGAGGATCTGTCTGTGTTATAGAGAATGGGTAGGTAAAGTACTTTGCTGTATGATTGATATCGGCACTGATAGAGACTGTGCCAAAACCAGTTTGCAGGGCGTCCCAATCAAATCCTGCGGAATAGGTATATTTTGGTGCGTGGGGGAAAGCACGATTATCTCTTTCATCTACTCCAGCGTCTATGAATTCAGTATATTTAGTTGAAAGGCGCCCATAATTTGCGCGAAGTAAAAATTGTTCACTTAGCTGGAATAGGCCTTCAATTTCAAACCCTTTAATTTCGGCACCGCCTGCATTTCGAACGTCTGAGGCAGCCGCCCCTTGAGCTGTAAATACAGAGAGCTGCATATCCGTATGATCATTGAAAAAAGCCGCAGCATTCAGCTGTGCTCTGCCATCCCAAAACCGTGTTTTAGCTCCGATTTCAAAAGAATCGACAATTTCAGAATCATAGGGGCGTAAGGTTTCGACGACTGTACCTGCTTCCCCATTAAAACCTCCACTCTTAAATCCTTTAGCATATTTGGCATAGAGGTTTACGTCTTCAGATGCTTTGTAATTCAATGTAATTTGAGGCGAAAGGTTGTCGAAACTTGTTTTACCTTTTGTACCGACAGGAATAAGGGGGGTGCCAGCTGGAAGAACAATACCACCGCCAATATCCAAAGGCGCTACAGATATATTGCTACGCTCAATAGTCTTGGCTTCATCCGTGTAACGCAGTCCACCTGTAATACTAAACTGCTCATTCAGGGTGATATCGATTTGTCCATAAGCTGCATAAGCCTCAGTCGTAAATCCGTATTGGCTGTCAAATACATTGGCCCCGCCAAAAAAGAATTGAGGGTTTTCTGTATAACCATCATCTTCAAAGTAATATAGGCCAGCTACATAATTTATGCGATCGGCACCTCCAGAAAGTTGGATCTCTTGTGAGAAACTATCATATTCAGAAATACGTTGAGTGTGTGCCAGTGGTAAAGGTGATCCGTCTAGATCAAGAGCATCACTCCAATCCGTCTTTCGGAAAGCAGTGATCGATTTAATATCGCCAAAACCAGTTTTGAAAGTGGCTGTTAAATTGTGACCTTGGACATCGCTTTCTTCCAAAAGTTCCCCATCAGTAGTGAAGGTCTCTTGTCGATCTGCATTGACGTATAGGTCAAGTGGGAAGCCAAAGAATTGACCTGGCGCACCAGGAAAGCCAACATATGCAGGAGAAGTCGGGTCAAAAATATTGCCAGGACTAACGGTTACGATTTGAGAAAATGTTGGGTCATTATCCGCTTTAGAGTAATCAAAGGTATAGTCTAACGATATATTTTCATTGATGTCAGAGCTAAGCGCTACAAGGAAGCTTTTTTTGTTTAAACTTTGCAGCTCCTCAGAGGAGAGAGTACCTGCAGCAAGAACTCCTGGGAACGGATTGTCCACGCCATTTACAAATCCATCACGAGTTTCGATTAGGCCAGAGACTTTGGCGCGAATAGGCCCAAGTTGTCCAAAATTGACGCTCGCTTTAGCTAAGCGGGAATTATAATTTCCAATTCCCACTTTAAGTTTTCCGTTAGTTTCTTCTGTAGGTTTTGCTGAAATAATATTTACCGCGCCTGCCAAAGTATTTCTTCCGTAGAGAGTACCTTGCGGACCTCGTAAAACTTCAAGGCGTTCAATATCTGCCACATCAAAAATGGAACCTTGCGTTTTACCGATATAGGATCCGTTTAAATAAATACCGACAGTGGGTTCCCAGGTCAGCGCGGGGTTAATAGTCACGCCGCCGCGAATAGAAATTTGTGCTGCAGTTGTATTGCCTGGCGTATTTTCAATTTTCAAATTCGGAGCAAGGCTGGATAACGATTGAATATTTGTAATATTACGGCTTTCAATGTAATCACTTTTAACAGCGGTTAAGGCTACAGGGACATCCTGTATGCTTTGTTCACGCTTCTGAGCCGTAACAACAATTTCATCGAGTTGGGCGTAGGCAGTTGATTGAAAAACGAGACTGAGTACAAGAGTTGAACTCGCTAGTAGTTGATGACATTTTTTCATAATTTCCCATCCTATTAAATGGCTTGGCAGGCAGATCAAGCTGTATTGCGTAGAATATTAGTGTATTTACTACGCAATGCAAGAATTTTTTCATAATTTTATCTAAATTGCGTAAAATAATGCCAATATTAAAACGAATATAAAGATATAAAAATACGCTCTCAGTACCCACGATTGATAAAAAAAGCTGCATTTTTGCTGGAGCTTATTATGGCCGGATGCGCATCGATGCCAAATATTAGTCAAGACTTATTACACCCAGAGGCTTTATTCAGTCTCGAAAAATCTGATATCAAACTTCGCTAAGAAGCTCTTTTAAATTAAACGAACTGGCAATTAAGTTCTTTGTGTAACTCTGTTTCGGACTTTCAAAAATTTCTTGAGTAACGCCTTCCTCAATAATCTTTCCATTTTTCATGACCATAACATAATCAGCCATAACTTTTATGACTGCAAGATCGTGACTTATGAAAATATAAGATAATGAGAACTCACTCTGTAAGGAACGTAAAAGCTCTAGAACCTCTTTCTGTACTGTTCTGTCCAGCGCTGAGGTCGGTTCGTCAAGCACTACAACTTTTGGCTGAAGCACCATAGCACGAGCAATTGCTATTCTTTGTCTTTGCCCACCAGAAAATTCGTGTGGAAACCGATTGCGGACAGATGGATCAAGACCAACCTTTTCCAAAGTCGAGAGAGAAAGCTGCTGCCGCTCTACTTTATTCAGCTGAGGCTTATGTGTTTGAAGACCCTCTTCAACAATATTTAAGACTGTCATACGAGGTGAGAGAGAACCATAAGGATCTTGAAAGACCATCTGTAATTCTTCACGCAGGGGTTTGAGCGACTTAAGAGAAACTGAGTCAATATTATTTCCCAAATAAACAATTTTTCCAGTACTTTCTGTTAATCTTAACAGCGCACGTCCAAGAGTCGATTTTCCAGAACCGCTCTCTCCGACAAGGCCTATAGTTTGACCTTTATGCAATCTAAGGT
>JAQXEH010000062.1 GCA_029250925.1 Hellea sp.
CGAACAATAACTCCTTCAACAACTTCAGATCGTGCACCAATAAAACAGTTATCTTCTATTATAGTTGGGTTGGCTTGCAGAGGCTCAAGAACCCCCCCAATCCCAACACCGCCGGATAAATGAACATTTTTTCCAATCTGGGCGCAAGATCCAACTGTTGCCCAGGTATCTACCATGGTTCCCTCACCAACATTAGCACCGATGTTAATGTAGCTGGGCATGAGCACTGCATTTGGCGCAATATAGGCGCCTCTACGAACTGTTGCGGGAGGCACAACGCGAAATCCAGCTTTGGAAAATTCTGTTTCAGACCAACCTGAAAATTTGTTTGCTACTTTATCAAAGAACTTACCATTCTGTGGTCCTCCGTCCATCACAATGTTAGGATGTATACGGAAGCCCAATAAAACTGCTTTCTTAATCCATTGATTAACTACCCATTGACCATCATCTGACTTTGAAGCAACTCGAAGTGAGCCGTTATCTAAACCCGATATTGAAGCTTCAATAGCGTCGCGGTCTTTTCCTTTAGTCTTTGGACTAAGGGAGGCGCGGTTTTCCCAAGCTAAATTTATCTGTTCTTTGAGTTGTTCGCTCATTATAAACCTTTTATTTTTCGCAACATACCTCTATGTTATTGAGCGTCAATTGGGAATTTAAAAATAAATAATTGCTCAGTCACTTTTAATTTTTATAACTTTGTTCGAGATGATCCCGATTTTTTCGATTTCTAGTTCGACAATATCGCCGTCATTTAAAAATCGAAGATGTTCCAACCCGCAGCCAAGGCCAACCGTTCCAGATCCAATCACCTCACCCGGGTAAAGAGTTTCGCCCATACTAATATGCGCGATCATATCTGAGAACGTCCAATGAATGGTATTGCTATTATTATCACACCAGGTTTCTCCATTAATACGCGCTTGCATGCGTAAGTTGTAAGGATCGTCGATCTCATCTTTTGTAACTATAACGGGCCCTAGAATAATTGAATCTTCAAAGTCTTTGCCTTTTGCTGGGCCCAACATTCCTGGAGACTCGAGCATCTGCGCATCCCGTGCTGAGAAGTCGTTATAAATTGTATAGCCAAATATATGATCCTCCGCATTGTTTTTTGTTATGTCTTTGCCCTTTTTTCCGATAACGCAGGCCATTTCTAATTCAAAATCCATTATTTTAGAATACTCCGGCCAGAGAATGTCTTTACCGCTTTGTGCTACAGAAAAACGATTTGCTTTATAGTAGAGAGGCTGTTGATACCAAACCCCAGGGATATCAAACTGGCCACTCGCTCGTAATTCTTGTTCAGCTTTAATAGGATTGTCGGTACCCATGGCGCTCAGTTTAATTGCGCTCTCAAATGCATTTTTTAAGTGCTCTTCGAAACTTAAGCAGTCCCGTATTTGAGCCGGTAATGGGAGTGGCGCCAACCAATTTATCTGATCAGATGCTTTTTCGGCTGTGCCTGATGCAAGTATTTCATATGCGCGGTCAAGGGCGGGCTTGCCTGCCTCGATAAAGTTCTGCATTGAGGAAAAAGAAATTTCTCTTGGTGCTGAGGCGCTTAAGTTGATGACCTCTCTGTCGATTAGGGCGCCTAAATATTCAGAATCTTGATGTTCGAAAGTTAGCAGTTTCATTTTTATATCTCGCTATGCATTGCAGGTGCGCCTTGTATGTCTAGGCGGACTGTAACTTGTCTTATCTTTTGCTGAGGGACCAATATAAATATTAGGTTTGTGCACATGAATGTCCAATTAAAAATATTGACTTAACTCTGGCTCGTAGCATATAAATGACCAGTGGTCATTGCAATAGTAAATGAGTTGAAATAGTCAAATCTAAAAGGGCTTATTGTTATTTTTTCTGTCAATCAGCGCCCACTACTTTATAAATTTAGGAGTTATCAAGATGTCTGTTTATATAATTGCAAGGTTTAAAATTCATAATCGCAGTGAATATGATACTTACTCAGCTGGCTTCTCCGAGGTTTTTAAAAAATTTGATGGCAAGATGCTGAGTGTTGACGAGGATCCCATGGTATTGGCGGGCGAATGGGATGATACAAGATCGGTAATTATCGAATTCCCATCAAAAGACTCCGCACTGGCTTGGATGACATCTGATGAATACCAAGCCATAGCCAAACATCGTGATGCTGGGAGCACAGCGAACTCTATTCTTGTTAAATCTCTGGAAGATTAAGCGCCAATTTAAATAATGAGCATTCCCGCTTAAAGCTGAGCTAGCTTTATATATGCTCGACCGCTGGATATCTCTATGGATCAATTTTAAGTAGCTGTTTACCAAGGTTTTTACCTGTATACAGCCGCTTTAAAGTAGAAGGGATGTTCTCAAAACCTTCCCGTAAATCAACTTTGTAAATTAATTGTCCTGATGTAATCCACGTCATTAAGTCTTGAATAGCCTCCATCGCTCGTGGCATATAATCAAGTACAATGAAGCCTTCCATTTTTGCTCTGTTAATAGTTAGGTTAGACAAATTTGACGGTCCAGGTATGGGTCCAGTCGAATTGTAGCCGGAGATACTTCCACACAAAACAACCCGGGAACGTAGATTAATATGATCAAGGGCTGCCTCCAGGATGGGGCCGCCTACGTTATCGAAGAATACGTCCCACTTGTTAGGGCAGTGATGAGCAATTTGCGCTTTAAC
>JAQXEH010000076.1 GCA_029250925.1 Hellea sp.
ATATCAATTGGGTCTCGCTCGCTTCGAGTTTTTGTAACTTCGTCACGTGTTCGATACTTTGCGGGATCTGACATTGAATGGCCACGATATCTATAAGTTTTCATTTCCAATATCATAGGACCTTTGCCGTCTCTTGCATGCTTAATAGCTTTTTTAGCTGCATCTCTAACTTCCAGAACGTTCATGCCGTCAACCTGAATACCTTTGATCTCAAAACTAGAACCACGTTTATGTAATTCTGTTTCTGCAGATGACCTAATTACTGATGTTCCCATGGCATATTGGTTATTTTCAATAACAAAAACTACTGGCAAGCTCCATAGTTTTGCCATGTTAAATGCTTCATATACCTGTCCTTGGTTTGAAGCACCATCTCCAAAAAATGCTAAGCTAACGTTTCCATTGCCTTTGTATTTATTTGATAGAGCCAACCCTGCTCCGATAGGTACTTGAGCCCCTACTATGCCATGGCCACCATAGAAGTGCTTTTCTGTTGAGAACATGTGCATAGAGCCTCCTTTTCCTCTAGAATAGCCACCAGCTCTTCCAGTTAGCTCAGCCATAACGCCCCTGGATTCCATGCCGCAGGCGAGCATGTGCCCATGATCTCGATAACCAGTTATCATTTGATCACCGTCAACCATGCTAGCTCGCGTTCCCACGACAACGGCTTCTTGACCTATATATAAATGACAAAATCCTGCTATTTGGCCCATACCATAGAGTTGACCTGCTTTTTCTTCAAATCTGCGGATGAGTAGCATATCCCTGTAAAGACTAAGAAGTTCATCTTTTGAGGTCTTAAGAGGATTAACTTTTTTATTATTTCTTTTATTCACATCATCACCCAAATTATTACGTATACGAAATAAAATTATATTTAATTACTTTGACTTGGGGTGATATGGACTATTTTATTGTCTACGGTCAAGCCAAATCGTCTTTTCATTCGGATCCGAAACAAATAATAACTGTCGCGCCTTTATATCTAGCTTATCAATATCTAATTCAGACGAATTTAAACTTAATGCATGTTTTTCTAACTTTTTGCGATCTTTAGACAGCTCAAGTAAAGTTTTTTCTTTAAGCGCGATTTCTTTTTCATGATCCAAATAGCCTATGATGCCTTCAGACCCTGAAACTGCATGGAATATCAGATACATATACAATACTAAAAGTGAAATTAGTGGCCACTTATTTTTTATACTTTCAAGACGTTTCATACTCTGGTTATGAACTTAGTATGGTTAGCAATCAGTTAATGTCTTAACTTTTATTAGTATGGAAGCACTGACCTACCTGCGAATACCGCATTGGTTCCTAGCTGCTCTTCAATCCTTAAAAGCTGATTATATTTTGCGAGCCTATCAGAGCGAGCTAATGAGCCAGTTTTTATTTGCCCGCAATTTGTGGCAACCGCAAGGTCGGATATTGTTGTATCGGCTGTTTCTCCTGACCTATGACTCATAACAGCTGTCATACCAGCGCTGTGTGCTAAGTTAACTGCATCCAATGTTTCACTAAGTGTACCTATTTGATTTACTTTAACCAAAATAGAGTTGGCGGCTTTAAGGTCTATTCCAGTTTGCAAACGTTTTTGGTTAGTAACAAACAAATCATCACCAACAAGCTGACAAGTGCTACCCAATTTATTATTTAAAGCAACCCA
>JAQXEH010000078.1 GCA_029250925.1 Hellea sp.
TACTGAAGTATTGAGTGCTTCATTAGTAATTTTTACCGGTATTGAACCAATGTAATATAAACCTTTTCCTGTATCTAATACCCTGTTCCCAGTAAATTTTCCTACTTTATAAGTGCCACTAGCTGTATATTTTCCAGTATAATATACAGACTTTCCTGCTATCTCACCAGTTTTATATACTGTCTTTCCTGCTATCTCACCAGTTTTAAACACCCCTTGAAAAGGGATTTTAGCAGCTTTTTTGCCACCATCAAGTAACTGGCACCCCACCAAATTTATACAAATGATGAGACTGATGCATGATTTTGAATTAACCATAAATTTGTCCTAATATCTAACCCTTAGGTTAGTATTAATTTCGTAAGGAAAGATTAATAATGTATTTAATCTTTTTAAATTTATATTATTTCCAATTATTTGACTCATTGTCGGTGGTGGTCACCATGCGATTCGATATTTCGAAAACATTAACTAATTCACTAAATTTTAGTATACCATCATTGTTCTTATCTCCGGACTCAAAAATAGAAATTAGTGTTTTATTAAATTCATTTTTAGTAATCCTCTGATCGTAGTCTTTATCAAATGATAAGTTTCCAGGGGGTGCATCTAAAGAGCCAAGTGCTGATTTTCTCCAATCTTCAAGTTCAAATGGACTAATTACTCCGGATTTGTCTGTGTCGGCATTATTAAAGATATGTAATTTTGCATTATTAAATTCATTAAGGTCTATTTGAAAATTATAATTACTGTCAAAGCTTGCTAGTAATAAAGCGCCAGCTGATATTGACGTTATAGGTCCTTCAATCCGCATTCCCTTTTTAGCTAGTTTTTTATTAGGTAGCTCAATTGTGGCGTTAGGATCCTCTATGGGGCTTTGTGCATAAGCATTGCAGTAAATAAAAATAGCAGTAAAAATAATCAGTATTATTTCAAATCTTTTTATCACGATAAATTCCTTACTATATTCGTAATATAATTCACTCAATAAAATCTATATTATATTGACCATAAAGATATTGTTTATATTGTTAACGAATATTAAATATTGGTAATAGATTTCATGGAAACAGGTGCAAAACAAAATATCTCTCTGCAAGATTTGATGAATGCTCTCAAGGATGCTGAAAATAGTAGTCACCCTGTCGAAGGTTGGAATCCTGATTACTGCGGTGAAATGGATATGATAATCAAAGCTGATGGTACTTGGTGGCACGAAGGATCTAAGATAAAGAGACAAAAACTCGTCAGGCTATTCGCTTCTATATTAAGAAAGGATTCAGACGGTGAAACATACTTAGTAACGCCTGTTGAAAAAATAAAAATCAGGGTCGAGCGAGGACACTTTTTAATAACGGATCTACATTCGGAAGGTGAAAAGCAAAATCAAAAAGTTTTTTTTACAACAAATCTCGGTGAATACATTAAGTTAAGTGATGCTAACCCAATGAGAGTCGATACTAATTCCTCCACGCTGGAACCAAGCCCTTATGTAAATATCCGCGGCAGACTTGAAGCTCTTTTATCCCGCTCAGTATTTTATTCAGTGGTTGATTTGGCATCTGAGGTTGAAATGAATAATGGAAAACAACTAGGCATATGGTCGTTTGGTTCCTTTTTCCCTTTGGGTCCGATAGACTCTCACATGATATGAGTGCAATAAGTGTCTCTACCTAAGTTATTATTAGAAAAAATAAGATCCGGTCTTCTTCCTAATGAAATAACTGAGGGTGATGATCTTAACACGAGACCAGGTCAAAAAAATGCATCCGTATTAGTACCGATAGTAATGCGTAAGCAACCCAATATTATATTAACAAAACGCCCTGATACTATGCGCGAGCATGCTGGACAAATTGCCTTTCCTGGGGGTAAAAGGGAAGAGGGTGAAAGTGCTCTAGATGCTGCCTTAAGGGAAACACAAGAAGAAATTGGTATCTTGGCGAGAGATATTAATATTATTGGCCGTTTGCCATCTTTTAATGCTGCAAGTAATTACCGAATAACTCCATTTGTTGGGGTCATAGATCCGGGTGCTAATATTATTGCTGACTCAAGGGAGGTTGATGATGTCTTTGAAGTCCACTTGGATTATTTAATGAATTCTGCAAATCACATAGCAAGGGATGTAACATATAAAGATAAAAAATTTACGATTTTTGATATGCCTTATAAATCTCTTGATGGTAAAGTACGCAATATATGGGGCATGACTGCAATGATAATCTATAGACTATATCAAAGAAGTTTCTTAAAGATTTTTGAAAAAGATTATTAGTTAATCTGAATATCAGTCAAAATAAGATTAAGTATTAAATATGTCAGTAATATGGTAATTTTAAATCCAAAAGAACATCACTGGATGAAGAGTTCAAATACAGAGAGGCTATTCAAAGCTTTTCCAGAGGGAACACTTCGATTTGTTGGCGGGTGTGTAAGAGACTCATTACTAGGCTCTGAAGTTAGTGATGTCGACCTAGCTACTAAACTGTTGCCTGAGGATATTATAAATTGTTTAATAAAATCAAATATTAAATTTGTACCTACAGGCATTAAGCATGGAACTATTACAGCAATCTTAGATGCAGATATTTATCAAATTACAAGTTTAAGAATTGATACAAAAACTAATGGTAGGCATGCTGAAGTTACTTTTAACTCAAGTTGGAAAATTGATGCAAATAGAAGGGACTTCACCATAAACTCGCTTTATGCTGATTTCACAGGTAAGGTTTATGACCCCACAGGCCAAGGTTTAGATGACCTAAAGGCTTCTAAAATTTGTTTTGTGGGTAAGCCTGAAAATAGGATAAAAGAAGATTACTTAAGAATAATAAGGTATTTCAGATTTGTATCCGACTTTGGAAAGATTAACAACGTTGATCAGGATACTCTAGAAGTAATAAAAACAAACTTTGAGGGTTTGTCTAAATTGTCTCCTGAAAGATTATGGCTTGAGTTAAAAAAACTATTTGCATCATCATCGATATTTCATGCCGTGTATTTGATGAAAGAAACCGGTGTTCTTCATTTTTTATTACCTGAAGTAAAAGAAATTACCGGTTTAAAAAAGTTGGAAAAACTTGAAATTAATGGTTTGATATCGATAGACCCAATATTGAGGTTAATGGTTATAATTTGCAGAGATACAAAAAAAATAGATATACTTTGCAAGCGTTTTAATATGAGTTCTAAAGAAACCAAGAGATTGCGTTTATGGGCTGCAAGTAAATGTGAAGTTATATTTAATTCTGATGATATAGATATTATGAAATTTATCTATATTGAGGGTAGAGAGGTCTTTTCTGACCGCTGTGTATCTGAAATAGTAAATTATAATAAACCTAGCAATCTAAATGAGCTTAAAGCATTACTTGTGGCCTCTAAAAAAATAATAAAACCTATATTTCCTATAAAAGGTGCTGATTTGAAATTAATTGGTTATGAACCTGGGCCTCAAATGGGAATTATGATTGATGCTTTGGAGTTAATCTGGATTAATAGTGGATTTAACACTTCTAAAGAAAACCTGTTGCTAGAGGCAGAACATTTAGATTAGTAAACGCCTATGTCGCTTAAGCTATATATTGGAAATTATAATTATTCATCTTGGTCTTTAAGACCTTGGTTGGTTTTGAGAAAATCCGAGTTGCCTTTTGAAACTGAAGTTATAGATCTTGATATTAATGGATATAAAGAAAAACTTTTTAATTTAACTAACCAAGGCACTGTACCCGTTTTAGAGATTAATGGTGATAGAATTGCAGATAGTTTAGCCATTTCTGAATTTTGTGCAAAAGCTGTCCCTAACCTTTGGCCTAAAAATTCAATTGATAAAGCTGAAGCAAAGCGCGTTGTTAAGTTGATGCATACAGGATTTAAAAGTTTAAGGATGGAAGCTCCTATGAACCTTCGCCGTCGAACCATCTCAAAGCTCCCAAAAAAATGCCTTGATGATGCTCACGCCATGGTTGAACTTTGGGATAATTTATTGTCGAGGCACAATGGTCCTTTCCTCTTTAATGACTGGTCCATTGCTGATGCATTTTATACCCCTGCTGCAACGCGATTCGCCAGTTACAATTTACCGAGGTCAGAAAGAGCAGATACCTATATTTCTGAGTTGATGTCTGATGTTGATTTTCAAGAATGGGAAGGAGAAGCTTTTATTGAAACCCACATATTAATTGATACCGATATAGTAAACACGTAAATTCATTTAAACTAATGCGAAATAAAAGATAATTTAGTAACTAGAAGCTACACATTGAACTTGAAAAGAATTACATCACCATCTTTAACTAGGTAGTCTTTTCCTTCTTGCCTAACTTTTCCAGATTCTTTTGCTCCTTGCTCGCCATTATTATCAACATAATCTTTGTAAGCTGTTGTTTCTGCTTTGATAAACCCTTTTTCAAAGTCACCATGAATAACACCAGCGCATTGTGGCGCGCTCCAACCCTTATGAAAGGTCCAAGCTCTTGCTTCCTTTGGTCCTACAGTAAAATAAGTTTGCAATCCTAGTAGTGAATAACCTGATTGAATAAGTCGGTTTAATCCTGGTTCTTTAAGTCCAATAGCATTTAAGTACTCTTTTTGTTCATCAAGGTCTAATAATGACATCTCAGACTCTATTTGCGCAGAAATGATTACTACCTCAGCGCCTATTTCTGATGCATGTGATATCACTTTTTCAGAATATTTATTTCCACTTTCAGCGCTACTTTCATCGACATTCGCAACGAATAATACTGGTTTGGAAGTTAAAAGTTGTAGCATTCGCCATGCTTTGGAGTCTACTTCGTCTATTAATGCATCGCGTGCTGGCTGTCCCTTTTCTAAAAGGCTTATCGCAGTTTCTATCAAATGCAGGGTTTGAATAGCACTTTTATCATTTTGTTTTATTTTTTTTTCAAGACCACCTCTTCGTTTTTCTAGGCTCTCGAGATCAGCTAACATGAGTTCCGTTTCAATTGTTTCATAATCTGAAATAGGATCTATTTTTCCATCTACATGCGTTATGTCATCATCATCGAAGCATCGTAAAACATATATTATAGCATCTGTTTCTCTAATATTTGCTAGGAACTGATTTCCCATGCCTTCACCTTTAGAGGCACCTTTAACTAAGCCAGCTATATCTACGAAATTCATTCTGGCGGGTATAATCTCAGCTGATTTACCTATTTTTGCTATTAACTCCAAGCGTGGTTCTGGCACTGCAACATCCCCTACGTTTGGTTCAATTGTGCAAAATGGATAGTTAGCTGCCTGTGCATTGGCAGTCTTTGTTAGTGCATTAAAAAGGGTTGATTTTCCTACATTAGGAAGTCCAACAATACCGCATTTAAAACCCATGTTTTATCCTTTTATGTATTCACTTATGCGTGTCTGGAATAACTCAAATTCATTATTCAGAAGCATCTCCGCATATTCTGCTGCACCTGCACAAATACTATTTTTGAGCGATTCTTCTGATTTACTAAAATCACTTAGTACATATTTATGAACTCGGTCTTTATGGCCTGGATGCCCGATTCCTAAACGAATTCTTTTAAATTCTGCACCGCAATTATCTCTGATGGAGCGAAGCCCGTTATGACCAGAAATTCCACCACCAGTTTTTACCCGTACCTTACCTGGAACAAGATCTAATTCATCATGAAAAACAATCACGTTATCTAGTGGTATTTTATAGAAATTCATTGCGGCTCTCACGGACCTACCTGAATTATTCATAAATGTTAATGGTTTGAGAAAAATTACTTTTTTATCTTTAATTTTCCCAGTGTGCACTAATGCATTGAATTGAGTTTTTGCTGGTGATAAGTCATATTTACCTACCAGGCTGTCAATTACCATGAAGCCTATGTTGTGCCGATTATTTTGATAAGTTTTACCTGGATTACCAAGTCCTACTATTAATAGCATGTTATGCTCCGCTAACCTTGGTTTTATTAAAAGCCCACGAAGCCAGGATATCAAGATATTAGCTTTCTTTATCAGTTTCGACCGTTTCTTCAGTCTCACTTTCTGTAGCTTCTTCAACTTCTTCTTCTTCAGTTGTGGACGCACGTGAGTTCATGATGGTTGCGATAGTAAAATCGCGGTCTGATATTGAAGGTGCAACACCCTTTGGTAGTTTTATATCAGATATATGTATAGACTCACCTATCTCAAGTGCAGAAATATCTACTTCTATGTTTTCTGGTATACTTCCAGCTGGGCATTTTACTTCAATGGCATATCTAACTACGTTGAGTGCACCACCTTGCTTAAGTCCAGGGGACTCTTCTTCTCCAATAAAGTTAACAGAAACTTCGACTTCGATTTCAGATTTTGCAGTCACTCTGTAGAAATCAAGGTGCAAAGGCATGTCTGTAACAGGGTGGAATTGGATATCCTTAGTGATAACTTTCTGTTTCTTACCTTCGTGAGAAAGTTCAATCATATTTGATATGAACTGCCCTGAATTTATGGCTTTCAATACTTCATTGTGTTTAACAGCAATTGCGACTGGAGCTTCATCCCCACCGTAAAGTATGCCAGGAACCATACCATTATTGCGGGCTTCACGCGATTTTCCTGTGCCTGTTTTATCGCGAACGGTTACGTCAAGAACAACACTCATTGTTTTTACCTTTTTAATCTCTTAAATCTTACCAGATTATCTATTGAACTCTTTAAGAGGTGCTATTTGTTTATTATTCGGCGCTGTTTATGGGAAAAACCAGACGGATGCAAGAGGCAAAGGTAGTTAAAATTTTCGGTATAGTCGCTTATCTGTAATAATTAAATTTCTTGGTATACTAAAGGCCTCCAGGTTCAATTGCAGATATAAATCCCCTTTTATTCATTCTTTCTTTTTTAAACCAAACCAATTTGACTTAGGTTTTTTTAATACTTCTTCAGCCAACTTATCAGGTTCGTTCGTTTTCTTTGGAGGTGCTTTTTTTCGAGCTGTTACTTTACTTTGTCTTTCTTCTTTCTGCTCTAACGGTTTTTTTGATAATTTTTTACGGCTGGTATCTTTAGACTGCTTCTTTTCTTCTTCTTTTAGTGATTTTTGTGGGGCTTTGCGCCTCGCCGGAGTTTTTGACTTCATCTTTGTTATGGTATCAGAAGTTTCGTCTTTTGGTTTTATAGGCTTTTTGATCACTTTATCTGAATTCAATGGTGAAGAAGAAGTTGTAAGCCCTTCGTCTGCTTTCTTCTTTTCAGGTGCTTTTCTCCTACCAGTCTTTATTTTTGTCTTATTTTTTTCTTTATTCTTTGAATTTTTTTCTGATGTAGCCTCCTTTTCTTTGTCCTCCTTTATTTTAGGGGTAATTTTATTTTTAGTATTTAATTGCGTTGTATCCTCTTTTCTTTTGGGCGCTCTTCTGCGACCAGAGCGAACTTGCTTCTCTATAGGTTCTAAAGAGTCTATATCACTGGGTGGTTTATTTATTTCTGATTTCGATTGTATTTGCGATCCTTCCTCTGCAATGTTGGAGCCCGCTAATTCGTCTTCTTGTGATTTATTGGAGCTATCTTTTCTTCCTCTTCGTCTTTTTCTTTTCTTTCTAACTTCGTTTCCTTGTTGCTCCTCTTTATCAGAGGCAGTGCCATCTATGTTTTCATCAATGTTGGATGTGCTGGTTTTTTTACTTGTTTTGTTAGTTTTCTGCTTAAGAAATTCTTTTTCAATTGCTTCTAGAGGGTCCGCAATTTTACTAGAAGATTTTTCCAATAACTCGATTTCGAACTGAGGACGAATAAGCTGATCATCACCAACTAATTCTGTAAAAAGTCCTGATTGCTTGTCTATCTTCTGCAGAAGTTCCCTTTTTTCATTGAAAAGATATAGGGCAACATCTTTACTTACTTTCAAAAGAATACGTTTTGCTTTGCCGCGCACCCCATACTCTTCTACTGCTCTGATAGCTGTTAATGCGGAGGACTCTATTGATCTTTTTCTACCAACGCCTTCACAATGCTCGCAATGAGCAGTAGAACCCTCAAGTAAGCTTCTTCGCTTTCTTTGCCTTGATATTTCCATAAGTCCAAATTGTGATATTCTTGATGTTTGAACTCTGGCTCTATCGCGGGTTAATGCATTTTTCATGGTACGCTCTACCGCTCGATTATTTTTATGTTCATCCATGTCTATGAAATCAATAACTATCAATCCTGCTAGATCCCTTAAGCGCATTTGACGTGCAACTTCCTCAGCTGCTTCTATATTTGTCTTGAGAGCTGTTCGTTCTACATTACGTTCTTTGGTCGATCTACCTGAGTTTACGTCCACAGAAACAAGAGCTTCAGTTGGATGGATTACTAGGTAGCCTCCTGATTTTAACTGGACTATTGATTTGAGACTGTTTTCAATCTGTCTTTCAACATTGTATCGTAAAAATAAAGGTATTGTATCTTTATAAGATTTAACATTCTTGGCATGACTAGGCATTAGCATCTTCATAAATGCCTTAGCTGTTTTATAAGCATTTTCACCTTGAATCAATACTTCCTCTATATCCTTGTTATACATATCTCTGATTGAGCGTTTTACTAAATTTCCTTCTTCATGAATTAAATTAGGAGCTATTGATTTGAGTGTAGTATCTCTAATTTCGCTCCATAGTCTTGAGAGATATTCAAAATCTCTTTTTATTTCAGCTTTTGTTCGTTTCGCACCTGCTGTTCTAACTATCACGCCCATTCCTTTTGGTACTTCGAGGTCACTCATTATAGTTTTGAGGCGTTTTCTATCTGTGCTTGTGGCGATTTTGCGGGATATCCCTCCTCCGCGAGCTGTATTTGGCATCAGCACGCAATATCTTCCTGCAAGTGAAAGGTAAGTTGTCATAGCAGCGCCTTTGTTTCCGCGCTCTTCTTTAACTGCTTGTATCAATAATATTTGACCACGTTTAATTACTTCTTGAATTTTATAGCGTCTCTTAGACTGCCTTTTGCGCCTTGAGTGAGCTACTTTTACCTGCTCAATAGCAACTTCTTCATCATTCTCATCTGATATATCATCTGAATCGGGGTCTGTATTTTGGTCAGAAATACTCGCATCTTCTTCTTCATTTTCGTCATCATTGAGGTTTTCTGACTCTTGCTCGGCCGCTTCCGATTCTAATAGCGCTAGTTTATCTTCGTGTGGTATTTGGTAATAGTCAGGGTGGATTTCACTTAAAGCCAAAAACCCTGATTTATTTCCCCCGTATTCCACGAAGGCAGCTTGAAGCGATGGCTCAACCCGACCTACTCTTGCTAAATAAACATTACCTCTTATTTGTAACTTGTTGCTACTTTCAAAGTCTAATTCTTCAACTCGATTGCCATCTACAATTACGACGCGTGTTTCTTCCGGGTGGGAAGCGTCGATTAACATTTTCTTTTCCATTATATTCTCCAAAGAGCTTCATCTCCGACATAGTCATTGTCCTGCAGACAAAAGGGAGGTGCTCAGATAAATTTCTGTAAATACTACTATAAAAATTACAAATAATTTGTCCTAAATCGCTTATTTTTATTTTTGGATGTAGATGCGATATTTGCATTATAACTTTCTTATGTGCATTTTTGCACGTTAGTTATATGGATATTTGTTGGCATTGGTATGCCGCTTAGACTCCATATGATGTCTTATTGCCCTATATTTACAATTTTCGCAAAGCTTTTGTGCGTAAATTTTTTAATTAAAAAGTAACAATATATTCATTTCGAGTGTTTAACTCAGCACTATGATAAAGTTTTGTCTAATTTTTATATTTTGGTTATGGCAATTTAGTTATACATTTGCCACTACGTTGTCTAATATAACTTATACTGGTAAGGTAGTATCTTTAGAATTTTCTGGTGCTGTTTCTGCAGATATTTTTAGCCTTAGTGGTGAACAGCCTAGAGTTGTAATCGATTTACCTGATGCTGTTTTATTGGATGATAAAAATATTGTATCATCAACCCCTAAAGTAATAAAAGGCTTTGGAGATATTGCTCAAATCAGATTGGCAAATAGAGAAAAAGGTCTTCGTATCGTTCTGGATTTGCTACCGTTTGCTCAAATGTTGTCAAATGAAATTAAAAGAAATAAGATTCATATTACATTCGAGCAGAAAGCTAAAACAAGAAATACAAAATTACTAAATTCTAATATACCCAAACCAAGAATCGCCCCTAATTCAAAAAAATTAGTTATAAAGCCAATAATAGTAATCGACCCTGGTCATGGTGGACGTGACCCCGGTGCTATTGGTAATAATGGAACATTTGAAAAGTCTATAACTACAAAAACATCTGTTGAATTAAAAAACCTCTTAATAAAAGAGGAAAAATATGAAGTAATACTAACTCGTGCAAATGATAAATATATTGATCATGAGAAACGCATTAGAATAGCTAGAGAGAGAGGTGCTGATTTATTTATTTCTGTTCATGCAGACTCAACAGCTAATAAATCAGCTAGAGGCGCATCAGTATATACGCTGGCTGATCGAGCGAAAAGTAGATCTAAGCGCTTAGTAGATTCTCAGAACTGGATTTTAGATGTAAATTTAGCAGCTCAATCTGAAACTGTCAGTGATATACTCGTCGAGCTTGCCCAAAGAAGTACATCAAACCAATCAGAAAAATTTGCGGATATCCTGCTGGCAGAACTAAAATTGTCAACACGGTTAGTAGGAAATTCGCATAGAAGAGCTGGTTATTACGTGCTTTTAGCTCCAGACGTCCCCGCAGTATTGTTAGAAATGGGTTTTCTTTCTAATATTGATGACGAAAAACTTTTAAACTCTGCAGTACATAGAAAGAAAGTCTTGAAGTCGGTCGTACGTTCGGTCAATAAGTATTTTGATGAGTAAATAATCTTCATAATTAAACTTTATGAACCTGTTTGTAATAAATAAAGCTAGTGAGTTTTGAATAATCTACCTGATGAATAACACAGAAGACATATCAGAAAATATCAAAAACAGAACTTTTAAGAAAGTTTTCAAATATCTGGCTGCAGGCTTTGGAGGTGTGATTGTAATTATGGCAATTTCTATATTTGTCTTTGTTAGAAATGCCACAAGAGATATGCCAAGTATCGAAAGTCTAGCTAAGTACAAACCACCTGTAATGTCGCGAGTACATGCGGGTGATGGTAAATTAATATCTGAATTTAGAACAGAAGCACGTGTTTTTGTTCCCATAGCCTCAATACCTAAACAGTTGCAGCATGCATTTGTCGCAGCAGAGGACAAAAGATTTTATAATCACAATGGGTTTGACGAGAAAGGCTTTTTAAGGGCTATGTTAGCTAATTTCAGTCATGTATTAAATAATGAACGACTTGAGGGCGGGTCAACTATTACTCAGCAAGTCGCTAAAAATTTTTTAGTAGGCAACCAAAGAAATATAACTCGTAAAATTAGGGAGGTTGTAATTGCTGGTCTCATTGAGGAGGCACTTAGTAAAGATTTAATATTGGAATTATATCTTAATGATATCTATTTTGGTCGAGGGGCCTACGGTGTTGCTGCAGCATCATTGAATTACTTCGGTAAACCTATGAAAGACTTGTCTTTAAATGAAATTGCCTACTTGGCAGTATTACCTAAAGCACCAAATAACTATCAAGTTACTAATCCAACTAAGAAAGCTAGAGCTTTAAGTAGGCGTAACTATGTTCTCACCAGAATGCTTGAAGATGGTTATGCTGATGAGTTGCATGTGTCCGATGCTAAAGAAAGTGATATTGTTGTTGTTGACCGCTTTGTTGGAGATGAATACCTAGCCTCTGAGTATTTTGTGGAGGAGGCCCGAAAGCAAATTAAAGGCATGTATGGTAATGAGGAATTATATGGTGGCGGTCTATCTATTAGAACAACATTGGATACACGCTTACAATTGGCCGCAAGGAAAGCACTTCGCAAGGGTCTTGAAGATATTGATATGCGACACGGTTACCGCGGACCTTTGGGTAATTTCAATAACTTTGAAGACTGGCGGGAAAAATTATCAAAATTTGATAAACCCGCTGATACAGGTGACTGGCAACTGGCATTAGTAATGGAAGTTAATAATAAATTTGCTAAAATTGGTTTTGCAGAAAAATTGACTCCTATCGCATATAATAACGGCGTAGAAAATAACCCGGACCCTTTGAGAATAATAGATTTAGACGGAGTAAGTTGGGCTAAACGAGCTCTTGAAAAAGGATCCGTAGGTAAGGCGCCAAAAAAGGTATCTGATGTACTTAATTTAGGTGATATTGTCTTGGTTCAAGGCAAGTTACCTTCTGGAAAAATAAATTCAAAACAAACAGAAAAACTATATAATTTGAGGCAAGTGCCTAAGGTTAATGGTGGTTTGATAGCTATGGATCCAAATAACGGTAGAGTTCTAGCATTAGTGGGAGGGTATAGTTTTAAGCAAAGTCAGTTTAACAGGGCCACTCAAGCTAAACGGCAGCCGGGATCCGCCCTGAAACCATTTGTGTATGCAGCAGCATTGGATAACGGTTATACTCCGGCAAGCCAAGTTCTAGATGCCCCTTTCGTTATCGAAAGAAAAGATACTGACTGTGTGGAAAATAGACTTGGTACTTTAGAATTATTAGAAGAAGGTGAGGATGGAGAAAAGACTCCCAAGAAAGACAATAAAAATTTAGCAAAAGAAGATCAATGTGAGAGATTTTATAAGCCATCAAATTATAACGCGGGAAAGTTTTATGGCTTAAGTACCCTTAGGTTAGGTTTGGAAAAATCACGAAATGCGATGACCGTTCGTCTCGCCAATGACATTGGTATGGTGCCTATTAATAAATATATCAAAAGATTTGGTTTATATGAAGAAACTAAACCCGAGTTGGCTTGGTCGTTAGGAGCAGGAGAAACCACACTCTCAAAACTAGCCACTGCCTATTCCTCTCTTGTGAATGGAGGTAAAAAAGTAGAACCTGTTATAATAGATCGAGTACAGGATAGAACAGGACAAACTATTTACTATGGAAATAATAAAGTTTGTGCCTCATGTAAAAAAGAGAACTATCAAGGTCAATTGCCCCCAAATATTACTGATGACCGAGAGGAGATTATTGACCCAATTACAGCTTATCAGATCACATATATGTTAAAAGGGGTTGTAGATAATGGGACGGGTTACAAAGTACGTTCATTACGAAGACCCATGGCTGGTAAGACTGGAACAACAAATGATTCTTATGATGCCTGGTTCCTTGGTTTTTCCCCAAACCTTGTAGCAGGTGTTTACATTGGTATGGATATTCCTGAGCAAATGGGAAGTGAGTCCGGAAGTTCAGCAGCAAGTCCTATTTTCACTAATTTTATGTCTGAAGCACTAGGAGGCAAGCCAAAGTTTCCTTTTCGAATTCCAAAAAATGTTAAACTTTCCCCAGTAAACCGAAAAACAGGTGAGCCTTCCTACATTGGAGCTGAAGATGTTATTTTAGAGGCTTTTAGGCCTGGAACTGAGCCTAAAGTAGGTGCTTTAAAGTCCGTGATCCAAATGGGGGCAGATGATCAAGTTTCAGGCAGTGCCTTTGATTTTGATTTTGCGGAAGAAACTAGCCAAAATGGAGCAAAAGTTCCAGAGAAAGTGGTAGACAACATAGAAGCTGATCCTGAAAAGGTTGATGAAAAACTAGATGATGGGCTATACTAAAAACTATGCGTGCCGATATTTTGCAAATGAAAGAAGATATAGAACAGTCAATTACACTGTTAAGGAGGCGTCTTTGACTGGGAACCATCTGAGCAAAGGTTGGCCGAACTTAATGCATTAACTGAACGTCAAGACTTTTGGGATGACCCAAAAAAATCACAGAAACTAATGCGAGAGCGGTCTATCTTAGAAGAATCTTTTAATCGCATTAAATCATTAGTTTCCGATCTAAATGAAAATCTCGAAATAGCAGAATTAGGGGAGTCGGAAGGCGACGAAGATTTACTTGAAGACGCAGTAGCAGCTTTGGAGGAGCTACATAAATCATCGCAAAAATACAAGTTAGATGCCCTATTATCTGGCGAAGTCGATGGAAATGATTGCTACGTTGAAATCCACCCAGGCGCGGGTGGTACTGAGGCCCAAGACTGGGCCGAAATGGTTGAAAGGATGTACCTAAGATGGGCAAATTCCCGCGGTATGAAAACAGAGATAATAGAGGAACAAAGTGGCGATGAAGCTGGAATAAAGTCAGCTACAATAAAGGTTTATGGTCAAAATGCTTATGGTTGGCTCAAAAATGAGTCTGGGGTGCATAGGCTAGTTCGTATATCACCTTTTGACTCCAGCAATAGGCGTCATACTAGTTTTGCCTCAGTTTGGGTTTATCCCGAAATTGATGATAGTATCGATATAGACTTGAATGAGTCTGATTGCCGTGTTGATACTTATAGGGCATCTGGCGCAGGTGGTCAGCATATAAATAAAACAGATTCGGCTGTACGGATAACCCATCAGCCAACCGGTATCGTTGTTCAATGTCAAAATGATCGATCGCAACATAAAAACAGATCCACTGCATGGGATATGTTGAGGTCAAGGCTTTATGAGGCCGAAATGCAGAGAAGGGAAGCTGAAGCGCAAATATCTGCTGACAATAGATCAGAAATTGGATGGGGCCATCAAATACGTTCGTATGTGTTGCAACCTTACCAGCTTGTAAAGGATTTACGTACAACTGTAGAGACTTCCAATACCTCTGGGGTACTCGACGGAGACCTTGATCAATTTATGTCTGCAGCCTTGTCAATAAATATCGAAACCCCAAACTAGATTGATTAGTTTAACAAATTATTTTTTTAATTATCCTGAAGACTTCGAAATATTTATATTGTTATGTTCAGTTTTTATTGGTTCTTTTTTTACCGTTGATGAAGTCTTTCTATTGCATTTTCCATCGAAGAATGCGCCGTTGGCTATGATAAGTTGATCTTGTGTTAAATCCGCTTTCACAGATGAGGTTTCTGTCAATTCTATTTTTACAGCGTCCACTTTTCCTGTGACATTACCTCGTATCCGGGCTGATCTTGCTATTATTTTTCCTACTACTGTTCCTTTTTCGCCTATTATAACACCATTTGCTGTTATGTTCCCATCCACACGTCCGTCTATATGGACATCACCTTTTGTTTTGATGTCACCTATCACGGTTAAGTCTGAACCTAAAATGGAAGGGGCTAACTTATTTTGTGTCGAGGGTTGAACTTTTTTTGTATATATTTCTTGTTTATCTAATGTTTTAGATGTGGATGTATTTATTTTATTGAACATAATAACCTGCTTTCAAAAACCTATTAGGATCTATGGCACTTCCATTGAAATGAACTTCGTAATGTAAATGAGTAGCAGTACTCCTACCTGTTGAACCCATTATACCAATTTTATCACCTCTCTTAACATAGTCTCCTACATCAATACCATCATTATTTCGCTTTAGATGAGCGTATATTGTTACTAGTCCATAACCATGGTCTATTTTAATAGAGTGACCATAACCACCGTTATCACCTTTAAATATAATCTTTCCATCAGATGATGAAATTACAATGGAATCTCTTTCTCCGCCTGTACCAAAATCTATTCCTTGATGTTCAGTGTATTGATTTGTAAACGGATCTTTTCTTTTCCCAAAAGGTGATGTTGACCTTTTGATTGATGTTGTAGGATAACCTGTTGGAAGCGAATTAACTACATCAGAAAGTGTCATAGCTTCCTTAATTCTTAATTTGAAATTTTGAATATTATGTGGTGTTTCGGTATCCATGTCATTTTTATTCTTTATTAAAGGGCCCCCTAGTCCATCATCTGCGTTATTAAGAACATCACTCAGAAGTAACCCAGTTGAAATGATCACTGCCCTTTTAAGTTCAATTACATCCAAGATTTCATTTTCATTTTTAAATAATAATTCATTTTGAGCTTTGTGAATTGAATTTAGAGATGCGTAGGTTGTCGGTTCAGACTGAGTAATTAAACTTTCCAGATTTTTACCCATTGACTTTCTGGGAGTCGTATCCAGGACATAGGGAGACATTAGGATGGTCGCGTTACTTGATAGTTTTTCTGGATAACTATTTATTCTCGAATTCTTTATGGAAGCCGCCTCTGTCAGGATAAAATGCTTTTCTTCAATAGTGTTGGTAATTTTCTCAAATTCTTTTTTCTGCATCTCTAACAACTTTAGGACTGTCTCCTCGCGAGCCCTTGCTGAATCTAACACTTCTTCGTAATTTGACGCAACCCTCTCTGCTTCCTTCCAAGGCGCTCTGAGAGGGTTGTAACCCCAGGTGTAACTTAATAAAGTAAATATACACCATAACGATATAGATGTAATGGCTGCAATTATAATTACTTGATTGGTTGTGCTGAGAAGAAAAAATCTAACGTATCCGTCAGACCTCATCAAAACCTGACGTTCGGGTAGGCTTTTGGTAATTTTACGGCGCCATTCTTTTAATATATTTTTCTTCATGATTTCATACCAGTATTCCAGCGGTCTTAACCACACTAATTGAGTTTAGCACAAGCGGAATTTTTATTTATTTATGTATTTCATCTTTATCTAAGTGGAACCTTCAGATGTTAATTTTTATAAAATAACAATTATATCAACTGTTTATGAAGTGTGTTTTTTTAGTTCTTCAAGAACATTCTTGGCATGGTCTTTAACTCTGACTTTTCTCCAAATTTGTAATATTCTGTTTTCAAGTCCAATCAGGATAGTTAATCTTTCAATACCCATATATTTCTTACCGTACATATTTTTTTCAATCCATGCGCCATAATTTTCTATAACTTTACCGTCCAGGTCGGAGGCTAATGATACTTTCAGGGCATTTTTTTCTATAAATTTGTCGTGTTTTGAAGGAGTGTCCTTGGAAATACCGACAACAGCTGTGTTGAGCTTGGTAAATTCCTCTATATTTTCAGAAAAATCTATTGCCTCTTTTGTGCAGCCCGGCGTACTGTCTTTTGGGTAAAAATAAAGAACTAGAAATTGTTTTTTATAATCTCCTAGAGAAATCTGAGTATCATTACTGGCAGGTAATACAAAATTAGGTGCTTTTTGTCCAATTTTTAACTCCATGGGGGCTATCCTTTTCATACTTATTGTAGCAAATTATAGAAATTCATACGTTACCATATAAATTTGAGTTTTGTTAGTATTCAGAAATAAAACATGACAGAAAATAAAATCATAAACAATGCCAGAAAGTATATTAGTATGGCGTATATTAAGTTATTGACTTTGCTCAGTAATAACAAAAGTCTTCAGATACGAAAAAGAACGCTAAATACAATTGAAGAATTTGTAGCATTAGTTCTTGGCTCAATTGTCTTATGTTTATTTAGTTTAAGTATAATTTTAACCCACCAATCACTAGATATATCTGTCTTTAAATCTGTTGCTGAGAAAGCACTAACTAAAAGTTTTAATGGTTTAGACACCAAAGTTGGTAAAATAACTATAAAATGGATAGCTTCTACCAATAATTTAAGAGTTGAATTGGATGATGTATTTACCAGTGATAATAGCGGAAAACCGACTCAATTAGTTTCACATATGAGCACTGAATTTCCGTTAGTCTCATTGCTAGGGGGGTCTTTAATTCCTGAAAAAATTGGTATTGAAGGTGGTTCGGTAACTATTACGAGAACTAGAAACGATTATATTGAATTAAGCTTGGGCGCCTCATTGCCGGCTAAAGAATTTGGTCCTTCTTGGAAAATATATTCGCCGGACAGTAAAAATAAATCAAAATTTATTAATATTATTGGAAATATTCAAATTAGCGATTCTGACGTACTTTTTTTGGATAATAAAGATAAGTTTGAACTTAGACTAATTGACTCGAACACTTATTTTAATCTTACGGATGAGAGTGCAGAGCTTAAAATTTCTAGTAAAATTAAAAATGAAAATGGAAATATTTTAACTCCTCTGGAATTAAGTATTAAATCTAGGGAAAATTTTGAAAAATATACTGTTCATGTAAGAGCAAGTGATATGAATCCGTCAGTTTTTGCGCCAAAACAAGGTAGGTTTTCGTTTTTAAGTGAGGTTATTACACCCATTGATTTAATAGCTTCCTTCAATGTAGACCAGAAATCTGGTGTCGAGACAGCTGATATTAGTATGGAAGCAAAACAGGGTAGCATTGGTGCTTTTGAAAAAAAATTAAACTTTGATACTATCAGCTTAAAAGCAAACCTTGAAGCAAAATCTGAAATAATGGAAGTATCTGAATTTAGTATTCAGTCTTCTACAGTTAACTTTCGTGGAAATGGTAGCCTGAGTGAACTCAAGGCACTTACAGATGGTAACACTAGTACAGCACCTTTATTTAATTTTGATTTAGCGGATGTAATATTAGAGAAATTTTTTGAACTTCAAAAGCCCGTGCGTTTAAGTTCGTTATCAGTGTCTGGTCGATTGGACCTTGATGCAAGACATCTAAAATTGAAAAAATTTGATATTAATTTTGGGGCTTATAAACTGTTTACTTATGGTGAATTCAAACAAGGTAAAGAAGGCAATTGGGAAACTGTAGGATTTCGCGGGAAATCATTGGGTTCGATGAACATTAATAGCCTTTTGGACATCTGGCCCAATAATCTTGCCTCTGGAGCACGTCGTTGGGTTGATAGATCCATGATAAATGCTGCAATTAAAAATATTAATTTTTCATTGGATTTGCCGCAAAATTACCTTCTTGGCACTCAATCGCTCAATGATGACGACTTCAATTTAAAATTTGATGTTACAAATGCGAATGTAAGTTATATTTCAACCATGACTCCTTACATTGGTGTATCTGGAACGGGTTTAATACGAGGTAACAGTGCTAAATTTCAAGCATCGGGCGGAAAAATTGGAAATATTAATATAAACGCTGCAACCGCAGACATCACTCAATTTTTCCCCAAGGGATCTGATGTGATAATCGATGTTGACGCTTATGGTAAAGCTGAGGACTTAATTGCTCTGGTGGATGAGAAGCCATTGAACATTGCAGAAAAATATCGAGTAATTCCTACCCAATTTTCTGGATCAGGAAATATTCAACTAAAGGTTAAAAGACCTTTGCTTGAGAATTTTGATAGATCACGAATTGATTACGCTGTGTCAGGGAAGTTTAATAATATTTCCGCACCGTTTTCCATTGGTAATCACAAACTTAAGAATGGTTTTGTTGATCTATTTATCGACAAAGAAAAAATGAATATTTCAGGCCCAGTTTTTATTGGTCCATGGAAAGCAAATTTAAGCTTGAACGAAACGTTTAATAAAACAAATCCTCATACTCGCTATGTTGTTGAGGGCGAAATGAATCGTGACACTCTTGATGGTTTCGGTTTGGGTTTTAGAAAAAATCTCAAAGGAAAATTATACACAAAAATTGAAGCTGATGGAAAAGGCTTCAACCTTTCCAATGCTAAATTAAATATTAATTTAACTGATGCCAAAATCATTTTAGGGGATAATTGGGTCAAGGATGCTGGTGAAAGTGCATCTATTACAGGCAACTTCAGAAGGTTGGATGATAATGATTTTATTTTTGAAAATATTTCAATGTCAGCACCCGGGCTTACAATTGAGGGTAGTTTTGACTTGGCAGAAGACTTTAGGTTAAAAGAATTACATTTTAAAAGAGCCAATATTAATGGATTGATTAGAGCTGGCTTGAAGGCTGCCCCTAATAGAAATAATGACAGAATTAATATGCATATTGAAGGTGATTATTTTAATGCTTCGTCGTTATCTTCAGGAATTTTTAAAAATAACAGTGATGATTTTGGCGTGAAAATTCCACTGCATATCGAGGCTTCTTTAAAATCTATTTCACTCAGTAAAGATTATATTATTAACAATGCACACGCTTTGTATAATAGCAATGGTGTTGGGATAACTGATGCTGACTTCTTTGGTGAAACAGAACAGGGTGTTTTTTCTGTATCGATAAAGACTGAACAAAATACCCGTGAGAGGCAGTTAATCCTAAAAGTGCCAAATGCGTCTGCAGCGGCTTCAGCTTTCTTAGATATTGAAAGTATAGAAGGGGGTAGTCTGCAAATTACTGCACGAATGCCTGAAGTTGGGGAGGAGGGACCTTTGAGGGGCATACTAGAAATTGAAGACTTTACATTAGTCAAAGCACCAATATTAGCTCAAGTATTGTCTGTAGCTTCACTTAAAGGCATTACTGACACGTTGAGTGGTGAAGGATTAAATTTTAATGAATTTTCAGTTCCTTTTGTTTATGAAGATGGTGCAGTAAGTATCAAAGATGCGGTTGTTTCCGGGCCCGCCTTGGGAATGACAGGCACAGGAGAAGTAAATTTAAATTCCCAAACAATTGATATGGACGGAGCGTTAGTGCCAGCCTACTCCACTAACTCAGTGTTAGGCGAGATCCCAGTAATTGGAGATATATTTGTTGGTAAGAAGGGCGAGGGAGTTTTTGCGCTTAGTTATACTGTGAAGGGTATATTTAGTAATGCTCAAATATTAGTTAACCCTTTATCCGCTCTTACTCCAGGCTTCTTGCGTGGAATTTTTCGAACAAATCGAGATACGTTAACTGATAAAGATTGGTCTGAAGTTGAAAAGTTGAGTGATAACTTTGATTAACCTAATCATGTAACTTTAATATGGCATGCCTCTTTTTTCCGATTGAAATTTTGGCGGATCCATCTTTAAAATCATTTTGTGATAATTTGTATTCGTGATCCGTAACTTTTATACCATTAATTTTTAATGCCCCTGCTTTTATGTGTCTTCTGCCTTCCCCATTAGATAATGCAAGTCCTGTTAAAACAGATGCTTGAAGAACTCCTGTGCCTTCTAATTTACTTTTTTCTATCATAATGGTAGGTAGGCCTGCTGAATTTAACCCCTTCTCGAAAGTATCATTAGCTGTTACTTCTGCCTCTCTAGCTGCACTAATGCCATGCAGCATTGCTGTTACTTCATTTGCCAACCGAATTTTTGCTTTGTTAATATCGGCACCGGTTAGTTTTTCAATACTGTCTATTTCCTCCAATGATAAATCTGTAAATAGTTTAAAAAACTTAGCAACATCGGCATCATCAGTATTACGCCAGAATTGCCAATAATCATATGGGCTTTTTGTATAACTTTCTCCAAGAGAGGTATCAGAGTTGAGCCATACAGCACCATCAGCTGTCTTGCCCATTTTCCCTCCAGATGCTGTTGTAATTAATGGTGTTGTAAAACCAAAACATTGAGTGCCTGACATTCTTCTTGTTAGATCAATACCGCTTGTTATATTTCCCCATTGATCTGAGCCACCAAGTTGTAATGTGCAGTTGTACCTTTTATTTAGCTCAACAAAATCATAGCTTTGTAGTAAAGGATAGTTAAACTCTAAAAAAGTCATTGGTTGTTCATTCTCAATTCGCCTTTTTACAGTTTCCATTGCGATCATCCTATTTACGGTAAACAGTTTTCCTACATCCCTTAAAAAATCTATATAACCCAGACCATCAAGCCAATCACTATTATCGACTATCACAGCACTATTAGGACCATCAAACTCCAAATATTTTGAAAAAACTTTTTCAATACCTTCTTTGTTTTTTTTAATTAGTTCGTTAGTTAATATTGGTCTTGACTTGTCTTTGTCAGACGGGTCACCAATTTTCGTGGTGCCTCCACCAAGTAATATTATTGGACGACCGCCTGACTTTTGTAGTTGACGTAGCATCATTATTTGCACCAATGAACCAACATGCAAACTTGGGGCAGTGCAGTCAAAGCCAATATAACCCGTTAAATTTTCTTTATGTGCTAAACTATCTAGGCCTTGTGAGTCCGTACACTGATATAAAAATCCTCTTTCAGTAAGGTTTTGCATCAATTTTGATTGATATTTATTCATGTTTCTGGCCTAACTATATCTTAATGGGTACTAGCAACACTGAGTGCTAAGTTAAAGAGGTAAGTTCAGAACAAATGGATTATGTTTCCCTAGGCTTAATGAGTGGAACCTCTTTGGATGGAGTAGATGCTGCTTTTTTGCACACGGATGGTGAAAGGATTCATGAATTCGGACCAAGTTTATGTATTCAATACTCACCCAAGGAAAGGGTAATTTTAGAGCAAACTATTAAGTCTGCTTTAAAGTGGAATTTCTTGGGCCCACGACCTTCTATATTTGAGGATGCAGATAATATTATTCTCGAAACTCATAAGCTTGCTGTTGAGCAATTATGTGGAACCAATAAGTCTTGGTCACGACGGTTAAACCTTATAGGTTTTCATGGCCAAACGGTTTTGCATCTTCCGCCGCTGGATGGAACAAGGGGGCAAACATTACAGCTTGGTAACGGAGAAAAATTAGCAAAAGTACTAAATTGCCCTGTTTGGTATGATTTTAGAAGCAATGATATTGCAAATATGGGGCAGGGTGCTCCTTTAGCTCCAATTTACCATAAATCACTTGCGTCATATTCTAAGTTGAGACTTCCAACGGTTATTTTGAATATAGGTGGTGTGTCTAATCTAACTTTTGTATCAAAAAATAATGAAATCATAGCTACTGATACTGGACCGGGAAACGGTCCAATAGATACCTGGATAAATCAAAACGGTTTGGGCCTCTATGACCCTTATGGTCAATATGCATTGGCCGGGAAGGCTGACTATGCACAAGTAAAAAGCTGGTTAAAGTATAATTTTTTTAAAAAAAAAATACCCCGCTCTGCTGATCGATATGACTTTAATGTACTAAATGATATAAAAAATTATTCTGTAGAAGACGGGGCTGCGACATTAGTCGCTTTTATTGTGGAGGCCATAGCAGATGTTATTAAAGAATTTAATCAAGACCCACTTGAAATGATTGTTTGCGGCGGCGGGAGGCATAACAAAGCCATAATTTCTCTTTTAGGCAGAAAACTTGATATGAAAATTAGCACTACTGAAAAAGTTGGTTGGATCTCTGATGCTGTCGAAGCTCAAGCTTTTGCTTATTTAGCAGTAAGGTCTCAACTTGGTCTGCCTATAAGCTTTCCAGCTACAACAGGAGTGAAAGAGCCGCTAACGGGTGGAAAATTATCTTCACCAAATTAATGTAAGAGAATATAAGCTAAAAAGGGTGTCTTGATACTTTAATTTCATGGAAGAAAAAAGTGTGCTTTTATCTATTTAAAGAATATTCACTAGTTTATTCAATTTCACGCGGAGGGCAATATTGGGGGTCTAGATTTTCGTCTAAATAGTCATCAATAACACTCATAGCTATATCCAGGTGATTGGTGTAAAAGTGGTCAGCACCTTCAATGCAATGAGTGTATATTTTGTGCCCTTTTTGCACTCGAATTTTTTCAACGACACCGTCAACTTCGTCAGCTGGGACTATTGGATCTTGTGAACCATAAGTAATTAAACCTGACGCTGGGCATGGCGCCAAGAATGCAAAATCATAAGTATTTGTTGGCAAACTCATAGAGATAAACCCTGAAACTTCGGGGCGTCGCATTAACAACTGCATTCCTATCCAAGCGCCGAATGAGTACCCTGATACCCATGTGAAGGGTGCATTTTGGTTGAAGCTTTGGATGTAATCCATTGCGTATGCTGCATCTTGTAACTCGCCCTGCCCATTATCGTACTCCCCAACAGATCTACCTACCCCCCTGAAGTTAAATCTCAAGACCGAGAACCCACGAGCTTTATATTGTTCATACATTGCCACTGTTATTCTATGATCCATGTGTCCGCCAGCTTTGGGGTGTGGGGGCAAAATTAAAGCGCATGGAGCTTGTGGGTTATCTGAGGGATGATAACGTCCTTCAAGTCTTCCTTCTGGCCCGTTAAATATTACTTCTGGCATGATATTCCTTAATTACTGTTATGTCGCAGTCATCCGGTGTACTTAAACTTGACTAAACTAGTCAGGATACTTACATGGCGAACTAAATACTTCTCAGTGGGCCTTTAACGACTCAATTATGAAAAAGCGAGTAAAACATTTGAAGAAAGATTGTACAAAGTGAAACTAACATCAAAAGGAAGGTATGCCGTAATGGCTATAGCTGATATGGCCGCTCAGGGATCAGGCTCACTCATACCTTTGACTGATATATCACGCCGTCAGGGAATATCATTGAACTATCTGGAGCAATTATTTGCAAAATTGCGCCGCGCTGGACTCGTTGATAGTTACAGAGGATCATCAGGAGGGTATGTGCTTGCTCATTCTGCTAAGAACTTAACACTTAATAAAATAATTCATGCAGTTGATGAAAATATTCAGGCTCATGGGTGTAGTCCTAGCATTAAAAAGGCGTGCACAGGAAAAGCTGATCTTTGTTTAACGCACAATCTTTGGGGTGCCTTAGAAAATCATATAGAAGACTTCTTAGTTTCTGTTACGGTTCATGATGTTATTTCGGGAAACCTAAATGACAATGGTTTAGGTTAGATTAAATTGTTTTTATTACACGAAATAATAAATGGCTTTCAAGTGAAGTTTAAACTGTCTTTATCAGTAAAATGCCGACCGCTATTGGCTATAAACTCTAGAGGTACGTCATTTGACTAGAGTATACCTTGATAACAATGCTAGTTGCCCAATAAGGCCTGAGGTTATTGCAGCTGTAACTGATGTTATGAGCCTTTATGGTAATGCTTCAGCCCAGCATAAAGATGGGCGCAAAGCTCAGGCAGTGATTTCAAAAGCTCGAGAAATCATTGGATTGGAAATGGGTGTTTGTTCTCAGGATATTATTTTTACTAGCAGTGGAACTGAAGCATTAAATACAGCTATTTTTGCTGCTCATAATGCTGGATGTAAGAAAATGTTATTTTCCAATGCTGATCATACAGCCACATACAAAGCAGCTGAGAATTGGGGTTATTCTCATGATTTCATTCCAACTGACATTAATGGGATCACGGATACTGCACATCTTGAAGAAACACTAAAAAATTGGAACATATCTGATGGTAGACCGTTCGTATCTGTTTCGGCTGCTAATGGGGAAACAGGTGTATTGCAGCCTGTAGATACCATAGCTGATATTGTTCACCAATATGATGGTTTAGTTCTTGTTGATGCTGTGCAGGCCTTTGGAAAAATACCTATGATATTTAATGCGGATTATATAGCTATATCAGCACATAAAATTGGCGGTCCACAAGGAGTAGGGGCTTTGTATGCTTGTCCCAATACCCCTCTTTCGCCTTTGCTTTGCGGAGGAGGTCAAGAGCGACGAATGCGTTCAGGGACTATGAATTTAGCAGGTATTCACGGTTTTGGAGTTGCTGCTTCTGTGATGAATAATTTGGATTTCACAAAAAAACTTCGTGATTCATTCGAGATGCGCTTAAAAAAAATAGAGTCTGATCTTAATATTTTTGGGGCAAATGCTGACCGCTTGCCAAATACTAGTTTTGTATCCTCTCCTGACTTAAATGCTATGACTATGATGATGGCTTTAGATCTTGCGGGAATTTCTGTTTCAACCGGTTCTGCATGTTCTTCTGGTAAGTCTAATGAAAACCGCATCATAAAATCAATGGGCTTATCGAATGCTGCTCCTAAGGGTGCAATTAGAGTAAGTTTTGGTTATAAAAGTATGAGCAAAGACGTTGATCAGATTTTATCAGCTTGGTCGAATATACGTAATAGAACGGAAATAACAAATGAGTGAAGAAGTAAAAATTAAATCTAGTATTGAAAAGTCAACCGTAGATGGAG
>JAQXEH010000066.1 GCA_029250925.1 Hellea sp.
GTTTTTGAAACTGAACCATTTGAAACACCAGCCGTCAAAGCTAACGCTGCAAGTGCAGTAAGTTGAGATGTAAAAGCTTTTGTAGATGCAACACCAATTTCTGGTCCAGCATTAATAGGCAAAGCAATATCTGCTTCGCGTGCCATTGTGGAGGTGAGTACATTTACTAATGCTGCTGTTTTTAAGCCAGCTTCCTTACAATAACGCAAAGCTGCAAGGGTATCAGCCGTTTCACCTGATTGCGAAACTGCGATAAAAAGAGATTTATCTGACAAGGAGGGCTTTCTGTAACGAAATTCAGAGGCAATATCAACTTCGACAGGTATTCCTGCTATTTGTTCAAACCAATATTTTGCAACTAAACATGCATAATTGGCGGTTCCGCATGCTATAAGAATTACTCTATCTATTGATTTAAAGTCGAGATTATCTGTTACAACTGGGCTAAGGGTATAATCGTTAATATATATACCTAATGTCCTACCAATCGTTTCGGGTTGCTCGTGTATTTCCTTTAGCATGAAATGACGATAATTACCCTTTTCTGCCATAGCCGGCCCACCAGAAATTATTGTTATTTCACGAGTAACTCTATTATCATTTCTATCGTATATTTCGTAGGTTTTTGGCGTGAGAATAGCCCAGTCACCTTCTTCGAGGTAAATCACTTTTGTCGTCAATTTGGCTAGTGCCATTGCATCTGAACCTAGATACATTTCATCCTGACCAATACCTATCGCTAACGGCGATCCAACTCTTGCACAAAAAATATGATCCTTAACCTCATCTAGCAGAACTGCAAATGCATAGGCCCCCTTGAGTTTTTTTAAACTTTTAGAAAATGCCTCTTTTGGGCTTAGTCCGGTTTTTAAGTACTCATCTATTAAGTGTGCAGAAACTTCAGTATCTGTCTCCGTGAGGAATTTACGATGAGATAATTCATTTTTTATATCAAGATAATTTTCTATTATACCATTATGGACAACACTGACACTTCCGGAAAAATGTGGGTGAGAGTTTACTTCATTAGGAATGCCGTGAGTTGCCCAGCGTGTGTGGGCTATTCCGGCTGTCCCGTCGATTGGGTTTGCTTCGAGCTTATCAATTAACCTCTTGATTTTTCCTTTTGCTCGTTCACGCTTTAGTTTGCCTTTATCAAGTATGGCTATTCCAGAGCTATCATATCCCCTATATTCGAGTTGGACTAATCCTTCAATTAATCGATCTGCAACCGATGAATGCCCAACAACACCTATTATACCACACATGTAACTGCCTTTTATTATTAGTCCGTTATAAGCTTAATAAATAAAATATTTATTATTTGAAGAATTATTATTTGTAATTATTTTAACGCCCAACGCTTGTATAGTTGAAACCATACTCCTCCATGCTTTGAGGGTTATAGATGTTTCGTAGGTCAATAATATTTGGGCTTCTCAATGATTTCTTTACACGTATCATATCTAGGGCTCTGAATTCGTCCCACTCTGTCAATATTATCAGGGCATCTGCTCCTTTAATGCAATCATAAGAATTTTTTGTGTAATCTATATTTTGAAGTAAACTTTTAGCTTCTTTCATCGATGCAGGATCATACACTTTTATCAACGCGCCATTATTTTGTAGTTCTGGTATAATAGTTAAGCTTGCGGCATCTCGCATATCGTCTGTATTGGGTTTGAAGGCGAGGCCTAAAAAAGCTAATGTTTTATTATTTAAATCTCCATTAAAAAAATGAATGATTTTTTGAACCATCTTGTGCTTTCTGGCTTCATTCGATTTTATGACCGACTGGATAATTGGGAGCGATACTTCTGCCTCTTCAGCAGTACGTATTAGCGCTGTTGTATCCTTAGGAAAACATGAGCCGCCATAACCTGGGCCAGCATGTAAAAACTTAGGAGCAATTCTTTTATCAAGCCCCATGCCTCTTGCTAATGCTTGTACATCGGCACCCACATTTTCACACAGATCGGCCATTTCATTTATAAAGCTAATTTTAGTTGCCAAGAATGAGTTCGAAGCATATTTTATTAGCTCCGAAGTCCTCCGATTTGTAAACAATATTGGAGTCTCGTTGATAAAAAGAGGTCTATAAACTGCTTTCATGATTTCTACAGCGTCATTGCACTCAGCACCAACGATTATTCTATCGGGATGCTTAAAATCTTTTATTGCTGCACCCTCTCTCAGGAACTCGGGATTCGACACAACTGAAAACTTATTTTTGGAATGATTCTTAGATAGAATTTTCTCGATTTCATCTCCTGTACCAACGGGAACAGTAGATTTAGTGGCAATTACAGTGAATTTATTAATGTGTTTAGAAATTTCATTTGTTGCGGCATAAACGTAAGATAAATCAGCGTGACCATCTCCTCTCCGTGAAGGGGTTCCGACGGCTATAAATACCACATTTGCACTATTCATTGACTCCTTAAGGTCTGTGGTAAATTTCAGCCGCGAAGCATTAACATTTTTATTAATTAGGCTTTTTAGGTTAGGTTCAAATATTGGAACCTCACCCGAATTTAGCATTTCTATTTTAGCATTATCATTGTCGACACAAATCACTTCATGGCCAAAATCTGCCAAACAAACCCCAGACACAAGTCCAACATACCCTGTGCCGATCATAACAATTCTCATGGACGCCCTTATGATATAATAAATTTACCGTATTATGACAGGTGAAAACGAAATATGCTAGGGGTAAGACAATAGGTATCCTTGACATTCAAGTATATTAATACATTTAGAATACATGGACTATGATATACCAAATTTTCCCGCAGTTCTTTTTTGGGCTGCGCCAGTATTTACGCTTTTGATCGCGTCAGAATGGTACCTTGTGTCTAGAAAAAAGATTTCTGGCACATATGTTGTAAAAGATGCAATTACGTCGTCCACTATGGGCGTTGGGCAGTTGATATCTGATATTTTGATGGGGGGAATAAGCATTGGTATTCTCATGTGGATATGGCAATTTAGGTTTTTTGATTGGGGATTTAGTATAACCACCATATTAATTTGCTTAGTACTTCAGGATTTTGTCTATTGGTATAAGCATATGGCCGCCCATAAAGTTAGATGGTTCTGGTCAGCACATAATGTCCACCATAGCTCAGAAGAATATAATTTAAGCACGGCACTCAGGCAGCCATGGAACAACCATATCACGGGGTATGTCCTCCTCTCATCACCGTTAATTTTATTGGGCTTCCACCCCTTTTTAGTCGCATTCATAGGCGCGATAAATTTAGTTTACCAGTTTTGGGTTCATACTCAGTCTATCAAGAAAATGCCCGTGTGGTTCGAGTTTATTTTCAATACCCCCAGCCACCACCGCGTGCATCATGCGAAAAACCCCAGGTATTTAGATAGTAATTTTGCAGGTATATTGATCATATGGGACAGGATTTTCAAAACATTTGCTGAAGAAGATGCATCTGAACCCGTGGACTATGGTGTAGTTATTCCGATAGCATCTTATAACCCGGCGGTGGTTGCATTTAAAGAAATGTATAATATATTTAGAGATTGTTTTCAGCCTAATATTAAATTTCATCAAAGACTTGCATACATTTTTGCTGCACCGGGTTATTCACATGACGGTTCCCGAAAAAGTTCTAAAGATTTAAAAACTGAATTTATGAGGTCAAAGCAGTTCGAAAGTAAGGGTTTTAATTAATTGAGCTTACTTTAATTCCAGAAACCCATGTTTCCAGAACTTCAATATTTTTTATATCCTCCGGCGCTACAGTTAAAGGATTTTTATCAACAATAATAAAATCAGCAAATTTATTTATCTCAATACTTCCAAGCTTTTTCTCCTGAAATGCGCCATGGGCATTTTCAATTGTCATAGCCTTAAGTGCTTCCCCCACAGTTAAAGCTTGCTTCATATACCAGCCTTCTGCCTCTTTAGTACTATCTAATGGTTTTCTATTTACTGCAAAATATAATGTCTCCATAGGCTTCCATGGCTCGCCAGGTAGATCAGAGTTTAACAATAACCGAACTCCGCTTTTTAAAATATTTTGCCACGCGTAAGCGTCCTGAATTCTTTCTGACCCTATCCTCTCTTCTGCCCATTTACTATCTCCAACAGCGTGCGAAGACTGCATGGAGGCTAAAACGTTGAGTTCTGCTGCGCGGCTATAAAAGTTTGGAAAAAGAACTTGAGCATGCTCAATACGCCAGCGGTGATCAAAAATATCATCTGTATCTAATATTTCCTCATATAATTTTAATACCTGATTATTTCCTTTATCACCAATTGCATGGACAGCCATTTGGAAGCCTTTATCTGCTGCCTTCCGTCCAAGGTGTAGAATTTTTTTTGTACTAATGCGTTCTGTTGCTAACGATTTTCCTAATTGATCAGAGTAGGGCTCTTCCATAAGTGCAGTTCTAGACCCAAGTGATCCATCATAGAAAACTTTGATACTTCTTATATCTAAAAAATCACTTTTATCGACGAGGGGTCCCCTCGCAAACCAATGCTTCATTAATTCATCATTATTCCCATCGAGCATTCCGTAAACTCTTACAGGAAGAGCATTTGATTCTGCTAACGAAATAAACGCTTTAACATCTTTAGGTGTCATTCCGGCTTCATGTATCGATGTGACACCTGCAGAAGCCATAGTGTTTAGCCCCGCAATTATTGCGTCTTTAATTTTTTTATCACTGGGTTCTGGTATAAGAGGCTGAATAAGATTTTGGGCTAATGTAAGCATAACGCCAGTTGGTTCGCCATTCATGCGGCGGATTATATTCCCTACGTCAGGGTCTTCAGTTGAGCTATCAATATTAGCTAATTTTAGAGCATAACCATTATATAACCCAGCAAACCCGTGTAAACTTTCCAAAGCTACAGGGTTGTTAGGAAATGCTATATCTAGTAAACGTCTATCTGGGTAACCAGTCGAAGCAAAGGAGCCTTCGTCCCACCCTTGCCCTATCAGCCAATCTCCTGCAGCTGGGCTCGGAAACTTATCTTTTAGGCGTTCTACTATCTCTTTCACGCCGGAAACTCCGACTAAATTAGCCTTCAAAGAGTCCATGCCCAGCTCACGAATGTGTACATGACTATCTATTATTCCGGGTAAAACTGTTTTTCCGGACAAATCTATTTTTTTCGTATTTTTTAAACTTGGACTATCATTTTTCCCATCAATTAGAGTTATCTTGTTACCAGTAACAACAAAAGAATTTGCGAAAGGCTTATCAGGATTCATTGTAATGATATTGGCATTAAAAAAATGTATTGGTTGAGGCGAAGGAGTTACATTGTTTGAGCAAGAATTAATTAATAACATAAAAGAAAAAGAAAGTATGCTTAGACAATGTAATTTAATTCTATTCATATATTTTTTTAACTTTTAGAGAGATTATTTGATTACGTTGTTTTTTTATAACTTCAAATCTATAACCATGATATGAAAATGTTTGATTTACTTCAGGGATAGTTTGCGACTCGTAAATAACAAGACCTGCTATTGTAACTGCTTCTTCATCTGGTAGCCCCCAGCCCATAGCCCTGTTAACGTCCCTAACAGTTAAATTGCCACGTAGAATAGCACCGCCTTCTTTTAACTTGTTTATTCCCGTAATTTCCTCATCATATTCATCTTGTATGTCCCCCACGATTTCCTCAAGAATGTCCTCAAGTGTAACTATTCCCATTAGAGCCCCATATTCGTCGACTACGACTGCAAAATGTTCCCTTTTCTGTTGAAATGCTTTGAGTTGTTTAACGAGTGATGTGGTTTCGGGAACAAACCAAGTGCTTCTCATTATTTTTCTAGTATCTATTTCCGAGAGTACTTCTCCTGCATTAGATATTGATTTAAGAATATCTTTAACATGTAAAATTCCGATAATATTGTCCTGACTATTTTCATAAAGTGGGACTCTTGAATGGCCTGAGTTTAAAACTTCTTTAATTATTTTTTGTGAAGGGATATTTATATCAATCATGCAAACGTTTTTACGATGAATCATCACCTCCTCAACGCTTAGCTCCCCAATTTCTAAGACTCCATATATCTGATCTCTTGCACGCTTAGCAACGCCGCCTTCTTCAAGGTGGAGATCAACAGCCCCTTTTATGGCCTCTTCTGCTGACCATGACCCTGAATTTGAATTTACTCCAAATAACCGCAACGTACTATTTACAATAATTTGTATAAGTAAAACTATTGGCGCAAATATTTTAACAATAAAGTTGACCCTCACTGCTACTTTTAATGCCAAAGTATCTGGTTGAGATATTGCGTATGATTTGGGAAGAACCTCTGCAAAGATTAATATTAAAAATGTCATAACAATTGTTGCACTCATTAAGGCAAATCCACCGCTGCCTAAAATATTAGTAAAAATTGCAGTAGTTAGAACTGAAGCTAAAATATTAACAAGATTATTTCCGAGTAATATACCTCCAAGTAACCGCTCTCTAGAGTTCAAAAGTTTGGCAACAATTATTGCCCTTTTGTCTCCACTTTTTTCAAGGTTATGTATGCGAGCTTTCGAGGCTGCAGTTAGTGCGGTTTCGGAGCCAGAAAAAAAACTAGATAAGTAAAGAAGTATTGCGACCACACCGATCATAATCAAGTTATCGGCACGCAAGATTGATTCAAGCATTTTTCTGTCCTGAAATTTGGGAAAGATATTCTAGCAGGCTAGCTTTCGATGCTGCCCTTTGTATAAAGGCATCGCCTATTGAATTTACCATTATAAGCGCGATGTTTCCCCCTACATTTTTTTTATCTTGCTGCATATGCTTTAAAAATTTATTTGGATTTTTAATTAGCGGAATAATATCTTTTTTAGATATCAAACCAAGTGCTTGAAAATGAGTTTTTACCCTCTCGACATCATTAGCACTGCATAAATTTTCTTTGGCACTAAATTCAAAAGCCATTTCAATGCCTGCACTAACAGCTTCTCCGTGTAACAGGTTTCCTGATGGCATAGCTTCAACTTCTAGTGCATGCGCAAAAGTATGACCTAAGTTAAGCAAAGCGCGGGTACCAGTTTCTTTTTCATCTTCTGCAACAATTCTAGCTTTAGTTTTACAAGATAGTGCTATAGCTTTTGCAATTGCATTTGGTTCACAAGATAAAACTTTTTCTCCATTTTTTTCAAGCCAAGTAAAAAATTCATAGTCCCCAAGAAGTGCATATTTTACGATTTCTGAATAACCTGCCTTGAGTTCCCTAGGAGGCAATGTTTTTAAAATACTTGTATCAGACAAAACAAGTTGTGGCTGATAAAATGAACCTACTAAATTTTTACCGTATTTATTATTAATAGCAGTTTTCCCTCCGACAGAACTGTCAACTTGTGATAATAAAGTTGTAGGAATTTGAATAAATTTACACCCACGTTTGTAAATACTTGCTGCAAAACCAGCAAGGTCTCCAATAACCCCTCCTCCAAATGCTATTAAAGTATCATTTCTCTCAAACCCTTCGTCGAATAACGAATTTAGAATATTTTGGAGTCCTTCAAAGCTTTTTTGCTCCTCACCAGCAGGGCAAATTATTACGTGTTTTTCAAAATCTATAAGAGCATCTTCTAGCTGCTTGCCATGAAGCCTGTAAACATTTTCATCTGATATTATCGCTACTCTTCTTCCTGATATCTTTTGTGAAATAAAACTACCTACTTCAGAAAGAAGACCCTCTTTTATTATGATATCATAACTTCGTGGTCCTAGGTCTACATTTACTAAAGTCATTTATTATCGCTCTGATACTTTTTTATTGCGTGTATTATTTTACTACTAATAGAGCATTGTTCATCATTATCAATTGTAACTGTTATATGCGCTTTGCTATATATCGGGTGCCTCGTTTTTATGAGTCCTTTAATTTTTGCCTCTGGGTCATTAACCTGTAGCAGAGGTCTTTTATCGTAATTTCTACTAACGCGATCCATTATAGTTCTTAAGTCACCCTTGAGCCATATTGTTAATGCTTTTCTGTTTAAAATTTCGTGTGTTTCTTTTTGGACATAAGCGCCTCCCCCAGTTGCTAAAACTATTTCGTCTTCATCAAGTAGTCGCTCTATAACTCGCCGCTCTCCCTTTCTGAATTCTTTTTCACCATAATCTTTAAAATAACCAGTTATGGTCCTACCCGATGCTTTTTCAATTTCGTAGTCAGAATCGTAGAAGTCTCTATTAAGACTTTTAGCTAATTGTTTGCCTGCTGTAGTTTTACCAACACCCATCAGACCAACAAGTGCTATTGGGTGTTTTATAAAGATTTCACTAATTGAACTATTCCTTAGTTTCAGATTCTTGTTATAGTTGTGCACTTTAGTGCATTAAATGCCAGTTATTTAATATGGGCAAAAAGTAACGTTTGCTCAATACTTAAACGTTAATATATATAACATAATGATAAGGGTTAGATTATGAAAAAATTATTATTTGTGTGTGTTACTTTAATTTTATTTTTGTCTGCTATGGCATTTTGGCTTCTATCAGGCGCATCAAGTGAAAATGCACCGCAAGATATCAAAGTGATCGAATTGCCAGATACTTACGAAAAATAATATGAAATATGCATTTTTTTTGATATTCATCTTTTTTCAGAATTTAGCTTTTGCACAAAATATAGAAGTTTTAGAGCTAGAAACAGCTCGGATTTATGACCCTGGTGTATCAGATGCTGTGACTGACATTATGGATGCTAACCTCTGGAGAGGTACCTCAGCACTCACAGCCATAAGTTTAATTAATAAAATCCCAACAAAGGCTTCAAGTAAAACAGGTGGGAAACTAATAAGAGCTGCCATATTATCAGGCGGAATGCCTCCAGAGGGGGAAAGGATAAAATATGTTAGTGCTCGTCTAAGGTATGCAATGAAAATGCATGACAAAGGTGCGCTCAAAACTTTAATGGCAGGTTATGCCGATTATGTTCATTTACCCAAGACTAGAGTTGAGTATGCTTTAGGGAGCGATGATATTGAGTCAGCTTGTGATATATCCGATAATTTAAAACATAATAGGAGCTTGCCTTATTGGATAAAAATTAGAATTTTTTGTAATATTAACCGTGATGAGCTAGCTGCTGCTGGATTAGCCATCGAACTGCTCCAGAATATGGGATATCAAGATAAGCGATTTTACGAACTGGTCGATTTTTTATTGGGCTACTCTGAATACACACCAAAAATTACCAATAATCTTGACCCTTTGATGGGTGCGATGCAACTTAGGGCTAAAAATTCTGATATCCAAAAATTAATGATTGAAGTTAACAATGATAAACTCAACTTAAAAGAGAGCATGGATATAATTAATCAGCTTTCTAATCAAATAAAATATGATCAAGTGGAAAAGCTCTTAATAAATGGCATTATCAACAATAGAAACATACAAATTGAACAGACGCTAACCAATCAACCTCAACCCATAATTAATGATGGCAATGCTAAGACACCAATTGAAAAACAAAGTATGATGGGTGATGAAAGCTTATTTTCTATTAAGATGTTATCTTCTATATTGAGCAAAGCAGATACACACACATCGTTTTCTCATATTGTTAAAACCCTCGACAAGCGATTAGCCGATGTCAGTTTTGATCAAATTGAAGCCTCTGATATAGGTATTTTTGTTCGAGCAAGCTTGGAAAGAAAAGACTATGCTTTATTAAATGAGCTTTATGAAGAATTGCCTGATGGAGGCCAAAAAACTAAAATAATGATTATTTTGGCTTTATTAGAAAATAGTTATGATTCAGAGAATTTCCTGATTAATTTAGAGGCCAGTTCTTCGAATATAGATTCAGAATACTATCTTTCAGACAGAGACTTTTTTATATTGTCCTCTTTGAGAGTAAGTTCTCCTTTACCTTTTTTGAGTGCGATTGAGGGTAAAGGAGAAGGGAATGGGTTTGCAGTCAGGGCGGGAGATATTCTTTTGCTTAAATCTACCGCTAGAAACTTTTCTATTGCAGAAACTGCATTGCGCGCTGCAATTATTCTTGAAAATAGCCCTCTGAACGATACTGGCATTTATGATATTATTGATGCTTTGATAATTGTTGGGTTAACCGGATTTGCTAAAGATATAGCTATTCAGGATTTTGTTAGACGATTATGACTGATGATTACTTGATAGAGTCTTTTTTAGAGATGATGAGTGCTGAACGAGGTGCATCTGAAAATACTTTATCAGCATACCAGCGTGATATGCGGGACTGGAGGTTTGCTATACGTGATAAAAGCTTTTTAAATTTAGGAACAGGGCATTTAGAGGCTGTATTAGCAAGATGGCAGAGAGATGGCATAGCTGCTTCTACAGCTGCTAGAAAACTTTCGACATTAAAACAGTTTTTTTTATTTCTTCAAACCGAAGACAATAGAAAAGATAACCCAGCCAATAATTTAGACCGACCAAAGCAAGGGAGACCCCTTCCAAAGGTGTTGTCAGAAGCAGAGGTTAATCAATTGTTTTTGACTGCAGAAAAAGATACCACTCCAAAAGGAATTCGCCTGCTTTGTATGTTGGAAATTCTTTACGCAGGGGGCTTGCGTGTATCAGAGCTTGTAACTCTAACTGTGAGGTCAACAAATAGGCGTGACAATTGTTTGTTAATTAAAGGTAAGGGCGGGCGTGAGAGATTGCTACCCCTCACAAAACCTGCAAAAAATATGATTGAAAAATGGATCTCAGTTCGTGAATTAACACTTCCAAAAGGATTTGATTCTAATCAGTGTCTTGATACATTTCTTTTCCCTACTAGTTCTAAAAGTGGCCATATTACCAGGGAAAGATTTGCTCAACTTTTAAAAACCCTTGCGATAGGGGCAGGGTTAAATCAAAATATGGTGTCTCCCCATATTTTGAGACACGCCTTTGCTACTCACCTGTTGTCTAATGGAGCGGATTTAAGGTCTGTACAAACATTATTAGGTCATTCAGATATTTCTACGACTCAGATATACACACATGTTCTGGACAAACGGATGAGAGAGCTAGTAGAGAGTAAACACCCTTTAGCGAATTGAAATTATGCCAAAAAAAAGACACTACTATCCGGACCTTGAACAAGACTTACAAGCTTTTTTACATGAATTATGCGATGACTGGGATTTTTGTGCGGAAATTAAAGTTAGGGATTTACTACTAAATAAATACAAAACCTTAACGCCAAAAATATTTGCGGACACTTTAATAGTAGCTGAGGGCATGAACCTTAAAACTGCTCACCACTGGCAAAGAAGGCTGAAGCGCCGGTTTGTTCAGCGTTATGGAAATGAAGTAAATGAAAGAATTTGGAAAGATTGGCTGTAAGTATTATTATTTTAAAGTGATGACTTTAGAAAATAAGAATACTTATGGTTAAGGTTTACAAAAAATAATTCATTGATAACATTAATAGATGTATATTTTTACTTTGGATATAATGTAGTATGGCTCGCACCTACCTTGATTTCGAAAGAAATATTGCCGAACTTGATAATAAAATAGCATTGCTTACCCAAAAAAAGGGAAGTCATGATCAGAATGTATCTGAGTTGAAGGAAAAGTCCAAATTACAACTTAAGAGTTTATATTCGAAGCTAGGTGCTTGGGAAAAAACCCAAGTGGCTCGTCACCCTTCCAGGCCTCATTTTAGTGAGTATATAAATAGTTTTGTAACTAGCTATACGCCCTTATCTGGAGATAGAAAGTTTGGAGACGATTGTGCCTTGTTGGGAGGGTTGGGAAAAATTCGAGGTAGAAGCGTTCTAATTATGGGGCATGAGAAAGGTAAAGATACTGAAACACGTCTGAAACATAATTTTGGGATGGCCCAACCAGAGGGTTATCGCAAAGCTGCACGATTTATGGAGCTTGCTGAAAAATTCAACGTACCAATCATTAGTTTTATTGATACTGCTGGAGCTTATCCGGGTAGAGGTGCGGAGGAGCGTGGGCAAGCAGAGGCTATAGCGCGCAGTATCGATAAAGGTCTATCTGTTCGTGTGCCTTTTATTTCTATTATATCTGGAGAGGGCGGTTCGGGTGGTGCTGTAGCAATAGCAACTGCAGATATTGTAATGATGTTAGAGCATTCTATTTACTCTGTAATTTCGCCAGAGGGCTGTGCATCTATACTCTGGAGAGATGGTAATCGTGCTAAAGATGCTGCTAAAGCGATGAAAATTACGGCTCAAAATTTGAAGCGATTAGGGATAATAGATAAAATTATTAAAGAACCAATTGGCGGTGCACATCGATCTTCCGATGAAATGATAAAGTCCGTTGAAGTTTCTATAGTCAAGTCTTTGGACGAGCTTTGTAGAAAAGGCTCTTCCGAGCTTGTAACACAGCGTAGAAGTAAGTTTTTAAATATTGGCCGGAGTTTATTATAAAAAAGGACCCACGAAGGGCCCTTTAAGAATTATTGTATGAAAATTATTTAATATCAAAACCCTGCTGATATCCCTGCTCCAAAGAATAACAAATTGTCTTTAGGGTTTCCGGCTAAAGTTTTCTCAAAATTTAACATATCGTCTGAGTTGAGCGCGTAAGTTGCGCCAAGATAAACTGAAACATCATCTGTTAGTGAATAACCCAACGATGCGGAAGCCGACCCGTATTCGTATGAAAAGCCATCACCATCAACTAAACCTATTGAAGCGCCTAAATCAAAGCTTGTTTTGTCACTCGTAGGTATGCTGTGACTTACACCCCCCTCGAGAGTAAATGCCTTAAGAGTTAAGTCGTAGTAAGCTGATGCAGAAGGTGACAGAGGTAAATCAAAGCCGAAGCTTGTATAAATCTCATAAGTACCAGCGCCGCCGCCGTCAGTTTCAAATAAACTACCGCCTTGCGGATAGTGATAGTAAGTAATGCCTACATCGGTGCTAACAAGGCCTGAAAGCGTGAAGCTGTAGCTAGCATATAAGTCAATCTCGTCCCCTGCTGCTATAGATGTGTCACCAACACCGGTTGAAAACCAAGCACCGGCCGTAAAAGCTCCTAATGATGCTTCAACACCTGACTGAATAGCACTATCAGCTAAACTTACGCCTCTAAAAACGTAATCACTAACGTAGTCAACCGATGTTGAAACGCTTACGTTTTGGGCATTTGCTGTTGTTGTTAATGCTATAAACATTGTTGTGGTTAAGAGTATCTTTTTCATAATTATCTCCATTATTATATTAAGCGTAAAAGCTACGAAACTCCTATTCAGAGATAAATAACGAAAAGTAATTGTACATTAATCTGTTATGTGAATGCAGAAAATGCATATTCATGATGCTTATCTGTGCACATGTTATTTATAATGATGCTCAGTGGGGCACCAATTTAAAATATTTTTTAAACAGAACATCTAGAAACAGCTATTTTAAAGCCCAAGAGAGATGTATTAGTTAGTTTTTCCGCAACATTTCTTAAATTTTTTGCCTGAACCACATGGGCAAAGACTATTTCTAGAAACACCTTCAAAGTCTTTTTCTGATAATTGGGGCTCATTATCTTTTGATATACTCATCATATCCATAGGTGACCTAGCCGAGTCTTTTATTTTCTGAACTTTTTCAATACGTTCCTGCTGTCTTTGCATTTGTACATTAATTAATAACCGAGTAACTGCTTTGGTAACGCCTTCCCTTAAGTCAGTTAATAGCCTGTCAAATAATGTAAAAGCTTCTGACTTATACTCATTAAGCGGATCTCTTTGGCCATAGGCGCGCATCCCAATTACCGATTTTAAGTTATCTAATTGCTGTAAGTGTTCGCGCCAATTTTGGTCAATAACCTGCAAAAGAAGTTGCTTTTCAATACGTTGCATTTCTTTAGACTCGATTCCACCTGTCAGTTGCTCGAATGCCTCATTTGTGAACTGCTTTAAGCGTGTTAACATTTCTTCATCTGCGATTCCCTCTTCCTTTGCCCATTCAGAAAAGGGAATATCCATTGCAAGATTTTCTTTTGTTTTTTCAGTAAGTGCACTTATGTTCCACTGCTCTGCGTAGGCTTTTTTAGGGACATAAGTTTCAATAAGGTCTTCACAACATTGATGTCTAAAATCTTCTATCACATCTGAGACATCGTCGTCTGTCATAAACTCCATACGCTGTTCAAATATAGTTTTTCTTTGGTCATTCATAACGTCATCATACTTCAATAGATTTTTTCGAATATCAAAGTTTCGTGTTTCTACCCTAACTTGCGCACGTTCCACCGCTTTGGACATAAAGCGATTGGTTAGCTCTTCGCCTTCCTCCCATCCCATTTTTCCCATCATTGCTTTTAGTCTATCCCCGCCAAAAATCCTCATTAAGTCATCTTCAGTCGATAGATAAAATTTTGACCTTCCTGGGTCACCCTGTCTTCCGGTACGACCCCGAAGCTGGTTGTCAATTCTACGTGACTCGTGCCGCTCTGTTCCCAATACATAAAGACCACCGGCCTCTATCGCTCGTTTCTTAAGCTTCTCTACTTCATTAGATATTTTTTTTTCAAGTTTTTTCTGTTTTGTTTCTGACAAGCCTTTCGGTATTTCATTTTCCAAACGCATATCTAGGTTGCCGCCCAACTGTATATCTGTTCCCCTTCCCGCCATATTTGTTGCAATAGTAATAGCGCCTGGCACACCTGCTTGAGCAACTATGGAAGCTTCTTCCTCATGAAAACGGGCATTTAAAACTCTATGTTTTATACCTTTTTCTTTTAAAAAACTTGAAAGTGACTCAGATTTTTCTATTGAAACAGTACCGACTAGCATGGGCTGATTATTCTTAGAAGCGGCTGATATTTCTTTTACAATTGCATTGAATTTTTCTTTTTCTGTTCTGTAAATTACGTCATCATTATCAATTCTTTGAATAGGCCTATTCGTAGGAATAATTAACACTTCTAACCCATATGTTTCAGCAAATTCACTGGCTTCGGTTTCTGCAGTTCCTGTCATCCCAGAAAGTTTGTTGTAAAGCCTAAAATAGTTTTGCAGTGTTACTGAAGCTAAAGTAACATTTTCAGGCTTAATATCTACCTTTTCCTTTGCTTCTATTGCTTGGTGAAGGCCTTCAGATAGCCTTCTGCCATCCATCATTCTTCCTGTGAATTCATCAATTAAAACCACTTCATTTTTTTTAATGATGTAGTCCTTATCTTTAATGAAGAGCTTATGGGCTTTCAAAGCTTGGTTAATGTGATGAACTATTGTTACATTTTCTATATCGTAAAGACTATCGCCCTCCAAAAGATTTTGATTTTTTAATATTTTTTCAATTTGTTCATTGCCAGATTCGTTAAAGGTAGCTGTTCTTGCTTTTTCATCTAATTCATAGCCATCATTAGTAATGAGGGGGATGAATTCATTTATCGTACGATAATATTCTGACTTATCATCCGTAGGCCCCGAGATTATTAAAGGCGTTCGGGCTTCATCAATTAATATGGAGTCAATTTCATCTATGATCGCATATGTGTGTCCGCGCTGGGACATCTCATCAAGAGTGTATTTCATATTATCGCGCAGATAATCAAAACCAAACTCGTTATTAGTCCCATATGTTATATCGCAATCATAGGCTTCTTTCCGCTCATTTCCATATGCTTCATGATTATTAATGCAACCAACAGTCATTCCTAGAAAGTTATATATTTGCCCCATCCATTCTGCGTCGCGACTAGCAAGATAATCATTTACGGTTACTATATGCACACCATTACCGCTTAAAGCGTTCAGGTAAGCCGCTAAAGTTGATACAAGTGTTTTCCCTTCACCTGTTCGCATTTCTGCAATTTCTCCTGTATGAAGCGTAATGCCGCCTATCAGTTGGACATCATAATGACGTTGCCCTAGTGTTCTTTTTGCGGCTTCACGGACCGTAGCAAAAGCTTCTGGCAATAAGTCATCAAGCTTTTCACCGTTTTGCACGCGTTTTTTAAATTCAGTGGTTTTAGATTTTAGCGAACTATTGCTTAAAGCCTCATATTCTTTTTCAAGGCCATTAATCATCTCAACTATAGGGCGTAGCTTTTTTAGCTTCCTATCATTTTCTGTACCGAAAATCTTTCTTGCTATCCCTAACATTGGTGCTCCTTACTGGCAAAAGTAGTATTGCACAGATAACTTTATAAATGCTTTTTGGTGACTTAGGGATGCTCTTGCTCTAAGTCAATGAAATGGAACAAACAAAAAGCTTTAAATTTTCGTGGAAAAACATGCTGAAGTCTAATTTAATAATCTCAACTATTGTTTTTTTGAGTGCAGTAATCACCTCTTGCGGAGGCAAAAACCCCTCACAGGCTCAATCTGATCTTCCTAATAGAGATACTAATTTTGTGGTCGCGGAGGTTAATAAAACTCAGATTTTTTTTGTAGATATCGAAGAGCTTGCAATATCACGTACTCTCATTGGTGAAGGGGAAACCTTAGAGTTCGACTCCGTAATTTATAATGTCGTTCTAAACGAGGCTATAGATCAGCGCCTATTAGCTCTTAAGGCACTAGAGAAAAAACTAGATCAAGAACCTGAAGTCATACGGCGTCTGGCAGCCGCTCGAGAGTTTACTTTAAGTGATGTAATGCTTGAGAAACAAATTAAGAATAAGGTTAACGATAGAACTATAGAAAAATTATATGTTGAGCAAAAGTATTTAAGAGGGCAAAGGGATGAAATCCAGGTTAGACACATATTGGTCGAAGATTTTAAAGTAGCATCTAAGATAACTATGAAGTTGTCCGAGGGAGAAAGTTTTGATGATTTAGTTTCCGAATATTCCAAGGATATATACACCAATGAAAGTGGTGGAATTTTACCGTACTTTTCCAAAGATATGATGGATGATGAATTCTCAAAGTTAGCATTTTCTTTGACTATAGGCGAGGTTTCATCTCCCATAGAAACAAAAGATGGTTGGCATATTGTAGAGATGTTAAAGCGCAGAAGAGCCCCACAGCCTAAATTGCCTGAAATGAGAGAAAGCATTATAGATTTTATGACTTACGATGAGGTCAATAGTTTACTGTCTAAGCTTCGAAAAGAAAGTACAATTAAGTTGAATGATTTATCAGAGAAATATTTGGAAAGACCTCAGGATACTACGGAAAATGACTAAGCTTAAAAAATCACCCTTCGCCCCACCAGACCTTGCCTCACTTTTACCAATAGATGGTTTTAAAATGGCTACCGCAGAGACGGGTATAAAATATAAAAATAGAACTGACCTATGGGTTGTTTACGGCTGCCCTGGAACTCAGATCGCAGGTGTTTTTACAAAAAATATTTGCCCAGGTTATCCAGTGGTTTGGTCTAAAGAAGCTTTGACTCTAAAAAATGAGGGCCCGAGTCTTCTTTTAGTCAACTCAGGTGTTGCGAATGTTTTCGGGGGCCAAAAAGGCAAAGATGCGATTGCTAAAATAGCTGAGAGTTGTGAAAGAGTATTTGATGTTAAATCAAAGTCAGTAATTTTTGCCTCTACGGGTGTTATAGGTGAGGCGCTAGATGCCTCAAAAATTATAAGCCACCTACCTGATATCAATAAAAATTTATTTGATGACGGATGGTTAAATGGCGCTGAAGCTATTATGACAACTGATACTTATCCTAAGGTCTCAACAGCTTCAGCGGTGATTAATGGAATACCTGTAAAAATTAATGGTATTGCAAAAGGTTCAGGCATGATAGCTCCTGACATGGCGACCATGCTTTCCTTTATCGCCACAGATGCTAACCTGTCTGATTCAGTATTACAAAGCTTACTAAATTCTAATGTGCAAGATACATTTAATTCCATTACTGTAGACAGCGATACTTCTACATCTGATATGTTATTATTGATGGCAAGCTGCACTGCTCATCATGATAAAGTAAACGACCCTTTAGACCCAAGCCTTGAAAGTTTTATAAAAGCACTCAGATCCGTTCTAAAGGACCTTGCGTTACAAGTTGTGAAAGACGGCGAAGGTATTTCCAAATTTATAAAAATCAAAATTAAAGGCGCGGTCAGTAATAGCAGTGCTAAGGCTATTGGCTTGAGCATTGCAAATTCACCTCTGGTTAAAACTGCAATTGCAGGTGAGGATGCAAATTGGGGCCGTATAGTTATGGCAGTAGGTAAATCAGGAGAACCTGCAGAAAGGGATAAGTTATCAATTTCTATTGGGCCATATATTATAGCTGAGGGGGGTGACATTTCTAAAGATTATGACGAAGATAAAGTTTCTATTTATATGCAGAACCCGGATATAAATTTAGAAGTAGATTTGGGTTTAGGGGATGGCAAGGCAAATATATATACATGTGACTTAACACACGATTACATATCTATAAATGCTGACTACCGAAGCTAAATATTTCAAGAGTGTTTGTTTAGGATACAATAGTGACAATATTAGTTAATGATTTTTATAAATATAACGGATTTGTATAAATGACTATATATGTAGCTGCATGCGCATTGATTGACCCAGATGGTAGAATACTAATTGCTAGAAGACCTAAAAATAAACCCCACCCCCTATTATGGGAATTCCCTGGAGGTAAAATCGAAGACGGTGAAACGCCTGAGAAAACAATTGTTCGAGAATTACGAGAAGAATTAAACATAGACCCGTGTGAGAGCTGTTTGCAGCCTTTTTCCTTTGTGTCACATTCCTATGAAAAATTTAATATATTAATGGTTCTTTATATCTGTCGACAATGGGATGGATTTGCAAAAGCTTGTGAGGGGCAGACTTTAAAGTGGGTTTTCCCAGATAAACTTGAAGATTACGAGTTGGTTGAAGCAGATATTCCGTTGGCAAAAGAACTTCGTGATAGACTCCCGGTGGGTAAAAGGTTTTTAAAGTAAATTCATTTATTTTTGTTAAAAAGAGTCTCGAAGTTAATTTTAGGGGTGCCTGGTTTTAGTGGTTTTTGTTGACTTATGTGAGGAATCCAGCCGGTTAGCCACAATATTTCAAATGAACATTTTAATTTACCATCTTTCCTTGAGTGAGAACTCAGATAGTTTTTGGTAAGGGAATTTATATAAGTCTTCGTGAGGTTTTGTTTGCTTTTACTGTTTAATACATTCGTTTCCCCAAGGTCTCTCAAGTCATTAATTAGGCGACCTAAGTTACTATAATTTACTGTTATTCTGTCACTATCTACGACTGGTTGGTTATAGCCAGACCTAACCAATAATTCCGCTGCTTGTTTATATGTTGTCATCGGGTAGATATGTGGCGTTAGGCCACCATATATTTCGTTATCAGTTTTATAAAAAACCTGTCTTAATTCAGTTAGAGTATTACCGCCAAACATAGCCGCTATAAATAATCCGTCTGGCTTAAGGTTTTTGTGTATTTTGATCAGTACTTCAGCAACATTATCTTCTGTTTGTAGCCTTAAAAGAGAAATAACTATGTTAAAATTACCCCTCTCGCTTAATTCTGTAATGCTATTTATGCATTTTATTTTATTATATTTATCTTTCGGCAAGGCTTTTTTTAGCTGATCTTCCAATGAGTTTGCACCAATAATTAAAATTGAGTCAAAACTTCTATTTACATCAATTATTCTTTCTACGACATCATCAACACAGCGATTTATTAGCCAAGACTGTGCTCTTTTGCCAGCGCGCGCGCGCCTAAGTGCAATTAATTTAGTATTAAAAATTTTTTCAGTCGTAGAGACATGCTTCATGAAAAATATCTAATTTGTTTGATTAGCTAAAACTATTAAACTTGTTTAGAGGCTAATTTCTAGTATGTAAAAGAACAATTTTAAGTTCGAGAAGGTACTGCTGTGGTTAAAATAGAAATATATACTAAAATGATGTGCCCTTTTTGCTGGAGAGCAAAGCAATTGCTTGGTTCAAAAGGTGTTGTTTACGAAGAAATACCTGCCTATTTAGATAAAAAAGTCAGAGATAGAATGCGAGAAAGGTCCTTTGGTGCGAATACATTTCCGCAAATCTTTATCGGCGGGCAGCATATCGGCGGCTGCGATGAGCTTCATGCATTAGAGGCAGATGGTAAATTAGATGGATTATTAGTATGATGCGAGTTGGAGTTATCCAATTATGTTCGGGAACAGATATCGCTTGTAACCTCAAAGAAGTTGAGTATTTCATAAGAGCCGCAGCAAACAGTGGTGCCGAATTAATTGTAACGCCAGAAATGACACACATAGTTCAGCGTAATTCTCAAAAACTCCTTAAAAGTATATATAAAGAATCTGAGGACCCGGGGGTCAATCTTTTTAGTGCATTAGCTAAAGAGCTGTCAGTGAATATACTCATTGGTTCACTTGCGATAAAAGCAAACCCTAATAAAGCAGTAAATCGTTCTTTTCTATTTGATGCCAAAGGAGCAATAAAAGCTAGATACGACAAGATTCACCTTTTTGATGTTAAGGTCTCCAAAGACGAGATATGGAAAGAATCAAATTTATTTAAAGCAGGAGGCACTCCCGTGATAGTTGATGTAAAGTCTGCAAGAATTGGCCTCTCCATATGTTATGACGTAAGGTTTCCATATCTCTACAGAGGCTATGCTCAATCGGATGCCAATATACTATCAATACCGGCGGCTTTCACTGTCCCCACAGGTAAAGCGCATTGGGAAGTATTATTAAGAGCTAGAGCTATTGAAAACGGGGCTTTTGTAATAGCTCCAGCTCAGGTTGGGCTTCATGAGGATGGAAGAAGCACTTATGGAAATTCAATGATAATAGGGCCATGGGGTAACATTTTATCAGCTATCGATAACAAACGAGCTGATTATTTGTGTTGTGATATCGACTTACGAGACGTAAATGAGGCTAGAAAAAATATACCTTCTTTATCCCATAGCGTGAGCTTAAAGTCATGATTAAGTATAGTCTCATTTGTTCTGAAAAACATGAATTTGAGGCATGGTTTTCTAATTCTTCCGATTACGATGTTCAGAAAAGTAAACTGCTAATAGGTTGCCCCTATTGCAGCTCAACAAAAATTGAGAAAGCGATTATGGCGCCCAATATAGCTAGTTCACGAAAAAAAGAAGAGATTACGATGAAAAAAAACCGTAACCTCTCAGATTTGAATTCTGTTATTGGAAAATTAAGACAGCATATAAAAGATAAATTTGAATATGTCGGAGATAAATTCCCAGAAGAAGCAAGGGCCATTCACTATGGTGAAAAGGAGGAACGGAAAATTTATGGAGAAGCTAGCTTGGATGAGGCAAAAAACCTTCATGATGAAGGTATATCTTTGTCTCCAATACCAGAACTAGCCTCTCCTAAAAACAAGAAAAAACTAAACTAACTTTATTTAGTTGCTATTGTTATATAATTTATTCTGAGGTCTTCTGAAAAACTCCATATATTTTTTAGGGGATTGAGTGTCATTCCTATGCAGGGTCTGGGCAGTAAGCCTGCATCTTTTAACCATCTTTGAATTTCATCTGGCGTAACAAATTTATTGTATTGATGTGTGCCCTTTGGAAGCCATCGTAAAATATATTCAGCCCCTAAAATAGCAAAAGTAAAGGCCTTAAAGGTTCGGTTTATTGTGGAGCAAAAAAGTATCCCTCCATCTGAGAGCATAGCTCCGCAATTTTTTATAAACTCCGCCTGATTATTAACATGTTCGATAACCTCCATATTAAGTACTACATCATATTTCGTATCGCTTGAAAGAACTAATTCCTCGATAGTCCCATGCAGATAATTTATATTTAGACCCATTTTTTTCGAATGAATTTCTGCTGTTTTTATGTTACGTTCAAGTGCGTCAACTCCCGTCATTATAGCGCCTAGCTGAGTTAATGGTTCGCATAGCAAACCTCCCCCGCAGCCTATATCTAGTATTTGCAACCCTTTGAGTGGTAGATTGCCTTTCGGGTCTCGGTGAAAAAATTCGCAGAGGTTTTCAATTATTAACTCTAACCTAGCACCATTCATTACATGCAACGGTTTAAATGGCCCTTCTGGGTCCCACCAATCATCAGCCATTCTTAAAAAACTTGCCATTTCGTCTGGATCAACAGATTCTCTCAAAGATGTCTCAGGCAATATTTTATTTTTTTTCATTTTTACTCCTAGCATAAAAGGGCTTAATGGAAGTACGTTTATGTATGAATATAGGACGGTTTTTTTAAAACGGTAAATCAATAATATTTAAACTATGTTATTTTATTTGTATTTATAGAGCATTTTTAAAATCTCTACACTTGTAATATCGGCTTAGCCCAGTAAAAAGCTTATGGATTAAAGGAAAGTCTAATGGGTCGAATAGTCATGAAGTTTGGCGGCACGTCAGTCGGTTGCTTAGATAGGATCCGGCATGTTTCTAGGCTTGTAGAATCTGAAGTAAATTCTGGCAATGAGGTAGCTGTTGTCGTTTCGGCCATGTCTGGCGAAACAAACAAACTTATATCTTTAGTGGATGAATTGGACTCTGATGAGTTCAAGCAAGGGCAAATAACGGGTGGTGATATTAATGATGAGTACGATTCAATCGTAGCAACCGGAGAGCAAGTGACTTCAGGTCTTTTAGCTATAGCCTTAAGACGCCGAGGTGTTAATGCTCGATCTTGGTTGGGCTGGCAAGTTCCTTTCAGAACAGATAAATCTCATTCGAAGGCTAGAATTTCTAAAATTGAATGTTCAGAAGTGGGAATATCCATGAAGCAGGGTAACGTTGCTGTCGTTGCGGGGTTTCAAGGGATTAGCGATGATCGAAGAATCTCAACTCTTGGCCGCGGGGGGTCTGATACTTCAGCTGTTGCATTGGCTGTGGCGTTAAAGGCAGATAGGTGCGATATTTATACTGATGTTGACGGCATTTATACAACTGACCCAAGAATAGCCAAGGACGCTAGGCGCCTGAACTACATCGCATTTGAAGAGATGTTGGAATTAGCTTCACTAGGAGCAAAAGTTCTCCAGACACGATCTGTGGAGCTAGCAATGAATAATAATTTACCTATACGTGTTTTGACGTCAATGGTGGAATCTGGAATACCAAATCCAGGAACTTTAGTATGCAATGAGGATAAAAATATGGAAGAACGAGTAGTGTCTGGAGTCGCTTATTCGCGTGATGAGGCGCAAATAACACTTTTAAATTTAGCAGATAAGCCAGGAATGGTCGCTAAAGTTTGTTCTACAATGGCTAATGCTAACATAAGTGTAGACATGATAGTCCAAGGAATATCTCGCTCTGATAATGCAGCTAATTTAACTTTTACAATAGGTAAACGCGATTTAAATGCTGCACTTAAAGCACTGAAGAGTTCCAAAGAGTCAATAGGATTTAATGACATAAAGTTTGATGAAAATGTAACTAAAGTTTCTGTTGTGGGCATAGGTATGCGTAGCCACACGGGCGTAGCGCAAACAATGTTTGAGGCCTTGGCGGAGCGAGGTATTAACATTGCTGTAATTGCGACTTCGGAAATAAAGATTTCTGTCCTGATTGATGCTGAATATACGGAGCTAGCTGTCAGAGCCCTTCATAGCGCTTTTAAGTTGCATGAGAAAAGAGCAAACCCCCAGACTTAGAAGTCATAGGCAATGCCATTGCGTTCCCAGTCACCATAACGAGTTGGTTCTGCCCCTTTAGGCCCGCCCTTTTCTTTCTCTAATTCAGCTTCTTTTTTGTGTCGAAGTTTGCGACGCTCTTCTGCCTCTTTTAATGCTCTTTGCGCAGCTGGGCTGATAACCTTGTCAGATTTTTTGATTGCTTGGTTGTTGCTCATAATATTAGAAACTATACTAATTTAATTTAATTTAAACAATTAAAATACTTTCATACTAGTTAACAAACCTAAAATATAATGTATTGGCATCATATGAAAAACAGAAATCACACTATTGACCGAAAAAAAAATATTGAATCTAATTCAGTTGTTTCAAGGAGGTTGGCTGCTTTGTGTGTGAAAGAGGTAATGGAAAAGAACTTGCCATTACAACAAGTTATATCTTCACAAAAAGATTACGCGACCTTAGAGAGTCGGGACAGAGCATTCGTCAGGTTAATTGTTGCTACAACTTTTAGAAGAATGGGCCAAATAAATTCAGTTCTTAAGCCTTTTTTGCGTCAAACTCCTCCTAAATTTATTTATGCAGCATTACAAACAGCTACGGCGCAAATTATATATATTGGAACACCTCCGCATGCTGCGGTAGGAGAAACAGTAGCCATGCTTAAAGGCAGAAATTCGTCAAAAGGGTTCGCTAATTTAACTAATGCTATTTTGCGTAAAGTGGTGGATTCTGGTAGCAAATTAGCTGTTCAGGAGCCACCTAAAATAAACATTCCGCCATGGCTTTTAGGAGAGTGGGAGTCTGATTATGGACGACAAGCTTGTCGCAAGTTTAGCATTCAGCTAACACAAGAACCACCTCTTGATGTCACAGTGAAGTCGAATGAAAACATGTGGGCTCATAAGTTGGAAGGCAAGCCTATAGCTAGAAACACTGTGAGACTAAAAAAAATTGGTGACATAACAGAGTTAGAAGGGTTTTCCGAGGGTGTGTGGTGGGCTCAAGATATAGCAGCAAGTATACCTGTTAGATTATTGGGGTCTCTATCTGGGAAAAGGGTTCTAGATATGTGTGCCGCGCCTGGAGGAAAAACAATGCAGCTAATTTCCATGGGAGCTGAGGTCACAGCTTTGGATAGGTCTATATCGCGACTTGAGAGGGTAAAGGAAAATTTGCAAAGAACCAATTTATCAGCTCATATAATATGTCGAGACGCATTAGAATGGACACTTAGTGATGATTTATTTGACTCAGTACTCTTAGATGCTCCATGCACAGCTACAGGCACCTTTCGCCGTCATCCAGATGTTTTGTATAATAGAAAGCCAAAAGACCTCTCAAATCTGATTAAAATACAAGATCAATTGCTTTCTAAGTCGGCCAGTTTTGTTAAACCTGGCGGCACACTTATTTATTCAACGTGTTCTTTATTATCAGCAGAGGGAAAGCCCCGAATTGATAAGTTTTTAAAAAGAAACCCTCACTTTTCCTTGGAGGTCATAACAAACATTAGTGGATTAGATTTGCCTCCAAGTGCTTTTGAAGGCGGCTTTATAAGAACGCTCCCTCATTATTTATCAGAAGAGGGCGGAATGGATGGGTTTTTTATTGCCAAAATGAAAAGGTCGAACAATGGTTAAAATTGTATAATCAATCCGGTTGCTTGGGCACCAGTAAAATCACTTGAATGCTTTAGTTTACTTGCGTGTAAGGCCATCGGCTGATAACAGCGAAACATGACTCAAGAAACATTGATCTCTCCATCTATATTGTCTGCTGATTTTTCAGACCTAGGAAAAGAAATTGAAGCAATTGATAAAGCTGGCGCAGATATGATTCATATTGATGTCATGGATGGCCATTATGTGCCCAATTTAACAATAGGCCCTATGGTAGTAAAAGCTATTAGGTCTCGGACAGATAAACCTTTTGATGTTCATCTGATGGTTACGCCTGTAGATTATTTGATTGAGCCTTTTATTAAGGCGGGTGCTAATTATATAAGCATACACCCTGATGCGGGGCCTCATACACATCGAACTCTCCAGGCTATAAAAGCAGGTGGAGCAAAGGCAGGAATTGTTTTAAACCCCGGAACTCACCCAGATATTGTTGACCCGTTAATTGAGGAACTAGATTTAATATTAGTGATGAGTGTTAACCCAGGATTTGGCGGCCAAAGTTTTATTCATTCTCAATTAGATAAAATTAGAATTTTAGCGGATAAAATTAAATCATCTGGCAGAGATATAATACTGGAAGTTGATGGTGGCGTAAATCCTGACACTGCTCAGCTTTGTATTAACTCTGGAGCGACTGCACTTGTTGCCGGGAGTGCTGTTTTTAAGGGTGAAGGTAGTTATGCAGAGAATATATCATCCCTTCGAAAAAAAATAAAAATTAGCACTATGTCTAAGCGTTTAATCTGAAATTGTTATGGCAAACCGAATATCTTTTTTGCGAATATTCAGATCTACATTTACTGCAGCCTTCCGTAGATGGTGTATTGAGCTAGAGACACCGATTAGATCATTACGGTTAAACGTTAGAAAAGTAGATGTATTTTATGATGCTAAGCCTTCTTTTATATACGGTGATAAAAATATAGGTAAGGCTTTATTAAAAGGCCATTTTCAAAATTCAGAGCATAATCTAGATGTTGGAGCTCAAGGTGACCCATGGACCTTAGCGGTTCCCTCTGAGCAGTTTGCACGGTGGTTACATAGTTTTTATTGGCTAAATGACTTGGCTGTGACCAAAGATAAAAGTGCCAACATCAGGGCTAGAAACTTAGTCGATAAGTGGATCGAGACTTACGGTAAATGGAATTTCTTCGCTTGGTCGCCTGATATTCTATCCGAAAGGGTTTTTAACCTTCTGACTGTATGGTCGACTCTGCTTGATGGAGATAGCCTATCTAAAAAAGCACAAATTCGTCGTATATCTGTAGTTCGCCAGTTGAAGCGTTTGAGGATTGTTTATAGGCAAACTAGCCCTGGTCTGCATAGATTTAAAGCCGCCGCTGCTCTTGCAATAGGCGGCGCTAAAATAAAAGAGAAAACAGATGCTTTTTTGGGACTCGGACTTGATTGGCTTGATGATGAAGTTAATAAACAAATTTTACCCGACGGCGGTCATATATCACGTTCGCCTGAGCAAGCTCTGCAGGCGCTGGAAATACTTTTAGTAGTAGATAGTTTGCTTTTTAAAAGAGGAGTGGAAGGTTCACGAACAGTAAGCCGAGCAATAGACCGTCTTAAATCCGTTATTCCATTTTTTTGTGCAGCAGATGGCACCCTTCCAAATTTTAATGGCGGAGGTGAAAACTATCCGCCTCGGCTCAGAGCTATTATGAAAGCTGCCCCAGACATACTTACAAAGCCTTTTGGATATTGCCCTCATACGGGGTATCAACGTATAAGCTCAGCTGGAACTTTATTAATTATGGATACCGGAAATACACCCCCAAGACCTTTTGATAAGCAGGCCCATCTTGCACCAGGCTCTTTTGAGTTATCCACAAAAGTTGGACGTCTGGTTGTGAATTGTGGGTGGAATAGGAAGCAACCCAGAAAATTTAAAAAATTCGTACGTAATACGGCAGCGCATAGCACACTAGTTCTCAATAATGAGTCTGCAGGTAGAATAGTTAAAGATGGCTGGTTGGCAAAAACATTAGGTGATGTTGTTTCTTTTGGGGTGGAGCCAGTTACAGTATCCCGTAAAGAGCAGGACTCAGGTACATGGGTTGAAGTTTCGCACGGAGGTTATAGAAAAAAAATAGGTCTTTTACACAAAAGGCGGGTCTATATGTCAATTGAAGGTGACGATGTTCGCGGTGAGGATACTCTTTTAGTTCCACTTGGAGCAGTACCTTTGAGTAATAATGAAAAACCTTATGACATTAGGTTCCATTTTCATCCAGATGTACGTGTAAGTTTATCACAAGATCAAAAAAGTGCATTGTTAATTCAGGCTGGTAAAACTGGCTGGCGGTTTCGTACAGATCATGGCCCCATTGTAGTAGAAAGTTCTCTATATCTTGGGTCTGGAAGCACACCTAGGAAATGTCAGCAAATAGTTATATCAGGAAATGCTTTTTGTGATAGTGATGGAGAGACGCGTAGTAATAAAGTGCGGTGGTCTTTTAGAAAATTAGAGGCAAGAAATTGAAATTTAACTTT